>CAZZIU010000001.1:0-163542 GCA_964654545.1 uncultured bacterium
CCAATATCAAAAACTGGCAAAATCGGCTAACAAAAGATCAAATAATAGCAATCAGAAAATTGACTGAAGAAATATCCCATCATTTTTATAAAGATGAAGATTGGGAATAATTATCTAAAACGTAAATACTTTGACAGCCCAATTACAAATTGTATCGGTGAAAATAATACGATCGTAATCCATTGGTACCACTTGGCGTGCAGCATTAATAATTGAAAATTTCCCCTGAGTTTTCTGATAATTTTCTTTACCGATAAAGATCCACCAACGGATGCCGATACTTTATGCCATATTTTTGAATCAGGGATGTACATTATTTGTCCACCCGCACTTCTTATCCTTAAGGATAAATCTGCATCCTCTGCATACATACGAAAGGATTCTGAAAAACCGTTTATTTTTTTAAATACATCTGATCGAATACTTAGACAACAACCAGTGGCATAATCAGTATTATTATTTTCATTATACTGACCTTCATCCATCTCACGAATTCCAACATGCCAGCTTTTACCTAGCCACAGATTGATACGACCACCAGCATACCATATCACGTTGGGAGAATTATAGTAATAGATTTTAGGAACTGTGGCATGAACACGTTCATTTTCAAATGGTAGAAGCAATGAATCAACAAACCCCTCATCCACAGTCGTATCATTATTTAAGAAAATACAGTACTCAGGATCCCATTTTTCATTCGCATACTGAAATCCTCGATTGTTTCCACCGGCGAAACCATAATTATTATGAGTTTCAAAAATATGAACAGCTGGGAATGCGGAAGAAATTCTTTCTACCGAATCGTCAATTGACCCGTTATCTACAACGAGAATTTTTGCCTGCTTATAGGCTATGTTTTTTAATGACTCTAAACATTCGATGGTTAAATCCGCACCATTCCAGTTAAGGATAATTATCGCGACCGTTTTATCCATCATTGACAGTCTTCAGAAGTTGCCCACAAAAGTATTCCCATGAAAATGTAGACTTGTAAGTCTCTATATACGCCTCAACATCTTCTTGATTTAGATCGGTGAAATATGCTTTCAGTCCAATGGCAATCGCTTCCGGATTTGGATCTACGACCAAACCGGCTTTTCCGTCTGGTACAATTTCTGACAATCCCCCCACATCCGTGACAACCAAACCCCGATTGAAATGAAAGGCAATTTGTGCAATTCCGCTTTGTGTTGCCGATTTATAGGGTAAAACAACTACATCAGCAGCACAAAAGTATTCGCTGACTTCTATGTCAGGTACAAATCGAATCTGCATATCGATTATATCTTTTACACCGGATGATTCCACCAGCTCTATATATGGTTTGGTATCAATATAGCTTTCACCCAGGATGATCACTTGAAAACCAGTCCATCGTGCTTTCAATAACTGTATCGCCCTGATCAGCCAATCAACACCTTTGTATTTACGAATAAATCCAAAATACAAAATTATTTTCTCATCCTGATCATAACCCAGCTTTGATTTTGCAACTTCTCTATCAATTTTATTCCCAAAGATGTCATAGATGGGATGAGCTACAACAGGTATCGTTAAATCGGAGAATATGGACAATAAATCATCTCTTACTGAATTTGACATGGCAATAAAATGATCTACCTTTTTGAAAAAATTTTTGGTTACTGGGAGGTCCCACCATTTGGGTTCGTGGGGAATAACATTGTCCAGGATTACAAGGATTTTTGTAATGGGTGATACGTGTTTTATTTTTTTTGCTACGCTACCAAAAGCAGGTGCAAAAAAGGGCATCCAGAATTTAAATATTACCAAATCCGGTCGTTCTTTTCCTATCCTCCGGCCAACCTTTTTCCAATTGCATGGGTTGACTGCATTCAAAATCCGTGGATATCGATCATAATCCTTATTAGCCGATTCTTCATATTGGGTTTTCCCCGGAAAAAGAAATACTGGATATTGCACACTGAAGTTATATGCTTTTACATCGTGCTCTTTTTGTAAGGTGCGGAATAATGTGACGTTGAAATGGGTAATTCCACCTCGATATGGAGGGAATGTACCGACAATTGCAATCTTCATTTTGGTATTATATTAATTATTGCCTTTGTCACTTGTTCTACGCTGATATCATTAATACATGGATTTTCGCGCCGACATTGTGGTAAATAATAGCAATCACACCCCGTCTTCGGACTCACAATTTCTGATTTGGTATAGAAATAAAATTCGTTGGGATTGAAAATATTATTTAGTAGCACCAACGGTATTTTTAATCCTATTGCAAAATGCATAGCCATGGTGACCGCTGTAACAACCACATTGCATTTGGACATGAGATACAGAAATTCGGTAATTGGAAGCACTCCAAAATATTTGGCTCCAGAGGATTGGGATATGCGCAAATTTTTCTCATTTTCTTCCGGTCCACCAAGTAAAATGACCTGAGACCCTATACTCTGCAGGTTTTCAATAAGGTTTTTCCAACGAGACTCCGGCCACAACCGTGTTTTCCACCTGCCACCACATCCTGTATTTAATCCAATAACCTTTTGGGAAAACGAAAAATGTTTTACATCTGCGTTTTCCGATTTCTCAGGTAAAATGTAACCTTCCCCTTCAAATTCCCAGCCGCATATTTCGAATATTTCCTGCAGGTAGTGCTTGGAATTATTCTTACTAATAGAATCTGATATACCTGTAAGAAATTTATGTTCAGCAAATGAATTAACCGCTTTCGGTACGCCATTATTTATCACATACCCAAAGCGTTCATCAACAATACACTGACTAAATATTGCACATGCATCTGGATCTTTATCCAGGTTGACTCCCCATCTAAAGGGTGTGGATTTTACCCACTCGATCGACCTAAGTATATAGGGCAAAATCACATCCACATCTTCGGGGACGACTTCAGGAAAATCTGTGAACCAAAATATTTTCGCTTTTGGGAATTCTCTTTTAATTCGGTGCAGCAATGGGGTTGTCCGGATGACATCTCCCATTGCGCCAAGTTTTACAATTAATATATTATAATCTGTGCTATCCTTTGAGGAACAATCTTGATTGCATTCAACGCCTAATTCCTTATGTGGCTTGCATGGGATATGACCTTTAAAATAGCGACAATTATATTGTATAGCCATTTAGCGTTGATTTATAATTTTCCGAACCCGGTCTTCGTTACCCTGGGTATTTTGCGCAATCATTTCTCCCAGCAATCCAAGGGTAATAAATTGGATTCCAACTACAATTAGCATGACCCCAAATAATAACAATGCAACATGCTTTTGAAAGGGTTCACCTAATGAATATTTAAGAAACAATATATACAGCTCAACCAATGTTCCAATACTCGAACTTAGCAAACCAATTGTTCCAAACAGATGGAGTGGCTGTTGGATGTATTTTGAAATGAACAGGATAGTCAACAGGTCAAAAAAACCATGGAATAATCTTGACCCGCCATATTTTGTTGTTCCAAATTGTCGAGCTCTATGATTAACCGAAATCTCACTAATTCTAAACTTTTTTTGACCAGCCAGTGCCGGGATATAGCGATGACGCCCACCATATATGTCCAAGGTTTTGATCACAGACTTCCTGTAAATCTTTAATCCACAATTCATATCATGAACTTTGACACCAGTCATCATCCCAGTTACAAAATTCGCAATTTTGGATGGCCACCGTTTTGTCCAGGGATCCCGTCTGGTTTTTTTCCAACCAGTAACCAAATCAAAACCCTCTTCCAATTTTGTGATCAAGTGTGGTATTTCATTTGGATCATCCTGCAAATCTGCATCCATCGTCACAATGTAATCCCCTTGTGCCACCTTGAATCCTTCAGCCAGAGCGGCGGATTTTCCATAATTGCGGTGAAATATAATTGCACGGATTGAATTGTTTTCCTGGGCCAGAGTAGAAACCAATTCAGCCGTACCATCGGTTGAGCCATCATCAATAAATATTATTTCATGATCTATATCGTTTAGTAGAGTCTGGTGTAATTGATTAACCAACTCTGGGATCGATTCTGCTTCATTATAAGCTGGGATTACTACAGATAGGGATTTTTTATCCATTATTGACTATCCGATTATCCATTTCAGGGTATACAATATCAAACTCACGAACCAAAAATTTAATGATCATATGCTGATCATTAAACTTACTCGTGGCATCAATTTTATTAAGCAAAATGCCTTGATCTGTTTGCTTGGATTCCATGTGCATATTCGATAGATACTTCTGAATAACAGTATCAGGTAATTCAGGTGCTATCCCCCATAAGGAATTCCGCATATCTGACGCAGAAAATACTTCAAGAATAGGCATCATTGAAACCAATTGTTCATGGGAGTAGGCTTTCTTTCTCAACACATCATAAGCGCTTAGTTCATTTTCACGGAGTTGCATTTCCATCACAA
Organism: uncultured bacterium; assembly: GCA_964654545.1. Classification (GTDB taxonomy): domain Bacteria; phylum Fidelibacterota; class Marinisomatia; order Marinisomatales; family JABMOV01; genus JABMOV01. The sequence goes on from CAZZIU010000001.1 coordinate 4,413, forward strand.
TCCGACCCAAAAAATCTTTAAATTCGATGAAAGACATATTTTGCGATGTGGAAAACCGGAATTTTAGATTACCCTTTACAACACCTTTTGTGATAACCAGTCCTTCCCCACTACAATACTTATATGTTGTTACTTCATCAACGTTATTGACAGGTGGTACAAAATCAGACGAAGATGTATGTCGTAATTGGTAACACGAAATAAAAAAAATTGTGATTAGAGCAAATTTATAATTCGTCAATCTTGGTCCGTAAACGCTCATTTGTTACATCTAATTCCAAAGCTTTTTCGTAGGTTGCACGTGCTTCGTCAATTCTATTCATAGTTTCTAGTATATCACCAAGATGTTCTAACACGACGGAATTAGTAGGATCAAGCTCTACTGACCGTTCAATGTATTTCAATGCAATTTCCACATGCTCTAATTTGAAATGTATCCATCCCATTGTATCAAGATAAGCCGCATTATCCATGTCGATTTCATTTGATTTTTCAGACAATGTTAATGCGTATACCAGTCTAACTCCTCGTTCAGCCAGGCTATAGGCGTAATTGTTCATCGCCTGTACATCTGTTGAATCTTGTCCAATGAGTTTTTCATACACCTTGTCTGACTCATCAAATCTTCCAGTATTATCATAAATAATCGCTAGCGAATGCCAGGCAATTATTGACTGGGGTGCTATCTTAACGGAACGGTCCAAGAATTTTTCAGATTCCTGCAATTGCTTTAACTGATAAAATGAAGAACCCAACAAATATTGTACAGCAAATTCTTCCGGAAATAAGTCAGAAATCGGTTCTAAAACCTCTACCACTTTCTTATCATCATTTTGTGCCAGGAATACCAATGCTTCATTTAAATATCCCTGTGGATTGTCAGGAAATCGGGACTGCATTTTTTTTGAATAGTTAAGAGACTTTTCAAACTCTGATTGTTCCCTGTAAATTGAACAAATATAATGGTATGTTAATACATTGGTACTATCGAGTGTCAAAGCTTTAAAAAAATAGCGAATTGCATTATCTAAATCACCCTTTTCATAGTAAACTGAACCAATCCTCCCAACTGTTTCCAAATTATCAGGCATTAATTCATCGTAGCGCTCCAGGGCTCTGAGACCTTCATCAAAATCTTCATGAGAAATAACCAGGTTGGAATAGATTTGCCAATAATTTGGATTGCGTGAATCGATTTCTGTCAATTCCTTGTAAAGCGTTTCAGCTTTTTCCAGTTTTTGCAAACTTAAAGCCAGCTTTGCAGCGGTTTCCAGGGCAAAGATAGCACTGGCATCCATGGCATATACTTTTTCGTACAATGAAATTGCGACATCAAATTTCTCCTGTATTTTTGCCAGGTCTGCTAATGCATAAACATAATCAGGGTTCGAATTATCAATTTCGTTGAGAGTTGTATATTCCTTTTCTGCCAACACAAATTGTTTTTTTAAGATATAATAATGTGCCAGCCTTTCCCTGGCATCTGTATCCTTGGGATCAAGTTCTATTGCCTGATTTAAATGTTTTAGGGCACGTGGCAATTTTCCAAGATTCCAATAGCATTCAGCCATAGACACATGAATGGTTGCAACTGATGGATCGATTTCCAGTGCATCCTGAAATTCCAGTATGGCCATCGCGTAATCACCCTGATTCATCATAAACTGACCATCCATGAATATTCTCAAAGCCTCCGAATTAACAGTACTTGAATCAGCTTCAACGTTAACTTGTGCTTCAGGATTGACAGCCGGGCGGTGACTACAGCCTGCATAGAATATCAAAAGCAACAACACCAAATGATTACATGTTTTTTTTCTGCGCATATTTTTATTCGTTCTTTTTAATTGTTTCTTCATGCAAAATGACTCTATTGCCCCCCATATTTTTCGCCGCATATAAAGCTTCATCAGCAAGTTTTATAAGTGCTCGTTGTTCGTCAGAGTCGGATGGGAATTGGGCCATACCGCCACTGATTGTAATTCGTGACTCCACGCCATGTTCCTCAAAATTATATGTCGATATACTATGGATAATTCTTCGGCCTACCTGCTCTGCCAGTTGTTTTGATGTATTTACCAGGATAACAATAAATTCCTCGCCACCGTATCGACCTACAACATCAATGTCCCGAACACTTTTTTGAATTAATTTGCTCACAGTTTGAAGCATATAATCACCGTATAAATGTCCATGAGTATCATTTATTTTTTTAAACTTGTCCAAATCCAGCATGAGTAGTACCAGATTCTGTTGAAATCGTATTGCACGTTGAATTTCCTGTTTAAAACGATCCAGAAACGCTTTTCGATCTAATAGTCCGGTAAGGTAATCAAATACTGCATCATCATGCGTTGATTTGTACTGGTAAATCCAGGTAAGAATGGAACCAATCGTTTGCGCAAATAACTCCAGTAATTGTAGATCGGTTTTTGTAAATCCATCCTTTGATTTCTTTTCCAGTACTACCGATCCTTTACCATGTTGGTGCAATGAAATGGGAACCGATATGACTGATTGGTAATCCTTTCTGGACTCATTCCCTTTTCCGAATCTAGTAAAATCAGGAAAATCATGAGACCAATTTCTCGATGCCATTTTTTCATTTGTCAGTATTGAATATCCATGGACGGAATCGTGCACTGAAAAACTTAATCCCTGCCAGGCATCTGAGTTTTCGCCAAGCGAATAGTAGACCACCGGATTTTTTTCAGTTGCCATTTTTAACGAGATGGTGAATGCATCGTATACAAAAAGTTGATTACATACGTCACCGAAATTCTTTAGCACATCATCAAGGGGGGTTGCATGACTAATACTATGATATAAATTGAAGATACGCTGACTGTAATGATGCAACATCTCCAATGATTCAACCTCTTCCATGTTGGAAAGTCCAAGTTCGAAAGATTTGCATACACTTGCTAATATTTGATGATCACGATTATCAAAAGTTGAGAAATGATCGCTGTATACAAGAATACATCCTTGAGGAACATTATGAAGGAGAATCTGAGATCCCAAAAAGGATTCACTACCTCTCCAGGATTTCTTTTCAAACAACCCCTCCCATGAGTCACGGTTTTCATTTTCAATATATTTTAATGATTTCTCGCTAGCCATAATTGACGCCAAAAGCTCATGGTTATCCTGAATAGATTTTAAAAATAGTTGTCGCGAATCATTTTGTAAAATAAATAAATCTGATTCTGGATTTAGAAAATAAATTCCCACTTTAAAGTTTTTATTCATGGATAAAATAGTGTTTTCCACACTCTCCAACCATTTTGCATACATTTGCCTGGGATTTTTGTGATCCTCTTCTGGTGCTACATTTTTAGATTCAATATGCTCATAGGTTTCCTCATCTGAGTTTGATTGTCCCGACAAATAATTAGAAATTATGAAATACAATATTCCCGTAATCAAAATCCAATGAACAGCCACTAAAAATATTGAACTGTGTTCCGTAAACACAGTAGCTAATACAGCCAGGACAACCAGACTGATTAAAATGATTTGATTTCGAAAAGAATTATTAAAGAAATCCATGTAAAAAAATCCCCGAGATCAAACTTACGTAGATCGCAGGGATAATAAAATAACTGGTTCTGGTGTTACCTAGGATTTTTCACAAGTTGAATATCATCGTTAAAATCATTTTGTTTTCTTGTCGGTTGTGAATCATCCAATAAACTGTCTTCCTGCGAATCTGCCAGCATTTCAATTTGATCTTGTTTCATGGAAGGAACCTGGTATTTAGGTGGCGGAGAATTTTCCTCGGCTATTGGTAGAGATGTACCCGGCAATAAAATACCGGAGTTTGAAGTACTGAAAAATTGTACACCAGAAACAAACAGGATTACAATTAACGCACCAAAAAGCGTTGCATACAGTGGAGTGAAACCAAAAAATGTTCGTTGCTCTTTTTGAGCAACAGCTGATCGCACATTTTCTGATGCGATTCGTGTTTTAAGTTCAGAAATAAAGTCCTGGGAGGTTTTTACTCGACCCATTTTTTTCATTTCATTTTTCAATAATAGAAGCCCATCTACTTTAGACTGTTCTTCTGGATGAGCATCTAAAAAGGCTTCAAATGCTTTCCGCTTGGAAAGGCTTAGAGAATTTTCTATGTAGTCGGATATTAAATCCTCAAACTGATAGCGATCCATCGTATAAGCAGACCTCCGTTGTTATCTATATTCTTTTAATGCTTTTTGCAATTGTAAACGAGCTCTATTAATTCGTGACTTTACTGTTCCCAGTGGAACATCGACGATTTTACTGATTTCTTCGTAAGAAAGTTCCTGAATATCTCGCAGAATAACTACCGTCCTGAAATGCAGTGGCAGTACCTGAATTGCTTCCTGTAATCTTTTCTCAGTGAATTGTCCTTGGATATCACTATTTGTGTCTTCGTCTTGTGCGGGTAAATCATAATCTTTATCATCTGTTCCCATCTGGCTTAATAAGGTAACTTTTCGTCTTTTCTTTTTCCTTAGCTCAGTTTTAGCCAGATTTCCGGCAATCGTGTAAATCCAAGTTGAAAATTTTGCAATCTCTTTATAGAAATGGCGATGAGTATACAATTTTACCATTGTGTCCTGAACAATATCCTCCGCCTGAGTCATATCATTCACAAATCGATAAACAAAGACCATTAATCTGTCTTTATAACGATGGACCAATTCGATGTATGCATTTTCATCGCCCCGTTGAAAGCGCCCAATTAATTCTTCATCTGTATAAACAAATTTTTCAGTCATATCACGACTGGATTTTAAAAAGGAATCTGAGTAATTCTGTTTCATCATCAACAGTTTGTGTCTTTACCCTTTTATCCATTTCGGATAATAATAATAATGCACGTTCAATCTCCTTCTTTGTCAAACCTCTGACAAATTGTGGTAACCGCTTCATCACTGAAGGTGGTAATCCCGTATAACCATAATATGCCTGAGAAGTTCCCTGTCCAATTTTTAAGCACCATAGTTCATAATAATAGGATGTAAGACCATAAATAAGTGATAGTAAAGTATCATTTTGCGTCACCATGGTTTTTCCCAGAAAAATAGCCTTTTTAAAATCTTTCGCACCCAGGGCTAAAAAAAACTCCCAGCGCTGAAATTGTTTTTGCCAACCGGAAAACTGTTCAATTTGCTGAACAGTTATTATTTCATCCTCACCAATAAAAAGACTCAATTTTTCTATTTCATTTTTTAAATGATCCAGTGAATCGCCAGCAATTCCAACAACAGTGTGAATGACACTACCTGAAACCTTTATACCTTTATTATCAAAAAAATATTTTGCCCATTTTTTCATTCCTGGCTCAAGCGGAGTACTCACAGATACACTTACAGCAAGGTCCTGGATATTTTTGAGAAATTTTGTTTTAACCTGCCATTCATCAAAATTTACTACCAGCACATTTTCATTGGCAGGCTGTTGGCAATAGGCAATTAATTGTTCTCGATATTGCCCTTTGATCAATTGTGGTTGCTGAATAATGAATAAAGATTTCGTTGCGAATAAATCCCGTTGGTTAAGTTTCTCCACGATTTCCCTTGAAGGCATTTCGTCTGGTAAAAGTATGGTACGCTTTCCTTCAACCCTGCCGAATATTGCTTTTTCGAGTTCATCGGCAAAATAGTTTTGGAGAAATCGATCCTCACCATGGAGAAAATAAATGGATTCTATCTCTCCTTTTTCAATTGAACGAACGGCAGATCCAAAATCTTTAGATTTCATTTGATTTGTCACCCAGACTAAAAATAATTACTGCCAAGAATGCCAACACAAAACTTGAAAATCTCTCTGTGATTAATGCTTGAAGCCCATCCACATTTGCCCAGACTATAGTTACAAGAGCACCTGTTATTAATCCGGCCATAACACCTTTCTTGGTTGTTTTCTTCCACCACAAAGTAAGAAGCAAAGCAGGACCAAACGACGCACCCAAACCGCTCCACGCATAGGATACCATTTCAAAGACCAGATTCTCCGTTTTCCAGGCAAATACAAACGCGACTAATCCGATGATAACAGTGCAGATTCTTCCTATGAATAATAGATCAATTTTATTTGTACTTGTTTTAAATATTCGTGAAAATACATCTTCAGTGAGTACGGTGGTACTTACCAGCAATTGGGAATCAGCAGTCGACATCATGGCTGCGATCGCTCCGGAAATTAAAATACCAGCAATCCAGGGATTTAGCAAGGTGGTAGCCATGAGTGGCATCAATTTTTCCGGATCATTGATTATACCGGAAACAATACTCTCGTTTCCTAGTACACCAGCCGATAAAAGTTTTATTCCAACCAATCCGATAACAAGAGATCCAAAAAAGGCAGGGATTGCCCAGGCTGCTGCAATTCTACGACTGATTTTAATATTTTCAATCTTGTCGATGGCCATAAAGCGAGCAATCAAATGGGGTTGGCCCACATAGCCCAGTCCCCAACTGAGACCACCAATCACCCCAATTAGTGCTGGTACACCTGATTTTCCATTAAACAATGTGGACCAATCAAAAACAGCTTCATGCACTGGCAAATTTGCATATTCAATCCAACCAACAACTGGAAGAATCACAAGTGTCCCTATCATAATAATGCCTTGAATCAGATCGGTCCATGCTACTGCCAAAAAACCACCCAATATTGTGTAAAACACGATAATAAATGCGCCAATTATCATTCCCTGCATCTCTGTCAGTCCAAAAGTGACATTGAGGACTTTTCCAGCACCAGCAAATTGAGCTGCCACATAAAAGGTGAAGAAAAATGTTATAATTATCGAGGAAAGCCAGCGAATTGTACCATTTTCATCATTGTATTTTTTGGCCAATAGTTCCGGTAACGTAATTGCACCAAACTCGTCCGTAGCACTGCGTATTGGTTTTGCGATGATTATCCAGGATAGTATAATCCCTGTGATGCACCCTACTACTGTCCACAATTCTAATAATCCTGCAACCATTGCAGCACCTGGTAGGCCAATGATTAGCCAAGCTGATTCCCCTGAAGCACGCTCACTAAAAGCTATCACCGTAGGTCCAAGTCGATGTCCTCCGAGTGCAAAATCCTTGATATTTTTTGTCATCCTGGCAGTAATAACACCTACAATCATGACACCGATTAGGTATAAAATAAATGTGATTGTTATTGTACTCATAGTATTCTAGAGAACGATTAGGGTAATGATACCAATGATAAAACAATAGATTCCAAACCAATGGAAATGGCCCCGCTGTAATACTCGTAATAGCCATTTTAATGAGATCCAACCAATGATAAATGATGACATGAATCCAGTCATCAACGGGAATATTTCTGCACGAGCGATCGGATCATTTACACCATCCAGCGCAGTGAGAAGGCCAGCACCGACAAGGGCAGGTATTGCCAAAAGGAATGAAAATTTCGCCGCTTCTTCCTGTGAAATTTTCAGGTACATTGCCAATGCTATGGTCGAACCAGAACGTGAAATTCCTGGTAATATCGCGCATGCTTGCGCTATCCCTATCATTAACCCCGATTTCATTGTAATCGTATTTTCTTCTCTTTGCATGTATCGTGTTAACCATAGCAAAAGACCAGTAATGCAGAGGTTAATACTAACAAAGGTAACAGAATCAAATATATGTTCGATTTGATCTTTGAAACCCAATCCGACTATGACAGCCGGTATGGTTCCCACTAGAATTGCTCCGATGTATAATCTTGTTTTGGGATCATTAAGCGATTTTAATAATGAAAAAATATCTTTATAAAACACAACCAGAATACTGAAAAGAGACCCCACATGCAGAACTACTTCAAGCAGATTTCCAGGTGCATTGATATGTAACAATTGTTGTCCCAGCACCAAGTGACCTGAACTACTGATCGGTAGGAATTCGGTTAATCCCTGTACAATACCTAATATGATTGAATCAAGAAATGTCATAAGAAAAATAGAGCGGTTAATTTATTTGGTATAGATGGGGGAAAAAAGAAATTCAAATAGTATTCTTTAAAAATTTGAATATTATATTGATCACGAAAAGGACATAACAGCAATCATCCTGCCAGCTTTTTCGCCGTCTCGACGGTAGGATTGATATTCGTTATTGTGACATGTACATTGGGAATCATTGCTGATATTGGAAATATGTATTCCGCTTTTTACTAATTGCTGAGTGGCGTATAACTGGAGATCAATCCAATACCGATTTCTGTTATCATTGTGTATACATGCAACAGGAAAATGATGCAAAACATCGTTTTTCACCTCAAAACAACATTGTCTGATAGAGGGACCGAACAGAACCTTTACAGGTGATATACGCGAACCAAGCGCTTTAAATTGATTAACCGCTTCTAATAATATACCTTTCGAAATACCTCTCCATCCCGCATGAACGAGTCCGATAATTCTTTTCTTTGGATCTGCAAAGTAAACAGGTATACAATCTGCAACTTGAATAGTAAGAACCAGGCCCGGTTTTGTGGTGACAATTCCATCCGTATCAATTGGCAAAGCATGGTCATGCACCACGGCAATATTTGCACTATGTACCTGGTTTGGAATTACGATTTTATTTGGAGATAATCCTACAAAATTGACCAACGCAGATCTGTCCTCGAATGTGGTGGAGTGATCATTTATAAAATAGGCCGAACATCCAGGAAAGTCAAAAAAGGAAGAATAATCGAATACTGATTCCATGCCTTTAGGGGGCAGGAAAGTATGTCATTACAAGGGAATCACCTTTAAAAAAACCAAGATCCTGAAATCGTGAATTTTCATACTTTACAACATGCATTGCGGTGTTAACATGTTTATAGGATTCATCAAATGCATAGGAGTGAAAATTGCCGTGAATTCCATCGACACGTGATAGGGTTGCCGCAAAAGAACTAGGATCATTCTTTGTCTTGGCCGCAATATGTAATAGCATTTGCGCTGTGTCGTATCCCTCATAAAAAATGGACGGATTAACAATATTTTCCGGTAACGATTCTTCAATTCTATCATTGGGATATTCACTCGAAATAACAACCATCCCGTCCACATGAGGACCGATTGTTTCCTGATTTAAAATGTCAAGATTATACCAGCCTTCCGTACCAATCAGAGTTGTTTTTAAATTATATACAGGAAACTGAGTTCCAAGATATGAGACATGTTTTTCATGAGCTGGTACATAAATTGCCTGGATTGTTTCTAAGATTACTTCAGCTGAGTCAGATCGACTGAGCTTCTTTTTTGTGCTTTCTTCCGGGAGATCGAAGAAATCCTCGGTAGAAATATCAAAAAGGGCATCCAGACTGTCAAATTCCATCCCAAGATATTCTTCATCGGACTTCTCTTCTGGTACCAGAGTCCATGCTTTTCGTCGAATAGCTTTAAATTCACTTTTCAAATCCTGAGAATCATCGGCATACCACTCAACTGCAACCGGCTCAACGCCATGCAAATCCAGTTCTTTCAAAAATGCATCTACCAGAATTTTACCATAAGAATCTGCCGGTGCTATAACGGCTATCGAAGATGCACCGAGGTTTTGAAAAGCATACCTGGCTGCGAATTCTCCACGCAATGACAAATTGGAATTGAACTGAAAAATATTGTTCGATAATTCGGTAAGTCCATCCTGAGTTGATGTTGGTATAATTATTGGAATTGTACTTCCTGTAATCACGCTGGCGGCAATCAATGCATCACGGCTTCCGGGAGGTGCAATAATTGCTGTCACATTTGGGTTTTTTAATAAGGATGAGATGGATCGTGCTGTTTCGATTTCATCACTTACATTGTCCATGACGATATAACTGACTTTATGTCCAACCTGGAGATGATGCTGGAATGCACGCTGAATGCCCTTAAGAAAAGTTAAACCTATTTCACTGTCAATCCCTGTGAGCGGTGCTACGATTCCTATTGAAATAATGGTGGATCTTTCTTGGTAGGATGCTAGGATTAACTGTTCATAGACGCCAAACAATTCATCAGGAACATACTCGGGTGAAATAAAACTTAGCTCCTGTGCAGCTTGATCTGTGTTTCCAGCATTGATTTCTTTAAAGGTATTTACAAGTCGTAGGATAATTTGGTTAACCGTGTCTCTCTCTGTGACCAGTAATTCAGCCACCAAATCGGATGAAATATATAACCCAAATAAATTGCTGATTTTTTTCGTAATCCGGGATAGAAAAATCTGATCTTCTTCGTTGTTTCGAGTTCGTAGATATTGGCGTAATGCAGCAGAATAATTTCCTTCTTGAACAAATATATCTGCCAATGCCTCAATAACAAATCTCTCATACGCAACATAGCCAGGATTATTCAGATAATTAACAGCCAGAATCCTTGCTGTCTCAGTATCTCCTGACTGGTATTTGGTTTTAATGAGCATAAACCGAACAGCTTCTTCATATTCATTTGGGTCTTTTACCAGAATTTTATTCAGCGCGGATTCCGCTGCGCCATACCGACCCTCATTGTAATATTCAACGGCCTTATTAAACCGATCACTAACGCTTTTAGGTCGAAACCAGCCCTGAGCTGAGGCATGACCAACAACCAATGTAAATAGTAGCAGTATATGTATTTTATTATTCAACTGTCACACTTTTGGCCAGATTTCTTGGCTGATCTACGTTACAACCTCGCAATACGGCAAGATGATATGCTAATAATTGCAATGGTATGGTCGCCAAAATGGGAAAAACATTTCGATGTGTTGATGGAACTTCGATCATATAATCTGCCAGGGCATCAATATCTTTTGTGATCCTATCAGTAATAATGATGGTTTTACCCCGGCGTGATTTTACCTCCTGTATATTAGACAATACTTTTTCATAGGTACTATCATGAGGAGCAAGAAATACAACCGGCATCCGTTCATCAATCAACGCAATGGGACCGTGCTTCATTTCAGCTGCAGGATATCCTTCAGCATGGATATAGGAAATCTCTTTCAGTTTTAGCGCACCTTCCAGTGCTACAGGAAAGTTCAGACCGCGCCCTAGATAAAGAAAATTATTGGCATATTGGGTCTCCCAGGCGACTTTTTCAATCTGCTGGCTATTTTCCAAAATTATCTGAACATTATCATCAATTTTAGCTAAAGCCTGGACTATTTTCAGTCCATCCTGTTTTGTTAAACCTCTTTGCCTGCCAATGGCCAATGCAATCATTACTAGGACACTGACCTGGGCCGTAAATGCTTTCGTAGATGCCACTCCAATTTCCGGACCTGCATGTGTATAGACACCACAATCAGTTTCACGCGAAATAGAACTCCCTACAACATTACAAATGCCCAGTGTTAGCGCGCCTTTTTCTTTTGCCTTTCGAATTGCAGCAAGCGTATCTGCCGTTTCACCTGATTGACTAATCGCGATGACCACCGTGTCACCATCCACAACAGTTTTCCGATAGCGAAATTCTGAGGCATATTCTACGTGGACCGGGATTCCCGCATACTCTTCGAGCATGTATTTACCGATTAATCCAGCATGCCAGGATGTCCCACAGGCGGTTATATAGAATTGTTTCGCAGAAAGGATTCTTGGCATGGCGTCGGCGATACCGCCTAAATGTGAAGTTCCCTTAGACATTTGTACTCGTCCCCGCATGGTATCCATGATCGTTTTTTTCTGTTCATGAATCTCCTTGAGCATAAAATGGGGGAAATTCCCTTTTTCGATTTGTTCATAGGATAAAGTCAACGTTTCAATTTCCTTGGAAACGACCTTGTTTTCCATTATCCTGCGAATAGTGTACCCTTCGGGTGTGATGGTTACCATTTCCCCTTCATCCAAATAAATTACATTGCGAGTATGTTCAACTATTGGGGATGCATCACTCGCTAAAAAATATTCATTTTCACCGACGCCAAGTACGAGGGGACTTCCAAATCTGGCAGCAACCAGCTTGTCCGGCTCATCCTTGCAAATCGCCACGATACCATACGCGCCTACTATTTGCTGTAAAGCAGCCTGTACAGCTTCTTCAAATGGAAGTTTAACTTCCTCATAAATGGAGGAGATTAACTGAACGAGCACTTCCGTATCCGTGTCTGTTTGAAAAACAGTCCCTTGCTCTGATAAAATTGTTTTGATCGTATTATAATTTTCAATGATTCCATTATGAATTAGGGCAATGCTTTCATTCGTGTTCCAGTGAGGGTGAGCGTTGATATCATTTGGCTCACCGTGGGTTGCCCATCTGGTATGCGCAATACCAATATTTCCTTTTAGAATGGAATCGTCGATGGCCACTTCCAAATCATTTACTTTTCCAGCTCTTTTAAGTTTGTGTAGTACATCACGGTCCAACACGGCTATACCAGCCGAATCGTATCCACGATATTCCAAGCGTTTCAATCCTTTTAGAAGGATGGGTACGCATTCTTTGTTACCATAATATCCCACTATTCCGCACATATGAATTAGCTCTCCAAAATTAATGTTTGCTGTTTATAATTTATTCCCATTCAATTGTTCCAGGTGGTTTTGACGTCACATCATACACCACACGGTTAATTCCATTTACTTCGTTGACGATTGCATTTGATATTCTGGATAAAACCTCCGGTGGCATACGGTACCAGTCTGCTGTCATCCCATCACTACTAGTAACAGCACGTAATCCCAGTAAATTTTCATAGGTGCGCTGATCTCCCATCACGCCAACGGTTTTTATTGGTATCAGGACTGAGAAAGCCTGCCAGATTTCATCGTACAGATTTTCTTCCTTGAGAATTTTCATATAAATATCATCTGCATTTTTCAGGATACGCAATCTTGCCTCAGTGATCTCACCGGTGATTCTGACGGCCAAACCGGGTCCGGGAAATGGATGTCGTTGTAACAATGACTCGGGTAACCCCAGTTCTCGACCAACATATCGCACTTCATCTTTAAACAATTCTTTGAGTGGCTCAATTAATTGAAATCGCATATTTTCCGGTAATCCACCTACATTGTGATGACTTTTTATCACTTCCGCAGCACCATTTTCATGCACACCGCCACTTTCAATAATATCTGGATATAATGTTCCTTGTGCCAAAAATGGAAATTTTCCAATTGATTCGGCGAATCGTTCAAATGATCTAATAAATTGAGTTCCAATAATTTTCCGTTTGCTTTCCGGATCAGTGACGCCCTTCAGAGCATGTAAAAATTCTTTTGTCTGATCGATGAGTTGAATATTCACCCCGAGCCCATTATGCAAATCATAGATACACTGTTGCGCTTCATTCTTTCTCATTAATCCATGATCGATCATCACAGCGATGGCTTGATCGCCAATTGCACGATGTACAAGTGCGGCTAAAACTGAGGAATCAACACCTCCGCTAACACCAATAATTACGCGTTCATTACCCACCAGATTTTGAATAATCCCAACCTGATCTTCTATAAACTGACTCGGCGTCCAATCCGGCTCACATTTGGATATGGCGAAAAGAAAATTTTGGATAATTTTTTGTCCATCGGATGTATGTGCTACTTCCGGATGAAATTGAGTTGCGTACCTTTTTTTCTGATCATTACTAATGGCAGCAATGATACCATTTGTTGACTTTGCATCAATTGACCAACCTTGTGGAACTTCCGTTACTCTGTCTTTGTGACTCATCCAAATAGAGGATTGATTATTCACATCAGTTAGTAAAGCTGACGGGGTGATTTTCTCAAGTTGTGATAACCCATACTCACCAGCCCCATTACCGTTTACCTGTCCCCCTGCGTGAACCGATAATAACTGTAATCCATAACAAATACCTAGAATGGGTATGTCCAATGACAAAATACGCTCATCTATTTTTAGAGAATTTTTAGAAAAAACGCTGGATGGTCCACCGGATAAAATTAATCCATTTGGTTTTCGACCTACCAATTCATCATGACTGGTATCATGAGGAAGAATCTCGGAATAAACGTGCTCTTCACGTATGCGTCTCGCGATCAACTGGGTGTACTGGGAACCAAAATCGAGTATTACGATGCCACCGGTATTCGATTTATTCATCAACCATCCATTTGGTTAGTGGCTCGAGAAATGATTCGCACGTGAGCTGGTATTGTATGGGTGTTATAGAAACAAATCCCTTTGACAACGCAACCCCATCGTAGGTATCATCATCATCAGGGTTTACAATCTCGCCAGTCATCCAGTAATATTGGTGTCCCCGTGGATCTTCGCGACCATCGAACCAGTCATTAAAGTACACATTTCCTTGTCTCGTAATTTTTGTCCCGGCTATTTCCGCAAAAGGAATATTGGGTACATTAACATTAAGTAGAACACCTTTAGGAAGTTTCCTTTGTAAAATTTCATTAACAATTTTTTGAGCCATGGTCTTGGCAGGCTCATAATTTCCACCTTTAACAGCATCCAGGCTGATAGCCATTGATGGAATATTGAGCATTGTTCCTTCCGTAGCCGCTGATACGGTACCTGAATAAATGATATTGTTCCCAACATTTGCTCCAGCATTAATACCCGATACAATGACATCCGGTGGTGATTTCATTATACCCTGAACAGCAATTTTTACGCAATCGGCAGGCGTTCCTTTCACCGCATAACCTTCAAAACCATCTCGCCGTGTAATTTCCTGAATTCTTATTGGATCGGAAATTGTGATTGCATGACCAACCGCACTTTTTTCCGTATCTGGTGCCACAATTGTAACGTCACCCAATGCATCCAGAGCTTCCCACAATGCAAAAATGCCGGGCGCGTAAATACCATCGTCGTTGGTAATCAGGATCTTTGGTTGTTCGTTCATGCCAATAATTGAATAATATTTGATAAGGTACTTTTCATAATATTCCTGGGAACAATATGATCAACAAATCCTTTTTCTAGCAAAAATTCTGCACGCTGGAATCCTTTAGGTAAATCTTGGCCAATTGTCTGCTTTATTACGCGTGGTCCTGCAAACCCAATTAAGGCTCCTGGCTCCGCAAGAATCACGTCACCTAGCATTCCATAACTGGCTGTAACACCTCCTGTGGTAGGATCGGTCAATATGGGGATGTAAAGTCCCCCGTTTTCAGAATATCTGGCAAGATGGGCACTCGTTTTTGCCAACTGCATTAGCGAAAGCGCACCTTCCTGCATGCGTGCACCTCCAGAAGCACAAATCAAAATCAATGGAATCTTCCTTTCCATGGCCTTATCAATTGCCTGAGCGATAACTTCACCAACCACCGACCCCATACTCCCGCCAATGAAATTAAAATTCATGACACCAAGTATTATTTCTCTTCCGTCAATCATTCCGGAAAAACACCGGATCGCTTCATCATGCCCGGTTTTCTTTTTAGCTGCCTTTATTTGATCCGTATATTTTTTCCCGGCCTTAAATCCCAGAGGATCAGTCGCTTCAATGTTGGCAAATAACTCCTTCTGCGATCCTGAATCCAGCAGCAATGTTTCGTATAATTCGGGAGATACGCGAAAATGATGCTGACAATGACGGCATACCGAATAGGATTTTTCTAATTCCGGCTTGTACAAAATTTCCGTGCAATTGGGACACTTAACCCAGAGTCCATCAGGCATTTCCTTTTTTTCTGTGTCTTTTAATTTTTTATCTTTCCTTGTAAACCAAGCCATGTTATTTCCAGGTAATTTTAATTGTCAGTCCATTCCATTACGATTGCATCCTCATTGTCCGGATAATATGATGATCGTCGGCCAATTTCTTGAAATCCGGCAGCAATATACAACTGATTTGCAATATTATTCGACGCCCGCACTTCCAGAAAAATTGAAGCCGTCCGTGGCACTTTCTGGATAATGTGGTGAAGTAATTGTTTTCCATAACCATTTCCCTGTTCGTCTTTTGAAATTGCAATATTAATTATTTGAATCTCGTTTTCAGTATTCAAGGTCATAACATAGCCAATCAGACTATCATTTATTTCAAGCACAAATGTCTGTGAAACGGGTTCATTACTTATTTCAAATGCCAACTGGTCTATTGTCCACGGATGTTGAAATACTTCATACTCAATCTTAGAAATCGTTTCCAGATCGCTTATTCGCGCAGGACGAATAATCATTTTTTTACTTTTCCAAGATTAAAGGGAGAAATGTATTCAGGGACCAGTTTTTTGGGATCAGTTTTAATCCATTCTTCCCAATGTTGTAATGCCAATTTTCCAACCCACCTTGCTGAAGGAATAGTCTCTTGAATGCCATCATCAGATAGATGGTCCTCACAATTGAAATGCAAATGTAATTCCGAAATCTGTAAATCTAGTTCCCTATAGCGGATTGTTTTTGGTGCACTAATTGAAGTCAAGATACCATTATCATTCCTAAAGTTCTGAACAAACAGGTACTCACCATGCGAATGCAAAAGAACCTTAATTGCATCAATTGAATCTTGCTTTCCTGCACAGGCAAGTGCATGTAATGTTGGAACAGGTATGATGGGTAATCCTCGACTGTAAGCCAATCCTTTTGCAAAACTTAACCCAATTCTAAGTCCCGTAAATGACCCTGGGCCAATAGACACGGCAATTCCATCAATGGATTCTAACTCAAATGGAAATTGTTCTTGTAATCTTAGGAAAAATACTGGCAATGTTGTGGCATGTTTTCTCGGGATTCGTTCCTCAATTGTCCCGGTTACCCTATTATTACGAAACAATGCAATCCCACACACTTCGGTGGCAGTTTCGATTGCTAACACATTCATTGAATCCATCCGGAAATTGTAATTTCTCTGAAATTTTTGTTTTTCCTGTCCCGGTTAAAACGAATAATAATTGTATTCTCCGGTAAAATATCCCTTATTACATCTGCCCATTCTATTAATGTGACACCATCATCAGGTGATAAATAATGTTCACCACCAATATTTAAAAAATCCTGCCCACCTTTTAAGCGGAAACAATCAATATGGAATAAATTCCCGGTGGCACCTTCAAATTGGCTTACAAGCTTAAAAGTTGGAGAATTCACAAAATCCCGCACTTTAAAACCCTGCGCAAATCCTTGTGCGAATGTAGTTTTCCCTGTACCCAGATCTCCAATAAGAGCGATTACGGATCCAAGCGAAATTGATTGAGCCATTTTCTCAGCGTATGATTGGGTTTCACGACTTGACTGTGTTTTGATTTTTAATTGCTTCAAAATTGATTGGTTTTTGTTTAATAATGGATTTACTAGCGTGGTGTCAATGTTGCCATTGGTACGAGCATTTCTTCCATGGACACACCGCCATGCTGGAAGCTGCCTTTATACATCGCTTCGTACTTATGTTGTTGGGTAGGATAAACAAAATAGACATCGTCCTTTGCGATCAGGTAGCTTGTTTGTGGTCCAAAATCCGGTAACAAATAGTCTGCTGGACGCTTAATGACCAAGGCATGTCTTTCTTTACAATTTAGGTTTCTACCATACTTGTAACGAACACCACTTGAAGTAGATTTATCTCCGCCTACCAATACGCTTTTATTGACCCGTACACTCCCATGATCGCTGGCAATAACCACACGGTAATTACTGTCCTTTAGTTGTTTCAAAACAGTCAACAACCACGAACCTTCAAACCAAGTTTTCACTGCCGATCGGTAACCTGATTCATTCGGCAACATTTCTTTCAATACTTCAGACTCAGAACGCTTATGTGCCAAAATATCTACAAAATTAATAACAATTGCCAGTAAATCCACCCCCATAAATCCGGACAATCGTTGTGCAAATCGTTGCCCCTCTTCAACCTGCCAAACCTTATGATAATGTATCGATTTTCCACCTAACCCAAACCTCTTTAACTGGTCTACCAGCATTTGCTGTTCGTGTTGATTAAGGCTGTTGGCGTGCTGTTCCATATTACCACGCTGTTTTGGATATTTTTGTAGAATTTTATCAGGGAATAAACCACTGAATATTGCATTTCTGCTAAATGGTGTTGCTGATGGTATTATTGACGTGGCAAAATCCATTTCAATTTCAAAATAATTTTGTATTTCCTGTAGTATTGCCATGAGGTGATCCTGTCGCATGCTATCGACCAGGATAAAGCACATTTTCCCATTCTCTGCCATATGTGGAATCACAGAGTCCTTGATAATATCCACTGTTAATCGAGGACGATTTTCCCCTTTAATCCAGGCTGTGTAATTATTCGTAATAAAATGTACAAATTCTCGGTTGGCTGCCTGAAGTTGTTCATCTAAGATATTGCCCAGTCCAGTATCTTTGTGCTCGTCAAATTCCAACTGCCATTTTATCAACCGATTATACAGTTCCCACCAATCATTCATCGATAATGATTCCTGCAATCGGCGCTCAATTTCCTGGAACTCTTTTAAATACCCTGAGGTAGCTTTTTCCTCCAAAATTTTCGGGGATTCCAGAACCTTTTTTGCGGCGATAAAAATCTGAGTGGGTTTCACCGGCTTTACCAAAAACTGTTCAATTTTTTCAGAAATGGCCTCGTCCATCAACCATTCTTCTTCACTTTTGGTAATTAAAATGATGGGTACTGAGTCTCGAATAGCTTTTATTCTGCGCATTGTTTCAAGACCGTCAAGACCTGCCATAAACTGATCCAGTAAAATCAAATCAAAACGATCTGACCGAATCAGTTCAATAGCATCATATCCATTGGTACATGTCGTAAGTGAATACCCCTTATCTTCAAGATAAAGGATGTGAGGTTTCAGATGATCGATTTCATCATCGACCCATAAAATATTTGCACGAGATTCATTCATATTTTAGCCCGGGAAACTACTGAATTTTGAAATAGTTCGCGAAGAAGTTAATTGTGATTTTTTTCTTAATTATAATTAACAATAGTCAGAACAATTACGAAACGATTTATTCCATTCATTCATGCAATACGATATAAAAAGAGAGTAGTCAGAATGCTCCTTAATCCATTGAAATTAGAGATCAATTGATTTACCTGCCATTCTCAAGTTTTTCCCAAATCAATGCAGCGGCTCCCAGTATTGCTGCTTCATCTCCCGGTAGCCCGGAGGCAAGTATTTTTGTTTTTCCCTTAAAAGATGTCATCACATGTTCGTTTACACTTTCTCTAATAGGTGCAAGAATGAGTTCACCTGCCAAAGATAATCCACCAAAAAATATGATAGCTTCCGGGCTGGTATGTAAAACGGAATTTGACAGTACTTTACCAAGCAGTTGTCCAGTTTGCATAAAAATTAATCGAGCCAATTTGTCTCCCTGATTGGCCGCTTCAAAAACATCCTTTGATGTCAATGTATCCATTTTTACAGCGAGTTTCGACGATGACTCAGGGTTATCCTTTATCGTTTCCAATGCGGATTTTACGATTCCAGTCGCCGAGGCATAGGTTTCCAGGCATCCCCTTCTACCACAACCGCACAATCGACCATTTTCAACAGCTAATACGTGGCCTAATTCGCCCGCAAAACCACTATGACCGTATACCACATTGCCGTCAACCACGATTCCGCTTCCCAGCCCTGTACCCAGAGTAATTTCTATAAAATCCCGCATGCCCCTGGCTGCTCCGAATCGCATTTCACCTAATGCTGCCGCGTTGGCATCATTGGTGATGGCAACCGGCATATCATAACAATGTTTCACCAGTGAAACCAGATTAACATTCTCCCAGCCTAAATTGGGTGGTGAGATTACTTCTCCAGTATAATAATTACCATTTGGTACACCAATGCCAATACCAACCATTTTATTTGTTTTGGTGAAGTCCTTTTCCTTTTTCGAAAAAACGGAAAAGAGATGCGAAAACAAATCCTGTGCTGAATTTCCAGAGTTAGTTGGAATAGAATCTTTATAGATACAATGACCAAACTGGTCGACCAGGCCGAAGGCCGTATTGGTTCCGCCAACATCAATACTTAAGACGTAATCATTTGCCATATTTTTCTCTGAGCTAAAAAAGGTTAATAAAAATTACATGTTATTCCTGTAAGGTGTAATGATCAATACATATCCATTATCATGAATCCACGATAAAAGTTGATCCAATCCAATATCTGAAATGTCTACGAATCAAGGTTGCCATTCCATTATTAAGTCTAATCTATTTATTTTCCGCCCTATTTCTAATGGAACTTTTGTTTTTTTTCACAGTAAAGCCAAAAAAATATGGAGGGTTATCACCCATGATTCGTATTGAGAATCTTGTGAAGAATTATGGTGATGTCCAGGCGCTTCGATCTATTAGTTTTGATGTGAAAGATGGTGAAATCGTTGGTTTTTTAGGGGCCAATGGAGCTGGAAAATCGACTACTTTAAAAATAATGACCAGCTTTCTTTCACCCACTTCCGGTAACGTTTTCGTTAACGATCAAAACATTCTCGATCATTCTCTGGATATCAGAAAAAAAATCGGATATTTACCTGAATCCAATCCTTTGTATACAGATATGATTGTATACGACCTTCTTGAGTTTACTGCCAGGATTAGGGGAATTGAAGGAAAGGACTTTCGCAAAGCGCTTGGGCGTGTAGTGGAACAGTGTGGTTTACACGGAGTCATTCACCGGCCAGTGGCAGATTGTTCGAAAGGATACAAACAACGAATTGGCCTGGCCTGCGCCATGATACATGATCCTAAAATCCTTATACTTGATGAACCAGTCACCGGATTGGATCCCAATCAGATCGTGGAAATCCGCGAATTGATCAAGAAAATTGGTGCAGAAAAAATGGTAATCATGTCCAGTCACATATTACAGGAAATCGAAGCCACGGTTGACCGGATTGTGATTATTGATAAAGGTGAAATCGTTGCTGATGGTACCAGCAAAGAATTGATCGCAAATTTAAAGGGTCGCACACAATTAGCATTGGAAATTAAAAATGGCACTGAAGATACTATTCATGCTCTTAAGGCAACTCAGCCCGGTTTGGATATATCCATTGGGCCAAAAGAGGGTGATACATTTTCACTTTCAATAGATTATGAACGAGGATCCGATCCACGGGAAGCGATCTTTAAACACGCAGTAGAGTCAGGATGGATCATCCTTGAAATGAGTCGGCACAAAATTCAGTTGGAAGATGTCTTCCGGTCATTGACAATGGAAGGAGGTTCAAATGCATAATGTGAAAACTGTTTTCACCAAAGAACTTCGGTCCTACTTCATGAGTCCAATGGCATATATCTTTTTGGTATTTTTTACCTTGTTTAATGGCTACTTCTTCACAAACACGTTCTTCCTGATTAATCAATCGGATATGCGTGCACTGTTTAGTATCGTCCCCTTGGTTTATCTATTTTTCATCCCGGTAATTACCATGGGATTAATAGCAAAGGAAAAAAACATAGGTACCATGGAAGTCATTGCCACACTTCCCATTCGTGACTGGGAGTTTGTTACTGGAAAATATCTGGCTGCATTAGTACTAATTGTTGCCGGACTTGCGTTTACTTTGGTGCATTTTCTTACCCTGTTAATGGTTGGATCCAATATTGATTTTGGCGCTGCTATATGCGGGTATTTAGGGTTGGTATTTGTGGGTGCGTTTTATGCATCCATTGGAACCTTTTCCAGCAGTCTAACTGAAAATCAGGTGGTTGCATTCATCATTGCCGTAGTTATTGTGCTGATTTTCTTCCTAATGGATAAGCTGTTGCTCTTTGTACCACATTCGTTGGCAGGAATAATTCAATATTTAAGTGTGGATTACCACCTCTCCAATATATCACGGGGTGTCATTGATTCACGCAACCTGGTTTATTTTGGAACCATGATATGGCTTTTCTTAACTCTTACCATCCGCATGGTAGAAACACGGAAATGGAGGTAAATCATGAATGTATTTAATAAGCGATCGTTTGCGATTTATATCACCATTGCCGTTGTGGTTGTTTTGATAGCCAACATCATATCACGCAATCTGTTTTTCCGATTGGACTTCACCGATAATAAAATGTATTCCCTCTCTTCTTCAAGTAAAGCAGTATTAAATAAAATTGATGATCTCATGACCATCAAAGTTTATTTTTCAGAAAACCTGCCCGGTGAATACGGAAATAATCGGCGATTCTTACAGGATATTCTGGAAGAATACTCAGCCTATTCGGACGGGAAACTGCGCTTTGAGTTCTTCATGCCTGATGAGGATGAGGATCTTTCACAGGAAGCACAGAAATATGGTATACAACCGGTTCAACTGCAGGTTGTAGAAAACGATAAACTGGAAATAAAGCGGGTCCATATGGGATTGGTGATCCTGTATGAGGATAAAAGGGAAACAATTCCAATTATACAAACAACTACAGGATTGGAATACGATATCACAACCAAAATAAAAAAACTGGTTGACACCCAACGTAAATCTGTTGCTTTTGCTTCTATAGAAAATCAAAATACCACGAATGAAAATATAACCAATGCTTTACGTGAATCTTATACAGTACAATCTATCAAACTGGCCAATCCAGTTCCTGCAGGAATCCAAATGGTTTTGATGAATGGTGTATCCGATTCATTAAATGCCACCGAATATCAAAACTTGTGGAATTATCTGGTAAATGGTGGAAATCTATTGCTGGGTCAAGCTCGTGTATCTGCGGATTTACAGACACAACAGGGTACACCAGTCAAATCCAATATTTTTGATTTGATTGATGAGTTTGGTTTGCATGTCCAGGAAAACCTGGTATTGGATCAGGTTTGTGGTAGTGTGACAGTTCAGCAACGAACTGGGATATTTTCTTTTAATACAGCAATGGAATATCCGTTTTTCCCACTTGTTAGGGATTTTGCTGATCATACGATTGTATCCGGATTGGAACAGTTACGGCTCTTCTTTACTAGTGAAATTGTAACCGACTCAACCTCCGGTACAATAGTTCCACTGTTTTCTACATCAAATCGGTCTGGAACCATGAATGGATATTACAACCTGAGTCCGGTTGACAATCCAATGTTGAAAAACCTATCTCAACCGCCGAAAACAATTGCTGCTTATGCATCTGCTACTCTGGGTGACGAGAATGTGACTGCCCAGTTGATTATGGTTGGTGATTCCGAAATGATGAGCGATAATGGTGGCGGTCGTAGCCCTGAAAATATGGTATTCGTTATGAACGCCGTAGATTACCTGATTGGAGACAGTGAATTGGTGGCACTAAGATCACGTGAAATCACTACTCGACCACTGGAGGAACTGGAAGATGGATCCAAAGCACGCTGGAAATGGATGAATATTATTCTACCGGCGTTTCTGGTTATTGGGGTTGGCTTTATCAATTGGAAACGTGAAGCTGGAAGAACAAAGCAGTTGGAGGAACTCTATGACTAAAGAATTGAAATGGGCATCCATTGTTTTAGTTGCACTGATAATAATCTATGGTATTAACCGATTAATGCAAAACCAGCTGGTTACAAAAACCGATGACGTGTTTGGTGTTGAAAAAGAAGATGTGTGGGAGATTTCTTTCGGAAAAAACAATGAATCACTTACACTAAAACGTGAAGGTGATAATTGGAAGATTGTTGGATCAGATAGTCTGGTGATGCGATCAGGAAGAATGGATAACCTATTCAATAAAGTATTAAAAGTGAAACGCGAGACGTTGATTTCCAATAATCCAGAAAAATGGTCGACCTATTCCGTTGATGATTCATTGGGTTCGCTCATTACTCTTCTGGATGCGGGAAAAAATGAAGTTGGAAAAGCAATTTTTGGACGATCAAAATCAGACTGGAGTCACAATTACGTTCGAATTCCGGGAGAAAATGATGTCTATCTTACCAGTGAAAACGTAGTGTATCTAATCAATACAACGCCAACTTATTGGGGAGAAGTACCCAAACCGCCAGAGCCAGATTCAACTGCAATCGTTGCTCCATAAAAATAAAAAACCCCGGGCAATCCGGGGTTTTTTATTCTTTACACTAATCGAGTTTGATAAATATCATGCAATCGGATTAACCCGATGCAAATCCGCCCTCTATTTTCTACAACGGGCAACACGGATATCTGCGATTTACGATCTTCCATGAGATTGATGGCATCGTTTAATATGGCATCACTGGTAGCAAAAATTGGGTTGGCTGTCATGATCTGCCTAGCTTCCATTTTTTGAAAATCCTTCACCTCAGCCATCGTCCGACGCACATCGCCTTCCGTGATGATTCCTTCCAGCTTATTCTTCTCGCTGATGATGATTGCTGCCCCCTGGGGCTTCTTAGTCATTTGAACAACAATATCCTGTAACGTGGTTGTTAGGGATGCCGTAGCCACAGCCTGAAGCGGTTTCATTATATCCTTCACGCGCAGCCGCAACCGTTTACCCAGTGTTCCGCCTGGATGAAATCGGGCAAAATCTTCATGCTTGAAATGTCGGGCCTCCATTAAGACTGCCGCCAACGCATCCCCAATAGCCATGGTTACTGTTGTACTGGATGTGGGAACTACGCCCAATGGATCGGCCTCTCGGCTTACAGAGGCATCAATAACCACGTCTACGTTCTCCGAAACCGGTGAAGAAATATTTCCGACTATTCCGATAAGAGGAGAATTAAAATCACGAAGAACTGGAATCAGGCGCAGAATTTCTTCCGTACTTCCACTCTTGCTGATAAGAATGGTTGGATCACCTGCCAGATAGACGCCCAAATCACCATGCAATGCTTCCGCGGCGTGTAAAAAAACAGCACGTGTTCCCGTGCTGTTTAATGTTGCTACCAGTTTCTGTCCGATAATTCCTGATTTTCCCAGGCCACAGACTACAATTTTTCCGGTATGATTAATAATAATTTGAGCAGCATTGACCACATCCTGATCAATACTGGATGCGATATCCAGAAGCTCTTGCGCCTCAGCACGAACTAATGATTCAGCGACACCCTTAAGGTGCTGGATTGATTTCTCTTTTTGCACTACCACACTACCTCATGACTCAGTCAGGAGTACAAATTACAACGAAAATAAATTGAAAATCCGCAGATAAAAGAAATGAGTTTATTTTTCTATTGGCAAGCTTGCCCTATTCCAACCAATGATACCAGAACGTACATTGTATATGCGTTTGAATTCTGCATCAATCAAAATCTTGGATGCGACTGTACTACGATTACCGGAACGACAGTACACCACAATATCATTTTCTTTGTCAGATTCTAACTCATGTAATCGATTTTGCAATTCCTGAACCGGAATAAGTTTCGCACCTTGAAGATGACCACTTTGGAATTCACGAAAAGTCCTAACGTCTAGAATTAGTGGGGAACGATCAGTAATAAATTCGTACGATTCGGAAGCTGAAAGTTCGGTATAGGAGGCTTCCACATAATCAAGGACATGCATGACACCCGTTTTACCATCAACTGAAAAAGCGAATTTTCCGCTCTTCTTCATTTTAAAATAAGGATCATCATCTGGTTTTCCTGAAATAATATCTGAGATTTCTAATTCAGGAAAATGAACAGGGATATTTGCTCCTGTTTTACTGACTTGAAATTTGATGTAATCACCGCGATACACACTAAAATTCAAATCTGAATCATCATTAATACTTAACACTCGGTAACCAAATGACAATTCACCAGAGACTGCTGATTGTGATAGCCCAACAGTCATAACAGTGATTAGAAAGATTATTCCAAATTTTTTTCTCACGATACTCCTTTCAAAACGGGGAATTGTTGTAAACTCCATTGTACAATACCGCCTACCATATTTTTTGCATTGTACCCACGGTCATTAAGCCAACGTACCGTATGATAAGAACGGCTTCCCGTTTTACAATATACAATGATTTCCTTATCCCTTACAGATTCCAACTCTGACTCGCGTAATGGCAATAATCCCATGGGTATTACTATTGAATCTGGAATACGAATCTGTTCGTTTTCGATAATTTCACGAACATCCAACCAGACAACATCCGGATTATTCATCCTTTCCTTTGCTTCAGCAACATTGATTGAATTGTTTTGGGGTGAATGAAAGAACATATTTTATCCTTATAAAAGTATTCTGATGAAATTTAGGTTTTGAGGTTACAATTTTTTTCATGTGATTTGAAGTCAAATTCCACCATACTCTAACAGATGGTAAAATCTTCTCTTCCCCTTGCCCTGATTCCCCGCTAATTTCAAAATACATTTTTTACCTATGGACGAATTTTACACAGAACTCAAAGCACTCCGCGAACGCCAAAATATCGATCTGGCCGAAATCCAGAATCGCACCAAAATAAATGTGAAATTTTTAGAAGCATTTGAAGAAGGTGATTATGATGTTTTGCCAAAAGCGTATATCCGGTTATTTCTTCGTGCATATGTGACTGAAATCGGAGGCGATCCGGAAGAGGCGCTTACCCAACTTGAGCATTTTTTAAGCCGAAAAGAAGGAAGGAAATCTGAGGAAAAAGCCAAACAAAAACCTTCGCAGAATATTGTAGCTGAACAAACCGGTACCAGTGCAACCGGTAAGGCCTTTTCCTTATCCCAGTATCGATCCAACTTAACCAAGGGTGCAATTTTATTAGTGGTATGGATCTTTGCTATCTTTATCATTCAGAAGTCCATATCTCAAAAACAGGAAAACACACCTGAGACCATCCCTGCTACTGCATTCATCAACAGCGATATGGATATTATCACGGAAGATAAATTACTGTCTGACTTTGTGGCCGCCTCATCGGATGAAGCTGTATTAAATATTGAACCGCCGTTATCGTTGAAGGTAATAACGACTGAAGCAACCGGTTATCAGGTCACACAGGATACGCTAACTGCACAGACAGTAGCCATTCCGGCAGGTGATAACAGAAGTTACAATTTTGAAAATGAAATCAATTTGCTGTTTAATCATTCTCGTGGATTGAATGTGTATCTCAATGGCGACGCCATTCGGAAAATCCAATCGCAGAATGACCCGGTTCGTGTACGGGTGACAGCCGATCCGCTGAATATTACCGTTATTCATTATACGCCAATCCAATAATCCCTGAAACACGGGAAATCACAATGAATCCCATGTTCATTCTCTATGTATCTGATCAGGAAGCCTGGTCATCGTTTTTAAAACTGTCCTCAACACTGAACCTGTTTTACATGTTCCCGGTATGACTGAATTCTCATTAGGCGAACAATCATCCCTTGGATTAATGCCTTACGCGGGAGCACAACGATTATTATCGCCACATTTGGATTCTACCAAATTTGATGCATCACAAACAAAAGACGAATTGTATGTTCAGGTGAAAAATCCCGATGAATACCTGACCCGGGCATTAGGCGCAGGAGCCAGCCTGCTAAGTCCCTTACAGGATCGGGACTGGGGTCTACGTGTGGGATATTGCCTGGATATCTCCTGTTCTAAATACTCCTGTAAATAGGTTTGCACCATCTGCTTTAAAAACTCTGTATCATTTATATTTTTCTTTGTACTTTTATTACGGGTCATGGTCTTTCTCCTTTAATCTGTTTTTTGCATTACAAATTTAGAAGAAAACTATGACCCCTTTTTTGAAAGTACAGAAACTTATGGACTCAACTGGGGCGGGTCAGGGTTGACCATATTCTATACATAATTATCATCTGCGATTACTCCGTCTACGACGTTTTTGCATTTTGCGCTTCGAACACTTTTTCTTGTGAACCTTTTTTGGGTATAATGAGAATTAATTCAATTCCCACCAATTCGAAATCATTTGAATCAATTACCTCCCCACTTCTCACCATTTAACATCTCCCATTTCCGTAAATATCCCGTGCCTCCTCAAATACATTGCCACTTAAGCACTATAGCATTTAAAATATTTTTCATATAATGTAAATAATATTTGCTCAAATTGGTCTAAAAGTGTTACGTTGTGGGTAGTTGTGGGTAACTATCTCTTTATTAAAGCGCAAGCATGACCATAAGTGAAAATACATTTACTGGCGAATTCGCCTATACTGTTGACGCCAAAGGACGTGTCAATATTCCGGCAAAATTTCGCCAGTCGCTATCTGCCGATAGCGACCAAACCTTTGTTATTACTAAGGGTTTAGACCCTTGTATTTATGCCTATCCCCTGTCCACATGGCAAAGTCAAATCGAAAACGCCTTGCGAAATCTATCATCTGTCAATGCCGTGAATCGGCGATTTATCCGTGACATGGTGCGTTATGCATCCACTGTTCGCTTTGATAAACAAGGTCGTATTCCGTTGACACAAACACTTATTCAATTCGCCCAACTGTCCCACGATGCTCTTATCATCGGGATGGTAAATAAAATTGAAATCTGGAGCCCGCAAGTCCTACAATCTTTTGAAGAGCAGGCCAACGCAATTGAACAAACCGACTATAATGAACTGGCTGAAAAAATCACTATATGACCATTCAGCAGAAGGATGGAACTCCCGTTCATCTTCCTATCATGGTAGCGGAAGTTTTATCGTATCTGAAAATTCTCCCCGATGGGATATACCTGGACGGTACCATCGGTCTTGGAGGGCACGCCAAAAACATCCTTCCAATCCTCCGCACGGGGAGGATTGTCGGGATTGACCGCGATGAAGAGGCTTTGGAACATTGTCGCTCACACTTCCATGCCTCTTCACCGGTCTCTCTTATTCACGCTTCATACGACCAATTCCCCTCAATTCTATCCCAACTGGAGATACCTCAATTGAACGGTATTCTCCTCGACTTGGGATTATCATCTTTCCAGCTGGATTCCCCACGGCGCGGGTTTTCATATCGAAAGGATGGTCCGTTGGACATGAGATTTGATCCTACCGAAGGATTAACTGCCGCTGAACTCATCGCCCAATCAACGGAAAAAGAATTGGCTGATATCATTTTTGAATTTGGTGAAGAAAGGCGCGCTTACCGTATCTCCCATGCACTGAAACGGATGCCTGCGGTGGAAACAATTGGACACATAAACGAGGCAGTTCGCCAGGCTACACCACCGGCTCACCGACACAAATCCCTGGCGCGGGTTTTCCAGGCGCTCCGTATTGCAGTAAATCAGGAATTAGACCATTTGACCAACTTTCTGGAGATCTTTTTTGATTATTTAACTGTTGGGGGCCGAATTGTAATTATAAGTTTCCATTCCATAGAAGATCGCCTTGTCAAACACCGCTTTCGTGAATTGAAACAGACGGAACGTGCTCACGTTCTAACGAAAAAACCGGTAACTCCGTCCGAAACAGAACTAATGAACAACTCTAGATCAAAACCAGCCAAACTGCGTGCGTTGGAGAGAATTGCATAGTGGCTAAACAAAGCAAAAAGAGAAGATCAAAAAAACAGAAGGAAGTGATTCAAACATTGCTGTTTTTCTTTTTTACCATTGCCACGATTGTTGGATTGATTGCCTATTTATGGGTCTACTCCGAAGTAGATGAAACCTTATACGGCATTGAAGTACAATACACAACATTGCATGAATTGCAGAATGATATCGAAGAAATGAAAAGCTCCATCGAATACCTGCAACGAGCGGATATAATTGCTAAAAAGGCTCGTGAAGAATTAAATATGGTTCCGGCTACACCTGAATCTCTAATTGTATATACCCCGATTCCACAGGAAGACTCTCTGTGACAAAGACCTATTTGAAATACCGCACCCGCGTCATGGTAATCTCTTCGCTGGTTATTATTAGCTGGGCCGGATTGGCAGTACGCTTATTCCAGGTACAGATTTTAAGCGGAGACCGGTACCGGTCAAGGGGAATACAGCAGGGACAATTCAGAGAGCCCATTTTAGCTGTACGCGGTAATATTTTTGATCGAAAGAACACGCCCCTTACACGCAATATCATACATTATTCTATTGGAGCGCACCCTGCTGCCATTCACCACAAAGAAGAATTGGCCCGGCATATGAGCGATATTACTGGTCGAAGCGTGGATGTTTATCTGAAAAAATTGGATTCGGATAACTCCTTTGTTTATTTGGAGCGCAATCTCCGCAAGGATGTGTACTCAGCTTTAAACATTGATGCTCAGGAGGGGATTCTCATTGAGCGAAATGCCCGTCGTTATTATCCACAAGATAATGTTGGTGCCCAGATTGTGGGTTTAACAGATGTGGATGATCGCGGACTGTTAGGTTTAGAAAAAGAATACAATACAGTGTTACTGGGCTCTCCGGGGTGGGTAATTAAACAACGGAATGGTAAAGGACAGCTGAATCCAAAAACCGGCCTTCCTGTAAAGCCTCCAGTGGATGGAGCCCATATACAAACAACACTGGATTTGGAATACCAATCCATTTTGCAGGATGAATTATCGCAAGCGCTTTCCTCTTTTGATGCTGTCAGCGCTACCGGTATTATCCTTGATCCCCAAACCGGTGATATTCTAGCAATGGCATCTGTTCCAGATTTTGATCCCAACAATCCATCCCAGTACCCCGTCGAAAATCAAAAGATCCGGGCAATTACTGACCAGTTTGAACCGGGATCAACGTATAAAATTGTCGCTGCAACTGCTGCCCTGGATCTCAAGACTGTTACTCTGAGTCAGGAGTTTAATTGTGAATACGGTAGTTACACATTAAAAAAAGTTCGGATAAATGATCATGAGGAATACGGTCTGCTTACCGTAGGACAAATCATAGAGCATTCAAGTAACGTTGGGATTATAAAAATTGCAGAAACCATTGGCAAAAATTCCCTGTATCGTTATTCCCGGGATTTTGGTTTTGGAAGCCTAACCAATATCCAATTGTCTGGCGAAGTGAATGGCAAACTGAGAAAACCTGATGAATGGAGTGAAATATCGTTGGCAGAGGTATCCATGGGACATGAAGTTGGTGTTACTGCCTTGCAGCTTGCCACCGCATACGCCACCGTCGCGAATGGTGGATATATCCTGCGCCCTCGACTGGTAAAACAAATAATCAGTCAGTCTGGTGATGCAATATATTGTGATAATCCTGAAGTCATCCGAAAGGTCGCAAACTCGCATGTGATGAATACGGTTAAATCCATGTTAGTTGACGTGGTTGAATCCGGCACGGGGCAAAAAGCAAAAATAAACGGTTGGAACGTTGCAGGGAAAACAGGAACTGCTCAGAAATTTATTGATGGAAAATATTCCCATTCCAAATTCACAAGCAATTTTGTTGGCTTCTTCCCGGCTGAAAATCCCCAGCTTCTTGGTGTTATTATTATCGATGAACCACGCTATGGCCATCACTGGGGTGGCGAAGGAGCGGCTCCAGTATTTCGTCGTGTAATGCAACGAATTATTAACATGGATGATTCTCTGGAGGCACCAGAATTAAATACATCTAAAGATCAACCCGAGCCGATTCTTGCTCAGGTAAAACCGGATCCTATCCCGGTGGCCAATAAACCCAACGTTACGGCCCCGCTTCAAACTGCTGGGTTTTATACCAATAAAGAAACAATTTTTCACGTACCAGAGGTAAGGGGGATGAGTTTAAAAAAGGCGCTGTCAACATTGCGTCAGGCTCATCTCAAAGTCAAGGTCAATGGTTCAGGAAAAGTAATCTGGCAAAGTCCGCCTCCAGGAACACAGGTGAAAAGCGGAAACACCTGTGAGATTGGACTGAAATGAGTCACCGATTGGATATTTTGTTGAAGGACTTACTCCCAGAGAAACAATCCCTGCCGGAAATTCCCATTTCCGGTGTATCCATTGATTCACGAAAAGTGAACCCCGGGGATATCTATATAGCTATCCCCGGCTTGGTACACGATGGCCATGATTTCATTAACCAGGCTGTTGAACGGGGAGCTTCCGCAATCATTGCAAACGGCAGGGATGTGGGCAAACAACCAATTCCAGTAATCCATGTGGCAAATACCAGACGTATGGCCAGTCACGTCGCAGCAGAATATTATGGGCACCCCAGCAAAGAATTAACAGTTACTGGTATTACGGGAACGAATGGTAAAACAACTACGGCGAGCATTATCAGTAGTATTCTTTCCGAAGCGGGATTCGCATGCGCCCAACTGGGGACGTTGGGTATCATTGCTCAGGGATATGAAACAATAAAGACACTCACAACCGATGACGCCATTACGCTTCAACAGCATTTACGGGAATTCGTTACCAATGGCTTCAGTCATGTTGTTATGGAAGTCTCCAGTCACGCCATCCATCAATACAGGGTTGCGGATGTGGATTTCAATGTTGTGGTGTTCACCAATTTATCGCCGGAGCATTTGGACTATCATGGCACCATGGAAGAATATTTCCAGTCCAAAGCCCGCCTGTTTAAGATGTTACCATTGGCTGCAACTGCCGTAATAAATATTGATAATGATTACGGGCAACTATTACCCAAAATATGTCCGGTTCCAATTGTATACACTTCTGTATTCAATCCTAATGATTTGCACTTTATCGAATTGGATTCCTCACTGTCAGGTATAAAAGGAATTATTAAAGGTGGGCAGGAAACCTATAAAATTGAATCACGACTTATTGGTGACTTCAATGTGGAAAATATACTTTCTTCCGTTGGTGCGGTCCATGCATTAGGGATAAGCGAAGAAGCAGTTTACCGTGGAGTCCAGAAATGTCAAACCATTCCTGGACGAATGGAGCAATTTGTCTGTAAAAATGGTGGTGCTGTTATCATGGATTATGCCCATACCCCCGATGCCTATGATCAGGTTTTACGGACGATAAGAAATCTGGTGGGTGAAGATGGGCATGTCACTCTGGTATTCGGTGGTGGAGGAAATCGGGATAAATCAAAGCGCCCGATAATGGCCTCTATTGCAGAGAAGTATGTCGATCACTGTGTCATCACACCTGATAATCCCAGAGATGAAGAAATCGACGATATTAACCGGGACATTATTGCCGGATTTTCAAAAAATATATATTCTATTGTTGGGGATCGTGGAAGCGCTTTGCGGCAGGTTTTGGAAAAATGTGATCAGGGTGACGTGGTGGTAGTGTTGGGAAAAGGCAGGGAAAATTATCAGGAAATTAAAGGCCACAAGATGCCCTATTCTGATTGGGAGATAATTCGGGAGTTCTGCGATGCGAATTGATCTTCCCAATCCACAGGCATTTGGTAATCAATTATCAGAAATTACCGAACAGGTTATCACTACAGATATTACAGGTATCGCCACGGACAGTCGTGAAGTAATACCTGGTGATATGTTTGTTGCCATAAAAGGTGAACGTGTTGATGGGCACAATTTTTTAAATCAAGTTATTGAGCAGGGTGCATCGCTATGCCTTATCGAAGATAAATCAGCCCAAATTCCGAATGAGCGATGTATCATTACTGATGATACGGTAAAAACTCTTGGATATATTGCGAGCGAGTGGCGGAAACAATTTTCCATTCCCGTAATCGGCATAACCGGTTCCAACGGTAAAACGACCACCAAAGAATTATTACGACACTTGCTATCAGTAAAACATCAGGTACATGCGACCGAAGGCAATTTCAACACATCAATAGGACTGCCATTGAGCATGCTCACTCTTACTTCAGCACACACCATTTCCGTATTGGAGATGGGAGCCAATCAACCAGGGGATATTGCTTACCTGTGTGGTATTGCAAAACCAACCCATGGTTTGATTACAAACATCGCTCCTGCTCATTTAGAAGGATTTGGGTCAATCGATACGATTGCAATGGAAAAGGGGCAGTTATTCCTTGCCTTAACAGATGGGATAGCCTTTGTTAATGTTTCTGATGCAAGAGTATTGGATTTACCCACGTATGGAAACAAAATCCGTTATGGGTTTACACCTGATTGTGACTTCTCTGCTGATACAATTATTGAAGATGATGAAACCATAACTCTCAAAGTGAATACCCATGATATTCCAACTGGATCCCGCAATCTGTCGTTAGCAAAGAATGTATTGGCAGCGCTCACTATTGGAATCAATCTTGAATTAGACTGGAATACCCTTACACGGCGGGTAAAATCCTTTTCCCCATCCAGCGGACGATGCGTCGTTAGCCAATGGCAGGATGTCACAATAATTGATGACACATACAACGCCAATCTGGAATCGACAAAAGCAGCAATTGATTTCCTGGCTGAGTATAAAAACAGAAAGCGGATTTTTGTTTTTGGTGACATGCTGGAGTTAGGCAACGATTCGGCTGATCTCCATGCTGCAGTAGGTCACTATTGCACTGAAAAAAAATTGGATATGGTTTATACTACTGGCGATTGGACCGCCTATACCCATAATGCCATTAATAATAGCATTAACAAAGTACATTTTGATACAAAAAATGAAATGAGTGAATCATTACGGTCCCTGATTACCCCAGGCGATGTGATTCTTTTTAAAGGATCGCGGGGTATGGCAATGGAAACTATAATTGAGGATGTGGTGAAATTGTAATGTTATTCGAATTTCTATACCCATTGCGTGAGCATCTATCCGTATTAAATGTTTTTCAATACATTACAGCACGGTCGGCTTTTGCGGCAATCTCTGCGCTTTTGATCAGCTTTGTTATCGGCCCTTGGATCATACGGAAACTTGAAAAACATCAAATTGGTGAAGAAATTGGCGCACGAGGTCCCCAATCGCATCAAAAGAAAAAAGGTACGCCCACTATGGGTGGAATTATTATCCTGCTGGCAATCCTGATTCCAACCATGTTGTTTGCTCGACTAGACAACATCTATGTCCAAATTATTATTCTTAGCACAGTCTGGATGGGATTGATTGGTTTCCTGGATGATTATTTGAAATCAATTAAAAAATTGAAGGATGGATTGATTGCACGGTACAAATTGGCGGGACAGATCGTTCTTGGATTAATAGTCAGCTACATCATTTTTCATACACCTGAATTTGCAGCATTTAAAAGCAGTACCTCGGTCCCATTCTTTAAAAATCTGGAGCTGGACTTTGGGATGCTCTACCCTTTAATCATAGTATTGGTAATAACCGGATATTCCAATGCCGTCAACCTGGCGGATGGGTTGGACGGGTTAGCCGCTGGTCTGCTGGCGATTGCATTTACCGTTTTTTCTGCCATTGCTTACATAAGCGGTCGTGTTGATTTCTCTGATTATTTAAATATTATTTACCTTCCTGGAGCGGGGGAACTAACCGTTTTTACGGCTGCTCTTACAGGGGCTTGTATGGGATTTCTATGGTTTAATTCAGCACCTGCCCAGGTATTTATGGGTGATGTTGGATCGTTATCTACCGGTGCCGCACTTGGAACATTGGCAATCCTACTGAAAAAAGAATTGCTTTTGTTTATCATTGGCGGTGTATTTGTGTGGGAAGCCGCATCAGTTTTATTACAATTACTATACTTTCGTTATACCCGGGAAAAATACGGCGAAGGAAAGCGTCTCTTTAAAATGGCGCCAGTTCATCATCATTTTGAATTAGCCGGATGGCCGGAGACTCGCGTAGTTATTCGATTTTGGATCATCGGTATTCTTCTGGCATTGTTTTCATTAACCACATTTAAGATTCGTTAAATGGATATCGGCAATAAATCAACTCTAAATTTCCATGACAAACGCATTACCGTGATTGGAATGGGCTTAAGCGGATTAGGTGCTGCAAAACTGGCAAAACACTTTGGCGCACAGGTGTTGATAAGCGATCCTGGTAATTCAGATACTATGAAACTGGCCGCCAAAGAATGTCATTCAATCGGTATCAAGGTTGAAATTGGTGGACACACTAATCGTATTTATAGCGCCGATTTATGGGTCGTTTCCCCCGGTGTCCCAAAAGAGGCCAAAATCATCCAAAAAGCATTATCTCAATCAATACCGGTTGTGGGCGAAATTGAGTTTGCCAGCTGGTTTACAAGTGCTCCTATCCTTGCCGTGACAGGTTCCAATGGAAAGACCACAACAGCTTCTGCCCTTGCTCACATGTGCCAGACTGATTCTATCCACGGTATATTAGCCGGAAATATTGGTTCTGCTTTTTCTCATAATGTGTTAGATGAATTGTTGCATCCGGATAATAAACGGGTTTATGTATTAGAAATTTCCAGCTTTCAAATGGAGTTTATTGTTCATTTTAAACCACATGTGGCCGTTTTTCTCAATATTTCGCCTGATCACCTCGATCGTCACAAATCCATGGAAGCGTACACTAAGGCGAAACTGGATATGAGTAAAAACCTGGGTGGAACCGATACTATTGTATACAACGCCGACGATCCAATTTTACGTGAAGCATTTCACGTTACTCATGCAGACAAGAAAACTTTTGGCTTACATGCGTTACCCACACATGCATTTTCTGTTAATACACAGAATATTTATGATAAAAATAAAAAGATTTTTATAAAGATTGATGAAATTCATCTTCCAGGGCCTCATAATCTTGCCAATCTGGTAGCTGCAGCAACGGCCGCAAAAGTAATTGGTATTTCCGATGAACACATTCAGCATGTATTTCGCTCATTCACTGCCATTGAACACCGCCTGGAAAATGTGGCATATGTAGACGGAGTGAACTATATCAATGATTCGAAAGCAACCAATATTGATGCTGTAATCGTTGCACTAAATAGTTTTTCCCAACCCATTATTCTCATTTTAGGTGGGAAGGACAAAGGCGCAGATTTCACACAACTCTTACCACATACCCACAACGTCAAGGCCGTCCTCGCTTACGGCCAGGCTCGAGGTACAATTGCGACTGCATTAGCGGATGCGGTTAGACTTTCCATCGTGGAGGGTCTCAAGGATGCGGTCCACTTGAGCCATCAGCTTGCCAGTTCCGGAGATATCGTTTTGTTATCTCCGGGCTGCGCCAGCTTTGACCAATTTAAAAATTATGAAGAGCGGGGTCGAATGTTTAAGGAGTGGGCAAACGCATTGGAATCAACTGTATGAATACAATTACCCTTAGCATGAAAAATTTCGATCGCCTATTACTGACAGCAGTGATAATGCTCACCATAATCGGAACGGTGATGCTATATAGCGCCAGCTCTTCTCTATCTATGGCAGAAACGAGTGGACGCACAGATACATTGTTTTTGCAGCAGCATTTGAAACGTATTCTGGCTGGTATCATCGTATTGTTTGCCTGTATTTTTGTGGATTATCGCACATTGAAACGATTCGCGCCCTGGTTGATGTACGGTTCTATCGCATTACTGTTACTTACAAAAGTGATCTTTCTGGCAAAAGGAATTCATGCTCCTGCACGTTGGTTATACCTTGGGTCATTATCGATTCAAACATCTGATATTGCCCGGCTTTCGCTCATCATCTATTTGGCTGCGTATTTGGATTATAAGCGTGACCATATTAAAGATTTTTACAATGGATTCGTCCCTCCTGTTATCGTGATAGGTATTTTATTCGTTCTAATCGTATTGCAACCAGATTTTAGTACGGCAATGATGTTCGGAATAATAACAGCGGTAATGTTGTTTATGGGCGGCGCCAGAATGCCCCACCTTCTCGCCACCGGTACTAGCGCTCTAGCTGTTGCACTACCGGTGATGATGGCGATGCCTTACCGTAGAGCGCGAGTTATGGCTTGGTTGTATGGAACGGATGACGGATCAATTGGCTATCAGGTCACACAATCGCTCATAAGTTTAGGAAATGGAGGGTTCTTTGGCCTGGGTCTCGGGAATAGTATGGAAAAGAATTTCTTTTTACCTACGCCCCATACAGATTTTATTTTTTCAATTATCGGCGAGGAAATTGGCTTGATCGGAACGGTATTTATCCTGACACTATTCCTCCTCATTTTTCAGCGCGGAATAAAAATTGCGAAAGACTGCACTGATCCTTTTGGAATTTTTCTATCTCTCGGAATTGCATTTAATCTTGTGCTCTACGCCTTTATAAATGCAGCAGTAACCACTAATATATTTCCCGTTACCGGGCTTCCCATGCCGCTCATTAGTTACGGTGGTTCTACCATGATTACGAATTTTGCAGCGATAGGTATATTGCTCAATATCAGCCAATCACGGCGGGTTGTTTCACGACCGACTACCATGAAAAGGGTTAAAAGGTGAAAATTGTGATTACAGGTGGTGGCACAGGTGGACATTTATTTCCAGCCCTTGCAATTGGGACTGAATGGCAAAAACGGCATCCAGAGGGTGATGTGCATTATATTGGGTCCTCATACGGTATTGAAGCTGATTTATTCCAGAAAAACAATGTATCCTATTCCCTCTTACCCATTCGTGGCCTACAGCGCGGATTTTCTAGGCGATCTATTGGAAGAAATATTCTATTACCAGGCAGATTGATGCTTGCCTACTTAGAAGCCAAAAGTATTTTGCAGTCAATATCACCAAATGTGGTGGTAGGTACCGGTGGTTATGCCAGTGCCTTACCTGTGAAAATTGCACTTAAACGAAATATCCCGGTGGTATTGCAGGAACAAAATTCAACTCCGGGTCTCACAACCCGCATGTTTGCGGGAAAAGCTAAACGCGTCTGTTTGGGATTTGAATCTGCCTCTGAATATTTAGCACAAAACGCAATTTTTACTGGAAATCCTATTCGCATTCCAGAGGTAAAAAGCGAAAAAAAGGATGCATTTAATCATTATCGGTTTTCTGAGAATAAACCGGTTGTGCTGCTGTTGGGAGGTAGCCAGGGTTCTGCTGTTTTAAACCAAATAATGCAGGTGGCTTCTGAAGCATTTACTACTTATAACATTCAAGTCCTTTGGCAGGTTGGAAACCGGAATTATGAATCTTATAATAAATATGATTCCAACCTCATTCGTGTCGTACCGTTTATTGATGATATGCAATCAGCATACAATGTCTCGGATGTTATTGTTAGCCGCGCTGGTGCAATAGCATTGGCAGAAATTTCCGCCTGGGGTAAACCCAGTATATTGATCCCACTCCCTTCAGCTGCAGGCGATCATCAGCGCAAAAACGCTCAGACTATGGTGCAATCCGGCGCATCCATCATGCTGGAAGAAAAAGAATGTTCAGCGGAACATTTATTTCATTCTGTAAACGACATTCTTCAGGATACAAAACAGCTTGCTGCAATGCGTGATGCAGCGTCTGCTTTAGGAAATCCACATGCGACAGGTCGAATAGTCGATATCATTGATGAGGTGGCACAGGGATGAAATACCAATCCGTTAAAAATATCCACTTTGTAGGTATCGGTGGTATTGGGATGTCCGGTATTGCAGAACTGCTCATTAATCTAGGTTTTCATGTTTCTGGTTCCGACCTAGCCAATTCGGAAATCATTGATAACCTGGAAAAGCTTGGAGCAACTATTTATAGCGGTCACAATGCAGAGAATGTGAAAGATGTGGATGTCCTTGTTTATTCCAGTGCCGTTAAGGCAGACAATCCCGAACTCATTGAAGCCAACCGGCGTGGAATTCCTGTGATTAGACGTGCAGAAATGTTAGGGGAACTGATGGCTGTTAAAACCACCAGTATTGGTGTAGCCGGTA
The DNA here is from genome assembly GCA_964654545.1 of uncultured bacterium. Taxonomy (GTDB): domain Bacteria; phylum Fidelibacterota; class Marinisomatia; order Marinisomatales; family JABMOV01; genus JABMOV01. The sequence continues at coordinate 43,790 of CAZZIU010000001.1, forward strand.
CCCATGGTAAAACATCAACAACCTCTATGGTTGGTGCCGTACTCACAAAAGCAGGTTTAGACCCTACATTGGTTGTGGGAGGATTGGTAAAAACTTTGAACACCAACAGTGTTCTTGGTTCCGGTGATATAATAGTTGTTGAAGCAGATGAGTATGATCGCAGTTTTTTAGCATTGAATCCCACAATGAGCATTATCACCAACATTGAATTGGAGCACACGGATATTTATTCAGATTTGAACGATATTCAGCAATCTTTTATTCAGTACGCGAATTCATCCCCGTTCTACGGCCGTGTAGTAGCCTGCATCGATTCGCCGGGAGTACAGGACATTGTTTCGTCAATCAAAAAACCCGTGAAAACCTATGGGTTTTCCCATCAGGCGGATTATCAGGCAAAACATTTATCATTTGATGGTTTTCAATCATCCTATACAGTTTTAAGAGACAAAAAAAAGTTGGGAGTTATTTCGTTACAGGTACCAGGTATTCACAACGTACTTAATTCTCTGGCTGTAGTGGCTCTTTGCCTTGAAATGGGTCTTACATTTGATGCAATTCGAGCTGGGTTGGCGTCCTATGGTGGGGTTAGACGTCGTTTTGAAATTAAAGGGCAAAGCAATGACATTATGGTCATTGATGATTATGCCCATCATCCTACGGAAGTAAAAGTGACTTTAAAAGCTGCCCGCAATGGATGGGATCGACGCATCATCGCAATATTCCAACCTCATCTGTATTCAAGGACCCGTGATTTTTACAAAGAATTTGCATCTGCTTTCATGGATTGTGATGTATTTATTGTTGTCGATGTATACCCTGCTCGTGAAGATCCAATTCCAGGGATCAGCGGTGAACTCGTTGCCGATGCCGCTCGTGAGTTAGGGCATCGCGAGGTGCATTATATCCCGAACTTCGATGATATTACACCGTTGCTGGATTCAATTGCTCAACCTGGAGATGTTGTCATATCTCTTGGAGCAGGGAGTATTTGGCGTTTTAGTGAATCGTATGCCAAGCATTTAAAGGAAATCCATGGCTAGAAAAAAGCAACATATAGAATCCATTCCACTCTGGATGCTGGGAAGCCCACTAATCCTGACGGTGTTTGCCCTAACTTTTTTGAGCTATCGATGGGCTACATTTACATCTACCACCAACATTGCTGCAATTAATATAAAGGGGCCTTCCCTTATCAAAAAATCAGAATATTTGGATTTATTACCAGCCATTGATTCCATATCCATACTGTCACTGGACATTAAAAAAATTCATACAGAATTAGAGCAACATCCTTTTGTGAAGGCAGCCCGTGTATCACGTCGATTCCCAAAACGAGTCTTCGTTGAAATTATGGAGCGTCACCCTATTGCGTGGGTGAACAACGACGCGAATATTTATGTGGATCGTGATGGAATTGTACTTCCATACCACAAAAAATTGGATGAATTGAACCTGCCAATAATGTCCAATTTTAATCCGGCTCCTGAACTATATCCTGAAGGTGAAATGGTACTGTCCCAGCCAGTTCGTGAAGCCGGGAATATTTTGGTCTGGATGTTGGACGACTACCCAGGTCTATACGATAACCTTTCCGAAATCCGTTTAAATCATAACGATGAGTATGAGTTGGTTCTCTCCTCCTATCCTACCCGTATTATCCTTGGAAATGATTTCATGCAGGAAAAATTGACGGTTTTAAAAGAATTTGAATCCTTGTTACTATCCAAACGAATGCTAACGGATTACACTTACCTGGATCTACGATACGACAATCAGGTGATTGCGAAAGAAAGACGATCATGAAAAATTTGAATATGACGACGGATAAAAACATCGTTACAGGTATTGATATTGGTTCAGCGACTATTTCCTGCTGCGTAGTTGAAGTTGGTGATGGCGATCCTCGTTTATTGGGAATTGGCACTTCCCCTTCTACCGGGATCCGACGTGGGAGTATTATCCATAGAGATAAAGTTATATCAGAATTGGAAGTAGCGATTACCAATGCGGAAACCATGTCTAATATCAAAATACAAAATGCCTGGTGTTCCTTAACCGGTGATCATATTCGCGGAATTAATACCAATGGTGCAACGCCCATTCATAAATCAACCGGGTCAGGCATACCACAGGAACAGGAAATTCAAAAAGAAGATGTGCAAAAAGCGTTAGAAATGACTAAAAACATTACGTTTCCTCCTGACCGCAATATTCTTCACGTATTGCCACAAGAATTTATTATCGATACCATGACAGGCATCAAAGATCCCATTGGAATGACCGGCCGCCGTCTGGAAGCGCGTGTTCATTTGGTTACTACGGCGATTTCAGCGATGACCAATATAGTCAACTGCATCGAGGAACTTGGAATTACAGTGAACGGACTTGTTTTCCAGGGTCTATCATCGGCATTGGCTGTGCTGGATCCCGATGAAATGGAGCTGGGAGTGGCTTGTGTTAATATCGGAGCCGAAACGACGGAAGTAACCGTCTTTTTTGATAGCGGTGTGCGACACACTGGAGTAATCCCAATTGGGGCAAATAGCGTCACCAATGACATTGCGGTTATGTTACAAGTACCTAAGAAAATCGCGGAAGATATCAAACAAAAATACGCCTCTTCAAAAGCATCCATGGCTTCACCAGAATTGGATTTTGATATACCTGATGAGGGAAAAGTAAAGCGCAAAGTTTCGGAACACGAATTGTCTCGATATGTGGAAGCTCGCATGATCGAAATTTTACAATTGTCTGCACGTGAGATTGCAAAGGCTGATATTCATGAAAAATTAACCTATGGCATGGTATTAACGGGTGGTGGAGCAGAAATCAAAAATTTAGCCGGTTTGGCTGAGGAAGTATTAAAAACCCGGGTTCGAATTGGTACCCCCCGGGGAATTCGAGGAATATCTGACGTGGCTGCACAACCACGGTATTCCTGCGTTTTAGGACTTACAGAATGGTATCAGTTTAATCCTGAATCAAGCCATGTCCAGGAAGGCATACTCCATCCTGGAGCTTTGTTCAAGAAAATTGGACATTGGTTTAAAGAATTTTTCTAACCTGGAAAATAAAGGAGCACGCTCATGTTATTTGAATTCGATAATATCGCCGAACAGAAAGCGAAACTAAAGGTCATAGGAGTTGGTGGAGGCGGCGGAAATGCCGTAAACCGAATGATTACATCTGGAATGGATGGAGTCGACTTTATTGTGATAAATACGGATTCCCAGGATCTGGAAGTCAATCCGGCAAAACATAAAATACAGATCGGAAAGAATCTTACCAAAGGGTTGGGAGCAGGTGCAAAAGCTGACATAGGCAAAGAGGCTGTTGAAACTGATCGGGAAGCTATTGAAGCCATGCTGGAAGGTGCCGATATGGTATTTATCACCTCCGGTATGGGTGGTGGTACCGGAACAGGAGCTTCTCCGGTTGTTGCCCAAATTAGCCGGGAAATGGGCATCCTTACCGTAGGTATTGTAACATTGCCCTTCATGTTTGAAGGGCCAAAACGAATGAATCGGGCTCTTGCAGGGATTTCAGAACTGCGCAAAGCCTGTGATACCATGATTGTTATCCCCAATCAAAAACTAATGACTATCGTGGATAAATCAACAACCCTCACAGAGGCCTTTCAATTGGCTGATTCAATTTTGCATCAGGCAGCCAAAGGAATCTCTGATCTGATTAATGTAAATGGAATCATTAATCTTGATTTTGCCGATGTGGAAACAATCATGAAAAACATGGGCGAAGCCATCATGGGTACCGGAATTGCATCTGGTGAAGAGCGGGCAGTCTTGGCTGCTCAACAAGCTATTTCCAGCCCTTTATTGGACAATGCAAGTATAAATGGTGCTCAGGGAGTGTTGGTGAACATAACAGGCGGTTCAAATCTGACTTTGCATGAAGTAACCGATGCAACCCAGATTATCTTCGAAGAAGCCGGTAATGACGCCAATATCATTTTTGGAGCTGTTATCGATCCAAAACTGGAGGATCAAATTGCAGTTACGGTAATCGCCACCGGGTTTAACCGAATGGAAGTTGCTGAAAAGGAAAATGAGACATTCCAACATCAAGACTCCAAAACCAAGATGAGCGAAACAAATGTCCTAGCGGAAAAAGCGAATGTACCGCTTCATAATCAAAAAACTACTCCTCCACCCGAAGAAGAGAAACAGGAACCGTCCAAACGGCGTCATCTATTTGATGATACCAATCCTTCCCTGTTTGGTAAGGAGCTGGAAATTCCCGCCTTCATTCGCCGGCAACATGAGTAATTAATACATTATATCATACAGGTTAGAAACAAAAAAGCCCCGGCTAACCGGGGCTTTTTATGTACTATCAATATATGGGTTAAATTTTCATTCCCTTTGCGCGCAATTCATTTACAACTTTTCGAATACCTTTTTTATCAATAATTCGTAACCCTCGAGTAGATACATTTAAGGTGATGTATCGTTTTTCGTCAGGCAGCCAAAAACGCTTTTGCTGTAAATTAACATTAAAACGACGACGAGTTTTATTGTGTGCGTGACTGACACTATTGCCAAACATTGGTTTTTTCCCTGTCACGTCGCAGACTCTGCTCATATTTTCCTCAATAAATCTTTTTTAGTTCCAATAAAGCCGGTGAATTTAATCGGTTATTAAGTGTGGTACAATGACTTGTTATCGTAATTTTAATATCTACCGAAGAGGATTAAATGAAAATCAGAAAAGCCAGTGTTTCCGATAAGAATATTATTAGAGATTTTAATATTGCGTTGGCCCTGGAAACGGAAAACCTAAAGCTGGACCCTCTGCTGGTTATGCAAGGGGTTGAAGCTGTACTCGACGATAATAGCAAAGGCTTTTACCTGCTGGCTATCGAAGAGAATCATGTTATCGGTCAATTAATGATAACCACCGAATGGTCCGATTGGAGAAATGGATATTTCTGGTGGATACAATCGGTGTTCATCCATCCGGATTTCAGACAACAAGGCGTTTTTAAACAATTAACTCAGGGTGTTCGATCACTGGCTAATCATAAGTCCTCGATCTGTGGACTAAGGCTTTATGTTGACAATGAAAATGAAAATGCACGCCGTGTTTATCAACAATTGGGTTGGATAAAGACCAATTATAGTTTATTTGAAATTGACTGGAATGATACACGCAAATAACTGATGAAAATCGGTACAATTGAAATACAAAATCCCTTTTTGTTGGCTCCAATGGCCGGGGTAACTGATTATGCATTCCGTCTTCTTTGCAAAGAGCAGGGAGCCGGAGTTGTATATTCAGAATTTGTATCGGCCCATGGCATTATTCGTGAAAACAGTAAAACCCTGGATATGATCAGGTTTTCAGAAGCGGAAAGACCTATTGGTATCCAAATTTTTGGTGACGATCCTGATGTCATGGCAAAAGCTGCTCGAGAGGTTGTGGACCGATTTAATCCGGATATCATTGATATTAATTATGGCTGCCCTGTGCCGAAGGTTACAAAGCGCGGAGCAGGTTCGGCTGCCTTAAAAGATTTATGTTTAATGGATGATATTACCGCCGCAGTCGTGCAAACTGTTTCAGACAGGCCTGTTACGGTGAAAATGAGAGCTGGTTGGGATAAACATTCCATTGTAATCCCAGAAGCAGGTGAACGACTGGAAAAATTAGGTGTTACAGCAATTACACTTCATCCCCGGACAGCAAACCAAAAATACACGGGGAAGGCGGATTGGTCACTTATCAGAAAACTTAAACAGGCGATCACTATTCCGGTCATTGGTAATGGTGATATTCAAAACAGTTCAGATGTTGATAAAATGTTTTCTGAAACATCGTGTGATGCCATCATGATAGGTAGAGCTGCATTGGGAAACCCATGGATATTTCACGAATTAGTAAGTCATTTCAATGACCGACAGCCAACTACCCTATCCACAGAATCTCTTGTCAAAACCTGTAAAAGACATATGGATCTATTGATACAGGACAAAGGCGAAAAAATCGCGAGCAACCTGATCCGTAAACATTTTGGCTGGTATATTAAAGGATTCCCAGGTGCTGCCAGCATTCGAAAAAAATTAATGACTTCTTCTGGTTTAGAAGAAATGTCGAACATTTTAGACTCAATTTTGGTGCCTGTCAAAAAACCTAGTATTATCCCATAATCCTGGAAGCCCATACCTCCCATAATACCCATCATCGAGGAAGTTTGCCTTTCCGGTTTACACAATCCAATCTATTGATTAGCTGGGTCAACAATGGCTAATTTTTTACTCTTTCTTATTTCCAAAATCACTATTTATCATACATGAGGATTTCATGGCTAATGCAAAAGTAACTGTCCCAATAGCGGTAAATGAACCAGTACGATCCTACGGCGCAGGAAGCGCAGAGAAACTATCTCTAAAAAACGAATTAAAAACATTATCTGGATCATCTATAGAAATACCATTGATTATTAATGGACAGGAAGTTCGCACAGGAAATACAGCAACATGTGTTATGCCACATAATCATTCACAGGTTCTCGCCACATATCATCTTGCAGGTGAAAAAGAAGTCTTATCTGCAATACAATCCTCACAAAAAGCCTGGCAGGATTGGTCTAGTACCCCCTGGGAGCATCGGGTGGCAGTTTTTCTGAAAATGGGGGTGTTATTACAGGGGCCCTATCGTGATATCCTTAATGCAGCAACAATGCTTAATATGAGTAAGAATGTTTTCCAGGCTGAAATTGATGCTGCATGTGAATTAATAGATTTTTTCAATTTTAATGGCTGGTATGCGCAAGAGATTTATGAACAACAACCACCCTACTCACCCAATGGAATGTGGAATACCGTTCAGCACCGTTCTCTGGAAGGGTTCGTGTTCGCAGTTACACCATTTAACTTTGTTTCCATCGCTGGCAATCTTCCTACTGCACCAGTACTGATGGGGAATGTAGCATTATGGAAGCCTGCTTCCTCAGCAGTGTACCCGACGTATTTTCTAATGAAACTTTTTAAGGAAGCAGGGTTACCTGATGGCGTCATAAACTTTATTCCCGGTCCCGGTAGTAAAGTAGGTCCTACCGTCCTAGCTCATACCGATTTGGCTGGAATCCATTTTACTGGTTCAACCGCCGTGTTTCAGCAAATGTGGCACACTGTAGGTACCAATATCCAATCGTATAAATCGTACCCCAGAATAGTAGGCGAAACTGGCGGAAAAGATTTTTGCATAGCCCATGAATCAGCTGATCGTAAAGGGCTTGTTACTGCCATGATCAGGGGTGCGTTTGAATATCAGGGACAGAAATGTTCAGCATTATCCAGATCGTATTTGCCAACGTCTATCTGGAGCGATATTGAAAAAATGTTACTGGATGAATTATCCACTATCACAATAGGCGACGTTACTGATTTCACACATTTCATGAATGCCGTTATTGATGAAGCTGCGTTCGATACTATTTCAGGTTATATCGATTATGCCAAACAATCAAATAATGCCAAAATCATTTATGGTGGCGGTTACGATAAAACAGAAGGATATTTCATTGAACCTACCGTTATCGTCACTGATGATCCTCATTTTAAAACCATGGAAGAGGAAATCTTTGGACCGGTTCTAACAATTTATCTCTATGACCCAAAAGAATGGCAAGACACATTGAAACTGGTTGATTCTACCTCCCCTTATGCACTAACAGGATGTGTTTTCGCGAATGATAGAACGGCTGTGATACAGGCTGAGAAAGCCTTAATCCATGCAGCAGGAAATTTTTATATTAACGATAAACCAACCGGAGCAGTGGTTGGACAGCAACCTTTTGGTGGAGGACGTGCATCCGGGACTAACGATAAGGCCGGATCTATGTTTAATCTGTTACGCTGGGTGTCTCAGCGAACGATCAAAGAAACGTTTGTGCCAGCGTCCAGCTACCACTATCCATTTTTAGAAGAAAAATGATCAAATTTATTTATCAGTTAATCTCTTACAAAAATACATTTGGCTATAGCTAAGTGCATCCTCTCATCCAGTTTATTATTAACAAGCTAATTAAAGAGGATTAAAATGAATCGAACAAAAACTATTATCATGGGTGCAGCAGGCCGCGATTTTCACAATTTCAATTTACTTTACCGTGACAATGAGGCATGTGAGGTAATCGCCTTTACGGCAACCCAAATTCCTGACATTGAAGGACGAACCTATCCAGGGGAACTGGCCGGAAAATTGTATCCCAACGGAATTCCCATCTACGATGAAGCCGATCTGGATACATTAATTCGCGATAATCAAATCGAGGAAGTCGTATTCTCCTATTCGGATATTGCCCACGAGGATGTGATGCATAAAGCATCCCGTGTCATGGCCGCCGGCGCCCACTTTAAGGTTCTTGGTGGTGAGCCCACCATGATTAAATCAACCAAACCGGTAGTGGCAATTGGTGCCGTACGTACCGGTTGTGGAAAAAGTCAGACAACCCGTAAAGTAGCTGGCATATTAAAAGCTGCAGGAAAAAAAGTTGCTGCGATTCGTCACCCCATGCCTTATGGTGACCTGGCAAAACAAAAAGTGCAACGGTTTGCCTCAATTGATGACCTGAAAAAGCACAATTGCACCATCGAGGAAATGGAAGAATATGAACCCCATATTAACAGTGGTACTGTGGTGTATGCCGGTGTGGATTATGAGGCCATTGTTCGGGAAGCAGAAAAAGAAGCTGATGTCATATTATGGGATGGCGGGAACAACGATATGCCATTTTACAAACCTGATCTCACAATCGTGGTGGTGGATCCTCATCGCCCAGGGCATGAACTGATGTATTATCCCGGTGAAACCAATCTCCTCATGGCAGATGTGGTTGTAATCAATAAAATGGATACGGCAGATGGCGAAGATATTGATGAAGTGCGCTGGAATGTACGTGAATCCAATCCTGATGCGATAATAATTGATGCTGCATCGCCAATAACCGTCGAAGACCCTTCTCTTATCTACGGAAAGAAAGCACTTGTAGTGGAAGACGGACCTACACTTACCCACGGTGAAATGCAATACGGAGCCGGGATGGTTGCAGCGGAGAAATTCGGTGCTGAAGATGTGGTAGATCCTCGCCCCTATACTGTGGGCAGCATTACAGAGACCTTCGAGAAATATCCTGATATTGGAGAATTATTACCTGCTATGGGATACGGTGATCAACAAATGAAGGACTTGGAAAAGACTATTGCAAATACCGATTGTGAAGTAGTCATCATTGGAACACCAATTGATTTACGACGGGTTGCAAAAATCAACCAACCTTCCGTACGTGTAACCTACGATTTGCAGGAAATTGGTTCTCCAAATCTGGATGATGTCTTAAAGCCATTTACTTCCTGATTGTGATTTTTTGTCAATGAGACCGCATCGTTCTGTCATGATTGCATTAGGCGGCAATGCGTTGTCGCCTAAAGGAGCAGCCGGTGATATCCGTGTGCAATTTGCCCATACCAGAAAAAGCCTGGAAGCCATCATGCATTTTGTAGATCTCGATTACAATATCTGCTTGACCCATGGAAACGGGCCACAGGTTGGTGATGAACTACTGCGCATGGATTTGACCCATGAACAGGTTCCCGCATTACCGCTAGGAGTTTGTGTTGCCGGGACACAAGGAACGATTGGGTATATGATTCAGCAATCGCTTCAAAATAGATTAAAAAAAGCACGCATCAATCGAGAAGTCGTTACTCTGGTAACCCAGGTAATCGTTGACAAAGATGATCCTTCTATAAAGAACCCTACCAAATATGTTGGTCAGAGATATGGTGAAAAAGATTCCATATTATTGGCAGATAAATTTGGCTGGATGATTAAAGAACAAAATCCTGGGGAATGGAGAAGGGTAGTCCCTTCTCCTCTACCCCGGTATATCATGCATGGTTTCAGTACAAAAACTCTAGTCGATCATGGTACCATCGTACTTTGTGCTGGAGGCGGTGGAATTCCAGTTTATTACAAAAATGACGATACGTTAGAAGGACTTGATGCTGTCATTGATAAGGATTTAGCAGCTGCACTGATGGGCCGAATTATCAAGGCCCATGAATTGTGGATTATAACCGACGTAGAGCATGTCTATCTTGATTTCAATAAAGCATCTCAAAGGGCTATAATAAAATGTACAACTTCAGAAGCCCAACAGTATTTGGATGAAGGCCAATTTCAGGACGGTAGCATGGCACCAAAAATTAAAGCAGCTCTGTATTTCCTAAAACATCATGGGGAAAAAGTAATTATCACTTCAATCTCTCATGTTGCAGAGGCCATCGGGGGACGATCCGGCACATTGATTGTCAACGACAGAGCCGCATAACAAAGGAGACGTTCATTGAAAATACATGAATATCAGGGAAAAGAAATTTTCCGTCAATTTAATGTAAATGTACCCAAGGGACATCCAGCATTTTCCGTTGATGCTGCAGTGGATGTTGCGAAACAACTTGGGTCATTTCCTGTTGTTGTAAAAGCACAAATTCATGCCGGGGGGCGTGGTAAAGGCGGTGGAGTAAAATTGGCGCACTCTATCGATGAAGTAAGGACAATCGCTAAGGAAATTCTTGGCATGCAGCTGGTCACACATCAAACCGGTCCTGAAGGGAAACAGGTACAGCGACTATTGATCGAATCGGGAGTTGCAATTGAACGTGAATTGTACGCCGGTATTGTTTTGGACAGGGGATCAAAACAGGATGTCTTTATGGTTTCCACTGAAGGTGGGATGGAAATTGAAAAAGTTGCAGCGAATACACCGGAAAAAATCGTAAAGGAATGGATTTATTCCGGACTGGGATTAACGGGATTCCAGGCTCGCAAGCTTGCATTTGCCCTGGGACTGAGCGGACAGCAGATAAAACATGCGGTCAATATATTTATGGCCCTGTGGAAAGTTTACAAAGCCAAGGATTGTTCATTGATTGAAATAAATCCATTGGTTGTGACCAAAGGTGATAACGTAATTGCGCTGGATGCAAAAATTAATTTCGATGACAATGCCTTATTCCGACAAAAAGATTTGGTTGAGTTACGAGATATATCTGAAGAGGAGCCAGCTGAAGTAGAGGCCAGTCGGTTCAATCTCAACTACATTAAACTCGATGGAAATGTTGGTTGCATGGTGAATGGAGCCGGGCTTGCTATGGGTACGATGGATATTATTAAGCTCTACGGTGGTGAACCGGCAAACTTCCTTGATGTGGGTGGTGTAGCCAATCCGGAAACCGTTGCCAACGGATTCAAGATCATTTTATCAGATCCAAACGTGCAATCAATTTTAATCAACATTTTTGGAGGCATTGTTCGTTGTGATCGGGTAGCTCAGGGTGTGATTGATGCTATGAAAACGGTGAAAGTCTCTATCCCCGTTGTGATTCGTTTGGAGGGTACCAATGCAAAAGAAGCCGCTGCCCTTCTAGAAGAATCACCGTTAGATTTTATTGTTGCAACCAGTCTGAGTGACGCTGCCGAAAAAGCAGTAAAAGCCGCAAATGAGGTGCAAAAATGAGTGTATTAGTCAATAGCAACACGCGCCTGATAATACAGGGCATTACTGGTCAGGAAGGATCATTTCATGGAAGCCAAATGATTGAATATGGAACCAACGTGGTAGGTGGTGTAACTCCCAATAAAGGTGGCACCGAACATTTAGGTAAACCGGTATTTAATACCGTAGTTGACGTAAAATCCGCCACAGATGCCAATACGTCTGTCATTTTTGTTCCACCTGCGTTTGCTGCCGATGCCATCATGGAAGCTGTTGATGCAGGTCTTGATCTGGTCATTTGTATCACTGAGGGGATTCCCACAAAGGATATGGTAGTTGTTCATGATTTTATGAAGAATAAAAAAACTCGCTTGGTGGGTCCAAATTGTCCCGGCGTCATTTCCCCAGGACAGGCAAAAGTTGGTATTATGCCAGGGTTTATCCACTCTCCGGGACATATTGGCATTATGTCGCGCTCTGGTACGCTTACATACGAAGCCGTACACCAAATCAGCCACTACGGGTTAGGACAATCAACCGTAATTGGCATTGGAGGCGATCCAATCATAGGTACCAATTTTATAGACATGCTGGAACTATTCTCCAATGATGACGACACAAAGGGGATTGTCATGATAGGTGAAATTGGTGGTTCTGCTGAAGAAGAAGCCGCGGAGTGGGTTGTGGATCACCAATTTTCCAAACCAATCGTTTCTTTCATAGCCGGTCAAACTGCTCCACCAGGGAGACGAATGGGACATGCTGGCGCGATCATTGCTGGTGGAAAAGGAACTGCCAAAGAAAAAATGGCCGCTTTAACTGAGGCTGGGATACATGTTGTAAAGAGTCCTGCTGAAATTGGAACGACAATGGCCAAATTGATGAAAAATAATTGAATAGAGGAGAAAAAGTGAATAATCGTACATTTGCTATCATCAAACCAGATGCGGTAAAGAACGGCTATACCGGACAAATATATGACCGCGTAATAAAGGCCGGATTTAAAATTCTTAGTGCGAAATTAATTCGCATGACAAAAGCCCAGGCCGAAGGATTTTACGCGGTGCATAAAGAGAGACCATTCTACCAGGAATTAACAACATTTATGTCATCCGGACCGTGCATGATACTGGCATTAGAGCTTGAGAATGCTGTAGCCGCTTGGAGAGAGACGATTGGGGCAACCAATCCTGCCGAAGCTGCAGAGGGTACCATTCGAAAGGATTTCGCAACCAGTCTGGGTGAAAACGCTGTTCATGGTTCCGATAGTGATGAAAATGCCAAGATTGAAATTTCTTTCTTCTTTACTGAAGCAGAATTAATCGCAAACGAATAACCATAGAGAGTATTTGCATTTTTCCTCTCTCCAATCCAAATTTGAGCGATGTTATCGGAGAGGAAATAATACCTTGAAGTTCTACCTTAAACTATCTGTTCTACTGCTTATAATCTTTTTGGTATCCTGTGGGAGCAAAAGCGAAACAGGAGTCGTTGGAGAATCCATCACACTCATTGCTGAAACGCTGGAGTCCAGTGAAGATCTTGATATCGTTTGGGAAATTGATGCACTGCCAGATGCCAGTTGGTTAACCATTGACGCTGTTCAGCTTTCCGAAGATTTGACGGAGTTGGTGTTTGTACCCGATGAACCTGGCGAATATTCCTTCAAGGTGACATTCTCTCAGTATGGTGACGAAATATCTTCTCAGATTTTCACGTATGAAATTGAGGATGACGGGTTGGAGAATCAGGACGAATCTCGTCCTGAGGTGACAGAGGAGGAATGGTTGGCCACTCCCATTGATACACCTGAAGCAGAACCAGTTGATACTGAAATCGCGATGGAACCGGTACCTGTTCAGCAAGATCCACCGGTGGTAAAACCTGTGGTTAAAAAAACTCCTCCACCTTCGCCACCAAAAAAACAAATTATTCCCGGGTCAAAGATTCCTTTTGATAAAGATAGGTTTACCATCCAAGTGGCATCAAGAAACAAATTGGTGGACGCTGAAAGGGTTGCCGCAGATCTCATCGATGCAGGCTTTGACGCCTATATTCAAAAAGCTTACTTTATAGAAAATGATCAAACCTGGTATCGTGTGCGTGTTGGCAGCTATGACAATATTGATGTTGCAAAAAGCGTTGCGGAATCTATTGCAAAAGCACACGAGCTCACTACGTGGATTGATCATGTCAGAATTGAACAATAATTAACTTTCTAGGAGAAAACAATGGGTCCAATGAAACTCTACTTTGATGTAAGAGATATATTTCGTGCGCCACGGTTGGCATTAAGCGGTAAGAAAATATTTATTTTTTCCGTGGCCAACATAATTGGGTATGCTGCATTTTGGGTGCTTGCATATTTGGCCCTGGCAGTTTCAGGTACCGGTTTTGCAAGCGGTTGGGTGCAGTATGGTCTGTATCCGTTTATCGGTTGTAGCAGTCTCGGATTATTTGGCAAGCTAATATACTGGGCAGGGACGCTTTTATTATTTTACGCCATAAGTTTGGGTTGTTTGGCTGTAGCAAGGGTAACGCTAAAGCAATTAAAAGGTGATGAATTTTATTCAGCTGGTGACGCACTTAAATATGTAAAAAAGCATTGGCATCCGATTGTGTTTACCTGGGTTTCATTTGTCCTTATACTTATCTTTTTTCTCATAGGGGGAGTTGTATTTGCACTCTTTGGACAAATTCCGTTTATAGGTGAATTCCTTCTTGTTTTGCCCTATCTGTTGTATTTCTTTGGATCGTTATTCACCGTTTATACAGCCATTGTGTTCCTAATCTCCTTTATTTACACCCCTGCGATCGTAGCGTGCTATGAAGAGGATACTATGGGGTCTGTTTTTCAAAGCTATTCGCTTACTTGGTCACAACCATGGCGAATTGTACTTTACCACCTGGTGTTATTACCAATTGGGTATCTTGGGGTACATATTTTCAGGTTTTTCTGGCAAGCAAGCTACAAATTAGCCCATAGTGTTTTCAGCTTCGATTGGCTTCATTCCTGGTTCGGACTGGATTGGTTTAGCAGCGCCAAATTTGCGCATATTGCAGATTGGGCCTGGAATACGGTCAATCCTTTTACCTATTGTACTACCAGCATGCCTGCAGATGCCTGTTGTGCTGCTCCAACCCAGCACCTGTGCAGTGGATGGTGGTGCTGCGGCTGGTTTGATATGGGATCTATGTCATCCAATATCGTGTTAAGCGGAACGGAATATGTGGCAGCTGTCATACTTTCCATATTTCTCCTTCTCTTAATTGTATCGGTGGTAAGCTACGGATTATCCATCCTGTCGGTCGGAGAAGTTCTCATGTTTGTCATCTTCAAGAAAAAGACTGATGATGATAATTTGTTAGAGAGAAAAGATGAAGAAGAGTTGGAAGACGAAGAAAATGACAATGATGACGAGGTCGATGATTCTGGTGATGATTCGGATGTGACTGAAGAAGATGTGGATAAGAATGATGAAAAAGACATGGGCGACATCGACAAAGAAAAATCAAAATAATTTTTGATAAATAGCCCGCGTGTCATCTGGGGATTCACCTCCCTATTATCCCTTGGATAAACACCAGTTTTTCTTTACTTTTCCGGGCTTTAAATGAAGCTGTTACGATCAGAATTGATTCGTGGTTTGCACGAGGAGCTATTTGATATTTCTATCGAAAATATCAGCAGTGATGATGTGGGATTTAAATCCAATCAAATCCCATGCGAAATATCATCCTTTAAAGTTCCCACGGGATTTAAAGTGGTTGGCACCCTTGATATTGTATTCCAATTTAACTGCGATCGATGTTTAAGTGGTTTTGAGCTACCAGTGAAATCTCAATTTGAGATCTGGCTGACACCCGATCAAAATGTTGCAGAGGAAGGCTCTTTGGATATGATTTGGTTTCCGGATTCAATGGATGAAGTGGATCTCGATCCGACAATTATTGAGTTAATATTGCTCGAGGTCCCCTATAAAAAGATATGCACTGAATCATGCAAAGGACTTTGTCATCAATGTGGTACAGACCTGAACAAAGGAAACTGTTCATGTGAAATATCAACTGGTGATCCAAGGTGGGACGTATTAAAGAAAATAAGTAAAAATTGATAATTTGGAGAGCAAATGGCACTACCAAAAACAAGAATTTCCCGAGCACGTGGGCGCAAGAGACGCACCCATTGGAAAGCGGCTCATGTGTCCTTTATGGAATGTCCTCAATGTGGCTCAATGAAAATGCCCCATCGGGCTTGTCCTGACTGCGGATACTACCGCGGTCGACCTGTTGTATCAGCGAAGGAATCATAAACCTCAATGATCATAGCCCTGGATGCTATGGGGGGAGACAATGCCCCTGCCGTGGTTGTGCAGGGTGCCATCCAAGCGTTATCTGAAACGACCGATGAATTGTCTATCATTGTTTTGGGCGATGAACAAAGTATAAAACCATTACTGGGTGAATTTACCTCCCCTCGGCTTTCCATTGTACATACCAGCCAGACTGTAACCATGAATGAACGTGCATCCAAGGTATATAAAAACAAACCAGATTCATCATTGGTTCGTGGTATACGAATGGTAAACGATAATGAGGCAGACGCTTTTGTGAGCGCTGGAAATACGGGCGCAGTTATGACAGCATCGCTTTTGACTTACGGCAGGATCAAACATGTTCGGCGTCCGGCACTTGGAGTATACATACCGACTTTAAAAGGTGGGAAAATATTGTGTGACGTGGGTGCTAATCCAGAAGCAAAACCTTACCATTTATTGCAGTTTGCTATTATGGCCAGCCATTATTTTGACCAGGTAGAAGAATATAAAAATCCGACCATTGGACTAATCAATATTGGCGCCGAGTCCAACAAGGGAAGTGAGTTATACCAGCAATCTTACCAGCTCCTATCCAGGGAATTGCCAAATTTCGTTGGAAATGTTGAGGGTCGTCATATCATGGATTGTGATGCAGATGTCCTGGTCTGTGATGGGTTTGTAGGAAACACCCTCCTAAAATTTGCAGAAGGTTGGGTAAATGTATTTGCGAATGAGATTAAATCAAGCATATCGCAAAAATTATCATATCAAATAGGTGCTTTTTTATTAAAACCAGTGTTTATGGCATTTGCGAAAAAATTTGACTATGAAGAGCATGGTGGTACACCACTATTAGGGGTTAATGGGGTATCGGTAATTACCCATGGAAGCGCAGGGCCAAAAGCTATCTGCAATTCAATCCATGTGGCTAAAAAATGTGTTGATGAGAAATTAATTTCAAATATTAGAATGAGTTTAGAAGAACATTTAGGAGCAAACGCATGAAGGCAGCCATTACCGCAACTGCACATTATGTCCCCGATCATGTTATGACCAACCACGATTTAGAAAAGATGGTGGATACTTCTGATGAATGGATACGCACGAGAACTGGCATCGCGGAAAGACGAGTTGTCGCCAAAGGACAGGCTTCAGCCGATATGTCCACACGTATAGCACGATCCCTGATGGAAAAATCGAATTCGGACCCATCAGAGATTGAAGCAATTATTATTGCCACAGTAACACCCGATATGCACTTCCCTTCTACAGCGGCACTTGTACAGAATAATATCGGTGCCAAAAATGCTTGGGGATTTGATCTTTCCGGAGCCTGCACCGGATTTTTATATGCTCTTGAATGCGGTACCAAATTCATTGAGTCAGGTAAGTACAAGAAAGTCATTGTCATTGGTGTGGATACAATGAGTTCCATTTTAGACTATACAGACAGAAACACCTGCGTGTTGTTTGGAGATGGTGCGGGCGGAGTATTGCTAGAACCTGCAAAGAACGAAAATGTTGGCATTCTTGATTCAATACTTCATATCGACGGTGCCGGCGGTGATTACCTGAAAATGCCTGGTGGTGGTTCATTAAATGGGACATCTCTGGAAACCGTTGAAAACAAAATGCATTATATTCAACAAGATGGAAAAGTGGTTTTTAAATTCGCTGTCAAAGGAATGGCCGATGTAAGTGCTGAAATCATGGAACGCAACGGTTTTGAAGGAAAAGACATAAAATTATTTATCCCGCATCAGGCGAATAAACGTATAATTGATGCCACCGCTACACGATGCAATCTGAAGCCTGAACAGGTCCTCATCAATATTGATCGATATGGTAACACAACCGCCGGGACGATCCCTATTGGAATCAATGAAGCAGTCATGGATGGGCGAATTCAGGATGGTGACGTACTATTATTAGCAGCTTTCGGTGCTGGATTTACATGGGGAAGCACACTAATCCGCTGGGGTAATTGACACATGAAGATTGCATTTCTATTTCCTGGACAAGCGTCACAAAAAGTCGGTATGGGCAAGGAATTATACGATACTACTGATTTGGGGAAAGCGTATTTTTCCTTGGCGAATGAAATTATGGGCGAAGATATCCAATCCATAATCTTTAATGGTCCTGATGAAGTTTTAAAACAAACCAAATACACCCAACCGGCGATCTATATTGTCAGTGTTATACTAGGAGAATTGTTATTAGAAAATCGTGTTGTTCCCCATGCCGTTGCCGGCCACAGTTTGGGTGAGTATTCAGCACTAACAATTGCCGGCGCCTTTGATTTCACCAGCGGCTTGGAATTGGTTAAATTAAGAGCAAGTTCCATGTTTGAGGCAGGTCAAAAATATCCAGGAACAATGGCAGCACTTATTGGAGCCTCAGCTGATGAAGTTGAAAAGTTATGTAAACATGCGTCGAGCAGCAATTCCATTGTAGTTCCTGCAAACTTTAATTCACCTGGACAAATTGTGATTTCTGGTGATGTACCTGCCGTACGCAACGCAATCCAGGCTGCATCAGACTTTGGTGCTCGAAAGGCAGTCGAGCTAAATGTATCCGGAGCCTTTCACTCGCCGCTCATGAGTTCTGCAAGAGAAGCACTTGCGCAAAAGCTCCATCAGGTGGAAATTCTGGATACACATTTCCCTTTGTATAATAACGTAGATGCAAAACCTGTGACCAAAGGCAATGAAATCAAAGATGGCTTGGAACGACAGCTGGAAAATCCGGTTCGTTGGGAAAAATCAGTTGAAAAAATGATTAATGATGGTGTGGAAAGATTCATAGAGGTGGGTCCTGGTAACGTATTGCAGGGGCTGCAGCGTCGCATAAATCGTGATATTCCAATTACCGGCGTGGAAAACCTGGCTCAAATCAAGGAGTTTGACCATGTTTGAGTTGACAGACAAAGTTGCACTTGTCACCGGAGCCTCAAAAGGGATCGGTAAAGGAATTGCATTGCAATTAGCAAAAGCAGGTGCCACTGTAGTGTGTGTCAGCCGGACAGAATCGCAACTAAAAGACGTGGTAGAACAAATTAAGGCTGAGAATGGGAATGCCAGTTACACTGAATGTGATATAGCCAATCCGGATACATTTTCCGCTACTATAAAACAGACTGTAGATGAATATGGAAGGGTTGACATACTCGTTAACAACGCTGGTATTACAAAAGATACTCTGCTTATGAGAATGTCTGATGATGACTGGGAACAGGTTTTGGATATTAATCTTAAAGGTGCCTTTAATGGCACCAAAGCGGTATCACGCCCTATGATGAAGCAACGGTTCGGGCGTATTATTAACATTTCATCGGTAGTTGGTTTGACCGGAAATGCCGGGCAGGCAAACTATGCCGCATCAAAAGCAGGATTAATTGGCTTTACAAAATCCGTTGCCAAAGAATTCGCATCCCGTGGAATTACAGTAAACTGTATAGCACCGGGATATATAGAAACAGAAATGACAAACGCAATAACTGACACTGCAAAAGAAATTTTGCTTGGTCAGATTCCGTTAGGTCGCATTGGCGCGGCTAAGGATATTGCAGTAATGGTTAACTTTTTAGCTTCCGACGAGGCCGGCTATATTACAGGTCAAACATTTGCGGTCGACGGCGGAATGACAATGATATAACAAGGAGGTACGAATGTCCACTTTCGACAAAGTTAAAGAAGTAATTGTTGATAAATTGGGTGTTGAAGAAGATAAAATCACGATGGAAGCATCTTTTGTTGATGACTTGGGAGCAGATTCATTGGATACTGTGGAACTCATTATGGAATTAGAAGAAGAGTTTGGAATTGAAATCCCTGATGAAGATGCAGAAAACATGACGACTGTAGGATCAGCTGTAGAATACATCGACAAAAAATAACCAATAAATACTATTATGCATGATCGTCGGGTAGTTATTACCGGAATGGGTGCATTGGCCCCAAATGGTAACAATGTTGAACAGTTTTGGAACGCACTCCTGGCAGGGAAAAGCGGTATTGGACCCATTACCTGCTATGATACAGATAACCACTCTGTTAAAATAGCCGGGGAATTATCTGATTTTTCTGCGGATGATTATATCGATCCTCAAGAACTTCGGAGATTGGACAGGTTTACTGTTCTGGCGTTGATAGCTGCACAGGAAGCTATCGAACATTCAGGTTTGGACCTGGCAGGAATAAACCTTGAACGGGTCGGAGTAACCATGGGAACGGGGGTTGGCGGTATCCGAACACTTGAGGAGCAGCATTCTGTTTATCTTCAAAAAGGATCCAAACGCGTTTCTCCCCTGTTTGTCCCCAAAATGATTGCCAATATTGGAGCCGCACATCTCTCAATTAAATTCGGTTTTAAAGGTCCCAATCAGACAATTGTTACGGCCTGTTCTTCCGCCACTGATGCTATCGGTGTTGCCTCCAGAATTATTCGATACGGAGATGCCGATGTCATGATCACAGGAGGTTCTGAAGCGAGCATTACCCCCCTCACAATTTCAGGATTTGCCAATATGAAAGCTTTATCACGGAGTGAGGATAATCCAGCAACCGTGAGCAGACCTTTTGATCTGACCAGAACCGGTTTTGTTCTTGGAGAAGGTGCCGGTTTTCTAATACTGGAAACCTTGGAACATGCCCAAAATCGTGGAGCCATAATCCTGGCAGAACTGGCGGGATATGGAGCTACGGACGATGCTTATCATGTGACAGCTCCTGACCCGGGCGGTGCTGCACGAGCGATGCGGTTAGCACTGAAAGATGCGGGTATCACTCCTGATCAGATTGATTACATCAACGCACATGGAACATCTACTGCGATTAATGATAAAAACGAAACTGAGGCCATTCGGAGTGTTTTTGGTGATCACGCGTATCAGCTTCGTGTTAGTTCCACCAAGTCCATGACTGGACATCTTCTCGGAGCCACGGGTGCTATAGAGGCAATCGCTGCTATTAAAGCAATTGAAACCAATAT
Source organism: uncultured bacterium (assembly GCA_964654545.1). Classification (GTDB taxonomy): domain Bacteria; phylum Fidelibacterota; class Marinisomatia; order Marinisomatales; family JABMOV01; genus JABMOV01. The sequence goes on from CAZZIU010000001.1 coordinate 64,625, forward strand.
CGCCCCACCTACTATTAATCAGACAATACCGGATCCTGATTGCGATTTGAATTATATACCCAATAAACCAGAATCATTCCCAATCAATGCGGCAATTTCCAATACGTTTGGGTTTGGTGGTCATAATGGAGTGATTTGTATTAGGCGCTGGCTCGAAGGTTGACCTTTCTAAAATACTTTATTCCTTCTCGTCATAGATTCAAAACTCTAGAATCGTCAGTTGGTTACCGGTTTAATGAGCCAAACATACTGGAACAGGCTTTTACACACCGATCACTTAACCCTACCCCAAGAAAAAATTATGAACGGCTAGAGTTTCTTGGTGATGCTGTCATCGATATCATCATCAGTAAGGCCTTAATGAAAGAATATCCTGCCGGCGATGAAGGTCTTTTGACACAAAAGCGTGCTGCCCTGGTTCAAAAATCGTTTCTGGCAACCATGGGGCAATTATTGAATCTTTTGGATTATTTGACAATTGATCCAACAGTAAATCTGGAAATCGATAAAATTGCCGATCGACAAAATGCTAATTGTTTTGAGGCTTTGGTAGGGGCAATATATTTGGATGGTGGTATAAATCCCTGTCGAAAATTTATTTTGAATTCAGTATGGCGACACCGTGAAGATGCCTGGAAAGCCACCAATTTTAAAGGTCGACTGATTGAATATTGTCATTCAAGGGCAATTGGAAATCCACGTTTTCAAATCACCAATGTTACTGGGCCTGAACATCAAAAAATGTTTGAGGTTCATGTGCGAATTGGAGATGACACTTATCCCCCCGGATTGGGATCCAATAAAAAAGCTGCTGAACAATCAGCAGCTCAAAATGCATTAGATATGATGCAGAAGAAACTGGACTAAATTTTTACATTTAATTCTCTGATTTTATCGCGAAGTTTGGCTGCCTCTTCGTAATCTTCTTTCTGAACCGCATTTTCGAGCTGTATTTCTAAATCCGAAATCGAGTCGGTTGATTCATTCTTTCCTGCAACTTCTTCCTCTAAAACTGATTCTTCTTGATACCCTGCTTCATCAATTACATGTTTGGCAACCATCATTGGTGCATCCAGACGAATAGCAATTGCTATAGCATCACTGGGTCGACAATCAATATTGCGACGCTTCTTATTTTCTGCATCCTCCAGAACCAGGCGGGAATAAAATACACCTTCAACCAAATCTGATATATGGACAGCAACCAGTTTGTAATCCATGTCGGAAATAATGGTTGTGATCAGGTCATGAGTCATGGGTCGGGAAGTACCCACTTTTTCCAGAGCCATGGCGATTGATTGTGCTTCATAGGTTCCAATCATGATGGGTAATCGGGTTTCACTGTTAATGTCCTTAACAATAACTGCATAGCTTCTACTTGGTGGGTGGAAACGGATTCGTTCGATTGCAATGGGTAATAAAAATTCCATAGTCAATTATATTAACTCAGACAGGGAGTCTCAAGAATTATTTTCGTTTTGCCAGTTCATCCTTCAATAAATTGATTTTTAGCACAGGTGTTGGATCCGTTTGATGGAAAATAGCACACCAATAGCTGATCCAATCCAAATAATGAACCATATACAGGAAGCGTTGAAACGGTGTCTCACCCTTTCCTTCAATGACCAATTGTTGCATGGGAAGTCCGTTTAAAATACGTTGAGTAATCTCTTGTCTAATTTTTACACGATTATAATCTGAACTGTCTTTTAACCAGATTACGATTATTTGTTGTAGAATAGAGGCGTTGTTTTCCCAACCTACAATTTCATTATGGTTAAATTCCGGTAAATCATTGTGATAGGCCAACATATTGGCGTTTTCGCATAATTGACCTTTAAAACGCATTGCTGCAATTGAAGTCCAATCCGTCTGACCGTAAATAACTGGTAATGATTGATATAACGATTTTGCATTTTGATATGCTGGATTTTCCGAAGATTCTAGTCCAAATAATTCACGATCTTTTACCAATAATGTAATTATTCTGGATAGTTCATCTTCAAAGTGGAATGTAACCAAACCCAGGGCTTTAAGTATATACAATGAAGGAACGAAGGAGAATCCCAAAGCTGCTCTGGGTTGTAAGCCTTTCGGGATAGTTACATAATCCTGATCATTTTCCTTAACTAAGGATTCCAGTTTCCCACCGGTTGTTACACCAACTATTTGTGCCTTCTTTGCCATTGCATCCGCATAGGTAGCTAATGTTTCCTCCGTATTTCCCGAATAGGAAGAACAAATAACCAAGGTATGCTCATCGACCCAACCCGGTAAGGTATAATGACGTGACACGACCATTGGAACGGATATATTCTGACCAATCAAAGCTCGATTAACGTCTCCACCGATCGCCGAGCCTCCCATACCTGCAATTACAATATTTCGTATATCCGAGTAGGATTGGCGAAATGTGAGTCCCTCCCCTATTTTCATTGCTGCATTAATATGATCCGGGAAATCATGGATTGCACTGTGCATGTTATCTTTATCTATCTCTGGTATCATATTAATTCTTTCGTTTTAGTACCAATTCGGTAAAATGATGTAAATAATCTCCCTCGGGAGAAAACTTATTTAACTCAAGTAGCGCACGATCAATATATGTTTTTGCCAATTCTTGTGCACTGTCCAGTATATTATTATTTATCACGAAGGACTTCATTGCAATCAATCGATCATGGGTATCCCAGTCAGCCCATTCCAGCCATTTCTTATCCCAACTATCCTTTAATTTTTCTCTGGCCAAAATGGTCAGTACTGTTTGCTTACCAGCCTCTACATCCGAACCAAGACTCTTTCCCATATTACCGGGATCAGAGATTATTTCCAATATATCATCCTGAATCTGAAACGCAATACCCAAATTCATCCCATAGGATTGAAGACAGGCAATTGTTTCGTCATCCTGCTTGGAGAGGATACCTCCCAATTCGGCGCATAATCCAATCAACCAACCTGTTTTCTTCTTAATCATTAAAATATATTTTTCCAGGGAAATTCCCGGATCGTTTTCAAATTCCTTATCATATGCCTGTCCTTCGCACACCATTAATGTTGCTTGATTAAATGCCTGGATGGCATTCAACGGATTTGCTTTTACTCGGCTCATGAGTAATTGGGCAATGGCATAAATCCCATCACCAGCCAAAATTGCCGTTGAATCATCCCAGTGCTTGTGAACCGTTTGTTGTCCATGGCGCATGGTGTCACGATCCATAATATCATCATGAACCAGCGTGAAATTGTGAAGCATTTCCACGGCCAGACCGGCATTTAAGGCATCTGTCTTATCGGCTCCAAAATGGTCGCTGACCAACATAACCAGGATGGGGCGAAGCCTTTTTCCCACCCCTTTACTGACATACCGAACCGGGTCATATAAATAATGCGGTTCGATAGGTATATCTAAAGAATCCAGCTCTTGATTGACCGTCTCTTGGAGTGATTTTACATATTCTGGAAAGGATTGTTTAATGTCCGGCCTCAATTTCAAGATGCCCAATTGATTGAAGTTTACCAAGTACCATTGCTTTGTATTCTTCCATTTTTTCCATGGTGGAGGCTTCAAAACGACAAACAATCACCGGTTGCGTATTCGATGATCTCACCAATCCCCAGCCATCAGAAAATTGGATTCTAACACCATCAACGGTTGAACATGTAAAGTTCGCTGTAAAATATTCCACTGCTTCTTTTGTTATACGGAATTTTTCCTCATCATTCTCAGCGGCCATGCGCATTTCCGGTGTCGAAAAATATTTGGGTAATTCCGCTTTTAATTGGGAAAGTGTTTTATCAGTTTTGGAAAGCAGTTGGACCAATCGTGCGGCTACATAGGTCGCATCATCATAACCAAAATAGTCATCAGCAAAAAAGATATGACCACTCATTTCGCCACCCAGCTTACATTTTACTTCAGACATCTTCTGCTTTATTAATGAATGTCCAGTTTTCCACATGATGGGCTTTCCCCCTACGCGTAAAATGACATCCTCAAGGGCCTTAGAGCATTTTACATCATATAGAATTTCATCCCCCGGCTCCACAATACCGGGTAAAAATAATGCCATAAGTTGATCGGCCCAGATAATATCACCAGTTTCGTCTACGACACCTACACGATCTGCATCCCCATCAAATGCCACACCCACATCATGTTTTCCCTGCTTCATAATTACTATAAGATCTTTGAGATTTTCTGCGACAGTTGGATCGGGATGATGATTGGGAAAAGTACCATCCACATCACAGTACAATTCCGTTAGATCGACCCCTAATGACTTGAATATTTCGGGTGCGTTTATTGCTGCAGCCGCATTCCCGCAATCCATGACTACTCTAACTGGTTTATCCAACACAATTTTTTCTTTTAGCATGTGTGCATAATCGGGCTTGAGATTGTATTTTGCCTCCGTTCCCTCGCCAATTTCAAAATCATCCGCTTCAATTAAATTTTTGACTGATTGAATCATGTCGCCATACACAGCTTTTTTAAATAAGGATAATTTGAATCCATTGAACTCAGGTGGATTATGACTTCCGGTAATCTGTACGGCGGCACCTACTTCCAGTTTGAACATACTATAATAATTTACCGGAGTCGGAAGCAATCCAAGAGAGATCACGTCCATTCCGGTGGACAATACACCTTCCTTAAAATTTTCCAGTAATCTAGGCGTGCTTGTTCTAACATCACCACTAAGCGCTATTTCATTTGCACCTTGCCGCAATGCGTAGGTTGCAAATCCTTTACCCAATGTCACTACCAATTCCGGTGGAAAATCTTCGGCCACTTTTCCACGTATATCGTATTCCCTGAAGATATACGGATTAACTTGCATTTTTACCTCTAAAATATTTCAATGATAAGAATCTGAAATTACTGAATTCCTCTTCTTTTCCCATGAGAAAAGAGTTAAGATTTATCCGATTTATTTTCAATTAGTGGTATATTCTCAATCAACACAAACCTATGAAAACCACACAAAATATACTCACCGTTTTTATCTTCCTTCTTGGTGTTGGACTTACCACGCTTTATTCTCAGGAACAACTTACGCCCAATCGTGTCTATCCACTTGCAAATTCAAGATCTTTAATTGGTGGAACCAGTACCATTTTCATGACAGATGATTACACCATCTCAAATGGAACCAGTGAGTATCACTCAAATGAGAAAATCATTACCTTTTTTTCTTTAGAAAACAGTTCTGTGGGCATCATCGCGGAAACATCAGGTGACAGCTATATGTTTTACCATCTGAATGAGGCACTACAATTAGCTACCAGTATTCCTTTTCATCTACCAGATGATTTCGGATTTCCGCTCATTTATGTCCTGAAGGATGGATCATATCTATTTTTAAACGCAATCGAACAAAGCATTACCAATTATTCCCGTTCAGGAAGTAAGATTTTTAACACAACGATTTTTAAGAAAAAAGATTATGACCATGAAAAAAACATGCTTCTTGTTCAGGGAGAAAATTTAATCTATATCATTGGCCAAGAAACTGCCACTGGTAATTCGGATGCGATACATATTTTTAATTTATACAATGAGCATTCTCTTATTGATGAAGGTGTGTTGCCCCTTTCAGTATCGTATCAAGCCGCAATTGTAAATAATGCATTATTGGCAATTACAGGCACTTCATTTACAAACCAATATCAGATAGCTAAACACAAGCTTTTATTGTTTGACACACACCAAAACCAGGTTACTCATTCTTTTGAACTTGAAACAATTCCAAAAAAACTGTATGTGAGCGGTGGAAATGTCTATCTGGTCACTAACACAGGCCTAATTGTTGTAAATAATCAGGGTCGCATTATTAGTAGTGCTTATTTTCCAACTGAAATTGTTCCAAAAAGTGTAGTTGTCCACAATGGAAAAATGTGCATAATTGGAGGTGTTTCACCAGGTTATCAGAACGGTACTTTGTCTTATGAAAATGGAGTATTAATTACGTTCGACAATGATAGAATAAATGAGTTTACATTAGCGCACACTGAACCGTTTCAAGAATCCGGTTTCTCCAGCGACCATTCCCAATTCTTTTTGGTTTCGGATAAAAGTGTTTCCTATTACGACTTACCATGAAACAAATTTTAACAGGAAGTATCATTTTATGCGTTATTTCTGGAATTGGAAGAAGCCAATCCTATAACTGGCCATGTACACCGTTCGCTGAGCAACATTGGATCAATGGCACATTTTGCGAATGTCGCGAAGGTACCAGTGGTGATCGGGACCATTTTCATGACGGTGTAGATATTCACCTTCCACAGGGCGAACCGGTATACTCTGTCATCAATGGAACTGTCACCAGCTACAGTACGGAAGCACAATCAGGTATTAATGCATATATTCGCGTGGGTCGCTATGCCTATGTTCATGTTAATTATAATCCTGCATTAAGTGTGGGATCAACGGTAACTGCATTTGAAACGGTCATCGGGTGGACAAACTCCTGGAATCATATCCATTTTAAAGACGGATACCCCGGTGACGAAATAAATCCTATTCGTCAATCCGGCGGGCTCGATCCACTGGTCGATACGTGGAATCCAACAGTAATGGATTTAAAATTTTATATTAATAATACAGAAACCCAATTTCAGAATAACCGCGTTTTTGGTCATGTCGATTTGGTAAGTCAGGCATGGGATCGTACAGATACAGGTCCTATTGGTGATAACAACGGAATTTTTAAAATTGGATTTGATGTACTAGACAGTGCTGGAAATGTTGTTTTTGGTCCAAGAATACCTTTTATTTTCAGCTATATTCCTGCTACGGACAACTATATCACGAATGTATTCGCATATGGATCAAATACAGGAACATATCGATACACGATAACGAACAATGTTTATTCCGACAACACGTTGGATGTCAGTAACTGGGAATTGGGTACCTATACTGCCAGAGTATTCACTTTTGATCCTTATTATCAATCGGATACTCTATTTCAGCCATTCGAGGTAGTTGAATCTGACGATACGCCTCCAGATCCTCCTGTTTTGCTTTCCATACAGCAAAATGAGAATGGTTTCAGATTAAACTGGGCACGTAGTGAGGCCCCTGATTTATTGGGATACAGACTCTATTTTAGTTATAATAATGAAACATGGTACAATAACCACAACGAAACAATACTCACATCTGAGACTACAGAATTCACAGCTCCATCATTTAGTAATGAGTTGGCATATTTTTATCTTACTGCAGTTGACAATGGACCTTTCACCAACGAAAGTGAAAGATCCAATATTTTAGTCTTCCGGAAATCCTTGCCAGAATCAAAAATATTACTGGTAGATGCCAGTCATAACAGTCAAATCATTCCTGGAGAAGAATCCATTGCACGTTTGGGATTATTGATTGATACATACTCTGATCTTGGTGTGGAATCAATCCATGATTCGTTGATTGCACTGCACGGAGATACTCTGTTGAACAAACCCGTGTCATGGGTGCATTTTGGTACACAAAACACCACAATCAATGATAACCTAATCAATTGGCTTATCAATAGACAATCCATAGCTGATGCCAAAACCCTATCGATGGGAGCATATATTCCAAATTTGCTTTCAACCTCAGAATCAGGATCTTCCTATTTACAGTCTATTGGGATTGATTCAACCTATTGTATTCAGCTGTTTGACAATCCCACCGTGTCCACCTCTGGATTTCTTGCATCACTAGGTGTGATTCTATTAGACACACTGATCGACTCGATAGGCGTGGGAGTACAGTTTTCCATAATCCCTACCCAACCACTAATGAGTGCTAACGACAATTCTTACCTGGCCCTGGCGCAAACCAGCGTCGCGGAGAATATAATTTTTTCTCCCCCACTGGAGTTATTTGACAATCCCGATTCCCCCGGATTATTGATTCTTGATCACCTGTTCCCAGGCTCTGTTGATGTAGTGGACAACAATCATCTGTTTCCAGCTGCGTTTACACTGTCGACTTTTCCCAACCCGTTCAATGGGTCATTCAATATTGTTATTGAGGGAAATAGTGGTCTGTATGACATCCGATTTTTTGATCTTATAGGTAGAAATATTTATTCGCGGACAATTCAAAAATCCGGTTCTCAATCACAATCGATTCAATTCAGACCAGAAATTCAAATGGAAGCGTCGGGAGTGTATTTTATCCAGGTACATAACCGTGCATCCCAACACACATTAACACAAAAAGTTTTATACCTGAAATGAAAAATATCCTTTTCCTGTACCTGTTATGCATAACCGGTTGCTCCGTTCATCCTATTGTTAATCCTGCTACCGGTAAGGTATCGACAGTATACAAAATTAATAAGGCAATAATAGATTCAGGATTAGAAACAAATATCGGTATCCAGGTAATGGAAGCCCAATCGGGGCGTATAATATATGATTTAAATAGCCACAATCTGTTTAATCCTGCCAGCAACAATAAAATATTTACTGCTACTGCAGCCTTGAAATTTCTCACACCTGATTTTCATTTTATTACCACAATTTGGGTACCCAAATCAGAAATCTTTTCATCTCACCTGAGCCGGTTGGTCATAAAGGGTGATGGTGATCCAGATTTTTTCCCTGAACATTTGGATTCGCTGGCTCAGGTGTTAGCAATGTATTACAGCTCAATAGATACTATAATAATTGACAACACAAAACTAGACTCGATTTATTATGGTGAAGGATGGATGTGGGATGAAGGTTCAGGCTGGTATGCAGCGCAAATCGATGCCATGACATTCAATGATAATTGTGTCGATCTGCACGTTACAGGTGGTGCTATTGATGAAAAACCACAGATTGTGGTAGTCCCAGATACAAAATATGTTACAATAAATAATCAGGCAGTGACTGTGAATGATACGTTGGATCCTATCGATTTTGAGATTGAAAGGCACTGGTGGCAATTCAATAATCGGATTGATATCACGGGTGAGTTCTATATGCCAGAGCCAGATACTTCTGTCTATTATAGAAATGTGCACGATCCTGCGCTATTTACCGGTACTGTTTTAAAAGAAATGCTTGAGGCCAAAGGGATAACCATCGCCGGACCGATTGTAAAAAGCCGAGTGCGAAGGAATGATATTGTTATAGCCTCGCATGATGCTGGCAGATTTATGGAATCATTAAAGAATTTCCTAAAAGTCAGTGATAATCAATCAGGAGAATTGTATGTCAAAACAATCGGACAAACCGTGACAGGAAATCCGGGTAGCTGGCATGATGGTCTACACGCCATCAGACTTTTTTTTCAAGATGAAATTAGAATGGATACAACTACTTTTTCCTATGTAGATGGATCGGGTGTTTCTCGATACAATTACTCCTCACCATCTACTTTTACACAAATTTTGCAGTGGATTTACCTACAGGATGCCTACCGTGACAGCTTTATCACTGCCTTACCCACTGGCGGTTGGGATGGAACATTAAAAAGCAGGATGACTGGTGACGATAGTGGGAAATATATCCATGCTAAAACGGGGACGCTTTCTGGTGTGAGTTGTTTATCCGGTTATATCCTCCCTCCCGCCAGAAAGGCACTCATTTTTTCAATTCTTATGAATGGGTATGTGGGTGATGCCGGACCCTATCGTGATTTACAGGACGAAATATGCAGAATATTAATCAAAAATTGATACGTCCGAAAGCAATACATCCTGGGGCAACTTTGGGCGTTGTTTGTCCATCAAAATGGGCACCAGAGGATGAAATATTATCCATTGGTAAAATGTATGAAGAGCGAGGGTATAAGATATTATATGGCAATACCCCGTTTCTTCGGGATCACCAATTTGCTGGATCACCCAACCAACGCGCGCAAGATATTGAGAAGATGTTCGCAGATCCGGATGTGGATGCAATCGTGTGTGCCAGAGGCGGATACGGTGCCAATCGGGTCATTCCTCTTTTAAACTATGAATTGATACGCAAGAACCCAAAAATATTCATGGGTTATAGTGATATTACAATGCTCCTTCATTCCATGAATCAGCAGTCAGGCTTGGTGACATTTCATGGACCTATGTTCGTGTCTTATAAACCAGAATTCGTACCATATAATTGGGAAAATTGGGAGAATATCATCTCTGGTAAATCACCTCTTACACTTACCAATCCATCGGATCTACCGCCTCGGGTTCTTAAACCAGGAAAAGCATCAGGTCCATTTACAGGTGGGAATATTACTCTGGTTGCAAATCGATTAGGAACCCCCAGACAAATAAATTGCGATGGTGCCATATTAATGTTGGAAGATATTCATGAATATTTATACGCCTTTGATCGTTACCTTGTCCATTTGCGACAATCTGGATCTTTAGAAAACATTCAGGGCTTACTTGTTGGTGAATTGGTCGACATGCAAGACGAAGATATTCCATTTGGTAAAACCACTGATGAAATAATTATGGATGTTTTTGGCGACATGGATATTCCAATTGTATCAAATGTTGCATGTGGTCATGGACAATACCAGATGACCCTGCCCATTGGTCATCCGTGTGAAATTGACGCAACCGAAACATTATTTTCCATCAAATTTCATGAATCACCCGTTTCACCAAATTGATTGTTATCTGACAAAGAATAAACACAGTATGCTGCGATATAACTTTAATCGCCATTTTTTGATTTTAGGAGGATAAATGCTTAACTACATCTGGTTTGGAATGATTGTCATTGCGGTTATCGTGGGGACAATCACTGGAAATATTGATGCTGTGACCCAGGCAGCAATTGACATGGCAAAAACTGCTGTTGAGATTGCTATCAGCTTAATTGGAATAATGGCTCTGTGGCTAGGGATCATGAAAATCGCTGAGAAATCTGGTTTAATCCGAATGATAGCACGTGGCCTCAGACCGATTACCTTACAATTATTTCCAGATGTTCCTCCTGACCATCCAGCGATAGGGTCCATTATTCTAAATATGGCAGCAAATATTCTCGGATTGGGAAATGCAGCAACTCCTTTGGGTTTAAAAGCCATGGAAGAGTTACAGGAACTAAATCCGCATAAAGAAACAGCAACCAATGCAATGGTAACATTTCTCGCAATCAACACTTCCAGCGTGCAATTGATTCTACCAGCGACGGTTATTGCCCTTATGGGAACCCAATCCAATCAAATTTTCCTGACGACAATTGTTGCCACCAGCGTTTCAACTATTGTTGCTGTGGTGGTTGTCAAATTCCTACAGAATAAGAAGCACTTCACGATTCAGGGGGTGCGGAATGATTGAATCATTTGTTGACATTCTGAATGAAGGATCAAAATATATTATTCCCCTATTAATTGCAGGTATCCCACTGTATGCCCTTTGGCGCAAAAAGATTAAGGTGTATGAAGTGTTCGTAGAGGGCGCAAAGGATGGTTTTACTATTGCTGTAAGGATCATCCCCTATCTTGTGGCTATTCTTGTTGCAATTGGAATGTTCCGGGCATCAGGTGCATTGGACTTGCTATTATCGTTATTGTCACCAATACTCAATCTGATTGGATTTCCAGCGGAAAATCTCCCACTGGCATTGATGCGTCCACTTTCTGGAAGTGGTTCACTGGGGCTATTAACTGACATTATTAATCAATACGGTGCAGATTCATTGTTTGCGAAAATCGGAGCGACCATGTTTGGATCAACAGAAACAACGTTTTACGTACTGGCTGTTTATTTCGGAAGTGTGGGAATCAAAAATACCAGACACGCCCTGCCGGCCGGATTAATAGCAGATGCAGCAGGGGCACTGGCCGCTGTATATATCTGTAAATTGATATTTTAGTCTCGTTAAAAATAGACTCCGATGGCATAATATCTTTTGCTGACTTTGAAAAAGTCGATTTGCGGACTGGCCGAATTGTAGTTGTAAGTCCATTTCCAGAAGCCGAAAACCGCCTATAAACTCACCATTGATTTTGGAACGGATGTTGGCGAAATAAATCCAGTATCCAATTAACAGAATTGAATACACCTGAAGAACTTCGACATAGATTAATCGTCGTAGTAGTCAACTTTAAACCGAAACAGATTGGACCATTTTTATCGGAATGCCTCGTTTGTGGATTTAAAAATGATAACAGTCATGTGGTCTTGTGTAATCCTGATATGGATGTACTTTTAGGAAGCATTCTCTTTTAATAATGTTAGTGAGCCTGCATTTGACCTTCCATAGAATTTGCGAGCCGTTGGGCTGTAACTAAAAATTCATCGACTGATAGTTGTTTTATATAAATAACACCATGTGCGGCACGTAACCGGGGATGGTCGTTTTTATACCAAAAATCCCTCCCCAAAATCAGTTCCATCAGTTGATGTTGTTCAACCCATATTTTTTGGGTTAAATCACAAAATGGACCATCCCACTCGTAGCTTGGGAAAGAAGCATCTTTCTGGCTCAAATAACAGGTCATAAATGTATCCCGCAATACAGACATGGAATTCAAGGATACGGGAATGATAATATCTGCTTCTGCAGCATTGAACCGATACCACACATTTCTGTACCCCCAGATTTTCACCCTGGAAGTATCCCTTTCCTTTTTCCAACGACGTATGGCTTCTGCTATGGTTTGCAATACTTTGTAGTGGGTATCCGGCCCACTACCTTCAGGATCCATTGCCAGCGTTATTACCGAAGGGTTAACTTCCCTTAATAAATTGAGTACAGGTTCAACATCACGTTTCTGCTTTGGATTTTCAGTAAAAATATCGCCTTTGTAAAACCCAAGTCGAAGGTGATGAATGTTTTCCAGTTGAACACCGTAATGGGCCCAAACGAGTTCTTCTTCAAATTCCCTAATCATTCCTTTAAGTGCCTGGACTTTTTTTGAATTCTTCTCCCCATCATAGCATCGATCCAGATAATGAATAATCTCATCAATCTTTTGGACAATCTCCTGCTTGGTATTTAATTGGTATAACCCAACCAGTCCTCTGGTTAATCGATGGCTTAAACCTCGTTTTTGCCCGTCAACACTATTGGATGCAATCCTGTCTAAATAATGATAAATATCCTTATCCCACTTCGTTTTATAGCCACCGGTAAAGAAATCTGGATAGTCTACCATTTGGATTAAACCGGCTACCAACAACTTTTTTATTGTCCATAATATTGAACGCAAATAACCATTTGTCACCGACGTAAATCCGGAGGTCATATTGACAAAAACATTTTTATTACTTGGAGAACGTACAAGATGGATCACATGTGGTAGGTATCCCAGCATGATATCATCATGGTGTGGTCCGGTATGCAGGAAAGTCTGGTGCTCTATTTGTTCAACACCCAGATTTATTTTATCAATGAACGAATTTAGAATACGAGTTGGTGTGTTTTCATTTAAACCTGGTATGTGTGAACAAAAGGGATCGTTTTTCATATCATCCATTTTAACCCTGGTACCAAACATGTGGAACTTTTTACAGAGTCGTATGAAATTTTCTTCTTCCTTTTTCTTTCCCCAATTATCGTTGATAAAGTGTATTTGCTTTGAATCTTCGAGAGCGATCGCAGCTCCATTTGTTAAGTAAAACCTGGCATTTTCCAATCGCTGTAAAACAGATGCTGGATAGTGTACATTCATCCCTTTTTCAAGTGCATATTTAATGACCTGTGCTTTTGCTTCACCAGCGGCAATAATGATTGCTGTGGTCTTTGAATTATAGGTAATGGTTTCTAGTCCAATTGTGATCACCAACCGATTCCGTGACACTTCAATACCACCCAAATCAGTAGCCGCAGCAGCCTGTGTTTCAAAATTAGTTTCCGTGAGCCTGGTGGTTGAATTAAGATCACTTCCCCGTACATTGAACGCAATATGACCATCTGGACCTATTCCGCCAAGGAAGAACCCAATTCCGCCTAAATTCCTAATTTTTTGTTCATATTCACTGCACCATTGATCGACCATAAAAATCGCTTGTTGCTGTGTTTCCTCCTGCACTGATTTTGGTGACCTTACACGCAGGGACAAATCCACTTTAAGATCAGGAAATATCTCCTGTATTGGGCGATCATCAGGCATTGGGATGGTATCGCAATTAATGAGTAATGCCTTATCCGGTGATATCCCAAATCCTTCTAAATAAAATGAATCAACATAATTAAAAAAGCTGTTGTGCTGCTTTGGATTGATCGGAAAAAATTCATCTATTTGAACAAATGAAAGCTGTGAAAAATCAGGTTTATTTTTTTGCTTCAATCCATGGTTTTCGAGTAGTGATTCGACCGATGGATTCTTCCAATTTCCTAAAATATACTCTATCCATTTAATAAAATATTCTGGGGTTTTTCCAGTTGGAAGACTGACAACGCCATTTGGGTTTTCTACTACCCATTCAATAAACCTGAGTGCGGTCAGGCATCCCAATTGTGGAAAATTATCAACAACGATAGTTGGGATTTTTGTTGTGATTGTATTCCGTTGTGATAATTCGAAAAAAGATTGTTCAACTTTGGATGCAAATTTCACGGCTGAATTTAGAGGTATTCCTGATTTATCTTATTCTAGATAGTTAGTTTTCCTAGAACCACTTGTCTTTTGGCGCCAGTCACATCCGGAATATTGGCAGGAATTCCTTTTATGTACGCTACGGCTAAAAATGCAAAACCAAGAGCCTCTTTTCCATCGACGGGAATTCCAAATTCATCTGAAATTGTTACTTTATGTTTGGAGAAGCATCTTTTCAATTCATTCATTACGCATTGATGGTGAGAACCGCCGCCTGCAACAATTACAGTCTCCTGAGCATTTGTTAAATATGGAATACAGCCTTGGTATACTGATTGGGCCGTGAATCTGGAGAGGGTTGCTAACTGATCTTCTTTGTTCAGATTTCCCAGATCATGTAAATGACTCAAAATCCAATTTTTTCCGTAGTCATGTCGACCTGCGGACTTTGGTGGAATTTGTTGAATAAATGAATCCTGCATCCACTGATGTACCAATTGATTATCCGCTGCACCCAATAATGCAATTTTCCCGTTAATATCTATGCCAGAATCATATATATCATGATACCGCTCATCCAACAGTCCCATTCCCGGTCCTGTATCAAACCCAATAATTTTACCATTGGATTTAGGGAGAACGGTTACATTTGCAATTCCACCAAGATTTAAAGCAATTCGGTCTTCTTTCTCGTCCTGTAATAACCACTTATCCACGATCGGAATAAGTGGCGCCCCACACCCGCCTACTGACACGTCTCTTGATCTGAAATCCGAAATAACCGGAACAGAAAATGTCTCTGCAAGATAGGATGGCTCACCAATTTGCAAAGTGGAATAGTTGTGATGATGATAGATAGTTTGTCCATGACACCCTATTACTTCAGGAATCATATTTTTTGGCATATGAGACGCCAATGAATCTGCCATCCACTGGCCAAATTCAAAATGCAAATCACTTATTCTGGCAGTATTTCCATCTAAAGCTTTTTGAAATTGATGTTTTAATTGGGGTGGATAAGTAATGGTATCCATCCACATGATATGGAAATCAGCTGATTCTTTGGTGAGTTGTATGTCGGCAACGCAACAATCCATTCCATCCATGGATGTTCCCGTCATCAGCCCAAGGGATCGAATGATTTTATTTGTTGATAACAAAATAGAAATTCAATGTAATCACTACCTTAAAAGGGTCATTTTTCTTGTGGTTAAAAATGAATTAGACTGCACCGAATAAAAATATACACCACTAGACGCAGGTTGTTGAAATGTGTCAAACCCGTTCCATCGAAAATGGGTCGCACCTTTGTTAATCGTACCTTCATATAGTTTTTTTACCAGATGTCCATTAACATCGTATATATGTACGGTAACATAGGATTGGTACGGACTATTGATCCTAATCACTGTTTCCGGGTTAAATGGGTTGGGATAATTTTGTGAAACATAAAAAGATGTAGGAAGAATTTCAGTTTTTGAATCTGATACTTCAGATTCAGTGACAATTCTTAAATCATCAATAATTATATTACCCTGTTGTTGTGCACTGTTTTGATAGGTTAATTGCATACTATTAAATATGAGATCGCCATCTAATATACCGTTCCCTATCCAAGATCCTGGAGCCTCGGTTCTCAAATTCCATTGGATCAATTTCCAGCCATACCAGTCCATGGTTATCCATGGACCAACTTCTCTATTTTCCTCGTTACCATTGGGATAATTATCGCTAACACAAAAACGTAGTTTATTCCCATTCCCATCGCCAAAAACGTATGCCTGAAGTATTATGTTATCATCAAATATTACTCCAGATCCGGGACCTGATACCATTGAAGTGTTAACCAGCCATTCTGCTGCAGAGGTATCCCAGGAGAAATGGAGATTCATGGCTGTGGGTGAGTCTGAAAATAAATTTACAATCGAGTCCGACAGGGAGAGAAATGTTTCATTTTCAATTATTCCATTTGTATAAAAGTTTTCTACTGGTGATTGCCAGTATTCCACGAAAGTTGAATCAAATCCGTCGATGATTTCTGAATTCCAATTTGTGGATGTAGTGCTAAACAAATACGATCTGTCCTGGGTTTCTATATTCCCATGAATATCCATAAATCCCGCATCAACAAAAAGTCTATAAAATGTGGTTTCATCCAATTGCAATTGAGGAAATATTGAAAAAATGCTCTTGCCAAAAAGTTGTTCATTTGTAATTGATGCTGGTATGATTGTTGCGTTTGAATTGTTCTCTAATCGGATAGCTGTAACTGCCAGTTCGGGGTTTGAAATTTCTTCATCATAGATAATACTTATTAACGGAAGCATTTCAACTGAAGACATATTTTGTGTTGGATAAATCGACATAATGTGAGGGGCAGAAACATCAGATCCACTGGTAGTAAATTGTAAGATATAATCACCACCGGGTATACTGTCATTGTCTCCATCTAAAATCGTTCCATATGCATCAATTGTGCTATCCGCAATTGTCAGTGTGTAGGTAGTGATCGTGTCCAGTGTTGAAGGATAAATTCGAAGTTCCTTCATTGAATTAATCCAAACATAATTGGCATCGATTTCCGGGACGACCTGCAAATGCTCCAATACACTATTTGTATTCATTGATCGGGAAAAAGTAACAAAGATGGGATGGGTATAATTATGCGATGGTTCGTTACTAACCGGATAGGTTTCTGTCACATGGGTTGGAACCGAAGATATTAATTCCATGTCCAGGAAAGTAAAAAAATTGTTATTCATTATCACAGTGCTGGTATCTGAGCGGTATCCGTCCTTTGATGTAATTACCTGTAATATTGTGTCCGGCAAATCTTCAAACCAATAAAACCCATTCCTCAAGGCTTCAGGATTGCTTGTATAATTGTGAAAAAGAGATTCGAATGTATCGGTCACATATTGAGATTGATCGATTTCAATTGTTGCACCATTCAGTGGGAGCCCCGTTTCACCATCCCTGACAATACCAGTGCAAATTCCAGCATAAGGCCTGGTCAAGCCGTGATAGTCTAGTATCGACCAAAAAAAGGTGTATGCCATTAAACGCTGGTATTCAGAATTCATCATTAATTGATTCTGTCCAGGGTTTGAATGATGACCCTCCTCACTTAATTCTGAAGGCATGATAGAATTTCTATTTACATGCAAATACGGTCCCGGGTTTCCCGCACTGCATGTCCCGTAAAAGCTACAATCCCCCCATGAACCACTGGAGGGGATTCTCATTCCATCTGTTAGTACATCAATCATAATTGCACTCATTGCTTCTCCACCTACAGGAGGGTCTGGTGTTCCGTTGTACAGTTGACCCCAAAGCAACAATGTAGTAGTTACGCTTGAATTACTTTGGGCATTGCTATGAATCGAATGATACCAATTCGTATTTAACGAGTTTGCCATATCTGTACGTTGGGTAAGCGAAACCAATTGTTCATCGTTGGTCCGTGACAAATAAACACCTTGGATATCCGTTTTATTTATTAGCAGATCCTGCAAATGCAACGCTACTCTTAATACTTCCTCTGCTTCAGAAAATCCACTTACGCCCATGTTTTGTGTCTGGCTATGACCAGGATCAATAAAAATATCCCAATTTGATAAACCAGTGACCTGTGCAAATGATACACAAATCAAAACAGATAATAGGGTTATTAATTTCATTTATTGATAGAGACAGTAAAGATGGGTCCAAATCCATCGGTATCAAAAATAATTGAATGTCCATCAGGATGCCAGGTTGGTCGCATTGCTAAGGCATCAAAATCTTTTGTTAAATTTCGAATTGATGCACCATCAATTTGAGCTATAAATATGTCGGATTCTGTTAGTTGGTGACCATCATCTTTTGTCCTCATAAATACCACTTTTTCCCCGTCGGGAGAAAAATGTGGTTTGTTGCCTTCACCAAGATTGATTGTATTATTTGTAGCAATTTCATGGATTAATAAATCTCCGCCATATTCTTCGATTGCTATTAATTCCATGTCTGGTGACACATCAATATTCAGCAATTGTTTTTCGGAGGTAAAAACTGTCGTTCTATTTCCATCATGCAGACCAATTTTTTGTATCTGGTTATTCACAATAGAATAAACATATTCTTCCACCGTATCTTGGGACGATATTTTCACATGGGATACTGGTCCAATGGACGGATTATACAGACCGTCGTTTCCCGTAGTAAATCGTAAGCTACCCTTTTTTATTTCCTTTGGTATTTCTATGATTCTTTTATCTGGTAAAGTATAGAGCCATATCTTGGGCAGATTAGCGACTCTATCAAAAGATTTATATGCGATTTTATCACTGGAAGAGGACCAGCAATATCCATATCCCGAACCCTTCTCCGATGAAATTCTATCAACTTCTCTTTTCGTCAGATTAAATAAGTAAAGGCCATCGTATCCTGTTTGGGAACATAAAATATAGTGACCATCAGGTGAATAGCTCGGGGCTATATAGCCATTACTTAATTGTACAATAGGAACAGGTAATATTTGACCTGAAATAGATTGAGAGCAGAATATTAGAAATAGAAATAAGAATTTTGGCAACGAATTAAATTTGGTTTTCATGTACGATTATATGGTTGCCAACTTAGAAGTGTACGCCTCTATTAATACCTAGATGTTCATTCCAAGAGATACCCTTTTTACACCATTAAATCTTCCAAAATCCGTATAGGAATAATCAATACGCAGTTTAGAATTCGAACCCCAAATGCGATAATTTATTCCAGCACCAAAAGATAATCCTTCTTCGGCTGAATCTCTAAATAGATTGGCATAACCAGCACGCAAAAAGAACATTTCAGCTACACCAATTTCTATACCAGTATTTACGACTTCTGTATTATCGTTCGGATGCATCGCATCCAACGCATAGGTTACTTTTAGGCTTTGTTGGTTTAAAATATCTCCGGATATCCCAACTCGGAAAAGAAGCGGGAGTGGAAATGCTTCGGTCGAGTATTTTCCATCTACATATTCAACCGTCCCAATATTATCAGGATCTGGATCGACGCTGATATTTAAGTCTCTACCATCCAACTGCATTTTCCCGCCGTAGTTTGTAATACTTGCGCCTAACCTGGTATTGAAAAATGGCGTCACAAAAAGCACTCCTAAGTCACCGGCAAAGCTTGTAGAACTGCTATGCCAAATATTCTCATGAATCATTTTCACATTACCACCCAAAGAAAAATGATCGGTTAATCTTCTGGCATAGCTCAGATTGATTGCCAGTCCTCCAGCTTCCCAGTATTCACCAGTCCCTTCTGGATTTTCAACAGTGCGGACCTTATCACGAGGAACACGCATACTGTTAAGAGAAAACCCAATAACACCTGCCGTACCGGTGTTAATTCCAATTGCAGCATAATTGATATCAATGTCTGCAATCCAGGAATTATTAACAGCCAACATATTCACTCCGTGGATATAGGCAATTCCTGCCGGGTTCCAAAAGATTGAACTCACATCGCCCGTCATTGCGGTAAAAGCATTACCCATAGAAGCTGCACGGGCGTCAACACCGATTTTGATAAAAGAAGCCGATGTTGTACCAGTTTTGGTAATTGTTTCAGCAATATTTTGTGTATATGCTATTTGCACTACCACTAGAAAAAGAAGGGCCACATATCTAATCGTCATTTTCATGTCTCTCATTTTATCACCCCAAATCTTCCAATTTTTTCTCCTAATTCACCTGCATCTACATGATACACATAGATACCATATGCGATAGGGAAATTGTCTTTTGTTGTCAGATCCCAATACTCCTTGCCATCATCAATCGTAGAATTGTGGTATATCGTTTTAACCAGTTCCCCACTTAATGTGAATATTCGGATAGTACACTCATTGGGTAAATGATTAAAGTACATTTTACGCGGTCCCCTATCCGTTCGATTTTGAATATCAGCTCGCTCAATAACATTTGTAACCACATACGGATTTGGAACTGCTGCAATTCGATCCAAATCGGATTTTGCCAGACTGTTATCAATATGGGACGAAACAGTTTTGAATTCATAAATATCGGATGATGCAAAAGGTCTGGTAGTAGCAATGTAATATGAGTCCCCGGCCAACGGCAGAATGGAATCTTGTCCAGTATAGCTCATTGTAAATTCCCAACTTGACGATGCAGAGACGCTGTCCTGCAATATGATTACTCTCTCACCAGGGGACCAGAGGCTATCTTTAGTTGCAGATAATTCAAGAATGATCATTCGTCTTTTTTCAGGAGTCATACCTTCAGAGACTTCCCAAATTTCAAAATTGGTTTTTATGTATCCTTTTCCCGACTGTGAACTACTATCAACCAGTGAATCAAAAAACCGCACCTGGTAGTCAGCGGGGTATTTTTTATCTTGTATATTATTAAAGGGTTTCACACTTACCGATAATGTGGTTGGACTGGTTGTATTCCAACCCATCCTGCTTTCATCTAATTCAAGCGGTTCATCCTTTATGAATATTTTCATTCCATCAAATACGGGATTAGATTCTTCTTTATCCAACAACGTACTTCCATAAACACCATAATATTGGTAACTGGCATGGTAGGTTCCGTTATCTATCAAAGCGGAATCTCCAAGTATTTTTCCTGTTTCAAAATTCAATGCATATAGTGTATCCGGAACTGTATTTCCATTTTCATCAGTCAGGACAAATGTACTGTCATTTATTAATCGATTTGGAAGTGAAATGTATTGACCATGCCGTATCACCAGATCGGTTTCAATGGTGGACATATCCTGTACATAATACATGGTTGGATCTTCGCTAAAGGTAATTATGAAAGTATTCTCATCTTCTACTTCCGCCGGATCGATTACTTCAACTTCGATATCGCCAGTTCCCACTCCACCAGTATGTAGAATGACATTATTATCAATCTGACCCTTGACATATCCCGCAGATGGAGACCTGGGAATAACTTTTAGGGTATTTACGTCAAATAATGTTTCATTCCTTTCAGGATCAACGGTTATACGCTTTGAACATTCAACCGGCGCAATCTGTAAACTATCATCGCCATGATCATAGGATACGACTGCGTAGTAATATTCCTGACCATTAATCACATGATTTGAATCAACAAACGAATGAACAATACCAGTATTATTTCCAAGATTATAATAGACCCCTCGATTAGCAAAGGGAATGGTACTTAATCCAATATACTCATTATCGAGGTCAAATTTTGCAGAAGCGCCCGAGGACAATTTTAATGGTTCAAATAAAAATCGTGACCCATTCGCATCGGTTATTGTTTGTTGATCTAAAAATTGTGGGTCGGTACTGCGATAAATTACATAGCCCTCAAAATCTTCTGTATTGGACAATGGGTCAATGGACGATTCAGCTATGTCATCCCAGTATAATGTCACTTTTTCATCACCGGGAACTGCGACAACATTCGGTTTTGCCGGTGGTTTTGCAAATTCATAATTCTTTTCATAGATATCTTGGGCTGTAATTGCATTTAGGGTTAAATCTTCCTGATCCTGCCCAACCAGAAGGGCAATAGAAAATCTTCTTGCTTCCCCTGCCGGGAAATCGAAAGCGCCCGAGCTGTAAAGAAATATATAGTCACCTGAAACTGTGGAATTTGTTGTGTCAAATTCGCCAGGTATAAGGAAATTTTCGTAAAAATATTGATCATTTCGGGCAGCATTCTGAGCCAAAAATGGTGGTGATTTAAATCCTGTCAATCCCAGCATGTCGGCTTCGTCCAAGTCAGTCCATTCAAAATTTGGTTCACCTGGAATTCGGATATCAAATGGATCACCGGCGGTAGGAATCCCATCGCCTTCTCCTTCATCACCGGTATTTGGTAGTCCGTCCAAACCAACATCATGTTTTTCCGGATTCCAATCCCCATCATCATCAATTCCGTTGCTTCTACTTTCATCTACCATTCCATCATTGTCATTATCTATACCATCATGTGGATCACCTGGGCTTTCTAAAAATTTATACCCGAAATAACCGGGGGATTTTCCTGCGATATCGCTAAGACCATCTTCGTCCCAAGCATACACCATGTTAATGTCGCGATCAAAATAGGACAAATCATCCGCCCAATCTGAAGGCCCGCCAATATGAGGGTCGCCCCACATACCAAAAATAACATTGTGTAAATCTTTATCACTTTTATTGGTCACTTTATAAATTAAAAAGATAATATCCTCTGCCAACGGGTTAGACCATTGATAATATCGACATTCTACTTCTATTCCTAATCCACGTCTGGTAGAATCATTTATGAAAGGATAATAATCAAACTCCTTATTATTTCTATCATCAATGACAAAAAAGGACTCTAAATCTGCGTTTGAAGATCCTTGTCTTAACGCACCCGGCCAGACATATTCTTGCAAATTGGCATTGTACCACCCATATGGCCAACTGTCCGGTTTCCCATCGCCTATTCGATCCACATCTCCCGATGTAGGGATATGATCACTATTGGGATCGGCATAGGGAACACCAAGATCACTATATGCAAGTGGGTCCCATCCCCAAAATTCAGTGTTATCTTCTGAAACCTCCGGATAAGAGATCAGTCCTTCACTTATAACATGGGCGTTCCAGATGGCTCTTTTACCTGGCAGGATATGTACATAAACATTTTCATTTTCACTGAATTTTGTGAAGTAGCTGGATATACTTGGCAATGTTTTAGCCTCAATCGTATGTCCATTATTGCTCAAAGTTGAAAAGGTAATCGTTATTGAACTGCTGGCATTGTCCATTGATTCAATTACGATTGAGTCCCTGGAGTTATACGTTGAGTACACTTCAGCATCAAGTGATAATTCATGTATTGGCAGATAGTATCCACTTTGGCCACTAATGGCTCTTTTACTTGAAAAAACATTCGATCCAACCAACGGTGCAATAGAATCCAATTCAATGACAAGCGTTGTGTCTGGGATGCCACCAATAGATTGGATTTCGAAATATATTTCATCTTGCCATTTTAATTGGTATGGTTCAAAACTCTGACCAGTTGTAACTGGCGTTAAATTAATCACTTGAAGTGAGTCATTACGGTACCACCTGTATGCATCTTGATGACTTAATGGAGTAACCTCTACTTCTGCGCAAACCATTGGACCGAATTCGTACCCATACCCAAGACCTTCCCAAACAATATCCGTAATCCTATTACCCGGACTTGAAATAGATGCGTAGTTCCATATCTCTGCCGTTATCTTATTTCCATTAATAATTGCCCATTGGCGACGTAATATTTGGTCATCCATTATGGCAGACTGACGATTGCGTACAGATGACAGCCAATTTGCATACTGACGGTAGTCGATTTCCGACCACTCCTTGTTTACACCCTGGCTGAAATATTCTGAAGTACCTTTCCGGAATTGTTTCTCCTTTCCGGATAAACCAGTAATACATACGACAAACAACACCATGATAATCGGCCAGGAATTTTTCTTCAATTCAGTCATAATATTCATAAATCTTTCCTCTGTCTTAAAAGTTAACTGTTAAACCGAGGGTAACCAACCGTGGTGATCTATAGTAATTCGGTCTATTTTCATACTCTTCCCACGTATGTATCCCTGGTTCACCATAATGACTTTTAAAAACATCCGTTTCCTGGGATGATCGATTTACAAACGTATATCCAGATCTCCCTGTATCATCAAATACCAATTTTTCATTTTTTCTATCTAGCAGGTTATAAACTTTGGCAAATACGCCCACTGAAAATCCGCTTACGTTGAAATATTTGTTCAGCAAAAGATCAATTGTTTGTTGCCATGGTTTACGGCCACTATTTGGATCAGGATTTATACTTTGCAATTCAGAATATTTTGGATAGGTTGGTGAATATGGCCATCCGCTTGAAATTTTTGTAATTAAGCTGGCACTCCATTTGTTTGGCTCACTCAATGTGGTAGTAATATTAATAACATGGCTTTGATCCCATGTTAGGGGTACAATATTTTTTTCTTCTTCTAATCCTGAGATAGTATTGAGGAAAAATGACCCGCTTTCTACTGCATTACCTTCCGTAATTTGGTATGTATAGTCAAAAAATGCAGATAGTTTTGTTACGGCATCATAATTTTTTGTTACACTAAATGTGAATCCTTTTACTGCACCATAGTCCCGATTGAGGTATACATTGTAGGAACTTGGTCCTTTTTCATCCTTGTATTTAATGGTTTGCGTAGCAAGTAAATCGCGAATATCTTTATAAAAAATATTCGTTTCAATTGCCAATACACGTGTTAGCTGCTGCTGTAATCCAAATTCATAGGCGACCGTTTTTTCCGGGCGAACATTTGCATACCCAACTGTAGGACTACCTGAAACGCCAAATATCGGCTCCTGGAAAAGTAATCGCAATGTTGGCATTTGGTAAAAATGCCCATAGGAGAAATGAAATATCCCCTGGTCAGTAATGGGTAATGCAACCCCAATACGCGGAGAATATACTTCTTTTGGTTTTGCTTTTTTACGTTCACCTGTTGGATCCAGAAGATCAGCAATGTAATTAGAATTGGGGTTAAAATAGTCGTATCGTAATCCAATATTCATTACGAAGTTTTGATATTCTAACTTGTCCTGTAAATAACTTGATACAAATGTTGCTTTTTTCTTGTACCGGCTATGGCTTGAAGAAGAATTCTCCGGTAGAATGGTTGGAACTTTATATTTTACACCATCAAATAAAATATTGATGTAACGCTCATCCAGATCATCTTCCCGATAACTGATACCCGTTTTCACCTCATGGCGGCTCGTAATCTGGCTTGTAAAATCAAGCTTTCCGCCTTGAGAAGTGGATTGGCGATAACGCTGTGCCCGTTGGGTACCACCAAACACAAAAGTTGCAGAGCTGGGTACTCCAAAGATGCGCAAAGATTCCACGAAGTTATGATTATATAATTCATACTGTTCACGACCTGCTGTATCCGAAGTTGCTACGATATAAAAACCATCCCTATTATCGTCGGATGCACTATAAATATTGCTTTTGTCTTTGAGGTCAATGGGGTTCTTGTAATAAAGCATATAGTTTGTCGTACCATAAAAAACATTGGCTTCGTAATAACTTTTTGAACCAATAGCCTGATTTAGTTTTAAGGAATAATTATTATTTCTGGTTTCCTGCGTTGAAACACCATCTGGATTGTATTTGTATGTATGAACATAGTTACGATATTTGCTGTCACCATGAAGAAGCTGTCCTGACAGCTTAATTCGTGGAGTAAAACGGTACGTTAGCTTTAATAGATAATTGTTTCCAACCGATGGATTCATGGCAACAACATCAATGTCTTTTTCTGAATACACATTAGTGGTATCAAAATAGTCCACCCAATTCCCAGCTTCATTTTGGTATAATTGTTGTGCAAACAAGTCTTCATTCCATCCACCCATTTGCCAAATCCAAAAACCATTTTGAGGAAACGTTGCGTAATCACCCGGTAAATGTTCTCTTTTACCGTAGAAATACCCATCATTATCATAATGCTTGCCTGTCAAATTAAATGTGAATTTTCCACCGGAAGAAAGAAGTGGCACCGGACCATTAAGCGATCCTTCATAAACCTGTCGTGCGAATAGGGAAATGTCATCAATATTTAAATATAAATCTTTATCGTTTGAATTATAATCACCGGAGTAAGTTGTGAAATTCCCGTGATAGTTTTTTCCTCCTTCACGAATTTGTAGATTAACAATACCACTCATCGCGTTTCCATATTCCGCGTTAAAAGCTCCACTGACAACTTTCATTTCTTCGAGGGCTTGGTTGGATACGTTGATTGCCAAACTGTTTGTGAAAAACGGGTTTGTCACTGCAACACCATCAATGTAGTACCCTACTTCATTATCCCTACCCCCACGGATATGTAATTTCCCATCGTGCCCCTCATTTACACCTGCTTGTGTCGTTAATACACCCAGAAAACTTTCTACAGGCATCACCTTTATTTCTTCAGCTGAGGTGGTTTTTTGTGACGCTGTCAAATCTTTTTGTACCATTGGTCTTTCAGCGGTAACGATTACTTCCTGCCCTTGCAATGCTTCTTCATTCATTGAAATATTTAACCAGGTCGTCTGGTCTATGCTTACTCTTACATTCTTCACAACAACACTTGAATACCCAATGTAGCTGGCTTTAATGGTATATGTGCCAGCGGGAATATTTAATATTACATAATTCCCGTCTACATCTGATGCAGCGCCGACTGAAAGCTCCTCGACAATTATATTGACACCAATTAAGGCGTCATCTGTATCCTTTTCAGACACGTTTCCTACTATCTTTCCACCACCAGCAAATAGTAGTGAAAATGCGACGAGCGGTATGATGATGTTCTTAAACAATCTGATTACTATGGAATTATTCATGTCTATTGTCCATGCATTGAAAGCAGTTAATTACGGTGTTTAGGTGCTTACTAAGTAATATATGCTATTATTAATACAGGCACTGCCAGAAATTCTGGCAGCACCTGCATCAAATTAAATGTTATTTCAACAATAACATTTTCTGTGTTTTTCTAAAGTTACCCCATTCTAGTGAATAGATGTAGGCTCCGCTGGCAACTTTAACATTATTTGAATTTAACCCATTCCACATAACACGATGCGTTCCAGCTTTCTGGTATTCATTATCAACAAGTGTTGTCACAAGTTGACCCATCATATTATAAACTTTGATTGAAATATTCTTATTGATCGGCAAAGCATATTCAATCGTTGTTGTTGGGTTGAATGGATTTGGATAGTTTTGATTAAGTACATAATCGTTTGGTGTGATAAACCGAATCGGGTCAACGTCAGTACCTGTCGCTTCATTTTCGAGAACGATAAATGCCCAATCACGTTCATTGAAAATAGCTGTACGAGTTGTATCCCATGATGAACCATTCCATGTATAGGTGTTGGTCACAAGGCTATCACCCATTCCCTGGAAGCTAACCACAAGTTCATTGTTTCCATCGTTATCAAAATCAATGGGGTCACCATTGAAATTTGATTCGATTTTACTTGAGAACCAGGAATCACCAGGAACATCATATGAACGAGTTGTAGTAACCACGCCACCTGAATCAACTACCGTGATATCAAAGAAACGGTCATTTTCACCAGCATAAATCACTCGTGAAGCATAACTAGACGGACTCCTTGGATCTGTACCGATGAAGTCAGTACTGACGACAGCTGTACCATGACGATGTCCGGTAAAGATATTCATGTTACCATCACCTTCAACATCGAAAACGGATGAATAGAAGTTTCCAACATTTTCAGCAATTTTAACAACATGGGTTCCATCAATCTCTAGTACATCATCACCTGATTCATAATCGACAACATAGAGGTCGCGTGTGTAGTAGTTTGTGAAATAGGCTTCATCATTTCCATCGCCATCAACATCACCAGCTGCTCCACCAAATAGGGAGACATGGTCATATGGATAAGTAGCCTGATAGTAGCGTGTTGGGCTACTGACATCAGCCATAGCATATGAATCGGGTCCTGTGGATGTGATGTTAAAGAAATTATAGTAATTCCAGGTATGGTTAACTAATTCCATATTTCCATCACCATCCAAATCAGCAGGTAAGGAATGATAGGGAGAACCGCCACCATAATCACCACGATCGACGAAAAATTCACTTTGCCATGTTTCAAATCCATTACCACCGGCATTGTGTTCAATATCGCCTTCAACTGACATGATGAGCGTACCACGGTTAGAACCGCGACGAATGGAACTGATAAGTTCTTCTTTTCCATCCCCATCAATATCATATATGGTTGTGCGTTCATGATCACCTCTGAAAGCGCTTCCATCGCCAGCACAGCATGTATCAATTTCGACCATATTTATTGATGAATATGTATCTCCGTAATTGTCGCTTCCAACAACTCCATCCCATTCAAAAATCCACCAGCCTTCTAAATTGGTTGTAGCTCTTGGGAAAACAATTTCCTGATTTCCATCGCCATCAAGATCACCAACACCAACCGTTCTTGGATTGGCCCAATAGTGGCTGGCTGTGTCAAATGGTGATGACCAGACTTCTTCAAACACCATGTTAATGGCATCGTACTCAAAGACATGAACTTTATTACCCGTATAGTCTGTGGCAATTACTTCATGAGCACCATCCATATCCATATCCATACCTGCAATCACAGATCGAGGTGTGCCGGAAATATCCTGGTAGAAGTTTGTATCTACTGCAGAATGATGATTAAATGCAGCAAGCATGCTCCAGCCTTCTGCATAATTACTGGCAGATGCAGGATCAAATTCTAACACAAAGATGGCAGGTTGACCTGCTTCTGTCGCATAAAGATTTGTTAGGAATATTTCTTTATTTCCATCACCGTCCATGTCGGCGGGTGCAACACTGGGTGGGTAGAACCTATCACCAAGATTATCACCCGATATATCGAAAATCTCAGTCCATTCATAGCTGGATGAGTCAGCAGGATCGCCGAAGATATATTCAATTCGTGATACGATTTCATCTGATCCCTGGCCAACAATGATATCTAGATTTCCATCATCATCAACATCGCCCCATGCTGCGCCACGGCTACGAGAACCAAAGGCACCAACACGTACAAAATCATCAGCGACTAGCTCGGTTAATGAGCTGTCTACATTATCCAAGAAATAAAGAACTCCATCGGTCATTGGGAATAATCCTTCCATTTTCCCATCTCCGTCGATGTCTTGGATCAGCAAATCATGGCTGTTGAATGAACCGGGATCATTTACACCAACGAGTTGATCAAATTCCGTTACGAATGAGTAGGAATCGGCCGAATCAACTTCAAAAATGGCAAATGAAAACATATCCCAGGTATTTACCCAGATTTCTTTCATGCCATCGCCATCAAAATCGACGACATCCACATCATAGATACCTCCACCACCGAGGTGATCCGTATCAATAAATTCCTGAGTGAATGATGCAAACTCATCTAAGGTACCAGCTTCAAGAGAATGAACGGTCATTTTTCTTGTTCCACGATCTACTGTAACAAGTTCAATATCACCATCATTATCAACATCTTCCACAACAAATCCAGCTGGACGGAAGTTATCAGCGGATGTATAGCCGTACTGTAGTAAAACTGTTTGTGTCGATGGGAAAACACCTTGCGCGTCTTGTTCGAAAATGTATGTTCCCCAAGTATCATCATTGCTTCCTACCGCTGGTGGAACACCAAAATAAATTTCATACAAACCGTCTTCGTCTATATCTCCATACGTTAAACCAGGAAGTGAATTACCTGGATCGGGTGTGGTGAAATGCCAGACATATTCGTAAGTATCATCTCCTGTATTTTCATACAAATAAACTTCTACATCGCCTGGGTCCGGTCCACCGGGGGCCAGTGTTTCATCCATGGTAAATAAAATTTCACGATGTCCATCTCGGTCAAAATCCATGCCAGCTAATACACTGCGTGCGCCGTATCCATCATGATCTTCTATATCAGGATTCCCTGTGGGGTCCAATGTCCATGATACAGAAAAACCGTCGGCAGCTGTATATTGCGCCATAAGGCCTGAACCGAGAACAAAAATTGCTGTCAAAGCTATAACAGTTAACGTTTTTCTCATTTGATCTCCTTCATTGTTTCTGTTTGTATTCAAGTTACTTCGTGAAAAGTAGATTATATTAGCACATTCAGTTACTTAACGCAATATCCTTTTTACGCATATTATATTAATTTGCTGGTCGTCTTCGGATGATTATTACAATAATTTCTCCCATGCTTAGTAATTCTATGTCCACATCAACATACCTCCAGGCAAGCGTCTTGCTTTGCTTATTTATCACTAGCAATGGTATGAATTTATCAGCACAACCAAGCAATGAGGAATTTCGAGCAACCTGGGTTATCACCTGGGACCATATCAATCCAAATGCTTCCAAGATAGAAAATATGCGAACCATACAGAACATCCTTGATGATCATGTCGCTGCAAATATGAATGCGGTAATATTTCAGGTTCGCCAGAGTGGAACAGCTTATTACAATTCATCCTATGAACCGTGGGGTTATTATGCCGGGTATTCTGATCCGGGGTATGACCCGCTGGAATTTGCCATTGAAGAAGCCCATAAACGTGGTCTTGAGCTGCATGCCTGGTTTAATGTTTTCCAAACATCGAGCACCTATCCCGGTACACCTGCTGCCAACCATCCGGAATGGATATGCAGGGATCAGGACGGTAATATCATGAATTCATACCGCTCAGTCTCACCTGGATTAAAGGCGGTTCGTGATTATACTATTGATGTGGCTATGGAAATTGTCAATAATTATGATATTGATGGCTTACATCTGGACTATATTCGTTGGAATGAGCATAGTGCACCGGCTCCAATTCCTGCACCTTCCATAGAAGAGGAATTGAAGCGAATGGACGGCGTAATCTCGCAACGCGAAATTGATGCATTAGCATCCCGAAGTGGACGTTATCTATATGATTATCTGCACCCCTATTCTGCTGGGGTACCGGCCGGCAATATCTCCTGGGAAAACTGGTGGCGAAATAGTGTTACTGAGTTTGTGCGGTCTCTTCATGACTCTATTCAAGCTGTAAAACCATATGTACGTCTGTCCGCTGCTGTTCTGGGGAAATACAATTGGAGCTCCTGGCAGGGATACGGTGCCGTCTACCAGGATGCTGCCCTCTGGTTTAATCGAGGGTATGTCGATCAATTAATGCCCATGAGTTATCACTGGACAACCGCCAGCGGATTTTCAGGAATGCTGTACCAGGATTGTCCTGATTGCTGGTCTTTATATATTCAAGAAGGTATCGATAATGGAAATCTGTTTTCTGTTGGGCCTGGGTCCTATATCCTTGAAGAGAATGGAGTTTGGGGTAATCACCCCTCCATCGTAAATGCTTGTCGACAATATCCCTGGGTGGATGGGTTTCAGTTTTTCGCGTATAGTCAATGGCAAGACCGATTATATTGGACCACGGCTTCACATTCCTTTTTTTCACAGAATACAAAAATTAGAGCTCAGGAACGACAATCAGAAACACCCTCCCAACCGGAAATACATATTTCATACAATGATTCAACAAAAGTCACCCTGACCATTTCGCCTGATCCAAATTATCCATGGATAATACTTTATGGTGGATTGAACGAAGAAGTCACTACTCGTTCTCAAATAAAAGAAATCTATTTTAGTACTTCTCCGGTTGAATTCACTGAATCTATAACATATCTAAATGATGATGACATTATTCAGTATGCGGCCACAATTGCCAACCGCTTTTGGCAGGAATCACCATTATCAAATAAAATAAATATTGGGAAATATTCTATACCAAGCTCCATCACAGTTTCCTCTCCATTTCCCAATCCGACCGATGGAGAAAAATACAGTTCCATTACGTATAGTTATCCCGATTACCACCATGTATCTCTAAAAATATATAATCTTTTGGGTGAGCAGATATTTGACTGGGAAGATAAATCCGCTACACCTGGTGAACGGGTAATTTCATGGAATGGCAAAACAAATAATGGAAATCGTGCGGCGACTGGGATATACTTTACGGTACTACAACTCGATGATCAAATTTTTAAAAATAAAATTATTTATCTTTATTAATCCGTTTCCACAAACCGATAGATCATAATTCCATCAAATAGTGGGCCGCTTTCCCTGAAATAATATTTCAAAAATGGCAGTCTAACCGTTTCACCATATTCAGAGGATGCATGAATAATGTCCGCATTGTTAATAATCATGCCCTCGTGGGCAATCAGAATTCCTTTTTTCCAATAACTCCTTTTGACGAAAGCCACTCCACAGATGTCCGGAATTTTTGTTAGTAGATCGCTATTTATTTCCGAATTTGGAATAAAATGTGTTACCAGTTCACTTTCCCAATCCAGCGCAAGAAATTCTGTAGAATCTGATTGCTGATTCAGAATAATGTCAACTTCTGTTAGGTTTTGTGAGGGAAGGAGTTCTTTGGTTATATCCACAGTATAGGGGTTGTTTGTAATTCTATCTGATGTATAATGCCAACGATATTTATAGTCCGGAGCTTTTTGACCTTGATCGTTTGACTTATAATGAATATCTATCATCTTCGCCCGCGCTTCATTCCAACTATTACTTTCCACACAGGCCAGTGATGTGAGAACGTGTCCGGTGCAATCGGAAACATCAAGGCGAATGAGTGGGTCCGTATCCGGTTCTTTCTCCTCTCCCAGCTTAAAGATAGAATAAGGTGTACCTATGCGCCAGATGGCAAATGCTTTTAAACGATCATAAAATTCAGGAAATCTT
The DNA here is from genome assembly GCA_964654545.1 of uncultured bacterium. GTDB lineage: Bacteria > Fidelibacterota > Marinisomatia > Marinisomatales > JABMOV01 > JABMOV01. The sequence goes on from CAZZIU010000001.1 coordinate 97,474, forward strand.
GAATGAAATTGCGGTAATATGGCGGATACCTCTTGCTCCGATAACAGATAGGGTTTTGGAAGAGATCCAATCCATTCAAGATCAGCCTTTGATTGACTAAATAGAGAGCAGATAATTAGCAGTAATAGACTTAATCGTCCCATTGTTTTATCCATTCTAATTTTGGATTTTGATTTTTGTATCCTAACGCTGCATAAACAGTTGAATGTATTCTTTGTCGCCACTGGAAATATTTAGGATACTTCCATGATCGATTGGGATGGACTGCATTGGTTAATAAAATAACTATTATTTTGTTTTCCGGATCAATCCATAAAGATGTACCGGTAAATCCCGTATGACCAAATGCCTGGTCGTTGATATACACTCCGCCAGATGCCCGCCCGGATGGACTATCCCAACCCAAACATCGAGAATTGTCAGGTACCACATTGGCACGAGATGTAAACAATGCTATGGTCTCCGGATTAAAGATTCTTGTCCCCTCAAATTGTCCCTTTTGCAACATCATGGTACTGAATACAAACAAGTCATCCACGGTTGAAAACAAACCGGCATGCCCTGTCACTCCTCCCATGGAATGGGAATTTTCATCGTGAACATAACCATGAACAGTTTCGCCCGTAATGGTGTTGATTTCAGTAGGTACAATTCTATCCAGGTATTGCTTACCAGGTGTATAGAAAGTACTATGCATGCCAAGTGGATCGAAAAATTCATCCTTCACATAGGCATCCAATGGTTTTCCAACAATCGCTTCGATCATCTTCCCTAAAGAGATTAAACCCACATCGGAATAAACACAGGTATCGCCTGGGGTAAATTCTAATTCTGTCCGTAGCACACTATCGATCCTGGTTTCTGCATTACCCCCCATTGCAAAATATTGTTTAAACGGCGGTAATCCGCCTGTATGGGTCAACAATTGTCGTATGGTAACCATATCTTTACCCTTTCCTCTGAATGCGGGTAAATACGTTGCTACAGGATCATCCAATTTAATGTAGCCCTTTTCATACAATTTCATTACAGCGGAAGTTGTTGCAATTACTTTTGTCACCGAAGCCAGATCGAATATGTCATTCACCTGAGTGGGGTGCAATTTACTGTAGGTGTGGAATCCCACAGCCTGCCGATATATAATATGACCATCTACTGAAGCCAATATAACTGCTCCGGGCCAGGCAGAATCTTTAACAGCATCCGTTAATCTTCCCGTGAGGATTGCATGAATTTTTCCCCTGTTAAGATTGGGATTGGGTTCGGTTCCCTGTGCCTGGCAGATTGTCAACCATAGGAACAGCGAAATTATGATAATTGGGTTTTTTGGCTTTTCCATGGTCATTAGATTATTCATTCCCAACCTAAATTTGAATGAAAGAATTTAATGTGACTTTCAAGGCTGCCAATCCAATATTCCCAGGAATGACCTCCTTCTCTTTCTAAATATGTATGCTCGATATTTTGATCATTTAACTTTCTATGAAGTTCCCGATTTGATGGACAATAGCGGTCGTTCACTCCGCAATCAATCAGTATATTGGGTGCCAGACGAATCAATTTATCCAATCGATAAATTGCCGAGTAGTGATCAAGTTCTTTGGAATTATTTTCTCCGAGCAGGGAGTAAATCCCATCAAGGAGCCGTGTTTTTGATAAATCCAGCACCCCGCTCATACTTCCGGCAGCGGCAAATCTGTTCGGGAATTCCGTGGCAATAAACAATGCTCCATGGCCACCCATGCTCAAACCGGTAATCGCCCTGTTATTTGGAGTATCGTTTGTACGATAATTGATATCGATCCACCCCACAACTTCTTCAGCAATATAACTCGCATATTGGCTTTTGGGATTTACCGGACTATCCAAATACCAACTTGCGTAACCGCCTTCCGGACAAACAATAAGGATATCATACCGATCAACCAGAGCTGGTAAGTCTGTTTTCCTGGACCAATCACTGTAACTACCGCTCCAGCCATGCAATAAATACAAAACAGAATAGCGGGTATCATTTTCTAAATAGTGTGACGGAACTACAACAATATTGAATAAGGTAGTGTCCATCGCTTCACTGTAGATAGCCACCGTATCGATTTCCCCACCGTATAAAGGAACGGTATGAATAAAAGTGATCAGTAAGATCACATAGACATGATTTTTCGTATTACGATATTTACTCATTGAAAATAGAAATGGAGAATTCATTTGAATACGTTTAGTTTTGCAATTCAAATTAAAACAATTATCGAAAATTATCAGGAAAATAAATGAACTCCCTTGCAATCGTTTCATACGCCGAAGAATCCACCATTCCATCTAATAATCCGAACAATTATCCTGATGTGGAAATCTCGGAATTCATTTTATCCTCCCAATCACAGGGAAAAAATCATGTTTCCTTAAAGAGTAGGACATTAGGCTCAGCTCTTAATCAGGTTTTGGACTCAGGTCGGTTTGATTACGTCTTATTTATTGATGACAGTAAGAATAAAATTGCCGTAAAACAATCCACGATCCCGCTACTCCTGCTTACTGCACAACGACATAAAAATATTGGACTAATTTATACTGACTACGATATTAAAAACGGTGATTTCCTGGAAGAAATTCATCTACTGCATCACCATCCGGGGCGTATTCGGGATAATCAGGATATTGGAAAACTCTATTTCATGTCAGTCGATGCGTTAGAAATGATTGGAAAATTTGACGATAGCCTGGCATTTAATACCCTTTACGATGCCAGATTAAAATTGTCTGAGAAACATGAAATAATTCATCTTAGTAATCGCTATTCCGGTTCCCTTTATACCATGCATGCCACCAAATCTTCTACCAATGTTTTCGATTATTTGCTTGCCTCCAAGGATGCCCAAAAAGAAGCAGAAGCGGTGGTCACAGATCATTTGAAGCGTATTGGTGCTTATCTGGCTCCCGGACAAGGTTATCTTACCAGACCAGAATCTGATTCCAATAAGCTGATTGCATCAATAATCATTCCTGTAAACAATCGACCGGAATTTATAGGAACAGCCATTGAGAGTGTGCAAAAACAGACCATTACTGACGTTGAAATAATTGTCGTTGTTAATGGGGGACCAAAAGACACGACAATCCCGGAAGTGAAGAAATATCAATCAGGTGGAGCCTTATTCAATGAGGATTTGCCCCTTGTTCATCTCATTGTTATGGATATAAATAATATTGGTTTTTGTTTAAATGCCGGTACAGTGGCAGCAAAAGGAAACTATTATGTTCAGCTCGATTCAGATGATCGTCTTAAGCCGGACGCAGTGGAGAAAATTGTTCAGGTGTATGGGTCTGATAATCACATTGGTATGGTGATTGGTTCCTACGAGGTCTGGGAGAAAAAAGAAAATGGTAAACTGGTACGAATGGAGGATATTCCAGTGATAACCCATGATGAATGGACAGAAGAAAACGGTCGGAATAATCTACTACGTATCAATGGAGCCGGGGCACCCAGGTCCATTCCCATTCAGGTAATTAAAGATATTGGATTTTTTAGCATGAACGATGACCCATATGCCAGGAATTATGGTGAAGATTACGATATGGTGTTGCGCATAAGTGAAAAATTTAAGATTGGACGAATCTGGGAACCCATTTATGAAGTCATTCGCCATTCGGGTGGTACTGACCATGCCATCGATCAGGTTACGGTGGATCGAAATGACAATGCCAAGGATCATATGCGCAAAGAAACAATTAATAGACGGCAGCGCATGAATGGGCGCTTAAATGGATAATTCCTATCACTTAATTGGTATTGACGGAGGGGCTTCAAAAGTGTCGGTTTGGCATACCGAAGTCCAAAATAATACCGTTTCCCTGGGATCAATTTCATCTACGATTTCCTATGAAATTGACGCAGAGTTTTTACCCGGGTTTAAACCTATAGATATCACGACTCAACTGGAACAAATGCATTCCGTGATACAGCTGACTGATTTTGAAAAACAGCAAGGGGGCGTAATTCTCCAGTCTTGTGCCAGTGCCATTGCCGAGGTTGTACAGCAATTATCAGACAAACCAATATTGATCGGAATGGGATTTCCAGGATTAAAGACCGTTGATGGTAGAGGAATAGCAGCTTTAGCAAATGGCCCCCGGATGCCGGATTTCTGTAACCAGCTAGAATCACAATTACACGAAATTGGTGTCAGATTGGTCCGTCCTATTGCTCGCATAGGTAGCGATGCGGATTATTGTGGAATAGGCGAAGAATATGGGGATATGGGATGTTTCAACGAATCCCGAAATGCCTATTATTTGGGTGGTGGAACAGGAGCGGCAGATGCCATCAAATTACGCGGAAAACTGCTTCCATTTGATACAATAAAAGGCTGGCTCCTAAAGAGTTGGGAAATGAAAAATGCTCAGGGTGTAAGTTTAGAAAAATATGCTTCTGCCGGAGGGATTCAGTGGGTTTATGCACATCATTATACATTGCTTACGATGGATGAAGTACAACGCCGAAAATTATACCCGGACAAACTGCTATTAATGGCAGTTCAGGGAGACCCGGCAGCCATTGATACTTTTGACGATATTAGTACCAATCTGGCCATGCTTCTCTTCGAAAGAATGACCACTGTATATACCGGTTGGATGGAGTTATTTGAATGTGTCAATCCCAACCGACCAATACCGGAGATTTCCCATCCTTATCGTGGAATTTTGCTTGATCGAATTGTGATTGGTCAGCGGTTGGGTACACTTATCGATCAATCCAGAAGTTCACTTGTTCTCTGGAAACAATTGCTGGCAAATCTGACTCACTTAATCATGACTTATGAAGGTCTAAGTTCTGAATTTGTCCAGCATTATTGTCCCGGAAATAAATTTGATGAATCGCGGATTGTGACATCACAGCTTCGTGAAGCTCCAGTTTTGGGAGCAGCAATGGATGCATATTTAGGTCTGTAATATGACGCTGGCAAATCATATTACCAAAGAACCAGTGCTTAAGATTGGGATAATATTGCCTGAAGATAACCAATCGCATTGTCGAATTAATGTACCGTCAAACCAATCGAAATCACTTGATATATATATAAACTCCGGTCAGCTTCTTGTCGACGGGAAAAAATATTCAGAGTTTAGGATTACTGGAAGTGATTCATTGTCTACTGGTACCGCATTACGCGTGGAATCAATTATCGCCGGACGCGGTTTTCACTGGCAAAAAAACATTTCCATGGCATTTCCCGGATCCCTTCTTTTCCGAGTGGTTGATGATACGTTGTTGGTAATAAATGAAGTGTTGCTCGAGCAATACCTCAGTTGCGTGGCAACCTCTGAAATGGGAGCTGACTGTCCTGAAGCGTTGATTCAGGCGCAAACCATCGTTGCTCGTTCCTTTATTTTGGCCAATTCAGAAAAAAAACACGAAAGTCTTGGATTCGATTTTTGCAATGATGACTGCTGCCAGCGATACCATGGTATTGACGGATTAAGTGATCACTCTTTGTCAGGGTCGATTGTAACGCGCGGGCAAGTACCCATATATAATAATACAATTTGTGATACAAGATATTCAAAATCGTGCGGAGGAATGATAGAATCTTTTAGCGCCGTGTGGAATGCACCCAATCCCTCCTATTTCCAGGTCAAACGAGATATACTACCGGATGGTGGGACAAAAATTGATTTATCGAAAGGGACTCAACTGGTGCGTTGGATTGAAGATCCACCAACATCCTTTTGCAGTCCTGACAATATTCCGGAAAAATCCCTAATTCGTTATTTAGGTGGCGTCGATGAAAAAGGATCCTATTTCCGCTGGGATTATTCCTGTGATCAAAGTGAGCTGGTGGCACTGGTAAACACTGCCTCCGGCCTGTCCTTTTCAGCCATACTATCTATGGATATTCAGAAAAGAGGCGGGTCGGGAAGAATAACCAGGCTGACAATTAATGGATTAGATCATAATGAACATAGTATACAATTACCGTTGAACTCTGAGTATGAAATCCGCCGTCATCTTCACAAAGGGTTTCTGTATAGTTCAGCATTTATTATGACGACTCGAGGAAGGAAAAATGATATTCCCCAATCGTTTCATTTTCGCGGTGCCGGATGGGGACATGGTGCCGGTTTGTGTCAAATTGGGGCTCTGGGTATGGCCCTTAAGGGCTACCTTGCGGACGACATTATTAGGCATTATTATCCAGGATCAAAATTGGTGAAATTATATGAATGAGGAAGTTAGGATGAACAGGGCACAGAAAAACGCCTGGTGGTGGGTCCCATCATTGTATTATGCTGAAGGAATCCCGTATGCGGTAGTCATGCTCATTTCCGTGATATTTTATAAACGAATGGGAATTTCAAATACGGATATTGCTTTGTATACCAGTTGGCTCTATTTGCCCTGGGTGATCAAACCTCTCTGGAGTCCGGTTGTGGATATTTTAAAATCCAAGCGCTGGTGGATTGTTATAACACAATTGATTATTGGTGCCGGACTTGGCGGTGTTGCACTCTCAATACCGTTGCCTAATTTTTTCAAACTTACCATAGGATTTCTTTGGTTATTGGCATTCAGCTCTGCTACCCACGACATTGCAGCAGATGGTTTTTATATGCTTGGATTAAACAAACATCAGCAAGCCTGGTTTGTAGGAATCCGAAGTACTTTTTATCGTTTTGCCATGATAACCGGACAAGGATTGCTCATCATTTTTGCTGGATTTATCGAGACCCATACTGGTTTGGATAATTTACAACTCCACGTAGAAGCATTAAATGATTCATCGTTCACCCACCAAGAGATTATCATTGACACTTCCACCGTGCATTTGATTGCTGATCCACCTCTGTTACAATTGCCAATCATAAAAAGGTCAAAAGTAGATTTTGATAAAACCATGACTCATGTGCATGAATGGAATACTGCACACGGACAATACTCCATAACAGAGATGAACCATGCCAACCTGAGTAGAACAGAAAGTGAATCATGGTGGAGAAGATCAGTATCAAAACCTTTAGAAAACATTTTAAAAAAGAGTTTTGGCAAAAAAAGTGAAATAGTCCCAAAAAATGAGTTGGGAAATTTTGGTATTATACGATTCAGACTGTCGGCAAATCCCGGTGAGGAAACGGTCATCAATTTAGGAAGGGTTTCCGGTGATAAAAGTATTTCACTTATTACAGAATCACGAATTGTATTTAACGAAATGAATTGGAACAAACCTGTATTGGCTGTCGTGCAGTTGGATCACAAATTAAAATATCCTGTCACAGCCACATTTGAAGCACGTTCTGGCAATATAAAGCTATCATGGACAATTACTTTTCTCATTATTGGCATTCTATTTATTGTCTTCTTTCTTTATCACAAATTCATGTTACCCTATCCTGCCGATGATGTCCCCCATGTACACTCCACCTCATTTTTACATAATTTCTGGACAACATTTGCTACCTTCTTCCAAAAAGATAAAATTGCTATCATGCTAGCCTTCATTCTGATCTATCGTTTTGGTGAAGCACAATTGGTTAAACTGGCAACACCATTTATGCTGGATGCACAGGAAGCAGGAGGATTGGCGCTTACGACTGGTCAAGTGGGATTCGTTTACGGAACTGTGGGTATGATCATGCTGACACTTGGCGGAATAATCGGTGGATTTTTAGCGGCCAAACATGGATTAAAGTTTTGGATTTTATGGATGGCTCTTGCCATGAAACTACCTGATGCAGTTTATGTGATAATGGCCTATACCCAACCAGATAATTTTCTAATGATCAATCTGTTTGTTGCAATTGAACAGTTTGGTTATGGGTTTGGATTTACTGCATATATGCTCTACATGATTTCAGTGGCGGATGGTGAACATAAAACAGCACACTATGCAATTTGTACTGGATTTATGGCTCTTGGTATGATGATACCGGGCATGTTCAGTGGCTGGTTACAAGAAATAGTTGGCTACCAACACTTTTTTATATGGGTATTGATTGCAACAATTCCTGGCTTACTATTAATCAAATATTTACCACTTGATCCAGAATTTGGAAAAAAGGAGGAATAAATGCCAGTCAAACCAGGTGAACGACTCATAGCTTTGGATGCATTTCGTGGATTGACGATTGCCATGATGGTTTTAGTGAATACGCCCGGTAGTTGGTCCTATGTGTATGCACCACTTCGACATGCGAAATGGCATGGATGCACACCAACTGACCTTGTTTTTCCCTTCTTTTTGTTTATCGTTGGAACAGCAATGGTATTCTCATTCAGCAAATTCAACTACAGGCTGAATCAGACTCTGACAAGGAAAATCATCAGCAGGACAATAACTATATTTGTTATCGGATTGCTGCTTAATGCATTTCCATTTATTCGCCAGGATTGGGATTACTCCGGGCTGAGAATTTTGGGTGTACTACAACGTATTGCTTTGGCTTATGGATGTGCAGCCTTTTTAGTATTGATACTGGACAAAATGAAATTGTGGTATGTTTCCATCGGCATCCTAGTAGGATACTGGATCATATTAATGGTATTTGGTAGTGACGACCCCTATAGCCTGTCATCCAATATAGCCAGAACCATAGATTTAGCAATATTAGGGGAATCTCATGTCTGGCATGGAACTGGGATTCCATTCGACCCGGAAGGGTTGCTAAGCACATTTCCCGCCATTGTTACCATTGTTCTCGGGTTTAAAGTCGGTACATGGATTAAAGAGAATGGTGCAAATCAATCCACCATAAAGACCATGCTGATTTTTGGATTTTTCTGGACATTGCTGGGATGGGTTTGGGGCTGGTTTTTCCCTATCAATAAACAATTATGGACCAGTAGTTATGTTTTTTATACGGGAGGATTAGCAACCCTGTTTTTGGCAGGCTTCCTCTGGCTGATTGATGTACGAGGATTTAAAAATATTGCTTTTCCATTTGTGATTTTTGGTTCAAATGCAATTTTTATTTTTGCCTTTTCCGGACTATGGGTTAAATCGATTTATCGCTTCAAATTCACGTTGGATGGTGAAACAATCAACGGATATTCCTATTTGTATCAAACTCTCTTTGTACCGTTAGCTGGTCATTTGAACGGATCCCTTCTTTTTGCAATTACCCATATCGTGGGATGGTGGTTGGTACTGTATTGGCTACACAGAAAGAAAATTTATATCAAAATATAAAGTATTATTTGTAATGGATTTAAAAATCAAAGGAAAAACGGCATTGGTTCTGGCTTCTACCAGAGGACTTGGTTTTGGTGTTGCCAAAGCACTGGTCGATGAAGGAGTAAATGTCATTATTTGCGGTCGTGAACGTGCCAGGCTTGATGCAGCGTTGGACGAGTTGCATAAAATTGGTGGCACACATGTATCGGGCATACAATGTGATGTATCACAATTATCAGATCTTGATAAGGTTTTTGGACACTGTGAATCTGCATATGGTACTCCTGATATACTGGTATACAACAACGGGGGGCCACCATCGGGCGATCCACTGAATTTTAACCCTGAAGACTTTGATAATGCCTTTCACGCCGGTTTCCATTCGGCTGTATACTCTATGCGAAAAGCACTCCCAAATATGCAGGAAAATCAGTGGGGAAGAATTTTATGCATTACCAGTATTTCGGTGAAACAACCCATAGATAATTTGGTTTTATCGAATGCAACACGAACAGCATTGACTTCCTATATTAAGACGATGTCACGACAGGTTGCGCAGGATGGGGTGACTATCAATTCTCTTCTGCCAGGTCCTCATGATACGGATAGATTACGGCAATTAACACAATCTATGTCTGTTCAAAATAATATTTCACCTGACCAGGCTTTGCACTTGTTAACCTCCGATATACCCATCGGGAGGCCAGGGACCATTTCCGAATTTGGGTCAGTGGCAGCGTTTCTGTGCTCCAGCCTCGCATCGTATATTACCGGACAAGCAATTGTTCACGATGGCGGAGCCGTAAGGAGTCCAATCTGAACAATACCGTATTTATCACCGGTGCCAGTAGTGGAATTGGAGAGCATCTTGCTTATGCATATGCAAAATTAGGTTATAATCTTGGGTTGTTGGCTAGACGTGGCAATCTACTGGATAATGTGAAGAGTGTGTGTCTCTCACATCACGTTGAAGTCAATGTGTATGTGGGGGATGTCACCGATGAAGCTTTTGTGGTACGGAGCATTCAATCATTCCAATCTCAGTTTGGAAGCCTAGGTATTGTATTCGCCAATGCGGGAATTGGTGCAGCAGATCCAATATGGCGAGGTGAAAGTGAATCTGTACATCGGGTAATAAACACCAACATTCGTGGTGTGGTAAACACCGTCTTTGCAGCGACGCCAATCATGGTCAAACAACAGAGCGGCAAAATTATCGTCATTAGTTCGATTGCCGCCTTCCGTGGTTTACCACGACATGGGGCTTATTCCGGTTCAAAAATTGCGATTCGCACAATGGTTGACGGATGGCGCTATGATCTGGTCCGAAATAATATTCAAATTACAACGATTCACCCCGGTTTTATCAAGACACCATTGGTGAATAATAATCGGTTAATGCCATTTCTCATGGATGTTGATCTAGCCATAAAAAAAATTATCTCAGCCGTTGATGCGGGTAAAAAATCCTACATATTCCCATGGCAATGGAGATGGGTTATTTTGCTTTCAAGAATTATTCCTGATTGGCTAATTCAAAAAGTTTATTTCAATAAAAAAGCCGCTTAAAAAAGCGGCTTTTTTATTTGTACGGAGAATAAAGACTACTTAATTAACATCATTTTTCGAGTCTGACTAAATGCATCGCTTTGCATCCTGACAAAATAAACACCACTTGGATGCTCTTTTGCCACCCATACTACGCGATACTGTCCGGCACCCTGGTATTCATCTACAAGTCTGTCCACTTCCCTGCCCAACGTATTGTAAACCACAATGGATACGAATCCATCCTCCGGTAAATCATATCGTAATTCAGTCGTGGGATTAAATGGATTGGGGTAATTGGGAGACAGAGCATATGAATCAGGAATCTCCGCTCCAACAATAATTGCCAGAACTTGGGTAGATACTACACTTGCTTCGCTTTCATTCCCGTTGAAATCGGTTGCTGTCACCTCGTAGGTGTATTCATGCCCAGATTCAATTGAATTATCCACAAACACAGTGTCGCCCAGTACACCAAGTTCTATTAAATCGGAGCCATCGGTATATCGTGTTAATCTATAATAATTGAAATCTTCTTCCATGGAAGGATTCCAGGTTAACAGTACCGAACCTTGACCTGGGTCAACCACAGCATTAAATCCGTTTGGAGCCATGGGATGTAAATTGTCCACGGAGTATCCCATTGCTGGTTCTGAGTCATAAAAGTCCCACGGATTCATGGCGTGGGCTGTCACCCTGAAGGTCGACCAGAATTCTCCAGTCGGACCAGTGAATAGGTTTGAATCAACTAGTGTAGGTACAACCATCGAGTATGGTTCCATTCCATGGAAAGGAACAGTGGCAATAAAATCCCATAATGGAGGTAAATCTGTATTTGGTATTTGACGCCATATACTAAATTGTGTCCACGGCATATCACCATCTTGACTACCGGGATTCCAAATGATATGTACTTGTCGGCCTTGATCATTAGGGACATCAAAAATACCCATAATCTGAGGCGGTGTTGACATCGGTTGATACAATTCGAGGGTTACTTCTACAGTGTCGTATTCAGCGACTCCCACAAGTACCGAGTTTGAAGTACCATAACCCGGTGCCTGGGCCATTACCCAGAAAGAATCAGAGGGAACATCTATATGGAAATAACCGCCGGTAGACGTCATTGCGTATCCATCGTAAAAGTTGCCAAATGCCCATACATCTGCTCCAATAACTGGCGACCCTGTAGTTCCATCAACAACATACCCTTCAATGGCACCGTTGGTAATAATTTGATTAAGCATAAAATCGAGCTGAATATTATCAAAATTAATGTCCACCATCTCCCAATCATCCATGTAGCCGTCCAGATAGGCATGCACGCCGTAGGATCCATTAGGTAGGTCAAACCAGTAGTAGCCACTACCATCTGTATAGGTGTTGTCCCAATAAATATCATTTCCAACATTGATTTCTACATCCTGTAGCGGTTGACCATTCTCATCGGTGACATATCCGTATAGAGAACCATCAATGGTTATCGGGCTTAGATAAAAATCCATTTGCAACACATTGTCTTGAATGACCACGTTGTCAAAAGATTCTGAGAAATATTCATCTGCACCTGCATATACCGTGTATACCCCATTTTCTAATGGAAGATAAAAATATCCTCCATTCCAACTTCCCGTGCCATTACCACCCCATCCATTATCTGCATGAACCCATCCAAAATCAATCGGATCCATGGTGTTGGCATCATAAATATATCCTTCGATACCACCAGATACAGTGACAAGGTAAATATCGGCATTTGTGGTACCGGAAAATACCTGATCAGGCATGGATTCAATCAAGGTTCCTGGAGGTAAATTGTCCCAGTTTATGCCAAGACTATATCCCCCGTACATATCGGCTTCAGAAGAAACACTCAAGTAATAATTTCCACTCGGGTCCGGATGTGTTCGTGTCCACCCAATATCAGACCAGGCATCAATATCGACACCATCCCAGGGCGTACCATTCAGGTAGACTGTCCCGGAAATGGATTCATTAGTGTTATAGACCATAAAATCGTACCAGGTAGTATCGTATTCGAATAATTCAATGGTGACGTCATTGGGAACCAGATAATCAGGTATGAGTGCCCATTCATCCAATCCAACTTGCCACATTCCGCTATCCAAAGCCATCATATAATAGCCGTCTGAATCAGTAGTAGTTCCGTATCCAGGACCATCCTTGGACGCCCAAACATCAACATCAGGAATCGCATTATCGAAAAAATCTAGAACTTGTCCTTCGATACCGGAATTAGGGTAATGAAAGTTGAAATCAAAACCTGTTTCATGTCCAAGAACCATTACATCATAGTACGATGTGTCGGCAATCATTCCGTCAGTAACCCCGAGAAAATCCATTGCCATTAAAGCCCAAAGGCCTGAATCAGGAACAAAATTTTGGAAATGCCCGTTAAGGTTAGTTACTGTCATCCACGGATCGGGGTTATCATTGTTATCATCCATGCGAAATGCAACAATTATAATATTGGGATCACCGGGTGACACTTGACCTGACAGAGAATATGGTGAATCGATCGGATCAATAGAGACTGAACCTGCATCTGAACCACCCCCATCGGATGCTTCATAATAAAATTGGATATTGCTCACTCGATTGGGGCCATCCTCGCCACCTAACATGGTGATTTCATAGATACCCCAAGCTGGATTTTCATCATCCATATCATTATCCATAATCTGTTGATACTCACCTAAATCATAATCATAGGCAGGATCAAAAATTCCATCCCCATCACTTTCAATCCATAGAGATACATCAGCGATGGAGTCGCCAGTTGAGAATGTTACAGTTACGACAAAATCCTCCCCCTGTGTTATGGTCGCATCGTCCAATCCATTAATTTTCACATCTATGGTATCTGTACGGCTCCCGTTATCCGATACCCTGTTTATGTGCTGATATTTGTTGGTATTGTGTTTCAATTTCCAAGGAATACCTGGAGAATTAACATGTTTCTGATTTAATGTAGACTGTTTAAGATTTAATTGTTTGGTTTTGTTGAAATTCCGAAACAAATCACCCTGGAGGTGCTTTGCTTTTAGGCTTTGCATCTCTTTCACCTTATCTACCATCAGCTGGGATGTTTGATCATCTAATGCTGTCTGGTTTCGGGCAGTAATTTGGTTGGTATTTCCAGCACCAAATGCAATGGAAATAATGAGAATAATCGGGAACAATAATTTGGTATTAAGTAAGGCGTGATTGTACGGATACATGGTTCATCTCCTTCACCGTTGTTAAAAGCTAAATGAACTTACCAGATTGGAAATCCATTCTCTGTGATTGTAGTCACCACTTTACAAATGGTCTGGAGACGTAAAAAAAAGGTTACAACAATTGATCAATGCTTTTAGCCAGCGAAAAATCGAGAAGAGTAATTCCATTGGCGTCGTGGGTTGATAGTAACACAGTGACTTTACACCAACCAATGATCAATTCCGGGTGATGGTTTTTTTCCTCGGCAATTGTTGCGATACGTTGAACAAATTTAATTCCATGTAAATATTCATTAAATGTATAGGATTTCTGAATAGTATGGTTATGGTACTCCCATCCGGGATACTCTATTAGTCTAGTGTTAATCTCGTTTAATGAGAGCGCTGCTAGCTTAGACAACGGGAACCTGTTTATGAAAGGCAGATCGTAGCCACAGGAGACTGATGGTAACTGCTACTACAGATGAAATCAACATGGCATACCAAACCCATTCAACTGGTTTGTGAAGTAATTGTGTAAACAATATTGCCAGAGGAACGGAAACACCTAATACACGGGTAATTGTAATTACTAACTGAGGCAATCCTCTACCCAAACCCTGTAAGACTCGACCAATATTCATACCAATAGCAACCAATGGGTATATCATACAAATAATCCGCAGATAATTGGTTCCTATGGTGATAATGGAAGATTCAGTGGTAAAAACTGTCATAATGTGAGATGCACTAAAAAATATTACTACAGATAGCACCACTGTGATTGAGACAGCTCTTGAAATACCATACTTAACTACATGTCGCAACATATCGTATTCTTTTGCGCCATAAAACATCCCAACCAACGTGGTCAGACCCGTACCAATTCCCATTATGGGAAGAAAAATTATCATATCCACGCGACCTGCCACCTGATAGGCTGCAACAGCTTCTGAAGAAAAAGTTGCGAGTATTCGGTTGAATGCACCTCCACCTGTAGCCATGATTACCATGGATAGAGAAGCGGGTACTCCCACTTTAATTATATCATTTATAATGCCACTGGACCATTTAAAATCTTTCATTCTAAATGTTACATAGGCATGCTCCTTAATGAATATCATGTATGCGAAAATAATGAAAACCGTTATCTGACTGATTGCCGTTGCCATGGCTGCCCCTCGAACTCCCAAGTCAAGAGCAAATATAAATATTGGATCTAAAATGAGGTTGAGTAACGTCCCAAAACCTGCAACCATCATGGGGAGCGTCATATCCCCCTCACCTGCCAATATAGAGCGGAAAAATCCAGAAAAAATCATGAAGGGTAAACCAATACAGATAAATTCCAGGTAATCCCATGCATAGTGCAGAATTTCGCCTTTTGCACCTAAAAACGATAACATTTCCTGTCCGCGCCATAAGCCAAACCCTGTCAATGTAATACTGATAAAAAAGGCAATGACAATTGCATGTTCAGCTGCATTATCAGCTGATCTTTTTCTATCGGCACCGATATAACGGGCTACGGTGGCAGTCACACCAGCCCCAAGACCCATTGTCATACCAAGTACAAGAAAAAATAATGGCATATTAAAAGCTACTGCAGCGATTGCGTCACCGCCCAATCGACCAATGAAAATCATATCCACAACAGTATAAACCGTGTGAATGGCCATCCCTGCAATTACGGGTATTGCCAATGTCCAAAGAGCTTTGGCAGGATTTTCTTTAAAGGCCGAAAGGCGGGAAGTTTTTTGCTTTTTCATTGACATAACAAGCA
This sequence comes from uncultured bacterium, assembly GCA_964654545.1. Classification (GTDB taxonomy): domain Bacteria; phylum Fidelibacterota; class Marinisomatia; order Marinisomatales; family JABMOV01; genus JABMOV01. The sequence goes on from CAZZIU010000001.1 coordinate 113,196, forward strand.
TCAAATTTACATATAATAAACAGGTCACCTAAGATATAAGATAAATTTGTTTGCACCTATTAAACCGCAAACTGCGGAAATGATTATCCTCAGGAAAACCCGGAGCGAGCATTACAACCACCTACACCGGTTGTAGCAGTAGAAGCTGATCCAGTGGATATCATAGGTGCTGAAAGTAATTTTTGTGCATTCTTTTCGCCGCAACCCGGACACTCGATTTCCTCATCGGGCGTTGAACTTGAAAAAACCAACTCTTCGAATGTCATATCGCAGGAATTACAACGATAATCGTACATTGGCATAACTCAGATCCTTATTGTTTTTTAATTAACGCGTTGTTTTCTTCTTCTACCTGAGGAAGATAGGGATTTCTTCATGTAGGTACACCAACCTTGGGGAATATGAAGCGCACGATACCGTACCAGGCGAAAATAACTAGTACTATGAGTAATCCATCCATCATACGGCATCAACTGATTTTTTTAATAAATCATTCACCTGCGCTGCAAGATGCTCCACCGTATCCAAACCAGTGATTGATAGCATTTTTTTGGCATCAATCGCCGACACAGTGGTTGATCCATCTTCATTTTCCCAGATAGTAACATTACAGGGCAGTAAAAGTCCAATTTCATTTTCGATAGATAAGGCCTCAAAAGCAACTGGCGGATTACACGCTCCTAAAATTTTAAATTTTTTAAATGATTTATTTAACTTTTCTTTCATGGTGTGTTTCACATCTATTTCTGTAATCACACCAAAGCCATTCGCTCTAAGCGATGCCCTAATTCTTTTATCTACATCATTAAATGACAGGGATACTTTTCTCTGATATCCATATTTCATATTACTTACTCAATTTTTGTTTCGTTGGAAAGACCCAAACCAGTCCCACGACAGCCCCATACAGGGTGGAATTCAACGGGTTACTTGTAATCGCGCATGTTCCTGATTGACATCCGATAAAATAATAGTAGGAATACCCTAATAAACTACCTACCGCGATTCCCAGGGATAACGACTTCCAGCTGTCTTTAATTTGATTGAACAAGTTCATTCAATTCTTCGATGATATTTTCCAAATTGGTTACACCTTTTTCCAGTGCTAATTGTTCCAGCGTACCCCAGACCGGTTCACCGCAGGCAATACAGACCAATCCGTGGTCCGCCAGCGGGCGAATAACCTGAGGATATTCCTTGACCAAATCTTCAATGTACATCGTGGCAGCAATCATGATCAATTTTTCTCTTTCAGATCTAGCAGTTTAAAAAGTCGATCGGTCACGCCCCCGGGGATTGGCAATTGGTCTTCGGTTTCACGATACAATCTGATCGTTTGGTTCACACTATCGACATAGATTTTGCAATCTGGGCAATCTTCCATATGATGTGCAACTTCTTCTATGATATCAGATCCAAAATCTTTTCCCAGTTGATCCTCAACCAGTTTTAAGAATTTATCATGGGGTTTATGCACCATAAGGTATCTCCACACATTGTAGATGATTCGCCAGCTGATCACGGAGGAATAATCGTGCTCGCATCAGTCTAACTTTTACATTTGCCTCACTTATATCAAGTATTTTGCTGGTTTCTTTTGTGGACATGTTTTCCAGGTCCCGTAATACAAAAACCGCACGGTAATTGTCCGGGAGTGCCTGCATTGCTTTTTTTAAACATTCCAGAAATACCTGATCATCCAGCTTATCCTCGAGATGATCCGGCCATTCGCTTAACTGATGTCCCTTTAAATATGCATGCTCTGAGTCGCTAAGCGAAACCGTCTGAGTCGTGTATTTTTTATCCCTCAACTTGCCCAGTGCAACATTCGTAGCTACGCGATACAACCAGGTATAGAAAGAAGATTTTCCCGAAAAGGTGGATATTTTTCTGATCATCAATACAAATGTTTCTTGTAATACGTCTTCAGCGTCCTCTTCATTTCGCATCATTCGCAAAGCCAATCCATAGATTTTTGGTGAATAGATTTTTACCAACTCAGCAAGTGAAGCTTTATCCCCCTGTTGTGCTTTTTCAACTATTTTCTTTTCGTCTATGAGTTGTTTTTCCATTGGAACTATAAGTCTGTATTTACCGGCGTCAGAATAATTTGATGCTCAATAATGATTGATGTTACACTTATTTATTAAACTGGAGAAAATGGCCACAATATAGGTATCATTATCACTGCGACTATCCAAAGGAGTATTGCCAGTGGAAATCCAACTTTGAAATAGTCACTGAATTTATATCCACCAGGACCAAATACCATTAAATTGGTCTGATACCCTACTGGAGTAATGAAGGATGCAGAGGCAGCAAAGCAAATCACAAAAACAAACGGTCGGGGATCGAGACCCACCTGGGCAGCCAGAGATAGTGCCACTGGAGTCATAATAATTGCCGTCGCGGCGTTGGATGAGATTTCAGTCATAATTATGGTCAATAAATACAAGAAACCAAGTAATGCATGGGGTGCTAAACCTGTGGGAAAAAGAGTGGCAGTGTGAATGAGCAGATTTCCCACCCAGAGGGCTGTACCAGATGATTGTATCACAAACCCAAGTGGGATGAGAGCACCAATTAAAATTATAACCTGCCACCTGATCGCCCGATATGACTCATTGGGAGTGATTAATCTGAAAACCCACAGGATTGCAACCGCAATTAAGGCACCTTTGAGAATGCTCATGGTTCCAGTTGCAGATAAAATCACGATTAAAATTATCAACAGGACACTCAGCCACCAGAATCGATGCTTTGATAATTCTTCCTTGCGTTCTTCAATGACGATGAAATCCCCACTATTGCCTAAAGATTCGATTTTATCTCTCGGGCCGTAAACCAACAAGGTATCGTAAGCGGAAAGAACGACATGGGCAATCTTTTTTCTAAGGATTGCTCCTTCTTTTCTGATGGCTAGCACAAAACTTCCAAATCTGCGTCGGAAATTGATTTCCTTCAGGTTTTTCCCAATAAGATCAGAATTTTGTGTAATTACCAGTTCTACCAGCATATTGTCGCTCTGGACCAATTCATCTTCGTTCAATTTTTGATCCGTAAGCATGGCAATTTTCTCTACCTCACGCATTCGAACAAAATTATCCAACGAGCCACGGACAATCAGAATATCCCCCTCTTCCAACACAGTATTTCTAATGTTTGCAGTGATATGTGATCCTTCTCGTAAAATATCAATCACGGTGACATCGTAATTCCGGTTGATGTTGCGTTCAAGACAGGTTTTGCCAATCAAGGGCGATTCTGCCAGTATCCGTAATTCAGTTAAAAAGCCACCCATGTGAAACGATTTTGTTAAGCTGGTAGTAACGGTCCGTGATGGCAACATCTTCTTGGAGAACAATACCAAATATGAAATACCAATAATAACCATAAAAATGCCAAATTTTGTAAACTCAAAAACACCAAGGGGTGCTTGGGTACCATCCTGAATGAGAATAGAATTGACAATCAAATTGGTTGAAGTACCTACCAGAGTCAAGGTTCCTCCAAGGATGGCTGCATAGCTAAGCGGAATTAACAATTTTGAGGGGCTCATACCATAGGACTGAGCAATTCGAATTGTGATGGGGATAAAAATTGATACAATTGCCGTGTTATTAACCAATGCGGAAGCAATAGCAATTGAAAGTAAAAAGATAATTAATCCCAGATTAATCGAACGTTTAAACATTTGATTAATGCGCACCACCAAATATTCCAGGACATGTGTTTTCTCGATTGCTTTTGTCAATATGAAGAGAAGTGCAATAGTAATTACTGCCGGATTAGAAAAACCGGAAATAGCCTGATCGGGGGTTAGGAGTCCTGTCAATAGCAACAGCGCTAAAATGAAAACGGCTGTTACATCAATGGGAAATCTTTCAGTTACAAAAAGAAAAAACGCCAGCATAATGATGGCTAGGACAATTGCAATTTCAATAGTCATGTTAGAACTTAATACAGATTCTTATTTCGGAAAATGCTTTTGGAATCCCCAAAAGAGGATAACTGTTCTGTTAATTGGTGTGAATTAGAATGAAAGAATCGAATTGAAATCAGGAGGCTGCTTCGTCGATTTGAGATTCATCCATGTATTCTTGGGCGTAATTCAAATAGATTTTTTGATTTACAAACACATCAAATAAGTCCGGATCAATATGAGCATCGTTGCGCATAAAACCCAGTATCTTCATCGCCTGACCAAGCGTCTTGCCTTTTTTATATGGTCTGTCACGAGCCGTTAATGCTTCGAAAATGTCCGCAATGGCCATGATGCGTGCTTGTACAGACATTTCATCTTTGGTCAAACCCATTGGATAACCGGTACCGTCCAGCTTTTCATGGTGCCCTCCGGCATATTCCGGAACTCGTTGCAAATGCTTAGGATAAGGCAATTGATTGAGCATGTTTATTGTCTGAACGATATGATCATTAATGACTTTTCGCTCTTCATGTGTTAAGGTACCCCGTGCAATGTGCAAATTATAGACCTCTGATTCATCTAAAATCGGCTTTGCCACACCATCCTCTTTCCATGTATAATGTGTTGCAATATGAGTTACACGATCTTTTAATTCCTGACTCATGAATTCGCCGCCAACATTGCATTCGGCAATGAAATCATAATCATCGCGAATTTGTTTAACCTGAACTCGATAATTGCTCCGTATTGTTTTAATCCTCTTGGTCTTATCTTCAGCACTTAGTTTTTTATCGTTGGCCACCTTTAATTCAGCCTTTAGACGCTTAACCTCAGCATCTTTCACCACTACTTCGAATCGTGTTTTTACCGTTTCAATACGGTCATAAATAGTCTCAAGTTTGGTAGATTTATCCACCACGTATTCAGGTGTAGTAACTTTTCCACAATCATGCAACCATGCTGCAATTTTTAATTCGTACATCTCTTCTTCTGAGAAATGAACGTCAGCCATGGGACCTTCCGTCATGTTATTTACGGCTTCAGCCAACATGAGAGTAATTGCAGGAACCCGTTCACAATGTCCACCGGTATACGGCGATTTGGCATCAATTGCCGATGCAATTAGTTTAATAAAAGATTCAAATAGAACTTCAAGATCCTTGATCAGATTTTTGTTGGTTATTACGACAGCCGCTTGCCCTGCCAGACCTTCCACGAGTTTTTGGACATCTCTGGAAAAGGAGATTGTTACTCCAGTCTTTGGATCGGTTGCATTTAGCAACTGCAATACACCAATTATTTCATCCTGATGATTTTTTAGAGGAACGGTTAAAAATGATTTTGAGCGATATCCTGTTTTTTCATCGAATGCTTTGGTCCCGGAAAAGTCAAAACCCTCCGCTTCATATGCATCTTCAAGATTAACTGTCTCTCCGGTTAATCCCACGTAAGAAACAATCATGGTGGTGTTTGGCTTCCCATCTTCATCATACAAACGAACAGGATAAAATGGGATGTCTTTCCCCGATGTTCCTCCCATATGGAAGTTCAGGGATTCGGTCATCATAATTTCAAATTTTAGTCGTTTTTCTTCGGTCATCATATACAATGTACCCCCATCGGCATTGGTGATACGTTTTGCTTCCAACAGGATCATTTCTAACAACTGATCCATGTTTTTTTCTTTTGTTAATGACAGACCAATTTCCGAAAGCCGTTCAATTTGTGAATTAAGGTACTGAACATAATTCTTTAAATCTTTTGGGGCGGCTTTCAGTGCCGCTTGAATTTCGTCCGGGGAAAAGTGTTGCTGAGCATTCTTGTTCATATTTTATCCGCAATGATATGTAATGTTAAAAATAGTGACAGAGTGAATTATTCTCAATGGGTTGTTCATCGAATATTATTCGACTCACAATATAAATTTAATAATAAAACAAAAAAATACTTGTGATTTGAGATTTGCTGTATTCAATTTTGAGTGTTAAAATGCAAAAAGTAATAAATATTTTAAACATATTAAGCCTTTTTTCCTGGCATTGGACCTGGTGGCCCTACCGGGCCAACTAATCCCATTTGCGCTAGCAGTCTGCTAACGCACATACCTACTAATTAATCCATATCGTACATATCTTCAACATGAAAGGTTATACCTATGCCTGAAACAAAAATATTCTTATCAGAAAAAGAAATGCCAAAACAATGGTACAATATTGCAGCGGATTTACCAAGCCCGATGCAACCTCCGCTCCATCCCGGAACAAGGCAACCTATCGGTCCTGATGACCTGGCGCCATTATTCCCAATGGCGCTGATTTTACAGGAAGTAAGTCAGGAACGGTACATTGATATTCCCGAACCGGTTTTGGATGCGTTAACCCTGTGGCGACCATCACCATTGATCCGAGCCCACCGATTTGAAAAATTGCTGGGTACACCAGCTAAAATCTATTTCAAGTATGAAGGAGTCAGTCCAACCGGAAGCCACAAACCGAATACAGCCGTAGCCCAGGCGTACTTTAATGCGCAGGAAGGTGTTAAAAGACTTGCTACCGAAACAGGGGCAGGACAATGGGGAAGCTCGCTGGCCTTTGCTGCAAACATTTTTGGACTGGAATGCAAAGTCTATATGGTTCGGATCAGTTTTGACCAAAAGCCATATCGAAAGGCATTGATGGAGAGTTACGGTGCCAGCATTGTTGCCAGCCCTAGTAATGAGACCGAGTTTGGTAGACAGTATCTTGAAAAAGATCCAGATTCTCCCGGTAGTTTAGGAATTGCCATCTCAGAGGCAGTGGAAGATGCTGCTCAACGTGACGATACCAAATATGCACTGGGGTCTGTGTTAAACCACGTCCTTCTGCACCAGACTATCATTGGACAGGAAGCCTTGAAGCAAATGGAAATTGTCGGAGATTTCCCTGATGTGGTGGTAGGATGTGTTGGCGGTGGGTCAAACTTCGCCGGTATTGCCTTTCCCTTTTTGAAGGAAAAATTCGATGGAAAGGAGATTAAATTTCTGGCCACCGAACCTGCTTCGTGCCCTACCCTTACTAAAGGTGAATTCAGGTATGATTTTGGTGATACCGCAATGTTGACTCCACTGGTACCAATGCACACATTAGGCCATGGCTTTGTTCCCCCCGCTATTCATGCCGGCGGGCTTCGCTATCACGGAGATGCTCCATTAATATCACATCTTGTTAATGGCGGGTTTATCCAAGCTGAAGCATACGGACAACTGGATGTCTTTAAATCTGCCCTTCAATTTGCCAGAAGCGAGGGAATCATACCTGCACCAGAATCCAGCCATGCAATACATGGTGCAGTTGTGGAAGCCCTATGTGCAAAAGAAGAGGGCAAAGAAAAGACTATCCTGTTTAATCTGTCCGGTCACGGTTATTTTGATATGTCCGCATATACCAACTATTTAAGCGGAAACCTTACGGACCACGCCATGACGGATGATGAGGTGAAAGAGAACCTAGAATCTCTCTCGGGATTGCCTCTTCAATTTGCTGGTTAAACCTTACAGGGGAGATGATTTATAGGCTCATCTCCCCTCTTTTATTCACCAGATTACCTCTAAATTATCTTCATGGATACTAGCCTTATTCATAAGATAGATAATCTGGCAATTGAACTGGCAAATGATTCGCCGATTCCTGCAAATAAACTGATCCGCCTTGCAGAGGATATTTGCATTGGCGAATTGCCAATAACAGCCATCCATTCATTCCTTGATCTGGCACATTTCCCTGGCGTTAATAAAAGCATTAATAATTCTTCTTATTTGGATCGCTGGTTTACATGCATCACAGCTTTAATTCGAAAATCACATTATCATTTTGGGATGTGTTTTTTCCAGCGGTCGCAGAGATACAGTGAAAAAACGCTTTTTCAAATTCCACACGGTAATGAAATTGAAACTATTACGTATTCGGAAGCTTGGAATGATATTAAAAGGATTGGAGCCGGATTACACAGCATATCAACAGATACGAAACATGCAGTAATTGGAATATATTCGGTTAACTCTTTACACGGAGCGCTTACAGATTTGGCATGTCTCTGCTTTGGAGATCGTGTTGTACCAATACCTGGCAATTTACCATTTGAACATTTTAAATATATCGTCTCTCATGCCGGGATCACCCATCTGTTTATCGATGGCAATGAGCAGATTGAGCACGTTAAGGAATTGTTGAAAACGGTAGATTCATTGACCATAGTAAGCCTGAATGATTCAGTTCCCAATGATCACTATGATTTGTCCTGGCAGGATTTTCTGTCGTTGTCTGATCAAGAGACAACGGTACAAATTCCTCAAAAACTTGATATGGATAGCTGCACATCTATCATGTACACATCCGGTACAACTTCGGACCCTAAAGGTATCATTTTTACTCCTACAAATATTATTTGCAAGCGCTTTGCCAGGGCATTAGCCCTGCCTGAAATTTCATCCGCCGATAGATTTCTCTGTTATCTCCCACTCTACCACACCTTTGGCAGGTTTTTTGAGTTAACAGGTACCATATTCTGGGGAGCAACCTATTTCTTTGCCCAGTCACCGTCATATAAGGCATTAATCAAAGATTTTAAACGATGTAAACCAACTGTGTTTATTAGTATCCCAAAGCGCTGGAAACAATTGTATGAGCAGGCAATTGAAAACCAATCGCAGACAGAAAATGGATTGGATGTTGCCAAAAAAAAGATAGATTCTTTGACAGGCGGAAATCTGGTTTGGGGACTGTCCGCAGCTGGGTACCTTGATCCTGCAATCTTTGAATTTTTCCATCAATGCGGTATCCAACTTTTAAGTGGGTATGGTATGACCGAAGCCACCGGTGGAATTTTAATGACTCCTCCCGGTGATTACATGAAAGACTCAGTTGGCAAACCCCTTCCTGGTATTGAAGCAACCATCAGTAACGAGGGTGAATTGCTTATCCGTGGACCATATATATCTCCTGGTTATTTCCCGGATGATTTATCTGTAGCATCAACCGAAGCATGGTTTCAAACCGGGGATATATTTACTAAGCGTAAAAATCATTACTTTATTATTGACCGCATCAAAGAGATCTATAAAAATAACCGTGGTCAGACAATTGCCCCTCAAAAAATTGAAAATATGTTCACCGATTTTGAGTCTATCCAATCGGCGTTTTTAGTCGGTGATGGACGTGAATACAATTCGGTTTTACTGTATCCAGACTGGAAGCTAATACCACAGGATATTGATAGTGAAGATATTCAATCAGTAAAAGATTATTTTGATACACTTGTTCAATCCGTAAATAGTTTTCTTGCACCATACGAGCGAATCGTGAATTATGAAATTATTCAGCGAGACTTTTCGAGTGATTTCGGTGAAACCACACCCAAAAACACATTCAAACGGAAGCAAATTTTATCCAATTTTAATGATGTAATTGAAAAGATGTATCTAAAGGATTACGTGTCCCTTTTTGATAAAGAGAATGAAATCAGGATACCATTATGGATTTTGCGGGAAAAAGGAATACTTGGTACTGATCTGATATGGAATGGTGATCACCTTGTATGTGGAAAAACAGACGCCAAAATACGCATATCGTTTTCTGATACAAATGTTCGTATCGGAAATTTTTACTATGTTATCCATGCCCCATTCCTTGATATTAATCAAATGATACGCATTCCAACACTTTGGCTTGGGAATAGAGAATTGATCGACTTTATTGGTCCGGCCGCTTTTCGTATCCATCGTGAGGAAAAGATATCAAATATTGATTTATTAGACGAAAAATCTTTCTGTGAGCAAGCTGATCCAATTGGTAAACAAAATGAAATATCGCAGTTTGATAAGCATTCGTTGACGCTAGAATCTGTTCATATTTCTGCAATTGAACTTCGTCATACGAGCCAAGATCGCGTTGTTGAGACACTTCAGCAATTGTCTAATGGATTAAAAGAACTTTCCGGTGATTTACATTATTATGTGAAAAAGGTAATACTGAGATTACAGTACCACCCAACAGCGTATATACGGTTAAAGAGTCTTGAGAGTATCATTTCGCTTTTGACGGGAAATGAATTCATTTTACTGCTTATAGATTATTTACGCTTTGTTTACCCGTCAACCATGGATGACAGGCATAAAGTTGATCCAAACAACCTGTCACTTGTCCACGCAAATGCTGTATTAAATTATTTGAGGTCGACTAGAAAACAGTACCTGAATGAGGACGATATTCAAACATTTATTCTTCATCAGTTGATACAATTAATTGCTGAGTATGGAGAAGGACATCCCTCCACATATATTGAAATTCGAGCTGAATTAAATTGGTGGCAGCTCTTTGGACGTAATAAAATTCTCAGGGAATTCGCTACAAAATCACAAAATGTCCTATTGGCAAAATTTCGGAATTGGCTGGGCAGTAATATGCGAGTTGCAATTGATCCTGAAAGTGGTACAGAATATGGCTGGGGACATGTGATTGATTTTGATACAGAAACCCCTCAAGATCATCAGTCACTATTGCTTAGAGCTTTGTCTGACTCCACACTGCTACGAGAAGCAATCTTTATTTTCTCAAAAAAACAAATGGTACAGTTAAATGATATCCCTATCAATGGGATCTGGATTTCACTACTTGGTCAACGCCATGGTAAAAGTGTGTACCGGTTATTGGTCCAAACAAGAATGAAGCGGTCTTATAATTTTGTAATAAATATTAACGAAAATCTCAAAAAATCGTTTATCGAGGATGAGATAAAGTGGTTAATTCTTATGGCGCAAGATGAACACGGAAGAAAACTGGTGGAGGATTTTGGTGGATATTGGTCCGATTTTTCAATGTATACGGAGGAGTATATTCCCGGTGAAACTGTTATCCAGTATTTGGATCGGCATAAAACAGAAATAGCTTCTGGACGAGCAATTGATCGTTGGCAAATGCGCTGGTTACACTTTTTTTGGAATGGATGCATGGCATACATTGATTTTTGGGTTCGAAGTGAATATACCTTTTCCATTGCCAATCCATCTCCAAACAACCTTATTATCCCTGAATACGATTACACATCCGGAACAAGACTAATCTCAATTTCGGATCGTATTGAAAATGATGATATAGTGCCCCTGTTATTTGGATTATACGAACAATTTCTTTTGAGCACTGAAAATGAATTTGACGGATTATCAAGGATGTCTGATTGGGAAATTATATTTACCAGCTTACTCCAGGTCGTTACAGTAAAAAAAGGATTAGAACTGCTCAAGATTTTCAATAAAAAAATAGAAAGTGAGGGTTGGCAAAAAAAAGCAGAGTTCTTGGGATTAACTACTCATCGTGTTCATCAGTTTATTTCCGAAATAAATGAACTTGGCGTCATGACAAAACAAGTTACCTTTGCGGCTCTCAGGTACAATAGATGGCTTGATTTAAACCCACAGGCTACTAAAGAAGCCAGAGCAACGGTTCTGCTTGAATTGTACAAGGATTATCAACTTCGTGATTTTATTGAAGACTATCCAGAGACCAGAATACGATTTTTCCTAATGACATGTTTTAAGAATTCCAGTGCTGCGCTTCAAGAGCGACTGTTAGATTTGCAAAAGCAAGTGCGCGCAAAAACAATTACCAGTAAAGATTTGGATACCCAAGTAAAACAGCTTGATGATACAATGGATTTAACCGCGGAGGATCAGTATTTCCTTACCAGATTATTATTTGAACATGTGCAGGCATCAGACTATGGAAATCTTGTTTCCTGGGATGTTGGTCACCAAGGGCGGCTGGATCTAATAACAATTGTTGAAGATGCACAAGGTGAACGTTATCGCATTCGTCCGCCATTTCATCCAAAGGAGATAGCACAGTTTCACACGATTCTCAATCGAGCCAATATGAAATTATCATTTCATGAGGATCACAAATTTCTTCTGTTATTTTCAGCGGTTGAGCAAGTATTAGGAGGGATATTTTGGAAGAACGTTGGGGATGAAACTGCTTACTTGGAACGAATCGTCATTAAACGTAACTATCAAAAACGTGGTATAAGTACGGTTTTGCTTAATGAATTTTTCCAACGCTTGATTCATTTAGGATTTAACCACTTAACTGTTGGGTTTTTCCAGGCCGGATTATTCTACAAGTATGGATTCGCCATCGAAAAGCAATTCGGTGGACTGGTTAAACATTTAAAAAAGTGACTTTAACAATTCTGTATAATTTAGTACCGGGAAAGGGACTCGAACCCTCACATCCAATGGATACCAGATCCTAAATCTGGCGCGTCTACCAATTCCGCCATCCCGGTATATCCAATAACCGATGAAATTACGTGATCACTCATTCCATGTAAAATGAAAAAGGGCATCTTTCGATGCCCTTTTTTTAAAGTAATGGAAGAAAAATGTTATTTTATGTATAACATTTTTCTTGTTTGACTAAAATTGCCAGCCTTGATTTGATATATGTAAACACCAGCACTCACGTCGCGTCCAAAATTATCCGTCGCATCCCAAAGTGTAACCTTTTGACCTGCATTCTGTATATCATTAACCAACGTTCTTACTTGTCTTCCGGTCAGATCATATATATTTATTGTGACAGCTGATTGCTCGGCTAAATCATACGTAATCATTGTGGTTGGATTAAATGGATTTGGATAATTCTGATGGAGTGCATAATCAGTCGGTATTGTCGCTTCCTCTCCAACTCCCACGCTAGAAACTGGTAACAGTCCATATCCTACTTTCCAAGCTAAAAGAGGTTGAATATTTACATCAGCAGCAGTGGCCGCATAAAAATATGTAAGTACATCAAAGCTACCGGTCAGTTGTCCTTCAATGATCAAAATTGGTCCCTCACCAGGAGTAATTCCAGATGTGAATTCGTATCCGAGAACATGTAGAGACCCATCCTCTTGCTCGCCGCTATTATCATCTAGAGATCCATTTGCAAATCTACCAGTGGGAATGAAATTTGTTGCAGTGAAGTTGAGTGGTGATTCGTACAAATTTACGTCGAATACATACACTGGGACTGTATTGTTTACATTGACTTCATAACTAACCATTCCATTTTCATCAGGTCCGGAAATATTTCCAAATGAAAAGAGTGCTTCAACACTACCAGCATACACGTGACCTTCCACGACCTCAGTATGCATCGGTAAACTATTGACATCAGACACCACTAGATTATTAAAGTCCGGTGTTAGCTCGATGGTTGTACCCACAGCTGTACCTGGGTCAATAAGAAAATTGATTTCCGCAATTTGACCAGTACCCGGGGGTATCGGGTTGGAAAGAGTAACATCAAATAGAATGATTCTAAGTTCTTCACCAACAACGGAGAAATCCACTGTCCAGTTTGAAAAATCTATGTAGGTACTGGGAACAATGTTAATTGGAGTTAAACCAGTGGGAACATCCGTTAAAAATACTTGAATTCCATATATGTCCTGAGTTGAACTGCAAACGAACGGTATTGTAATCATAGTTCCTGGGTCTGCTACTGCATGACCAAAGAACAGTACTTGCGTTTCAATCGTGACATGAAATTCTCCGGGAGTGGATGTCCACGGCATCTCATTATTTGCTAAATCAACGATACTTGCGGTTGTAAAATCAACGTTTGCGGTACCTTCTTCTTCGCTAAAACCTCTAACAACGACTTTACATATAGACCCATCACCAACTGTAAGAGGAGTACCGGGAGAAAATCCGGTAATCGCCATGTCTCCACTGGGTAATTCAACTACATCAAGACTCCAACCGGATGTTCTATCGGTTTCAAGGATGGACTCCCCAATAAAGTAATTTGGAATGTCTGAAATTTCAAAATAGAAAAAGCCGATACTTGTTTCATTATTCAAATAAATATCTAATGTATCTGTAGCACCGGACAATGCAGCACCATTGCTAATACCCAATTCAATCCATTCCAATGGTGTTGCCATAACGATATTTGAAGCACCTGATTCACCTCCGGGTGTATAAATAGATGTTATGTAATAATAGTAATCAACACTATTATTTACATCTGTATCCAAATAATCTGTGACATCCGGTGCAACCGTCTCAATTACACTGTAATCAACGTTATTCGTAGATCTATAAATATTGAAACCTGTCAGGTCACGACTAACATTGTTGCTATGTTGCAATGGGTTGTCCCAGTCTATTTTCCATTCGTAGGGAATTCCATTTGGATATTGAGCCACGACTTCCGCTTTATCTGCTGTAATGACCCATTGACCGAGTTCATTGAAATCATAATGTAAATTTTGCGCTATTCTGGCTCCACTAAAATTAATTGATATATCATCAATGGCCCATCCCGATGCCCATGCTCCATTATCATTTGAATGGAAAGCGATGTATAAATGAGGACTACCACTATAATCAGATAGATCTACAGATTCGGTAACCCATTCGGCGGATGCTCCTAAACTTGTAACCTCCGTAAAGTTACTTCCATCAGTGCTGATTTCTATATGGGCGGACTGGCCGTAGTCTCCCGTAAAGAATGATTCAAAGTTGAGCATGATATTTTGTGCACCACTCACATTAATAGCAGGAGTAACGAGGTAATCGACAGATCCGTCATCATCTGCAGCATCATCATTGGAACATGCGTACCATGTATGTGGTGGTATATCCCAATATGTGCTTGATCCATCCTGTGTCACAAACCAACCCACTGCAGAATTGGTTGTTGCTGTCCATCCATCTGGAATAGATCCTCCTTCAAAATCTTCACCAAAATCTTGAGGGATCGGGCCGTAGGGAGCATCCCACATCAATGGTATTTCCCCGTCTAAGCCTGAAACTGCTTCTAAGTTATGTGGTTCTTCAATATAACCTGGTGTTACATGGACCGTCCCAGAATCAGCACTGGCAATCCAGTATTCACCACCAATTCCATCAGTAGCAATCACATTTGTGAGATTAACACCTACGTATCCTTCAAAAGCATTATAGTGAATGATAAAATCAACTGTGATAACAGCTCCGGTTCCAACAGCAATATCCAAGTTGTCTGGATCATAAACCAAAATTCTGGTTCCGCTTGCCACTTCTGAATATTCGACAGTAAAACCGTCAGTTCTTACAGTGGTTGTCGCTGATAAAAAATCTAAATTATCAGGTGTGTCAAACACATCTAGCTGGAAACCGCCAACTGGACCATCATTGGTCAAGTTTAAATCCAGACTTACAGTGTCAAGTACATCTGCTTCACCATCAGTAAAGGAAAAGGATGCCACCTCACCAATTTGAATACCCCCGGCTGATCCAGAAGATGTAACAACATTTCCGGTTCCATCACTTATAATAATATTTGATATTGACATATCAATGACGGCTGACAATACACTTGTTCCTGTATATTCTAACCACATGACTGTATCTGTGCCAGTAGGGATTGTATTGTTGTTGGTCGAGTTATAAAATACAACTCTTGTAGTAGCATCATCTAGGGCGTTAAAGTCACCAGTAAAATCACCACTATAACCTGCTCCTCCCGATGTAATTCCAGTCATAGAAATCCAAGCAGGATCCAAACTTAAATCGAATTGAATTCCGCCAATTTCATCCGTTGGACTACTTAAAACAACAGGAACCCATATACTCACTGGGTAGCCATCGACTTCTGTATCAACCACCTCTAATGAAACTTGTCC
The DNA here is from genome assembly GCA_964654545.1 of uncultured bacterium. GTDB lineage: Bacteria > Fidelibacterota > Marinisomatia > Marinisomatales > JABMOV01 > JABMOV01. The sequence goes on from CAZZIU010000001.1 coordinate 128,809, forward strand.
CACCACCGGAACAACGGCAAAAAATACGATTAATAACAGTGACAATTTTTTCCAGATCATCCTCATGGATTCCCTCCACAGTTATGTGACTTCACAAATACTTTGCTTTTTAACTAAAAGCCTTCAAAAAACAATGAAGGCATTTTACCAGTATAATTGCATTTAAGCAATAAAGGAAAGTAATCATTTTGAGGAGATATTCCAGTAAAAAAATTATCAACTTTACATTTATTTGAGCGTCATTGATGTACCGCACAAGTTAGTGCAGCTGTAATCTATTCCTGGGTATATCCACGATTTAAATAATCCTGAAGCTTCTTATACTTAATATTAATTTTTTCACCGCCGGGACCGATAACAGTTACCTTTTCATTTCTACCAATTTTTTGATCTGTTGTAATGGGATTTCTCTGGGCAGATGTTGGGGCATTTGGCTTTTGGGTTACCCCAGCGAATCCCATTCCCGATGTGTCAGCATGTTGTACTTGTACATTTCTTGCCTTAGGCTGTCGCGGTTGAATGGAGGGCGTTCCCTGGATTTGCGTCCTGAATAATCGTTGTACGGTTTGTTTATTCATGTCAGATATCATTTCCTGGAACATGTGAAATCCCTCAGACTTGTATTCCAGAAGTGGGTTCTTTTGACCGTATGCCCGCAAATTAATCCCCTCCCTCATTTGGTCCATTGCGTACAGATGATCCTTCCATTTTTCATCAATTGTACGAAGGATTACATACCGCTCAAATCCGCGCATGAAATCTTCCGGGACTAACGATTCTCTTGCCTGGTATAGCTCACTCGCTTCTGTTAAGATAAATTCCTTCACAATTTCTGTTGAAATGAGGGGATTTGACTTCTGCAGATTTTCTTTATTCACGTCAACCAATAAATGGGATGAAATACTTTGTCTGAGTCTGTCCCAATCCCAATCCTCAGGATCTACATTTTCAAAACCAGCCAATTCATCTTCTATAAAGCCTTCCATGATTTCCATGATCGAGTCTTTCATGTTAGCCCCATGAAGAGCCTGATTTCGCATATCGTACACAACTTGGCGCTGTTGGTTCATAACATCATCGTATTCAAGAAGATGTTTTCTAATACCAAAATTTCGACCTTCTACTTTTTTCTGGGCATTTTCTATTGCTCTGGTCACCATTCCATGGGTGATAACTTCGCCTTCTTCCAACCCCATTCTATCCATGACAGATGCGATACGATCACTCCCAAATAAGCGCATTAAGTCATCTTCAAGACATAAATAAAACCGTGACGAACCTGGATCTCCCTGACGACCAGCACGACCACGAAGCTGTAAATCAATTCTACGTGATTCATGCCGCTCTGTGCCAATAATATGCAATCCACCAACTTCTTTCACCCCTTCACCCAGCTTAATATCCGTACCGCGTCCTGCCATGTTGGTAGCGATAGTAACCGATCCTTTTTGACCAGCACGTACTACAATTTCCGCTTCCCTCTGATGCTGCTTGGCATTCAAAACATTATGTGTAATCCCACGCCTCTTCAGCATGCGAGATAATAATTCTGACACTTCAACCGTGATTGTACCAACCAGTGCAGGTTGCCCGGATTTGTAGCATTCCGCGATTTCATCTACGACTGCATTGTATTTTTCCCTTTTGGTTTTATAAATGACATCGTTGAAGTCTTGTCTAACCACCGGGACATTGGTTGGGATAACTGTCACGTCTAAATTATAGATAGATCCCAGCTCTTCCGCTTCTGTTTCAGCGGTTCCTGTCATTCCAGCCAGCTTATCATACAATCTGAAATAATTCTGAATCGTAATGGTAGCGAGAGTCTGGGTTTCTCGTTCAATGGACACATTTTCTTTTGCTTCCAGAGCCTGGTGAAGCCCATCACTATAACGTCGCCCCGGAAGGATTCGGCCAGTAAATTCATCAACAATTAAAACTTTCCCATCCTGTACAACATAATCCACATCTTTTTCATAAAGGGTATAAGCTCTAAGCAATTGATTTATTGTATGAATTTTGCCACTGCGATCTGCATGCAATTGATGGGCTTTTTCTTTTTGTTGCAACCGATCTTGATCGGATAGATCAGGCTTCTCATCGATATCAAGCAAAAGTTCAGCAATGTCTGGTATGACAAACGTATCCGGATTGTCAGGAGATAAAACTTTCCTTCCTTTCTCCGTTATATCAATGATGTGGGTTTTTTCTTCTATTGAGAAATACAAATCTTCATCAACTTCATGCATCCTTTTATCCCGTAAATATTCAGATTCGATGCCATGAGCGAGCTGCTTGGTACCTTGTTCTTGAAACAATTTCATTAGGCGCCGATGTTTTGGAAATCCACGACTTGCCTGTAATAATTTATAGCCAGCTTCTTTATCTTTATTTTCTTTTAGTAACGCTTCCGCCTCACGAACAAGGTCTGAGACCATGGCATTTTGTTTCTTGACAAGATTTTGAATGAGAGGTTTTAATTCTTTGGATTTATTTTCTGTGGGATTGTCAACTGCACCCGATATGATCAATGGTGTCCGGGCTTCATCTATTAAAACGCTGTCCACCTCATCCACAACGGCAAATGCATGTCCTCTTTGTACTTGATCCTGTGGTGTTAGCGACATATTATCGCGTAAATAATCAAATCCAAATTCGTTGTTCGTACCGTAAGTAATGTCTTTAAGATATTCTTCACGTCTTTGGTTATTATCCATGTTATTCAGAATGAAACCCACGCTTAATCCAAGGCGTTTGTAAATTTCTCCCATCCATTCAGCATCACGCTGGGCCAGATAATCATTAACCGTAATAACATGGACGCCACGACCCGGCAATGCATTTAAATATATTGGCAATGTGGCAACAAGGGTTTTTCCTTCTCCGGTTTTCATTTCTGCAACTTTTCCATTGTGTAGCACAATAGCACCAATCAATTGCACATCATATGGAACCATATCCCAATGGACGGTTTGTCCTACACATTGCCATGTATCACCTACCATTCTGCGACAGGTTTCTTTTACTATTGCAAATGCTTCCGGTAATATCTCTTCCATTAATTCATGTTCAGCCAGTAATAACTTTTTGCTCGTATCTTCCTCGCTCCAATTGGACTTTTCAGCCTCTTCTTCAATGGATGATCGTTTTTCAACAAACATTTGTCGAAATTCCTTTGTGCGATCAACCAGTTCATCATCAGTCTTGTTTTCCAGTGTAACATACACATTGTTTATTTTCTCGACCAACGGGTACAATGACTTGACTTCCCTATCTGATTTGGAGCCGAATATTTTCTTTAATATTGCCTGAAACATTTAGTTGTCTTCTTTTTCCTTGCTTTCATTCATTTCACGGTAGACAGCGTCTAAAATTCCGTTGATAAACCCTGGGCTCTCATCTGTGCTATATTCCCTGGCGATTTCGATGGCTTCTGCGATGGATACTTTCGGTGGTACGGATTCCACGGTGTAAATTTCACAAATTGCCATCATCAGGATCAGACGATCAAGTCGAGCTACTCTTTCAAACCGCCAGTTTTCCAGAAATTTCTGAATTTTTTCTTCAGCCCAATCCTGTGATTTTAGTGTGTTTCGATACAGATCAGAAATAAATTGATTTGATTTTTTATCGAGATTGTATCTTTCTAAAATATCACCTAATACTTTTTCGCTATCATCATCGGATAGTTCAAGCGCAAATAAGGCTTGTAAGACTGCTTCACGTGCGACTCTACGCGGATGCTTTTTAGTTGTTGTCACGCTTGCTCATTGTATTTTTCCGAGGCAAAAATACATTTTTCAGTTTGGCCAGGTCCTCCATACGTTTTTCTGCTACCCGGTTCCCGGCAATATGAGTTGGTATATTTTCTTCATCGGAAACTTTAAAAATCCGCAACAAAGTATCGTAAACACCATCGGTTTGGCTAAAAGCACGCTCGCGATTGTAGCCATCGATTTCATTCGCAACGTTTATCAACCCGCCACTGTTAATAGCGTAGTCCGGTGCGTATAATATGCCCTTGTCTTTGACTTTTTTTCCATGGACGGATTCAGTTTCCAACTGGTTATTTGCTGCACCTGCAATGATTGAACATTTTAATTGTTCCAACGTGCCATCATTAATCGTCGCTCCGAGTGCACAGGGAGCATAAATATCCACATCCAAACCATAAATTTCATCCAAGCCCACTACAGTCGCGTTAAATTCCTCACTCACAGATTTTAAGGCTTCTTCATCGATATCAGAGACAAATAGTTTTACGCCATTTTCATGCAAATGTTTGCACAGGTGGTAGCCCACGTGTCCTAATCCTTGTACTGAAACTTTTAGTCCCGCCAGTGTATTTTTCCCTAACTGATGTTTTACCGCTGCCTGGATACCAACAAAAACCCCATAGGCGGTGACAGGTGATGGATCACCACTTCCACCCAAAGCACGAGAAATTCCAGTTACATATCGGGTTTCCATTCGCACCCATTCCATATCTCTGACGCTGGTACCAACATCCTCAGCTGTTATATATCTGCCTCCTAAACCTTCCACAAAGCGACCGAATGATCTAAACAGTAACTCGGACTTGTCCGATTTTGCATCCCCAATGATTATTGATTTCCCTCCACCCAGATTTAATCCGGCCAGAGCAGCTTTATAACTCATACCTCTGGAAAGTCTCAGCACATCCTTCATTGCTTCTTCTTCGCTAGTATATGGAAGCATTCGACACCCCCCCAGAGCCGGTCCAATTGTTGTGTCATGAATCGCTATAATTGATTTTAGTCCGGTATCCGGATCATTACAGAAAACCACTTGCTCATGGCTTTTTTTGTTCATGGATTTAAATACATCGGACATACTAATTCCTTTCAGATTAAGAGTATTCTTTTAATAATTCCCGTGCAATGACCATCTCCTGAATTTCACTGGTGCCTTCATAAATTTGCGTGATTTTTGCATCCCGCATAAGACGCTCTACACCCGTTTCCTGCATATAGCCATAACCACCGTGAATTTGAACACATTCACGAGCTGCATTTACAGCCGTCTGTGATGCAAATAGCTTGGCCATTGCAGCTTCTTTAGAATAGACAATATGCTGATCTTTCATGGTAGCTGCACGATAAATCAGAAGGCGTGATGCCTCCACATTGGTACCCATTTGGGCAATTTTGGCCTGAATCGCACCAAATTCTGCAATGGCTTCACCAAATTGTTTTCGGTTTTTTGCATAGGATATACTTTTTTCCAATGCCATTTGGGCAATTCCCAGAGCCTGGGCAGCTATACCAATTCTACCACCATTAAGTGTTTTCATCGCAACACGAAAACCCTGGCCAGGTTCACCAATCATGTTCTCAACAGGTACCCTGCAATTATCAAAATATAGTTCACAGGTATCAGAGCCCCGAATGCCAAGTTTGTTTTCTTTTTCACCTGTGGAAAATCCAGGCGTTCCTTTTTCAATTATAAAAGTCGATATCCCTTTATAACCAATTCCTTTTTCAGTTAACACGAAGACCAGAACAAGATCAGAAGTAATCCCATTGGTAACCCAATTTTTTGTACCGTTAATAATGTAGTGTCCGCCATCTTTTTCAGCAAACGTTCTCATATTGCTCGCATCGGACCCAGATTGCGGTTCACTTAAACTAAACGCGCCCAGCCACTCTCCGGGGGCCAGTTTCTTTAGATAACTTTCTTTTTGCTGTTCTGTAGCCCAATCCAATAATATCTGGCAAACCAATGAATTATTTACGGACATCACCACACCGGCAGAGGCATCAATCCTGCTAATCTCCTCCATCCCAATAACATAACTCAGGGCATCCATACCGGCACCATTGTATTTTTCCGGTACCATTACACCCATAAATCCCAGGTCACCCATCATTTTTATTTGATCTTTTGGAAAGGTGGCTGTTTCATCCCGGTCAATAACTCCTGGTAGAAGATGTTCTTCAGCAAATTCCCTTGCTGTCTTTTTTATCAATTCATGGTCATCAGAAAGTGAAAAATTCATGAAATCCTCTCTACAATTATAGCTGATGCTTCCCCTCCACCGATACATAATGTTGCCAGACCAATTTGAACATTATTACGTTCCATTGCATGGAGCAATGTGGTGACTATTCTGGCCCCTGATGCTCCAATAGGATGACCAAGTGCAATTGCTCCTCCATGGACATTTACCTTCGAATCGTCAAGATCAAAATCTTCAATTGCTGCTAGAGCCACAGGAGCGAATGCTTCATTAATTTCCCATAATTCAATATCGGCTGCTTTCATATTTGCACGTTTTAATACGTTGCTTATTGCTTTTCCCGGCGCAGTGGTAAACCATTCAGGCTCGTGAGCAGCTGAAGCCTGCGCAACAATTTTAAACTGTGAATGAACCGTTTTTGAAACATTTTCAGCTGCCTGAATAATTACTGCGGCAGCACCATCGTTAATTTTTGATGCGTTGGCCGCCGTAACCGTTCCATCCTTTTCAAACGCAGGCCGTAGGGTAGGCATTTTGGCAAAGTTTGCCCGGGTCGGTTCTTCATCCGTGTCAACCGTAATTACATCCCCTTTTCGCTGTGGAATATCAACCGGAACGAGTTCATTGTCGAACAAACCATTTTGTTGTGCTTTTATGGCTTTTTCGTATGATTTCTTTGCAAAGGCATCCTGCTCTTCTCTGCTGTAATTCCTTTCTCGGGCACAGATTTCCGCACAGTTACCCATGTGGATATCATTGTACACATCCCATAATCCATCTTTTATCATTGAATCTATAATCCGACTATGTCCTAAACGGTAACCACTCCTGGCTTTTGGTAATAAATAGGGTGTGAGGGACATATTTTCCATACCACCGGCAATGATAATATCTGCCATGCCAGTTTGAATTGTCTGAGCACCAAGCATGATTGCCTTCAATCCGGATCCACACATTTTATTAATCGTCAGACACTCCACCGAATTGGGGAGACCGGCATGTAACGCTGCTTGTCTGGCAGGTGCCTGACCTAATCCTGACGATAACACATTTCCCATGATAACTTCATTAATGGATGCACTGGCAATCTCTGATTGGTTTAACAACGATTTGATTACTGCTGCTCCCAGATCAGGTGCGGCTATAGTCGATAATGATCCTTGAAATGAACCGACCGGTGTTCTTTGGGAATGGGTAATTACAACATCACGAAGGGAAGGCATGGGATATTCCTTGGATTGAATGGTTTATGCATTTGATTATAAGGTAATAATTCATGAGAATCTCATCGATTCTGATGTACCGTTATTTGCGGAGAATATAGTTTTGTGTTGATCAAGAAACCGTTTTGCACTACTTCCATTACCTGCACTATTCATCTACCAACAGGTTACCATATTAGCGAAGCGATAAGTTACCAATATTAGGATGTAAACATGAAGAATTTTTACGGGAATTAGTGTGAGTTTGTATTAGTTATCTGGCTCATCCAACCCATCATAAGCTTTAATAATTTTCCGTACCAATTGATGCCGTACCACATCCGTTTCAGTCAAATAGGAAAAACCAATACCATCGATATTTTTCAGTACACCTGTTACATGTCGCAATCCAGAATCTGATTTATTTGGCAGATCTATTTGCGTTACATCACCAGTGATAATTGCTTTAGAATTAACACCCAGCCTTGTGAGAAACATCTTCATTTGCATGGTAGTGGCATTTTGTGCCTCATCTAAAATGAGGAAAGCACTATTCAGGGTGCGTCCGCGCATGTATGCCAATGGTATAACTTCAATAATATTTTTATCCAACAGTGGCTGAAGTCTTGATTTGGGTATCAAATCGGACAGGGCATCATAGAGTGGCGTTAAATACGGGTCGACTTTTTCCCTAAGATCACCTGGTAAAAACCCCAGGTTTTCACCAGCTTCTACTGCCGGTCTACATAACACAATTCTATCAATTTCATGGTTATCCAGTGCTGCAATTGCAAACGCTACCGCTAAAAATGTCTTCCCGGTTCCAGCTGGCCCAATACTGAATACTATATCATTTTCTCGAACACAGGATACATACGCATGTTGTCCTGATGACCTTGGCATGATAGCCCCTTTTCGGCCATAATAAACCGTGGTTTCCTGCGATTTGGGTGTATGCCCATTTTCTGCTTTTAGCACTTGTAATAAATCTTGCACATCTTTGGGAACAAGCATGGACTTCCTGTTTAGTGTCTGAGCCATTTCATGAAATAGTTCCTGTACAATTTTTACCGCTTCCTTTTCTCCATCCAGTGTGACAGCTTGTCCACGAGCATGGATTTTTAGATTCATGGCACTTTCAATTAATTTTAAATGGGCATCTGCCACACCGAATAATGCGGAGAGATCAAGTCCTTTTAAATCGATTGTCTTTTTCATTCAGAGTAATAAGTGTAATTTTGTTAGCGGAATTTACATCATTATCATCGGGAAATATATTTTCGCATGCCACGGTACCAACACAAAATTCAATCTCTTCTTTTCGGATTACTGCTTTTTATACTTGGTTGTTCTCAACCTGCTACCTTGCATGAAAAGAGCCTGGAAAAAAATATAGATTTTCTCATAAGCGAAGGTGGGCACCTTTGGGCACAGCGCAATAGTGCTGAAATGGTTGATAAAGCTCGCACCCTATTAACTGCGGCTTATCGGGAAGATCCTGAAAATTTCGACTTATGTGTTTTGCTCAGTCGTATTTATTATTATCAGGCCCACTATCTGGAGGAGGATCCCTTTGTACAAGACAGCTTGTATATTGCAGGGAAATCCATAGCTGAAGTAGGACTCCGTACTGAATTGGGGATGGCGGAGAATGATTCTATAACACTCACCGCATTACTCTCAAAGACAGATCAGGCGCATATCGGAGCCTTGTACTGGTGGGCAGCAAATTATGGCAGCTATCTCATCACCAAACCAGTAATGGAGCGGATGCAGCATCGGGAAGCATTTGAGCAAATTCTCCATCACATGCTTCTCATCAATCCAAATTACTTTTATGGAGGCCCATACCGTTTATTTGGTGTGTTGTACGCTCGTATTCCAGGAGTAGATATTGAACGATCTGGAGCTTATTTTGATCAAGCGATTGCTGCCTACCCGGATTATTTGGCCTCAAAAGTCTTAAAAGCACAATTTTATTACACCAAAGCCGGTCAACGAGAACAATTTAATGCTGTGTTAAATGAAGTCATATCGGCTGACTGCACTGTGATTCCTGATCTCATGCCGGAAAACCTAAATGAACAGGAGCTGGCAAAAAAACTCCTGGCACAGGAATCTATTTTATTTGAATAAAGCACCATGATTGATTTAATCATATCTGGAATTGTTGGTTATGCCCTGGGAAACATTCAGACATCTTATATAGTAACACGGATCATTTCCAATAAAGATATCCGCAACGAAGGTTCTGGCAATGCGGGTGCATCCAATACCGTGTACGTCCTTGGCTGGTGGGCAGGATTAATTACATTTATTGTGGATGTGGGAAAAGCCTGGATTGCAATGATAATTAGCTACCAACTTTTTCCTTATAATGCAGATGCAGCTTTCTTTGCTGGATCCATGGCGGTTATTGGTCATGTATTCCCTGTTGTTTTACACTTCAATGGAGGAAAGGGGATCGCCAGTATCATAGGACTATTTTTCGGAACAAATATTACAATGGGATTGGTTTTGCTCTGTATTATGGGTTTGACACTTCTAATTAGTCGGTATGTTGTAGTGGCTTCTCTCCTTGCAATTATTATTCTGCCAATATTTTTGTTTTTCCAACACCATTCTTCAATTGTAATATTGACTGCCATGGGTATTTCATTTGTTGGTATTTATAAACATCTTGGGAATATCGAAAACTTGATCGCAGACAAAGAGATATCCTTAGATACCGTATTAAAGAAAAATAAACTCCTCTAAACAAAAAGATTCTGGGATTCACAATGACACAATCACTTTCAGTAAAACAATTTATGACAAAAAAGCTGGTCACTTTCACCCCTGATATGAATGTATTTGACGCGATAAAAATATTGATTGATAATCGAATCTCTGGTGGTCCTGTTTTAGATAAAGCCGGTGATATAGTGGGAATTCTTTCAGAAGTGGACTGTCACAAAACCGTAATGGATTCAACGTACAACAATTTTCCTTCTGCGCTGGTGGGCGATGTCATGTCTAAAGAAGTGTTCACGGTAGAGGCTGACATGAGTATTCATTCTCTGGCGGAGAAGTTTCTAACACACAAACGTCGTCGTTATCCGGTAGTTGAGGATGGGAAATTAATTGGTCAAATTTCCCGTCGCGATGTATTAATTGCTATACATTCCATGCGGGAAAAATAACTAAGTATTATCCTGTTTTTTGGGGAGGTCCAGGGCTATTCCCAATTCTTTCAATTGATCTTCTGAAACATCGCTGGGTGAATTATCCATCAACGAATATGCCGATGTTGTTTTCGGGAATGCAATAACATCTCTTATATTATCCGTACCCGCCAATAACATAATTAAACGATCAAAACCAATTGCAATACCACCATGTGGTGGGGCGCCGTAAGAAAGTGCTTCAAGCAAAAACCCAAATTTTTTGTGTGCTTCTTTCTGACCAATGCCCAACAATTTAAAAACCTTCTTTTGCACGTTTTGATCATGTATTCTAATCGAACCACCACCAATTTCATACCCGTTTATTACAATATCATACCCTCGTGACAGTACCGACTTTGGATTCGAATCAAGTAAACCCAGCTCATCCAATTTTGGGGCAGTAAATGGATGATGCATTGCGTAAAAGCGGTTATCCTTTACATCCCACTCAAACATTGGAAAATCAACAATCCAGAGTGGCCTGAACACACCATCGGGTATGAGCCCGTCGCGTTTAGCTATTTTTAACCGAAGGGCTCCAAGCGAAGAATTTACTGTATCCGCTGAATCACCGACCATCAATAGCAGATTTCCGTCCGATAACCCCAACTCTTTTGCAATCAGGTTTTGAAGATCCGTTGGGAAAAATTTTGAAATTCCTCCTGAAAATCCCCCCTCTTGCACTTTCATCCATGCTAAACCTTTTGCGCCATGTGTTTTAACAACGTCGCTTAATTGATCAATGACTTTTCTAGAATATTTTTCACCGTCGGTTATAATTAAACATTTTACCGAATCAGTACTTTTAAATGCATTAAAATCTGATTGATCAGTGTACGTTTTTACATCTTGCAGTTTCAATTCAAATCGAATATCGGGACGATCAGACCCATAGGTATTCATTGCTTCATGGTATGTCATCCGGGGAAATTTTTCTGGTAAAGAAACATCAACTACTTCCTTAAATACATTCTTTATCATAGATGTAATTACTTCAATAACATCTTCCTCATCTATAAACGACATTTCCATGTCTATCTGTGTGAATTCTGGCTGACGATCGGCTCGCAAATCTTCATCGCGGAAACATTTTACAATCTGGAAATACTTATCAAATCCCGAAACCATCAGCAATTGTTTATAGGTTTGAGGAGATTGGGGTAGCGCGTAGAATTTCCCTTTATGAATGCGACTTGGCACCAGATAATCACGAGCACCTTCCGGTGTCGATTTCATTAGAACCGGTGTTTCAACCTCCAGAAACTGATGTTCTGACAGATAGTGCCTTACAACTTGGTATGTTTTATGTCGGAGATAAAAATTGTTTTGGAGCTCGTTTGTACGAAGTTCCAAATAGCGATATTTTAATCTAAAATCCTCGGTGGCACTTTCACGATCATTAATCATGAAAGGCAATACAGCGGTTTCATTTAATACAATAATATTGGACACAAGAATTTCAATTTCCCCGGTAGGCAGGTCAGGATTTACTGCTGATCGCTGCTGAACCGTACCTTGCACACTAATTACGTCCTCAATTGAAAGTTTCTTAATGGTTTCAAAATCCCCTGTAAAGGTATCCATATCAAAGACCAGTTGTGTTTTACCGTATCTATCCCGTATATCAATAAATATTACTTGTCCATGCAAACGGACTGTATGAATCCAGCCATTCAATGAAACCTTTTCATCCCGGTTATTAGAGCGTAACTCTCCACACGTATGAGTTCTTTTATACATGGATTCTCCTCATGTAAACAAAAACCGCCCGTAGTAACGAGCGGTAAAAATTTTGAAATTGTTTTTATTTATCGTTGTGCGACCTTTAATCTATTTACAGCCCGTAACAGTGCAGCTCGTGCACGTTGTTCATCAATACCCGACTTTTGGTGAAGTCGTTCCCGTGCTCTCTCCGCTGCCGCTTCTGCCCGTGATTTATCGATTGTATTAGCAGTCTCAGCAGATTCAACCAATAACAACACCGAGTCGCCTTGAATATCCGCATATCCACCACCAGTAGCAAGAAATTGCTCACCGTTATCTTTCACAATTTTTATCTCACCAATATCCAGGGCAACAATTGCAGAAGCATGATCTTTCAATACACCAAAAGACCCATCCAACCCGGGACATCTAATATAGTGAACATCACCTTGATCGATGCTACTGGTAGGAGTCACTATTTCCAGAGTAAACGTAGACATTAGTTCTGAATTTTCTTTCCAGCTTCTATTGCTTCATCAATCGTTCCAACATAAGAAAACGCATTCTCAGGCAGATGATCAACATCACCATTCAATATTGCCTCAAAGCCAGAAATGGTATCTTCCAGTGACACATAGCGTCCGGGCGTTCCCGTAAACTGCTCCGCAACGAAGAATGGCTGTGACATGAATTTGGACATCTTCCGGGCACGTGCCACAGTCGACTTGTCCTCATCGGATAATTCATCCATTCCCAGAATAGCGATAATATCCTGTAAATCACGGTATTTTTGTAACACACTTTGTACCTGTCGTGCGACAGAATAATGACGATCACCAATCACACGAGGATCTAAGATACGCGACGTTGATGAAAGGGGATCCACCGCCGGATAGATACCTAATTCTGCAATTTTCCGTTCCAGAACCGTCGTGGCATCCAAATGAGAAAATGCCGTTGCCGGAGCCGGGTCGGTCAAGTCATCTGCCGGTACATAAATAGCCTGCACCGATGTAATGGATCCTTTTTTGGTAGATGTAATGCGTTCCTGTAGGTCACCCATTTCTGTTGACAGTGTTGGTTGATAGCCCACAGCTGAAGGCATGCGACCCAGCAGCGCCGAAACTTCCGAACCAGCCTGAGTGAATCGGAATATGTTATCAATAAATAACAAAACATCCTTACCTTCTTCATCCCTGAAATATTCAGCCATGGTCAAGCCAGAAAGACCAACTCGCAACCGAGCGCCTGGAGGTTCGTTCATTTGTCCAAAAACCATGGTTGTTTTATCTATTACACCGGATTCAGTCATTTCCAGATAAAGATCATTTCCTTCCCTGGTTCGTTCACCCACGCCTGCAAAGACAGAATAACCACCATGCTCCGTTGCAATATTGCGAATAAGCTCCTGAATTAACACAGTTTTACCTACACCAGCACCGCCAAACAATCCTGTTTTTCCACCTTTCGTGTATGGCTCCATCAAATCCACAACTTTAATACCTGTTACCAATACTTCCGTCGATGTGGTTAAATCTTCATGTTTAGGTGCCGGGTGATGAATGGGTGCACGTTTTTTCCACTCCGTATCTTCTTTGCCATCAATGGTATTTCCAAGAACATCAAATAAACGTCCCAATGTCTCTGGCCCTACCGGTACAGAGATTGGCTTCCCGGTATCAGTGACTTTAATCCCACGGGCTAATCCATCAGTGGAATCCATGGCAACCGTACGCACCAGAGAATCACCTAGATGTTGCGCGACTTCCAGTACCAGTTTTTGGCCTTTCAGATTCAATTCCAATGAATTCATAATTCCCGGTAGTTGACCATCAGGGAACTCAACATCCACAACGGCTCCCATTACCTGTGAAACTTTTCCAATATTGGACATAGGTCTTCCTTAGTTTAGTGCTTCCGCTCCGCTAACAATTTCAAGCATCTCAGTAGTGATGGATGCCTGGCGGGCTTTATTAAATTCTAGTTGTAATGCTTTGATCATATCTGACGCATTGCCGGTGGCGTTTTCCATTGCCACCATGCGAGCAGCCTGTTCACTGGCATACGATTCAAGTAAATATTGCCAGATTTGTACATTTAGATGACGCGGAACTAGAGATTTTACTATTTCATCTCGTGATGGTTCATACAACCGATCCTGTTGAGCTGCTTCGGCATTTTCGTATGTTAGTGGCAACAGGCATTCAACAATAATTTCCTGTACGGCTACATTGCGAAATTCATTGTAAGCCACACGTACTTCATCTACTTTTTTTTCGGTAAAATGGCTTATGACGCCATTTCCAATTTTTATCGCATGGCTAAAATCCATTTCATTCCAAAAATCAAGATGATCCTCAATTATGGTATAACCACGCCTTTTAAAATAATCGCGACCACGTTTGCCAATGCAAAACAGGTCAACATTATCTTTTCCAAGCTCATCTATTTCCTGCTGTGCTCGTTTGATAATATTGGTATTGAATGACCCGGCTAATCCGCGATCAGATGTAATGACTACAAAGGCACTGCGCTTAACTTCACGCTTATCCAGCAAGGCCAACAATTCTCTGTCTGCATCAGGAAGCAATGATTGAATTACCTCCTTTAATTTATGGGTATATGGGCGAGCCTGTTCCATGCGTTGCTGTGCTTTGCGCATTTTGGCAGCCGCCACCATTTTCATGGCTTTGGTTACCTGTTGTATGCTCTTAACCGATTTTATTCGGTTACGAATATCTTTCAGGTTGGCCATTAGGCAGCAACAAATCCTTTAGCAAACTCGTCACAGGCTTTGATGAATATTTTGCCGGTTTCATCATCAATCTCACCAGATTGGCTAATCGTGTCCAATGCGGATTGATAATTGCTTTCAATATACGTCAGGAGTCCTTCTTCGAACTCCTTAACCCGACTCATCTCAATCGAATCCAGGTACCCGTTATTACCTGCAAAAATAATCGCCACCTGTTTTTCCACAGACATTGGCGCATATTGGTTTTGCTTTAGTATTTCCACCATTCTGCGGCCACGAGTTAATTGCTGCAGTGTGGATTTATCTAAATCGGATCCGAATTTTGCAAAGGCTTCCAATTCACGGAATTGCGCCAGTTGTAGACGCAACATACCAGCCGCTTTTTTCATGGCTTTTATCTGTGCGTTACCACCCACTCGGGATACGGAGATTCCCACATCAATGGCCGGTCTTACACCAGAATTAAACAGGTTTCCTTCAAGATATATTTGTCCGTCGGTGATGGATATAACGTTGGTAGGGATATAGGCAGATACATCACCTTCCTGAGTCTCAATAATCGGTAATGCAGTCAATGAGCCACCACCCAGATCTTTGGACAATTTAGACGCTCTTTCTAAAAGGCGACTGTGCAAATAGAACACATCTCCCGGGTAAGCTTCACGACCTGGAGGACGACGAAGAACCAATGACATTTGGCGATATGCTACCGCCTGTTTTGATAAATCATCATAAATAATTAAGGCATGTTTACCGTTATCACGGAAATATTCTCCCATGGCACAACCAGAATACGGAGCAATATATTGCATGGGTGCAGGATCTGAAGCATTGGCAGCAACGACTGTGGTGTATTCCATTGCTCCAGCGTTTTCAAGCTCTGCTACAACGCGTGCCACAGTGGAAGCTTTTTGCCCAATTGCCACATAAATACAAAACACCGGTGAATCTGTTTCATGGGTATATTTTTGATTAATAATGGTATCTATGGCGACAGCCGTTTTTCCAGTTTGCCGATCCCCAATGATTAATTCTCTTTGGCCGCGTCCAATTGGAACCATGCTATCCACTGATTTCAATCCAGTCTGTAATGGCTCCACGACAGGTTGGCGTTGCATAACACCCAGAGCTTTTCTTTCGATGGGAAGTGCGTGTTTGGTATCAATTGATCCTTTACCATCCATGGGAATCCCAAGTGGGTTTACAACCCTGCCCGCCATAGCTTCACCAACCGGAACTTCAACCACACGACCGGTTCGTTTGGCCAGATCACCTTCCTTGACAAGCCTGCTTTCTCCAAACAACACAAGTCCCACATTATCTTCTTCCAGGTTTAATGCCATTCCAAATACGTTATTCGGTAATTCGACCAATTCAGAACTCACCACATTTTCAAGACCACTAACCCGGGCAACACCGTCACCTACTTCGATGACTTCCCCGACTTCATTGACGTCAATATCGAAACTGAATTGCTCGATCTGTTTTTTTAATAAATCTCTTATTTCGTCTGTTTTTATTTCCATAATTTATTCCGGAATCCGTTGTTACAAGGTTTAACCTGACAATAACGATTCTCTTAGATTGGTTAATCTATTGGAAACGGAACCATCCAAAAAGACATTTCCAATACGTAGTTTTATGCCACCTATCAAGGTTGAATCCACTTGATTTTTCCATTGTAGAGATTTTACCGTTTTATCTTCAACCCTTTTCACCACCGCTTGTAATTCATCCTGAGACATTTCTTCTGCGGTGTATATTTCCATTGATTCATACGGTGAATCTTTTGCCATCAAGTGCTGGTATATTTTGGCCACATCTGAGACGTGCTTCAACAATTTCTCCTCCGATACCAAAAGGAGAAATTCTAAAGCAATGGGATGTAGTATTTTGCCAAAGATACTCCTGATGCTTTTTGCCTTAACTTCCGCATCAATCCTGTGTGTCGTGATTAAGGCACGACATTCTGGCTCTTTCTTAATAACTGCAGCCAGTAAACTTAGACCGTCACCAACCTCGCGCACGACGTGCTTTGACGTGGCTACTGTATAAAGGCTCTTGGCTAGATGCCTTGCTTTACGATTGGGCTTCATCGGCCAGTTGAATACGTTTTAGCGCATCCTCAATGAGTGTTTTATTGTCTTCTATCGTAAGATTTTTCTCAATCAATTTGCTAGCAATATTAATTGATATATCAACCGCTTCACTCTTGATTTCTTTGATGGCACGGTTTTTCTCTGCAACGATAATGTTTTGGGCATTCGCTACAATTTCATCCGATTTTTCTTTGGCTTTTGCCAACACATCATCCTTTAACCTTTCCGCGGTTGTCTTTCCCTCCATCACAATAGTTTGCGCTTCAGAACGGGCTTTGGCAATGATGTCTTCCGATTCCTCTTTGAGCCTTTCTATTTCCCGCTTGGCTTTTTCCGCATCATCCAGCGATTGCCGTATGGTCTCTTCCCTTTTTTCCAGCATGAGAAGCAACGGTTTCCAGGCAAATTTTGCCAGCAAGAATAGCAAAACCAAAAAGGTCAGAATTGTCCAAACAAATAGACCGGGATCTGGTTGTACTAATGGATTCATTTTTGATCTCCTCTGCGTGATGAGCATTCAAGGTAATCAATACGGAATGTATCGATTACACCCTGAACAGAATTATTTCATCAAGACGATCAGAAGGACAAAAACCTCACCTAAAATTGCAACACCTTCTAAGAGAAAGAGTGGCAAGTTTACTGCGCCAGTGATTTTTTCAGCTGCTTCTGGTTGACGGGCGATACCTTCTGCTAGAGCAGATGCAAATTTGCCAATACCTAATCCCGCACCAATAACCACCAGACCTAAACCGATAGCAGCACCAAAATAATGTAAGAATTCCATGAATTAATCCTCCGTATTCACGTTCTGTTTAATTGAAATATTCCTGGCATATTAATGATGTACATTGATTGCCATCCCTATAAATACTGCTGATAGTAGTGTAAATACATACGCCTGTACCAGCACCACAATAATTTCCAGTGCAGATATTGCCACAGAAAGGGGTACTGACACAAAAACGCCAACCCCGATACCAGCCATCGCACTGTGAAACAAACCACTAAATATGAAAACAAATGATAATATTGCTAAAATGGCAATATGTCCACCAGTCATATTCGCAGCCAAACGCATCGTAAGTGCGAAAGGTCTTACGAATAACCCAATAATTTCGATAGGTATGAGAATAATATAAATCGGCCAAGCCAATCCCTTGGGCACAAGATTTTTCCAATGGGTAATGAATCCGTGCGCTTTTGTACCGGCAATAATTATAGTGAAAAACGTGATGGTTGCTAGCGCTGAGGTGACATTATAATTACCCGTTGCAGTCACACCGCCGTGCAATAGATTGTTTATAAAATTGTGGCTGTCGGCTGCATCCACACGGAAAATAAATCTGTTAATTGCGCCCAATACATCAAAGATCGGAATCAACCCAATTGCATTGGCAGATAAAATAAAAAAGAAAAATGTTAGGATAAGCGGTGTCCAGGTTAGAGTGAATTTGCTTCCTACGTTGGGCGTGACAATAGAGTCTCTGATAAATTGAACAACCGATTCAATGGCATTCATAAACCCAGTTGGAACTGGTTGCTCCTGTTTTAAATATTTTCGAACTGTAACCACAATAACACTGAAAAGTATAACAGCGACCAGCCAAATCATTAACACATGTTTTGTTACGGAAAAATCAATACCAAAAATGGTTGGTAAATGGATAATAGGATGTTCGTTGGAACTATTGGAGACATGATGCAATATAACTTCGCCTGCATCGAAGCCGCCCACTTCTTGGCCCTGTCCAGCTGTACTCATGTGTCGTAGTTACTGTATTTGTGATTGTTTAAGTAAATAACTGATATACACCGCTTCCCATGCGTGAAGTACGCTAAAAAAGCCCAAAAAGCTAATGACAAATGCCCATCGGTTAAAAGCGGAAAAAACAAAAAAAATAATGATATAAAGGGGGTATACAACCATCTTTATACCAAAAGCTTTTATCATAAAATCGGTCACCTTTTGTGGGATTTTTTTATTGACTCTGGTTACGCCGTTTATCGTCCACAATCCGAGTAGAAGAGGTGAAAGCATTCCCAATAAAATCTCGGTGTGATACTTGTAATAGGGCAGTAACAGGAGCAACCACATACCAATGCAAGACACAATCAAAATAATTTGAACTCGTTTATGTGCCTGCTTAGGATTTCCAAATAGTTTTGACAAGCTCATAGAACCCCACTATTAATCCTAAAAATAAACCACCCAACAGACCATAGGGCGTCCAATTATAAACAGAATCCAAGATATAACCGATTGCGCCGAGAAGTATAATAGAACCAAGAAGTGTATAGGATGCTGATGCAGCAGAACCACTTTGACGAACAATTTTCTGGAAATATGTGAATGAACGGGCTAAAAAATGATCGTCCTGATTGGGTTCCACAATTTACTCTGTTTGTGCGGTTCCCTGATGTCCGGGCATATCACATTTCCCCTCAAATGTTGCCCCTTCTTCAATCAGTAACTTGGCGCATTCCAGGTTACCGCTTAACAGTGATTCCTGGCCTAGTTCTGCCCGGCTGGAAACATGGACATTGCCTTCTACGCTACCACCAATGTGTATATCACTAGCAGAAATATCACCACGAACCACCCCGGTTTTGGCGACTCGTACAGGTCCGTTGGTAATAATATTGCCTAAAACTTTTCCATACACTATTGTACCGCCACTTAAGGATAAATCACCTGTCACTTCGGCATCGGCGCCAATCATCGTATGTACATTGTGAAAATCAATTTTACCGGTGTTCTTCAACGCTCAAATCCTTTGCATAATATTGTGGGAAAAAGTCCATTGGATCAATCGGTTCCCCATCCTTCCAAATTTCAAAATGCAGGTGCGGTCCGGAAGATACGCCTGTTGATCCAACCAATCCAATAACATCTCCTCGTTTGATGACATCATTGGTTTGTACCAAATTCCGCTGGTTATGTCCATAATAAGTAAAATAATTATTCCCATGATATAGAATTACCAAATTTCCCATATCGTACGTCCAACCGGCAAAGACCACATAGCCTGATGCTGAAGCAAGAATAGCCTCCCCTTCTTTGGCAGCAATATCGATCCCATAATGGTTTTTTCTTTGATAGACCGACGAAAGACTCAACCGCTGAGTCACATAACCTTGTAGCGGAAGTTGTGATGGAAAATTTTCCAGAAATGATATGGCTACCTTGTCATCCTCCGGTGGAGGAACCGCTAATGTATCACCGGATTCATCGACGTAAGGTAATTCAAGTTCAGGACCCAGCGTTTTCCGAATCAGCAGATCCAATTGCTTCATTCTTCTCAAATCCTGCATCAGATTGTATACTTTGATTCGTTCTTCAGCAAGCAGATCGTATTTCTTACTCAGTTCATCATAATCCAATGCCTTTGGAATGAAGTAGTAACCCAGACCAATAATCACAATTAGGATTACTGAAAGTGTAAAACCCCAAAACCGAATTGAACTTCTTTTTAAAACAAATTGATGATTTCCTTCCTCATTATCCGGAATAACAAGTATGGTATACTTTGATGCTTTCATAAAAAATAAATTGGATTATGATTCTAGTATTTCAAGAATGCGTTCCAAATCGTCAGCGTTGAAATATGAGATCTCAATTTTTCCTTTTGATGAACTGCCCCTAATCTTGACTTTGGTTCCCAATGCTCGAATGAAGCGATCTTCCAAATTTTGGAATGCATTTTTCTTAGGTTTGGATTTTGATTTTTTTGATGCCGGCTGGTAGTATTGGCTTGCAGCTGCTTCTGTCTGGCGGACACTTAAGCCGGTTTCCACAACCACATGCCAGAGTTTAAGCATCGCCCGAGCGGATTTTAACATCAATAACGCTCGACCATGCCCAGCTGAAATTGCACCTTCTCGCAGACTCTCCTTGATTTCGGTAGGCAAGCTTAATAATCGTAACGCATTGCTAATCGTAACCCGGTTCTTACCAACCGCTTCTGCAATTTTATCCTGTTTCAATCCAAATTGACTATTCAGAAATGCGTATGCCTCCGCCTCTTCAATTGCATTTAAATTTTCGCGCTGAATATTTTCTATCAACGCCATTTCCATCATATCAGCGTCAGACTTGGGATTTACAACATAACCGGGAATTTTTTTCAATCCGATGAGTTTGACTGCACGCCATCGTCTTTCTCCGGCAACCAGCACATAATGATCTTCCATAACCTGAACAGTTATCGGTGTTAATAATCCCTTTTCCCGAATGGATGCCGCAAGTTCATCCAATGCTTCCCGTTTAAATTCCTGGCGAGGTTGGTGCGGGTTTGGTTTTATATTATCCACAGGTATTTCAAATACACCTGGTTTTGGTCCGGTTTCTAATTCATCGGCCGGACGAATAAGGGCTTCAATACCACGGCCTAATCGACTAGCGTTCACGTGTAAGCAATTCCTCCACTAATTCCATATAATTTTGCGCACCGGTTGAATTGGCATCGTATAACAATGCTGGTTTACCAAAACTGGGGGCTTCACCCAATCTCACATTTCTATGAATCACCGTTTTAAACAACGTGTCCTCGAAATAACTCTTCACTTCTTCGGCGACTTCCTTTGTCAAATTTAAGCGAGAATCATACATGGTTAATAACACACCTGTGATGGAAAGGGTTTTATTCAGGTGTCTTTGTATCAACCGGATGGTATTCAATAATTGCCCCAATCCCTCTAGGGCATAATATTCGCATTGGATTGGAATGATAACAGAATCCGATCCTGTTAGGGCATTGATGGTCAACAATCCAAGCGATGGTGGACAATCAATGATAATAAAATCATAATCTTTCCGAATTGTTTCCAAGGCATTTTTCAGCTGGTATTCTCGAGCCATGAGACTCACCATTTCAATTTCTGCCCCCACCAAATCATGAGTGGATGCAACCAGGTCCAGATTGTCAAATGACGTTTTTGTTACGCAATCTTTAAGGGGACGCTGACCTATCAGAACATCATAGATGGAGAAATTCTCTTTTTCAAATAAATCTTTTATACCCACTGTGGCATTTGCCTGAGGGTCCATATCAATTAACAGTGTTTTTACCTCGGTGACCGCCAGGCTAACAGCAAGATTCACTGAAGTTGTAGTCTTACCAACTCCACCCTTTTGATTCGCTATTGCAATTATTTGTCCCATTTTTTGCAGTTTTGATCCATTAAAAATGAACGCAAAGTTACAACATGATCTTTCTATTTACACGGTTCTAAAGCGGAACAATGCAAATGGTAATACACCGATAATCATAGTGTCTGATTGTTCCCTCACAATTTATTATTCAGTAACTTAATATCATCTTTAATGAAAAGGTGAAACAACATAACTCATGAAAGCGCTGGTTAAAAAATCCCCGGAAAAAGGTATTTGGTTAGAAGATATACCGCTTCCTGAAGTTGATACCAATGATGTCTTAATCAAATTGCATAAAACAGCCATTTGCGGTACCGATCTCCATATTTATCTTTGGGATGAATGGTCCCAGCGTACTATTAAGACACCCATGACTATTGGTCATGAATTTGTTGGAGAAATAGTGGAGATTGGACCGGGTGTCACCCATTATGCAGTTGGCGATCGAGTTTCTGGAGAAGGCCATATCACCTGCGGGTATTGTCGTAATTGCAGAGCTGGAAAACGCCACCTGTGTCATCGCACTATTGGTATAGGTGTAAATCGCGACGGAGCATTCGCAGAATATCTGGTAATACCGGAACGCAATGTATGGCCTGTGCATTCCGATATAGATTCGGATATAGCTGCATTTTTCGATCCGTTTGGAAATGCTACCCACTGTGCACTTTCCTTTGAAATGGTTGGAGAGGATGTACTAATTACCGGAGCAGGACCTATTGGTATCATAGCAGTTGCAATTTGCAACTTTGTTGGTGCACGTCATGTGGTTATCTCCGACGTAAATGATTATCGTCTTGAACTGGCGGCCAAAATGGGAGCCTCAAAGACAATAAATGTAACCCGGGATTCAATATCCCAGTGTTTCACAGAATTGAATATGAGTAATGGCTTCGACATTGGACTTGAAATGTCCGGCAACCCAACGGCATTTGCTGATATGATCAAATCCATGTATCATGGTGGCCGCATTGCGTTACTAGGTATTTTACCCCAATCCACTCACGTTAATTGGGACGATATCATTTTTAAGGGGCTGCAGATTAAAGGCATCTATGGCCGGGAAATGTTTGAAACCTGGTACAAAATGACCCAAATGCTTCGGAGTGGGCTGGATATTTCACCCGTGCTTACCCACAAATTCCACATAGATGATTTCCAAAAAGGTTTTGACGTCATGGAATCTGGTCAGTGTGGAAAAGTGGTCTTGGAGTGGACTCATTAACCTGCACATTAACTGAATGAAAGAGTTGTATGTCTGATCAAATGCAAACCTATAAAGAAATGTTAAACCAGATTCAGTCCGATGGACTTTACAAGCACGAACGTACAATAACGACACCTCAGCGTGTGGCCATACGTACTGTTGAAGGTGGAGAGGTTTTAAATTTTTGTGCCAACAATTATTTAGGATTAGCAAACGATATAGATGTAATACAAGCTGCCAAAAATGCATTGGATGATCACGGCTTTGGAATGGCGTCTGTTCGATTTATTTGTGGAACCCAGGACTTGCATAAACAATTAGAGAAATCAATATCCAATTTTTTTGGTACCGGTGATACCATATTGTATACGTCCTGCTTCGATGCAAATGGCGGACTATTTGAAACACTCCTTGGAACCAATGATGCAATAATTAGCGATGCGTTAAACCATGCATCAATCATCGATGGTATTCGCTTATGTAAAGCAAAGCGGTATCGGTATTCTCACGCCGATATGAACGATCTGGAAACACAATTAAAAGCAGCCCAATCTGCACGTTTGAGACTAATCGCCACTGACGGTGTCTTTTCCATGGATGGTGATATTGCGAAACTTGATGAGATCGTTGACCTGGCAGAAACATACAATGCCATGGTCATGGTGGATGATTCGCATGCCACTGGTTTTGTCGGTCAAACTGGAAGGGGATCCGCTGAATACCATGGCGTACTCGATAAGATTGATATATTTACCTCCACGCTTGGCAAAGCCCTGGGAGGGGCATCCGGTGGATTTACAACCGGTAAACAGGAAATAATTGATCTACTTCGACAACGATCCAGACCCTATCTGTTTTCAAATACGGTCGCGCCTGCGATTGTTGCGGCCGGTATCGAAGTTTTTAAAAAGCTTTCGGCAACGACTGAGCTAAGGGATCAATTGGAAAAAAATACCCTGTATTTCAGAGGCGAAATGACGGCGGCCGGATTTGATATTAAATCCGGTGTCCATCCGATTGTTCCTATTATGCTTTACGATGCCAAACTGGCACAGCAAATGGCTTCTGACCTGCTGGAAGAAGGAATTTATGTCATTGGATTCTTTTTCCCCGTCGTTCCCAAAGGTGAGGCGCGAATTCGAGTACAAATATCTGCCGGTCATTCCAAAAAACATTTGGACACTGCCATTGCTGCCTTTATAAAAATTGGTACCAGGCTGGGAGTACTCAAATAAATTTTCAAATCCTTGTCGGAAAACCAAATCATTAGTTTGACGACACAATAGTCGTTTGTATCGCGCAACGCCTAATGTAAATTCGCTCCGCTTTTTTTTACAAATTCCTCAAGAAATAAAACACAAGCATGAATAATAAATTAACTCCAAGATATATCATTATAGGGGTTGTTCTAGCCTGGGCACTCTGGGCATTATGGCCGACCGTTCACTATAATAATTTATCCGATGAACAAATTGAAGCCATGAAGGTTGAAGGCACGTTGTATAACCTTGAATCGAAAACCATTAAGCAGGGGCTCGATCTCAAAGGTGGTATGTATATCGTACTGGAAGCCGACATCCCTACACTCATTAGTAATCTTGCCCAAAATAAAGATTCAAAATTCGAAAGAATGATTGAAGAGGTCCAGGCTCAATTAGCCGCACCGGAAGCAGACTTCTTTACGTTGTTTAGGCAGGCAATAATCGATAATAACATCAAAATGCGTCGCTATTACAGCGCTTACGGGGCATCTGATGAAGATATACTGAATGAGCTTGAAGATGAAGCTGAGGATGCCATCAATCGGGTTTTGGAAATTTTACAAAATCGGGTTGACCAGTTCGGTGTATCTGAACCGACTATCCAAAAGCAAGGTGGACAGCGCATCATTGTAGAGTTAGCGGGAATTGATGATCCTGAACGGGCACGAAGCCTATTGCAAAGTACCGCGTTACTGGAATTCTTCATTGTGAAATCTCCTGATTTAACAAACGACATTTTGTTGCGTATTGACAATGTACTGAAGGGTAGTGAGGAACTTGAGGACTTAGCCGATGTGAAAACTCCCGATTCCACAGAAACGGATACGGTCAAACCGGCACAGGTTTCAGAGGATAAAACCGTATCTGTTAGTGAGTTATTTGGTGAACCTGAAGTTACTGAGACGACCACGGACGACACAGGCAATGTCGTGGTGGATCAACGGCTTTTTGAAGAGCGTCCTTTCTCGTCGCTCATTCGTGCCATGCAAAACGATATCATTGTACCGGAATCCAATGTATATGCCGTAAAGAAAATTCTTGAGATGCCGGAAGTACAGGAAAAATTGAATGCCAGCGATGGTCAATTTATGTTTGGCAATGAACCAATTCAGGTTTCCGATTTGGATGGAAAAAGCGAAAGTATTTATCGTTTGTATTTTCTCGAACGAGAAGCGGAACTCACTGGTGGTGTCATTGATGAGGCAAATGCGACGATTGGCGGTCAAGGTGGAGGAGCATCCGGTCAGCCGGTTGTTCTGTTGAGTATGAATGCCGAAGGATCAAAACAATGGTCGCGCATTACAGGATCAAATGTTGGTCGACGGGTGGCAATTGTACTTGATAAAAAGGTACATATGGCGCCGAACATAAAAGAAAAAATTAGTCGTGGCGGTACCCAGATAGAAGGGTTCGCTGACATGAATGAAGCCAAAGATATTGCCATTGTATTACGTGCTGGTGCCCTCCCTGCACCCGTCAACATTATTGAAGAACGAATCGTTGGTAGTTCCCTTGGAGTCGATTCTGTAAAAAAAGGTACCAATTCAATTCTAATTGGGCTTGGTTTGGTTTTGATCTTCATGGTTTTCTACTATAAATGGTCTGGTTTGGTAGCAGATTTTGCACTGGTCTGGAATGTAATATTGGTTCTTGCGATCCTGGCTTCTTTGGATGCAACATTGACCTTACCGGGCATTGCGGGATTAATTCTAACAGTAGGTATGTCCATTGATGCCAATGTAATTATTTTCGAAAGGATTCGTGAGGAGTTGGGCAAAGGCAAAACACCAAAATCAGCAATTGACGCCGGTTACTCCCGCGCATTAACTACCATCGTGGACGCAAATATTACTACCGTGATTGCGGCACTGGTGTTGTATCAGTATGGTACGGGACCTATACGTGGTTTTGCAACTGTTCTCTTTTGGGGAATTCTAATTTCCATGTTTACAGCAGTATTTGTAACCCGAACAATATTTAATTCATTTTCCCAGCGCAAGGGACTGCAGAGGCTTAGCATATGAGATTTATCAAAGACACTCGGATTGATTTCTTCAGTCAAACAAAATTAGGGTATACTATTTCTGGAATTGTAATTCTTGCAGGATTGATTTCATTGTTCATGCAAGGCGGCCCTAAACTGAGTATCGACTTTCTTGGCGGTACAATGGTCGCTGTGAATTATACTGAAGAAATGGATATCGAAGCGGTACGTGAATCCATGTCACACGTTGTCATTGAAGGTGTTACCTATGACTTTGGTAATGAGGAAATTAAACATTTTGGCAGTTTGCAAAGTGTATCCGCCCGTTTACCTCAATTGGCAGAGGATCATGATAATTTTTCCCAGGGTATAATCCAGCATCTGTACAATTCCTTTCCTGATAAAGTCCCGGAGGATATGAACGATTTTGTTCTTTCCATTGAAAAAGTAGGACCAAAAATTGGTGCGGAACTGGAAGCGGATGCAGTAATGGCTGTACTCACCGCGATGATTCTTATACTAGCGTATATTTCAATTCGGTTCGAGTTTAAATTTGCATTGGGGGCAATTGCTGCCCTTGTTCATGATGTGCTCATTACGTTGGGGATTTTTTCCATTATGGATTACGAAATATCATTACCGGTGATAGCCGCATTCCTTACAATTGTGGGATATTCATTGAATGATACCATCGTAATCTTCGATCGTATTAGAGAAAATATAAAAGCCCGGAAAAGAGATAAATATTCAACGGTGGTCAATGACAGTATTAACGAATCTCTGAGCAGAACGATTATCACCTCACTTACAACCTTTTTGGTCGTATTTGTTCTCTGGATGTTCGGTGGAGAAGTAATCCACAATTTTGCTTTTGCCATGATCGTTGGCGTGGTGGTTGGTACTTATTCCAGCATCTATATTGCCAGTCCTATCGTGGTACAATTGCACAAATCAGCTATCGAAAAATAAATGTCATTCCACATTCACCCTTTTTGCGCCTCTTGGGAAATTCAAGGGGCGTTTTTTTATCCGTATGAAACCTAAAGTATTATTTAATTACATAGTGTTATGCATTTTTTGGGGAACCACCTGGTTTGCCATGAAAGTGACATTAAACTACGGAACCCCACCGCTACTCAGTGCCGGACTCCGATTCCTTATTGGTAGTATCTTCTTATGGAGCTTTTTCTGGTATAAAAAAAGCACCCTGCCACTAGATAAAATTGCGTTACGACTATACTTCCAGTTTGCCATTTTAAATTTCGGTATCAGTTATTCACTTACCTACTGGGCAACCCAATATATTTACTCCAATCTATCTGCAATTATTTGGGCAGGTTTTCCCAGTGTTGTTGCAATTCTATCCTATTGGATGCTGCCGGAGGAACCATTAACGCGAAAGCGAATTATTAGCATTGTACTCGGAACAATCGGTGTAATTATAATCATTGCCAATAGTGGATCACTTGGTGGAGAAAATGTCGTGTTGGGCATCATTGTTGTGAGCCTTTCCGTTCTGATTGCTGCATACCCTAATGTCTATCTAAAAAAACATCATAGTACGGTGAAACCATTAACATTAAATGCCGTGAGCCAAAGCATAGCGGGGGTGACATTATTGGCTCTCTCACTTCTATTTGAAAGTTCGGAAAAAACACAATGGGTACTCCCAAATTGGACAGCAATAATTTATCTGGCGATTTTTGGCAGTGCAGTATCGTGGTCGATTTATTTCTGGCTATTTTCCCATATTAGCATGACACAAATTTCCTATATCGCCTTAATTCCACCCGTGATTGCCACCATAATTGGTTGGATATTCTTGGGTGAAGAATTGAACGGATTGGTTATTTTTGGTTCTGCATTGGTCCTTAGCGGAGCACTAATTGTTAATTACCGCAGTCGTAAGAAAAAGCCCGAAGAAGTTGTCCACTAATGCAGGATTCAATGCAAACCACCAAATGATTCACTAAATCCAGTTTCATGTGTATATTTCCATTTACACATATGAAGCAATTAATGCAATATCCTTCAATCGTAAAATACCGTAATCTTTAAACAAGCTCATAAAGGGAGATTAAAACCAGGAATGAATTCACTTACGCAAAATGTTCGCCGCAAACTGGTTGCCGGAGTTATTGCCATGGCACCCATTGCCTTAACCTTATACATTCTAAAACTCTTATTTCTATTTTTGGATAAACTAACATCTCCAATCCTGCGGCAGTTTAGTATAGAAATTCCGGGTCTAGGCATACTTCTTACTTTGCTTTTTCTATTTTTCCTCGGTGTATTGGTTACCAATGTATTGGGTCGGACACTTCTAAATTTCAGCGAAAAAATAATTTCTGCTATTCCACTTGTGAATACAATCTACACGACTGTAAAACAAATAACAGAGGCTCTGTCGGGAACATCCGAACGATCTTTTCAAAGTGTGGTCATGGTGGAATATCCCCGGAACGGTTTGTGGACTTTGGCTTTTGTAACAGGCGATTCAAAAAATGCTGAGGGAGTTGAATATTACCATTTGTTTGTTCCCACAACCCCAAATCCCACCTCAGGAGTATTTGTCATGGTTCCTAAAAATGATACCATCGATGCCAAAATGAGCGTGGAAAACGGACTGAAAACAATTATTTCAGGAGGTATGCTTGCTCCAAAAAATCATAACGCCTATTCCCACACAAACCCGAAGCAAAAAAAATAATGGGTATCCACTATATTGATGGTATTCGATTGTATCGTTCCTTGTCAGCGGGAATCCAACGTGTCATTTCACGTCAGGATTACCTGAATAAAATCAATGTATTTCCGGTTCCTGACAGCGATACAGGAACGAATATGGCATTTACGTTATCCATGATTGAGGACGGAATTAGTGGAAATATCCACTCTGACATTACCAATATGAGCGCATCCATTGCGGATGTGGCACTGGATAGTGCGCGCGGTAATTCAGGGGCTATACTCGCCCAATTTTTAGTGGGTTTTTCGGAGGGACTACCCTCACTGACTAAAATTACTTCAAAGGATTTTGCAAAAGCAGCACTGGCTGCGAAAAATTATTCTTATGAGGCGTTGCTAAAGCCAAAAGAAGGTACAATCCTGACTGTCATTACCGACTGGGCTGATGAGCTTCACAAACTAAGTGATCAGGTGCATGATTTTACATCACTTATGGCAAAGGCCCTTGAAAGAGCAAAAGCTTCACTGGCAGATACTCCCAAACAATTGGCTGTGTTGGCCAAGGCTGGAGTGGTGGATGCCGGTGCTCAGGGATTTGTTGATTTGCTGGAAGGTATACAGGAATTCATCGAGAAAGGTGTTTTTACCAGAACCGAACTGGAACGCGTTGAAGATCCATCATCTGCAGGAACGGTGGAGTTCAGTGAAAACTACCGCTATTGCACCGAATGTGTTGTTGTCAACGATCCGGTAGACCGTGTAGGCTTAAAAGAAGCAATTATGGATTATGGCGATAGCATTGTCATTGCAGGTACAAAAACCAAAGCCAAGATTCACATCCATACCGATGATCCCAAAAAGATTGTGACCCTATGTGGACAATTCGGAACAATTTCAGGTGAGAAAGCAGATGATATGTTCAGGCAGCAGGCAGATGCCAGATCAAAACACAAGGAAATTGTGATTGTAGTAGATTCGGGTTGTGATCTTTCCGAAGAGTTGATGGAAAAATATAATATTCATATGGTTCCGGTCCGCCTGAGTTTTGGTGAAAAACATTATGTGGACAAGGTCACCATGTCCAGTGAAGATTTCTGGAATGAATTGGCCACCAATCCTATTCATCCAAAAACATCCCAACCAACACCAGGTGATTTTAGACGACAGTATCAATTTCTGGCCAGCCATTATGAGTCTGCCATATCCATACATTTACCTGCAAAACTAAGCGGGACCATGCAATCTGCATTATCAGCAACAAAGTCAGTCAAAGACTTCCCCACCCATGTGGTTGATTCATACAGCGGTAGCATTGGAGCTGGTTTAATTGCCATCCGTGTATCAGAGGCGGTTGAAGAAGGAAAATCTTTTGATGATATTATCGCTATTGTAAACCAGGCAATTCAAAATACAACAATCTACATCGGATTGGATTCATTGGATAATGTGGTTAAGGGAGGTCGCGTTTCCCCATCCAAAAAACGCGTGGCAGATTTATTGCATATTAATCCCATACTAACATTTAACGAAAATGGCGTCGAAAGTGTTGGAATCACATTGGGGAAAAAGAATAAAGTGAAAAAACTGATACAATTTGTAGAGAAACGATTGCCAAAAGACGTTCCCTACCGTGTCGGTATTTCACATGCCCTTCATCCGGATGGGGCCAGGGAAGTGTTTGAACATTTTAAGCCAATTGTTGGAGAAGAACGCATTTATCAATCAGAAATTGGACCTGCTCTTGGTGTACATTCCGGACCGAAAGGCTTGGTAATTGCTATTCAAACTTTGGAGGATTCCTAGCATGGATAATGCATATGCCCAGTTGATATTGGTGTTGGTTTTAAGCTATGTAGCCGGTTCTTTTCCAACAAGTATCATTGTTGGAAAAATAGTAAAGGGAATCGATATTCGTGATCATGGCAGTGGGAATGCTGGTGGCACCAATGTCTTTCGTGTATTAGGCTGGAAACCCGCTCTGGTTGTTGTTATTGTTGATATTTTTAAAGGTTGGTTACCTGCCTACGTTTTTGCCAGATTCTGGATCGAATCAACTCCAATTCCTGACTTAGGTATTTTGCAGATTTTATGTGGGTTTGCAGCTGTATTGGGACATACCTATACTGTATTTGCAGGATTTAAGGGGGGGAAAGGTGTTGGTACTGTTGCAGGTATGCTAATTGCGATGTTCCCAATCGTTTTCCCGCTTTGCTTGTTGGTATTTATTTTCACACTTATAGTAACCGGGTATGTATCCCTGGGATCAATAATGGCATCCGTTTCATTGCCTTTGTTTTTATTGGTTCTTCCACCGCTAACAGGTATGACTCCCGCACCCATGTCGTTACTGGTATTTGGGTTACTTATTCCATGGTTCATCATTTTCACACACCGCAGCAATATCAGTCGACTTAGAAACGGAACCGAAAATCGATTTGAAAAAGCGATGATTTTTAGAAAAAATACGTAATATTAATTATTTAAAATTTCTGTCCAAAAGCAATAGAAAAAGTATCATCAATCCATTCATTCCCATAGTGAGACCATCCATAATCAAACCGCAATGACTCATATCCAACCATGGGGATACGAAGGCCAAAACCTACTCCCAGCATGGGCTTCTGATCTGCAATGGAATTGATGTTCGGAGCAATCGCTCCAAAATCACAAAATAATCCCAATTCCAGTCCGTATTCAATCCCGGGAATCGGCGCCTTTCGGGGAATAATAGTTTGTCTTAGTTCAAGTGACGAAATCCAGTAATGATTCCCAAATCGATAATCATATTCACCAGATGTGAAATGTGAGCTGTTCGGTAATGACCAACCCCGGATTGTAAATGCATTCCCTAAATATTCCATCCAAGGGTCAGGGATTTTTCCCGGTTGGACCACAACTGATCCATTAATGCAAATTACAGTCGGCTTCTTCCCGTCTATTATAGTTTGGTATACACTGTATGACTGTGCCAAATGGGCGAACGAGAAGGCTTCTTTGCCAAATGAATGCTTTCCATCGTATAACCAGCTAAAATAGACACCTCTTGTTGGACTCACGTATAAATCGCGTGTATCGTATACAAATGAGATGGAGGGTGAAATATAATCCATAACAAATGATTGGTTTGAATTATGAAAATCTCGACGAATTATTTCTACTCCAATTTTTATTTTTTTTTGATCGCCAAAATACCGTCCAAAAATAAAATTGGAATAAGTTTCTGTTATTTTAAACGGTAAAAATAGGTGTGAGTATTCTTGCCTTCCCACATCGGTGTAGAATGAAACATGATCACCAAATATCCACGGATTCTTGTATCCCAGACTATAGGCATCCAATCCTCCGAATGATAAAGTAACATTTAGATATTGGTTCCGTCCACGAAAATTTTTTATTGCCAAACCAAGTAACAATGACCAGTCCAATTCCTCGGTGTACTGGGGAACAAATATTGGGAAATACCGCCAGGTTTCCATTACAACAAAACTTATGTATACAGAATCCAGCCCTGATGGGACCACTATATAACGGACATCGTTAAATATTCCCAAATTCAATAGACGTGTCCTGTCCTCTTCCAGTTTTACACTGTCAAGTGGGTCTCCTGTAGAAAGGTATATTTCCCGGGATATAATGGATTCATCGGTAATATCATTTCCATGTATGGTTATGGATGCAATGATTGGATGTGATTGCGAAAATACAAAAGTGAATTGTAAAAAAATAATTACAAACAAATTTCGTGTCATAAATCGATTTCTTCTAACAACAGTTGTTTTTGTTTCTCTTTTGCGTCGCGTGAATAGTAGCGATCTATTGTTGATGCTAATTGTTCCTTTACAACAATACTATTCAGCCGAACAATAATTTGGCGATCATCCAATTCGCGAATTTTCATTTCGGTGGCATTGTCATAGTACCAGTACAATTCCCCATCATAACGGTTCGGTGATCCATATTTCATCAGCATTTTATTTTTAATGATATCTTCACTAATCAGTTGCACTGGTGTGGTATCAACTAAATATATTGACCTCTTCACTCCCATCAGGATGTAGTTGGCATCTGAAAGCAGTGTGGGCTCCATCAAAAACTGAATATTACAAAAATCTAATTGAAATTCTTCTCTGGTGATTGCTGTACGGATTTTATATGTCAGGGTTGCTTTTGGGACAAGAACAGGGTCACCGTCATCTATCTCATGCGACTCCTCCCAAAAAGAAATACCGAAGGATGTATCAGGAAAGGATTTGATAAGCTCCGGTAAGTTGGAGCCCCAGGCGGCCGCCAGAACTCCGTTCAAGACCCATCCTTCGGGCAGCGCTTTGACCAATAGTTGTTTTTTTTGGTTGTCCACAGGACCTGGATTCATCGGAATGCGGTAGATAGTACAGGATGAAAAAAGGAATAGAGCGATTAGAAGATTAGTATTTTTCATTTTGTATAATAAAAAAGGGGCTGAAACCAGCCCCTTCAACCATAAAGCTTATAGGTTTATTTGCGTCCTCTTGCCATTTTAGAACGAGCAACATTGCCATTTTTATCAATGAAATACAGAAAACCTGCTTCACGGGATACGCCAGCATCAGCTACTTTTTCTGCGTTGCCACCGCCTTTGCCTGCACGTGCCATTTTTGAACGCCAGACATTTCCATCTTTACCTAAATAGTATAGATAGCCTTTTTCCTTCGATACTCCAGTACTTTTGACAACTTCTGCCATGAAAGCCTCCTTGTTAAAGGGTTTTTGGATGTGTTTATTAATTAATTTTCTCGACGGAAAGTGTACGACCCGCAGTTTATATATGTCAAGCCTTTTTAACGACGTGAAAAGAATTTCCCTCGACGATAATTGAATTAGCTATTTATTGGATTTTTAGAATTGAACCATCTTAGAGACCATTCAACTCCATGGTTTTAAAAAATGAAAGTGTTAATTCTTCCGTAAATACTTTTCTACTGTCTTGATCAAATTGGTGATTCGAACAGGTTTTGCAACAAATTCAGTGCACCCTGCTTTAATCGCACGTATTTCATCGTATTTCAGGACGTGAGCTGTAATCGCGATGATTGGCACATCTTTCCACTTATCATTTTTCCGAATATAACGCGTTAAACTTAAGCCGTCCATGTCACCGGGCAATGCCAGATCCATTAGAATTAAATCAGCAGAATGTTGTTCCAAACATTCCTTGGCTTTTTCTGCAGATTCTGCCGTACACAGAGAATATTTCTCTTGAAACGAATAGACAAAAAGTTCTTTGTTGGAAGGGTCATCCTCAACAATCAAAATGTGAGACTTTGTTTTTTCTGCGACCATTATACTAAAATATTCCAGTTTATTCCCAGCATATGTACATGCCAGTTAAATTTACGAATTAATTTATACAGAATGTGATTGGAAAAGAATACGTTTAGTCTTTTGTTTCTATTTGGGTTTTGCTTTCTCAAAAACCTAATTTCGCCCACCTTTTTAATGCCCCGGTAGCTCAG
>CAZZIU010000002.1:0-159333 GCA_964654545.1 uncultured bacterium
GTATCTGGGAAGGGAGTACATCTAAACTTTTTCAGGATAAGCAATTAATGGAGCGGACCGGTGAAGAACACTTCGCTGAAGCATTCGCTCGAATTGAATGCCATTATTTTATAAATAAGGGATTTCTTGATAGGGAAAATCAGCTATTAGAAGATATTGATATTATTCGACATATACCTGCTACAATCGTACAGGGAAGGTACGATGTGGTGTGTCCTATTACGACTGCCTGGGAATTGCACAAGGTCTGGCCGGAAGCAGATTTTCATATTATCCAGGATGCGGGTCATTCTATGACGGAGACCGGCACGAGGTCCATGCTGGTTAAGGCAACCGAAAAATTTGCCAACATTTAAACAGAATCCTCAAAAAGCATGATTGCTGTATATAAATGCTTGTATTATATAAATATACTAAATAATAATAAACCTGTATATGTCCTTGAAATCATTCTATACCTAAAACTAGATTTCTTAACTGAAAACAAAGCATCTTTTACAAATTGAACTCAGGAGAATTTAATGAGTCCCAAAAAGAATACTAATCACCAAGCCGGTTTTACAATGATTGAGGTTATGGTTGTTGTTGTTATTGTAGCCATTTTAGCAGCAATTGCAGTTCCCATTTATACCAATTATGTCAAACGTGCACACGCCTCCGAAGCCAAATCGGTTATGGGCAGTATTTCAAATGGCGCTGACATGTATTTCCAGACCTACGGTGACTATCCTTCAGATATAGAGCAGTTAGAAAGAAGAGGGTTGCTGGAAATCAAACCATCTACCAAACGCATGTGGACATTTGAGCTTCAGTTGCCAGATTTTATCAACGCTGAAAGTACCGCTGAAATGGAAGGTGGCGCCGGTCACAGAATTATTTATGATCGCGATACGGGACGATTTACCGGTTATGGTTCGGATGAAGAAGGAAGTTAAAACAAGCGTCTTATGAATTTAAAAGAATTACTCACCTATTCCCTTAGCAGTGGCGCTTCTGATTTGCATTTAAGTGTTGGAAGCATACCGATGGTTCGCATTCATGGTACAATGAAACCGTTAAATATGGAAAAATTGTCACAGGAGCAGCTGGAAAGCGTGTTGCCGCAAGTGTTAAGTGAATCTCAAATGAAAATCTTCAAAGAGAAGAAGGAAATTGATTTTTCAGCTAAGCTTGAAGGCAAAGGACGCTTCCGTGTGAATTTCTTTAATCAGATCAACGGACTGGCGGGGGTTTTCAGAACTATTCCCGAGGTTGTAAGTGATTTTGATCAGCTTGGAATTCCACCAGTACTAAGAACACTTGCGGAGTTGGATCGTGGATTGGTATTGCTCACCGGACCTACAGGATCGGGTAAAAGTACCACCTTGGCGGCTATGATTGACCATATTAATTCAACCATGTACAAACACGTAATTACCATTGAAGATCCGGTTGAGTATTTTCACCATTCAAGAAACTGCCTGATCAACCAACGTGAATTAGGAGCTAATACACATAGCTTTGCAAATGCACTGCGATCCGCCCTTCGCGAAGACCCGGACGTCATACTGGTAGGTGAAATGCGTGATTTAGAAACCATATCTCTGGCGTTGACCGCTGCTGAAACCGGACACTTGGTGTTGTCGACCTTACATACTTCGTCGGCGGTAAAAGCGATTGACCGTATTGTTGACATCTTTCCTCCGGGGCAGAAATCACAGATTAGATCCATGTTGTCAGAAAGCCTTGAATCCGTGATTGCCCAAAAGCTGTTACCTACTAAGGACGGTAATGGAAGAACACCTGCTTGTGAAGTAATGATTGCCACAACTGCTATTAGAAATCTTATACGTGAAGACCGCATTTATCAAATTCCATCAATAATGCAATCTGGTGGAGTCGAAGGAATGCAGACGTTGGATCAGGACTTGCAGAGATTGGTGACACAGGGTAAAATAGAACGTGCGGCTGCAGAGGCAATTGCTGATAATCCTAAACTTTTTCAATCCAACATCTTATAGATGGTAAATAATATTAAATCAGAAAACGGTTTTACCTTCATTGAAGTGATGGTTGCTGTTGTCATTGTTTCTATTGCCTGTGTAGGAATCATGATGGGAACAGTGCATGCAAAAGGTGAGCTTCGCGCGCTTCAGGTGGAAGAGCTGGCGGTAAACCAGTTAACGAATTATTTAGAATACTGGAAAGGTCGGGTTGCTTCCAAAACAATTTCACCAGCCGAAATGGCAGGAGACTTTGTTGGAAAAGAAGTTACCTTGTCCGGCGAAAAGAACTCAAACGAAGAAGTTAAAGCAAAACTGTATTATAATATTGAACCGGAACCATCTAATTATGCCAAACCGTTTTTCTCACGATATCGAGTGAGTGCATGGATAGAATGGGAAAATTTTGTATTCTCAAAAAATGTAAAAAACAGATCAAAAAGACTTGAAACTGTAATGGTAGTGTTCAAATTCTGATGAGATCCTTTTTACACATTAAAAATTCAGAGGGTGTAACACTCATTGAGTTGGCCGCTGTGATTACTGTCGTAGGAATTGCAATTGTTGGTTTATCAATGGGATATTACAACATTGTAACACAATTTGAATCAGACACGGTGCGAAATAACCTGGTAAGCTATGGTAATACTTTTATGCAGGAAATAGCGCACAATTTTGTAACGGCCGACTATGTTGACCTGGATGGCGAATTTATGGGTTATTCCACCCTGGTTTTCAGCAATGACGGTGATCTTGTGCCATACCTTACAGTGAAGGTTGAACCGGATGGCAAGAATTTTAACATTCAACCGAGTGGTTCAAGACTGTCAGAAATGACAATTCCCAACAAGGGTGACTATGTAAACAATGGCAAAAGGTTAATTCGCATCAAAGAGTTCAAGGCACAAACTGCGATTGACTCAAGACCCAATATGAAAAAATTCAATGATTCATTTGTCACAGTACTTCTTGAATTTGAAGTCATTGCAAATAAATTGTTATCGGGACAAGAATCTAACGAGATCATAAAAATTGAGCGTGAGATATTTATGCCCAAAAAATACATTAGTTCTGTAGTCAAATGATGAGGTTTTTCAGAAACAATCAGGGTGCTATTGCACCGATGGCAATCTTTTTTGTCATGCTTAGTCTCGTGTTTACGATTGCTTATTTGTCGCGAGCAACTACACAGGCACGATTGGAGCTATATCGGTACGCGAAGAAAAAAGCACTCTTGGTCGCTGAAGCTGGTCTTAATAAAGTTGCAATTGACGAATTACCCTACGTCAAAAGTGAAACAACATTTGTAGAGATTCCCGTCGCTTTTGGCAAGGATGAAAATAATAATATATTAGGTAAATATGGTGATGTGGGGTGCGAATTTGAAATAGATGCCCTTTCCCAGAGAACAATTTATAAAGCTAAAAGTGTTGGGATCGTCGAAATCGAAAATAAAAATCACGATATTATTGAAGTAAAAGATTCTTTATATGCACAATTTGTCCCGGTAGGATTTGGCGATTACATGTATTTCACTGACCAGGAAGAACCTAGTGGACCTCCCAATGAAGATGCGAATGGATTTATCAATTTTGGTGCAAATGATACATTAGAGGGAAAAATTCATACGAATGGAACCATAGCGCTATCACAATTTGGTTGTCCCACCATCCGAGAAGGCAGTCGTGTAACACTGGGTGAAGGTGGAGGCATCAGCTTTTCCTCGGCTTGCGATGAGTCCATTTTTGAAGATCAAGATGGAAATTCAATAGTGGATACTATTCCGCCAATCGTATATCCTCCTAACAATACGGTGGCATTGGTGAAGGCTGAAGCAAATAGAATATTTGAGGCAGACAATAAAATCTACATGGATGGGCCTATACCTGATACATTAATAATGACGCATATTAGATTTGTGGAAACTGGTTATTGGGTAAACCAATGGTCCTATATAATACCACCTGCCACGATTCCAATTTCACTGAATTACCTTTGGGATGACACCAGCCCCGATATGGAGGTTTTTGAGGCCGGAGTACATTTGTACCAGGCCGGTGACCCGCCGGGAGAGATACACTACAATCCGGAACCTGCAGATGACCCCGTAGGATACGGTGATCCTACCTGGCTAGTAATCAGTGACATTGATGCTGACGCAATAAACCATGCTCTTGACTGGGATACATTACATGTGGGATCACTTATTAAAATTAAATCGACGAATTCAAATAAGTCCATGTCGTTTACCACCGGGGGATCGTTCTCGTTATCAGGTGACAGGCAAGTAATAGGTATATCGGGTTTTTCTTATGTTTCAAATGTAAATGAGGGTTTCACAAATCTTGATGAAGTAGAGGTTACCATCATCAGTTCCAGCGGTGGATTAGACCCGGACGTTGAGTTCAACGATTTTGCATATTTTCATGATCATCCTGACACACCTAATCATTTTTGTCGAGCCGATGGTTTTCACCACTTTGACTTTCCAGGATATTTTGAACCGGATAACCCTAAATATGAAGTTATGGCTCCGGTCTTCTTTACAAAAAGAGACTGGGATGTAATCTATGTAAAAGGCGGTCAGGTTCTTGTTGAGGGAGTGGTTGATGGTCGTTATACCATTGTAACGGATGACTATGTGGAATACCGAAGATCTGATAACCCAAATAAAATTGATCGAGTCTGGGGAAATATTTGGATTGTGGATGATCTGGTGTACTTGGACTCAGGTCCAAACGGCCGTGTAGTTCAGCCTTCTGAAGGTGGTACAAGTAATGTCATGGGACTGGTGGCAGGAGGAAATGTTATTATCGCCAATACAGAGGCCAATGGGGCGCGCAATAGTATGTGGCGAGGACCTGATGATCCCGGTGTCATAATTAACGCTGCCATAATTGCCATGAACGAAGCATTTCTTGCCCACTATTGGCAAAATTCAATCAATATTGGTGTCTGTACAGGTCATGATTGTGGCGAACCCATCCCAACCGATCCCTATAACTCAAGGGGTGATGGTCGTGGTCGGTATCGAAATAATGGTGTGAATCCAACCCCATCCGGTACAACCCAAGATTTTCGTGGAAAAATCATCGTTTATGGGTCAATAGTACAACGACAAAGGGGATACGTGAAAAGAAATGCTCAGGGTCCATATATGATTTCCGCACCCGGCATCGGTTACAATAAAGATTACAATTACGATTATAATCTAAGGGAGGCGCCACCGCCTCATTTTCCAACACTCGAAACGGTGAATGGACAAACAATTTTAACATTGCAAGCCTATGGAAGTGCAATCGGAAATAATTAAGGGGAAATATGCATTTAGGATTAGATATTGGAAGGCAAGTTATCAAGCTTGCAACGGTAGAACACACCAAACAAAATGCGAAGCTGGTCAGTGTTGGTTCACGACAGATAATTGATTTAAATCAAACGTACGA
Organism: uncultured bacterium; assembly: GCA_964654545.1. Lineage (GTDB taxonomy): Bacteria > Fidelibacterota > Marinisomatia > Marinisomatales > JABMOV01 > JABMOV01. The sequence goes on from CAZZIU010000002.1 coordinate 5,429, forward strand.
TCCGGAGAAAATTTCAAAACCCTACTGGGTGATGGCAATTCGTGAATTATTTGACCAATATAAATTAAAACCGAAAAAAATTAGAAATCTTGCCACGGCAATTAACGGTTCAAGTGCCAGTATAAAACAAATCACAACATTGGATATGTCCTCGGATGAGCTGTATTCAGCTATGGTATTCGAAGCAAGAAAACACATTCCGATCGATGGGAGTGACCCCGTTGTTGATTACCAGATATTCGGGCAGAATACCAAAGAGGTCGACAAGATCAATATCGGATTGGTGGCATGTACAAAAAGAATATTGAATCATCATATCGATATTGTTAAAGAAGTGGGATTGCGACCAGGAATTGTTGAGACGGACGCGACCGCAATAACAAATCTTTTTCTTTATAAACACGATTTGCCCGATGAGGGGTTGTATGTCGTAATTAACCTCGGAGCAATATCAAGTACGATAATTGTGCTAGGTCGCCAAGCGGAATATTTTACCAGAGAAATCCCCATTGGTACCTATCAAATGGTCCAGGAGATAATAAAAACGCGCAAAATGAGTTATTTGGATGCTAGTGATTCACTGGAAAAAGATGGTATTGAAGCGTTAAAAAGCACTCCAAAACCGAAAGAGGGAGATACAATCGGAGTTTCCGTTGCAGATCGTACAATATTTGATAATTTTGTTGAGGATATCCGAAGATCGCTTCGGTATTATGCAAAAAACACTGGTCAAAGTTTTTTTACAAAGATTTTTCTTACCGGTGGTGGAGCAAATATTCCTGGATTAGTAGAATTCATACAAGACAAACTTAGCGTAGAGGCACTACTTTTTAATCCCTTTGAAGCCCTCGAAGTTAACGATGATCTGGAGGTCGATAATCCGTATCAATATACCGTGGCAATTGGATTGGCTTTAAGGGGAGGTTTGAGTGAGCAATAAATATATCCTGATTAACCTTAATCAGGGCGAAAGCAAAGAAGCTCGTCAGGAACGAGTTAAAGAGCAATCCCGCTGGATCATTTTTGGCATTATCATCCTTGTTTTTGTTCTATTAAATGGAGGTGTACTCTTGATAAACCAGGGGTACAACAACGTGATTAAAAAGAAGAAATCTGAAATTGCATCCGTTAACAAGCAATTAGCAGAACTTCGCTCTCAAGGTAAAAATATTTCGAAAAATGACATTCAGTCACTTGCCAGTATTGAGGGAGACCGATTCATGTGGGCAAGTATCATGGAAGAATTAGGAAACCTAACGCCCGAAGATATAGCAATTACAGGGTTGGCATACAAGTTTGGCAAATGGACCATTAGTGGGATTGCAACTATCTATGAAGATATGAAGGATTTCGATATCATTAATAATTACGTGAATGGACTTAGAAACAGCCACGAACTTTCAAAAAACTTTTCCCGAATCAAATTTACTGAATATTCACGAAGTATTTTTCGCGGTCAGGAATTGATTATGTTTACGGTTGTCGCGGATTTGAACGCTTCTCCCAAAGAAGAAAAGGCGAAATAGCGATGGCACGACGAAATACAATTCTATTTTTCCTCATCTTTATTTTATCAGGCGCATTTTGGTTTAATACGTCCATGTTACTTGGTGACAAAGATGAACTCATTACGGACCTTGAAGATGAACAGAAAACGCTAAATGAAAAGCTTATCAGCGCTCAAATTCTTGCTAATAAACTTGATCGTGTGTTTACTCTATTTCAAGAAAATCTGGCATTATCATCTATTGATTCATTGGCAGAGGATGCATCCTTGCCCTTCTTGAACAATCTGACAGAAATGTTGGAGAAACAAAATATTACTTTACTTGGAATCAAGCCGAAAATCAGATCAAGTGCAGGGGATTATTATGTTTCGCCCTATGAGTTGCTGATTAATTGCAGCTACGACCAGTTGGGGAAATTTATTGCAGAGATTGAAAAATCTTCGAGATTGATTATCATTGATGAATTTGAGATTAAAAATGGAATTGAGCGAGTTAAAAATTCGACAGATCCGGAATCATTGAAAAAACAAAATATTGAATTAACCATTTCTACTATTACTCTAATCAAAGCAAAAACGCCGGTATCATGAATAAACGAAATCAAACAATATGGACACTTCTTCTGATATTATCCTTGATATTTATTGCATTAAACGGGTTTCGGCTGTATCCCATATATAAAAAATATAAGCGGATTGAACGACGAGCACAAAATGTACAAATTGGTACAGACAAAGAGTTGGAGAATACGATTGAGTATTTAGAAGATAGACTTGAAAAACGAAATCTCTATGAATTTGCTCTTGAAAACAAACCTTTAAACCTTCAAAATGTATTGTACTTATATGATTCACAAGGCAGAAGAATTCGCTTTAAGGATTCGAAGAAACTTCGTGTCACGGCTGTTTTCACCGGCGGTAATAAACCGCATGCCCTCATTTATTATCGCGATATGAATCATACGGTCGCAATTGGTGATTCCATTGCAGATGGAGAAGTAGTCTGGATTGATGAGGAGGAAGTCGTTGTATCAAAAGAATTGAAAGAAATTCATTATCCGGTCATTGAGACGACTGGTCAAAATAAATTACCTTAGGGTAGTACTAATTAGGAGACATTAGTTTAATGAAGCGTAATGTACTGTTTTTTGTTGTTGCTGTAAGCATAATTCAAGCATTTGTATTTGGCCAGGCGGGGACCATCTCTTCAAACGAATCTGATAACCCAACTCTAATCAACCTTCATGCAGAAGATGCACACTTACCGAGCATATTGGCAGTGTTGGCAGATGAGAGTGGCTATAATATTGTAACGGACCCAAATGTAAATCGCCAGGATAAAATTTCAATTCATCTCGAGGATGTTCCCATTGAGCAAGCAATAAATCTTGTTGTTCGTGCAGTGGGACTAAGTTATGAAATTGTAGGTAATTCTTTCTTAATTGCCGATCCTAAAAAACTGAAAGAGGAAGTTGGTGTAACATCCCATGTCATTAAACTTCAATACGCGAATGCTGAAGAAGTGAAATTATTTTTGGGGGATTTGACCGAACAAATTCAGGTTGATGTATCGGGAAATAAATTACTGATCAATGCTTCGCCAAAGAAGATTGCTGAGATTGAGGAAGTGGTGAAAGAGATTGATGTACCGGCTTTACAAATAATGCTTGAAACAAGACTGGTGGAAGTCGCTGCTGATATTGAGGAGCAATTGGGGATTGATTGGTCAAAACTCTCGCACTATACGAATATATTTGCCGAGAATGCAGAGCCGATAACTCCAGGTGGAGGAAGCGTAAAACCAGATGCCGGCACATTTGAAGAAATACCTCAGTTAATGCCTTTTGATCGGTTAAAATGGAATTCATCATCCGATCAGAATTTTATTCCAACACAATTCAGTCGACAAATGACTGCCTTTGATGTGACCCTCGATTTTCTGTTGAAAAATAATAAAGCTGAAATATTAGCAGACTCAAAATTAGCTACGTTAAATGGCCGGGAAGCCAGCATAGAGTTGTTGGATATTGTTCCCTATATACTTAGTTCAGGTGGAGTAGGTGGGCAGGTCCAGGTTCAACGTGAAGAGGTTGGAATCAAACTGTATATTGCACCAACCGTCAATACCGATGGCTATATAACCGTAAAAGTTGAACCAGAGGTATCGTCTATTTTTGAATTTATTGGCCCGGATAAAAATATACCTCGGGTTAAAAGTCGAAGATCATCAACAACAATTCGGGTGAAAAATGGCGAATCTATTGTCATTGGCGGATTAATTAGCAGAGACATAAAGAATACCGAATTCAAGGTTCCCGTATTAAATAAAATTCCATTTTTTGGTAAGAAATTGTTCACCAGTGTTAATGATGTGGAACGTAAAACAGATTTGATAATACAGATTACACCTAAAATCGTAGAAGATAGTTATTCTGGAATAACAAAAACGAAGGACATGAAGAAACTGGAAGAAAAAATAAGTGAAGAATACCAGAATAGTAGTGAACAAACTAATGAAACCTCTGAAGAAGAGGAGGAAAACAAATGAAAAATCAATACTCTCTTTGGTTTAAATCCATTGCTCTCATTTCACTGATTTTGTTCCTGAGTTGCGACGACCGCAATCCATCAGAAACCTCTACCAGTTTATACACAGTCCTTGTTTCAACTGCATCCGTTTCACAAGGCAAACTGGTAGGCGAGGATATCTCCGGTCCGGAAGCGTACACTCGTGTCACCGCAACGGTAGTCGATGAATCTGAGCAGCCGGTAGAAGATGTGTTGCTGCAGTTTAAAAGTACTGTTTCTGGTACACCATACGGATCATTTGATTTGTCATCCGGCAGGACGGATGGTGATGGGATTCTTTCAGTGATGTACAGCGATGGCGGTGGAAGCGGAGCAGTAGACGATGCGTCCTCTGCTACTTGGGAAGGTGTTAAAGTCTCTGCGTCATACGATGACGCCGTATTTGGAATCGGCAAATTTAATGTATATGCTGCTCTTGATTCGGTTTGGCCATATAAACTTTATATGTCATCCAATGTAAACGAAATAAGCCTGGATAACGGTGTTACATCAGCTTTGATTGAAACACGATTGTATAACAAATTGAATAAACCTGTACCAAATGTAACATTGGCATTTTCTTCTAATAAAGGCTTGATTGACACTGAAGGTACCACCGACGAGAATGGATCAATTTCGCTTGAATTTCGTGACCTTGGTACACAGGAAGAAATTGGTGTTGCAAATATTGTTGCAGCGTTTGACCACCCGGGAGCGAATTCGGTCATAAAAGATTCTGTACAAATCACTATTACCACTGAATATACACTTACAGTTGAAAGTTTTCCAATTGCACTGGATGACAATGAGAATATTATTGTTGTTGGTGAAGATGTGTCAGGGGCAAATGCATTAACAATGATTGTTGCCACTGTTTTGGACACGGCTTCCAATCCTGTTACGGGTGCTCATATTGAATTCACTGCACGAGTCTCTGGTGTGGATGTTGGGACCATAGACGTACCCAGCAGCAATACAAATTCTGCCGGCAGGGTTGTGGCATTTTTTGACGATGGTGGAAACGTATACAAAGATACCCCTGGTACACCAAACTTTGAGGGAGTGATTTTTACCGCTAGTTATGGAGAAGATTTATCAGAGACGACTAAATTTAATGTGTATGACGAAACGGAAGTTTGGCCCTATTCCTTATTGGTAAATCCTCAGTCCGACGTCATCTATCTTGAAGACACAGACCCTGATGATATGATTGATGATACACAGGCAATGATTATTGTTAGATTGATAAATCAATTGGGTTTACCGGTTAAGAATGTTGAAATAGCATTTGAAACCAACCATGGATTTATAACCAGTACAGGATTAACGGATGATGCTGGAATAGATACCGTTTATTTTACACACCTCGGTGATCCCGAAGATGCACTCCTGTCCACCATACAGACAAGTTTTGTACATCCTGGATTTGGACAGACTATATCTAACTCAGTTCAAATAAATATTGTGGATAACACATTCAGTCAATGTGCATACATGGAGATACCACCGTCTCTGCCGGGAAATATAGTGGTGAAAGATGGTGGCGGCCTGGAATCCACGTTTATTAGGGCAGAAGTTTATGATGACGAAGGAAACTTTATTGATACACCTACTCCCGTAACATTCACCCTCCAACCTGCTCCTGCAGGAGCACTGCTGAATGAAACAGGGGTAAGCACCACCGTATATACTGTAAATGGTGTAGCATCTGTAACAATAAATAGTGGGACAGATCCGGGACCAGTACGCGTGGTAGTAACTGTTGATTGTGATGAGGATGGGTCAGCTGATTTAACATCCATTGCAGTACCCGTAATTATTGCATCAGGGGCTCCATATCGAATTGAACCCGAGTATGATCCCCAATCAACCAACCCGACAGGTGGTGGGTTTTATGAAACAGTTGCAGCGGCTCTCGTTTCAGATAAATGGTACAATCCGGTAGAAGATTCAACCTACGTTTATTGGACAATTGATGCGATTCCACCGGACACTATTATTAATGCGGAAGTTGATGGTGTCAGTTTCACTGGTAATGAAAGCTCGGATGGTGACAATTATGCTGGTCTGGCTTTTACCAGAATCAGATATGCAACCGATGCCATAGGTGATTTCGGTCGAGTTTCTGCCACCACATACGGTGCAGACGGTGATACCATCAGCGCTGTAATAAATGATGATCAAAATGCAATTATGTTTTTTGTCCCAGGTGCGGTGAATTTAACAACCAACCTGCAATACTTTGATTTTACGACGAATTACCCGGTAACGTCTGTCTCCGTATTGGTTACGGCAAGGGTAATTGATTACTATGGCAATGAAGTTGTAGATGCACCTGTTGCATTTGGCGGCATCGGTGTGGCAGCCTGGCTTGAAGTAGGGTATGAAGCCTATTCTGATATCGGGGTAAACGGATTCGGAGCAGGGGATGGCTGTTTTACATGGCGAGACTATGGATTAGATGATGCGCCAGGAACATTTGATCTAGGGGAAGGCAATGACAGCCACGACGGTTTCGACACGGATGGAGATGAGATACCAGACTCGTCTGAAGTGTCCGAACCATTCGATGACTTCGGAATTGACGGTGTTGATGGCACCCTCGATGAAGGTGAAGGTGACATGGAATGGAACGGGTACCATATGATTGATTGTGAGCCGTTGGTGAAAACTGATGATAATGGTGTGGCAAGAATTGTAGCCGTCTTTAGTCGTGGTCTTTGTGTACTGCAGAATATGGATGACACCCAGGACCCGGCTGTATGTACCTGGGATGATTTTCCTGCATCGGTATTCGGTACCCTTATGATTCCGGAAATAACCTCAAGCGATCCAGTTGAAATACAAATTGTTCGTTCACCCTCTAGCCTAGGATGCCCATAAAGATGAATCAAGGATTTAATCCGCAATTCCAGCGCATTGGAGAAATATTAGTTCACGGGAAAATAATCTCGCAGGAACAGTTGAATGAAGCACTGGCAAATCAAAAAACGACCAAAGAGAAGTTGGGTGAATTGTTGATTCATTCCGGAGTTATCTCTGAAGATCAATTGGTGGGTGCATATTCAAAGCAATTGGGGTATAGAGCAGCGCTAGAATCTGACCTTTATAGTGCGGATATTTCCGCTGCAAAAATGATATCCGAGGAATTTGCGCTTCAAAATATTGTGCTGGCAATCGGAAAATCCAATTCAACCATCGTGGTTGCAATGGAGGATCCAGAAGATCTGGTGACCATCGATTCAATCAAAAGAATAACCGGACTTACGCCGGATGTGCTGGTTGCAGGACCGTCATCTTTACAAAAAGCCATTGAGCAAACTTATTCAAAGGTAAGGCAAAGCGGAGAAGTTGAAGAAGCGTTATCCGAACTGACAATTGTGTCCGGTGAAGAGGGGCAAGAGGAGGAAGTGGACCTGTCACCTGACAATGCTTCTTCTGAAGATGCTCCGATTGTAAAACTGGTTAATTTGATTCTTCAGGAAGCGATCAAAGAACGGGCTACTGATATTCATATCGAACCGCAACAAGAACGGGTCATAGTTAGAATTCGCATCGATGGTGTCCTGCAAGTTATTATGACGCCACCCACATCTTCATTGAGTGGTCTTGTTACGAGGATTAAGATATTATCCAAATTAAATATTGCTGAGCGTCGACTTCCGCAAGACGGGCGATTTACAATTAAGTCCAGCAACCGGGAAATTGATGTACGTGTCTCGGTCTTGCCAACCGTATTTGGTGAAAAAATCGTGTTACGGTTATTGGACAAAACCGGATTTGATTTTTCATTAAAATCACTTGGTTTTGAGGATGAAAAATACCAGGTATTTAAAAAAGTAATTCGCCAACCGTACGGTATGGTGGTTGTATCGGGTCCCACCGGTTCAGGTAAATCCACATCTTTATATGCCTCATTAAAAGAAATAAAAAGTGAAACCACAAATATTACGACAGTTGAAGACCCGGTTGAATATCAACTGGATGGAATTAACCAGATTCAAGTGCATGAAAGCATTGGACTGTCATTTGGGGCTACGCTAAGGTCTATTCTTCGTCAGGATCCGGATATCTTACTCATTGGTGAAATCCGCGATGAAGAAACTGCCGATATTGCAGTAAAATTTTCTTTAACAGGTCACCTTGTGTTCTCAACGGTGCATGCCAATGATGCCCCGTCTACTATTACACGGCTATTGGACATAGGGATTAAGCCATTTTTGGTAGGATCGTGTCTAAACCTTGTCATGGCACAACGGTTGGTTCGGAAAATTTGTGAGAACTGCAAGGAAGAATATGAAGTAACGAAGGAAGAACTCAGCTTGATTGGGCTTGAAAAATCCAATTTATCCAATGGAAAGCTTTCTCGTGGTAAAGGATGTAATCGATGCCGTAATACAGGTTACCATGGACGTACTGCTATTTTCGAAATTGTTCCCATGACGAGGAAAATCAGAGGTCTGATATTTGATAATGCCAATGAAGATATCATCAGAGCCACAGCTTTAGAAGAGGGAATGGTTACGTTACGTGAAAGCGGTATTAATAAAGTCATTAATGGTACCACGACTGTCCAGGAAGTTCTTAGATCAACCGTTGAAGACCTGTAGGGCTTAAAATGGCAACATTCACCTATTTAACCAAGGATTCAACCGGAAAGCGGCATGAGGGTGAAATTCGTGCTGATAATCTTGATTTAGCTTCAAGAAAGCTGATGGAAAATGATCAGATTATTATCAGCCTGAAGGAGATTGATCACTCGTTTGACTTTTTGGGTCCTTTTCTTGATGAAATCAACTTATCATTCGAACGGTGGAAGAATCGGATTCCACTTAGTAGTATTGTATTTTTTACTCGTCAGCTGGCGACCATGTATACAGCTGGACTTACTCTGGAACGGGCCATCCAGGGATTGGCAAATGAGGAACGCCATCCAAGATTTAAAAAAGTTCTGGGACAGGTTGGTAACAACATAAGACGAGGAATGGGGTTATCTGAATCTTTTCAAAAGCACCCTGGTGTATTTTCCAGCCTATTTATTGCACTTACCCGAGCAGGCGAAGTGAGTGGTAATCTGAATGAAATATTGGATCAATTAGCAATTTATTTAGAAAATCTGGATGACACGCGGAGAAAAGTTAAATCTGCCTTAACCTATCCTGTTTTAATGGTTTTCTTTCTCATCCTGATGATGTTGGGGATGTTTTTATTTATCATACCAAAATTTTCTAATATCTACGCTGAATTAGGCGCAGAGCTGCCAACAGCGACATTACTCTTAGTGTCAATGTCGCAGTGGATTAGTGCAAATATTTGGAAAATAGTGATGGGTACCTTTGTTGCAATTTTTGCAATATGGTTGGTATCAAAAACCCAAAATGGTGGATTAATTATTGATAGGCTTAAACTTAAGTCACCCGTATTTGGTGAATTAATTAATCAATCAATTCTCAATAAGTTCTGCAAAACATTTGGAATATTGCTAAATGCCGGTGTTCCGGTTATTGAATCTATGCAATTACTACGGAAAGTGGTGGGTAATCGAGTCTATGAAGAAGCTATTGTACAAGCCACAGATTTCATAAGAGATGGCTTCAACATTAGTATCGCATTAAGAAGGACCGAAATTTTCCCTAGCATAATGCTCCAGTTAGCATCAACTGGCGAGGAGACCGGTGAGTTAGACAGCTTACTGGATCATTCAGCTGAATATTATAGGAAACAGGTTAACGCACTGGTTGAAAGAATGACAACTTTAATTGAACCATTGCTAATCGTCGCGGTGGGAGCGGTCATTGGTGTGATGGTGGTTGTTACATACCTGCCAGTATTTTATCTTGGTGCGGCATTGTAATGATCGGTTTTGTTCAAAAGTATGATGATTTATTATTCATCGATTCTGTCATCGACAGGTCAAAACGTCTATTGTCAAACTATTTTGAACGAATTAACTTAAAAATCTTAATTACCATTAAATTTCGATTGCAGGCAAATTGTGAGTGAGGAAAAGGTGACCAAATGATCCAACGATACAATAACATCATCATGTTACTATTTGGGGTTATAACTATTTTGAGCGGTGCCGCTAAACCGGATGATTTAACATTTGACGGGTTCACTGCGACGAATTCAAAAACTATAAATTTCCAACTTTCTGATATTCAATTTGAAGATGTTAATCATGATGGAATTATTTATCAGAGGGTAGTAAGTGGTGAACAGAATACAACGGGCGAAGTTGGTTCGCCTAATTTGCCTGTATACACAACCTTTATGATGATTGAACCAGATAAGGACTATTCCGTAAGTCTGGATATTATAGAGTCGGAAACGTTCTATGATGTTAATATTATTCCGGTTCAAGATTGGGATAATCCTGAGATTGTCGATGGCGTATTATTGGAAAAAAATTCAACCATTTATCAATCTGACAATATTTATCCTCAAACCCAGGTTTCGCTTTCTGCGCGAATGACATTGCGGGATATTCATCTGGTACAAGTGTTGGTGACGCCATATATGTATAAGCCTGAGTCACGTGAATTAACTGTAATTACTTCTGCTACGGTTCAGTTGAATGAAAATGGAACTTCTTCCTCCATACCGTTTACTCCTGAAAAACGTGCAAAAGAATTCGAACCACTTTATAGATCAATAGTTGCAAACTATGATCAGACAATGGGTGCGGAAATCGAATATCAAAAACCATCCATTTTATATATTTATCCCAGTTCAGGTTCAGGTGTTTATTCTAATCTTGAACCATTGATTGAATGGAGAAAACGGGCCGGTTATGATGTAACAGCAGTAGGTACCGATGTTGCGGGTACATCTAGCACCAGTATAAAAAACTATATTCAAACAGCCTATTCAACTTGGGAAAATCCTCCGATCTGGGTCGGGTTGGTTGGTGACGTATCAGGATCATATTCCATACCAACATTTTATGAAAACTGGAGTTATTACAATGGGGAAGGTGATCAACCTTATGCAGAGCTGGAAGGTGGAGATATTTTACCCGAAGTATTTGTGGGAAGATTATCAATTGGTTCTGCCACCGATCTGATTAATATTGTAAATAAAACCGTACAATACGAAACCAACCCATTTATGGGGGAAAACTGGTTTACACGTGCCGTATTGGTTGGGGATCCAGGAGCATCCGGTATATCTACAGTTATTTCAAATCAATATCTTGCCCAGTTACTTTCGTACAATGGATATGATGATTTACGAGAAATTTATTCGTCTCCATTCCCTTCTCAAATGACATCAAATTTGTCAGATGGATGTACGTTTTTTAACTATCGTGGGTATTATGGAGTCAGTGGATTTGATTGCGGGGATGTAGGCGCTGCAAACAATGGATTCAAATTACCCGTAGCCACAGTCATAACTTGTGGGACCGGATCATTTGGAGGGACATCTATTTCTGAGTGCATGTTACGTGCAGGTACTGTGGCAAATCCAAAAGGCGCGATAGGAGCAATTGGCACTGCTACAACTGGCACCCATACGATGTTTAATAATATCGTTGATATGGGATTCTATTATGGCGTATTTGTGGAAGGTATGATGACTCCTGCAGCGGCTTTAGCACGTGGAAAAGTAGCGTTACTAAGTGCCTACCCAACCAACCCAGGCAATTATGTGAGTATTTTTACACATTGGAATAACCTTATGGGAGATCCGGCCGTGAGGACCTGGACTGCAATTCCTCAATATATGTCAGTTGGATTTTATCCAATTGTATCAAAGGGCACTAATTTCATTGATGTACAGGTAAATTATACAAATGGATCTCCAGTTAGGGATGCTTATGTAACACTTTATAAGACAGGTACAACTTTTTCAGAATCTAAGTATTCAGATAGTGACGGTAAGGTCACTTTACCAATTGATACCAACCTGGACGGCGAAATTCTAGTTACCGTCATTAAAGACAACCATATCCCATACCAGGGTTCATTTCAGGTTAATTCCCCGGGATCAAATGTTAATCTGTTGGCTGATGATCTAGTATTTACTGATGATGGGAGCGGAAGCAGTAGCGGGAACGGTGATGGATTGATCAATTCGGATGAAACGATAGAGCTGTCGGTTCCTTTGCATAATTTTGGAACTGATACCAGTTACGGCGTATATGCAAAACTGGTGACAGATTCAGAATATCTGTCAGTCCAAAATGATAGTGTCTTTATTGGTGATTTGCTGCCTGATTCGACTTTCATTCCGATGGATAGATTAACATTCCATGTCAATTCCGGACTGGTTGATGGTTCAAATCTTGATATTCGAATAGAAATTCACGATGAAAATGGATCAATGTGGAACGGTTTTGTAGGTGGAGTCATTGCAGGAACTAATCTATCAGCCCAATCCGTGAGTATCATTGATTATGGAGATGGTATTTTGCAACCGGGTGAAACATCTGAAGTAGAGATAATTTTGAAAAATAATGGTACGATTACTGCTGAAAATGTTACTGCCGGTATTGCATGCCCAAATCCGGATATCGACATTGTGGATAGCCAGGGTTCATGGGGAGATATGTACGCAGGACAACTGGCATCAAATTCTTCTGATCAGTTTACTATCACAGCAGGAGAATCACTGATCCCCGGTACAATAGTATATTTGTCTATTTCGATTAATGCTGATAACAATGTGCATTATTCCCATATTGTACCGCTTCAAATTGGAGATCCACAAGTATCCGATCCATTGGGTCCAGATGAGCATGGGTATTACATTTATGACAACGGTGACCTTTTATACGGTGTTGCTCCCTATTATAATTGGATTGAAATTGATGCAAATTATGGTGGTGATGGTACCTATTTGAGCAGTCTGCAGGATGGCGGAAATAATCAGGACAATTCAGTTACGGTAAGCTTACCATTTACTTTCCGTATGTATGGAGTTGATTATAATCAATTGACGATTTGCTCCAATGGTTGGGTTTCAATGGGACAAACCGATTTAGCGTCTTTCAGAAACTATCATTTACCCGGTCCTGGAGGCCCATCTCCAATGATTGCTGGATTTTGGGATGATCTGGTACTAACATATGGAAAAGTACATACCAAATATGATGAAGCTGGACATCAATTTATCATCGAATGGTCCCGTGTTAGAACCTACCAGAATAATTCTGAAGAAACGTTTGAAATAATTCTGCGTGATCCGCAATTTTTCTTCACTCCCACAGGAGATGGTGAAATCCTTATACAGTACCATACATTTAATAATACATCCGTTACAACAGGTTCAGCACAATCTCACGGAAATTATTGTACAATAGGAATTGAGGACCCATCCAATACGATAGGATTAGAATACACACACAACAATTCGTATTCGCAGGCATCAATGCCCTTGTCCGATGAAACTGCAATTCTTATCACAACTCGTGGTGGTTCCATTCGCATGCGCGGCGATGTTACCCAAGATAATATTTTAAATATTTACGATATTCTTACACTGGTTGATTACATACTGGCGGATGAAGTTGTGTATTTAAATCCTTACCTGGCTGACATTAACGGTGATGGAAATGTAAACGTTTTGGATGTAATTGGGATGGTACAATCCGTCATGGATTACTAAATCCTATTTGGGGGTATCGAAAATAAGTTTCAACTATGGAATTTCCGGTATCACCTGTTGTAATACTCTCCAGCATATCCTTGTTGCTTATCATAGCCGGGCTAATTGAGTTTCGCGCTCATCAGGCTGTATTATCAACAATACCAACAAGAATCCATGTAAATGGGACCCGCGGTAAATCAAGCGTAACTCGATTAATAGCAGCGGGATTAAGAGCAGGTGGTTATAAGACCTTTGCTAAAACAACCGGTACAGCACCAAGAGTAATAGATTTTGCTGGCAATGATCGCGTTATTCATCGTCTGAGGAAAGCATCTATCGGTGAACAAGTACGACTTATGCGTTTTTTTGCAAAAGAAAAGCCCGATGTGGTGGTAATGGAATGTATGGCAGTACAGCCACAATATCAGTGGATAGCTGAACACCAAATGATTAAATCAGAGATTAGCGTGATTACAAATGTCAGACCTGATCACTTGGAAGAAATGGGTCCAACCATGGAAGATATCACTCGGTCTTTGGCCAATACAATTCCTGTAAATGGAAAATTGATTACTGCAGATCATGATGCCCTTTCTATCTTTGAGTCAATTACCAAAAGAAGAGGATCTTCACTGGAATGTGTAGATGAAAATACTGTTACTCACGATGATCTAATACGCTTTAAATACATCGAACACCCTCAAAATGTTGCTTTGGCATTATCCGTCTGTAAACACATGGGGGTCGATCAAGAAACAGCCTTAAATGGGATGGTATTGGTAAGACCTGATTTAGGTGCTCTCACGGTTATGGATTTGGTTATTGATGAAAGGGAAATGACGTTCATCAATGGCATGGCGGCAAATGATCCTGTATCCACCCTTAAAATCTGGCACTTCATTATAGATAGATATCCGTCAGAAGGGGACATTTGTGTTTTTCTTAATACGCGTGAAGATCGTCGTAGCCGGACCAGGCAGTTATTGCAACTTGTAATGGAAAATATTAAGCCAGACCGATTTATTATAAGAGGAAACAACTTGGAGTCAATGGTAGATCATTTGGTTCATTATTCTCCGGAAACAAAATTGGATATTATACCCATGGATAGGCCTGTCCAGGACACGATAAATGCCATAATTACATTGAGTGATGACTCCCTAATTTTTGCAATAGGCAACCAGGTCGGCATGGGTCAGGATATCTTGAATAAACTAAAAACTTTTAGACACGATGATTGAAATAACAGTAGGACTTGGAATTGCACTAAGTTTATTACTCTCGGAATTCCTGGGTGTTACTGCTGGCGGTATTATCGTACCTGGTTATATAGCATTATATTTGCATCAGCCACTTCAGGTAGCTATTACATTTCTAGCGGCGTTACTTGTCTATGGACTTATAAAAATGCTAAGCAATTATATGTTTATTTATGGTAAGCGGAGAATTGTGCTGGCAATAATTTTAGGATTTTTATTTGGATATATATCTCGCAATTGGTTCTTTAGTCCTTATGAGTCCTTTTCATTTGCAGTGATAGGGAATATCATACCAGGACTCATTGCAAATTGGATGGATCGTCAGGGCGTTGCCAGGACCATTAGTGTGATCATTATTACTGCCGTTTTGGTAAAGCTAATGGTACTGCTTCTTTCAGGAGGACAATTGTTCAATGCCCTCTAATAAGCCATTTATTCCCTCGGTCCAACGGTTGTCAACGTTGCTTATCATGGCGGCGGTGAGTATTGTGAGCATTAGTATTGCACTAAATACAAAAAAAGTAATCATATCCCAAACATATGACACCAAAATTCGTGCTGCAAATAGCATGAGAGCTGCGATGGATTATCTGAAATCAATCAGGATGGAGCATGGTGTCTTCGTGGATTTGGAAAATGACCCAAATGAAACTGGCTTGGTTGGTTCACAATTCAGCCTTATTACGACTGACGAAGGTGATTTAGATGCAAAATTGACAACACTCGATCCAAATTTTGCAGCAGTATTGGTGGAGTTATTATCGAAGGCAGGTGTCCAGCAAGGGGATACCATTGCAGTGCTATTAACAGGATCCATGCCAGGGGGAAATATTGCTACATTAGTCGCCTGTAAAGAAATGGGTGTTTACCCGGTGACTATTACATCAGTTGGCGCCTCTCAATGGGGGGCAAATTCAGTTGATTTTAACTGGCTGGATATGGAGCAAATATTATTTGACAATGGCTATATCAATAACCGGTCAATTGCAGCTTCAATCGGTGGTCGAAACGATATGGGAAGGCTGTTAAGTCCACGAGGGAGAGCATTGATTGAAGAATCAATTCAACAGCATGGACTTGAGTTGATTCGATATGGCAGTCTTTCTGAAAATGTGGCACGTCGTTTGGAATTATTTAAAAAGTTTATACCAATCAACCAATACCGTGGATTCGTAAATGTGGGTGGTGGCGTTGCCAGTTTAGGTACAACATTTAACCATCGTTTATTGCCACCAGGGGTAGTTCATAGAAAAGAAATTGAAGAAATTAGCCGGGCAGGAGGTATCGAAGGTGTACTAAGCCATTTTGCTAAAGAAGGCGTCCCAGTCGTGCATATTCTGAATATTAAAGGGCTTACTGATATGCTCCAGATTCCGTATGCACCTATTCCACTTCCGGTGATCGGTGATGGACAACTGTATTCTAAGAAAAGATACAATCTATTGGTTGCCACCCTGTGCTTTTTGGTTGTCGGTGGTATGACATTTTTGGTAGGTTATCGAAGTCATCAACAAATTAAACATCGAATGAGCGAACATGAACCTGACAGCGTATTATAAATCAAAACTTATTCTTATCTTTTGCATTCTTGCTGCTCCGGCATTTGGAAAACTATTAAAACCGACCGAAAACGGTGAGAATAAGGAAATCTTGATTGTAAGCTCAAAACGTAGACTTTACTATAACGTTGATCAAGAAGGATTGGTGTATTCTGTAATGGGCCCCACGAGACTTGAATTAATATCAAGATACCCCTCGGCAAAAAGGACAAAAGATCGAGTTCGATTTAACTATTCCATTGTTGTCGATGAAACAGATACAATCAATGTTCATCATCGATATAAAATTCAAAAATCGATTAAAAGTATTCAACATCCAAATCATTCATATACCTATTCAGGCAACTATTTTATCAACCTGGACTCTGGACAACATTCCATAAAGCTGTTTTCCAGTAAAAAACAGGAATATCCGGTTCTCATGCGTGTATTAGGGAAAGAATTTGAAAAGCCTAAAGGCAACAGCAAGATTCTTACTCCTTTGGTGTATCAACCGGCAAAACATGTTAAAGTAGAATCCTCTGAAGTAGAATATTTTGAGGGAACCAGTCAATTTCCGCTTCAAATAACCAGCGCGGGTCCGAAAACGGTTCGTGTTTATAGCCGTCTCGAATTTGATGATTGGATGGGTGAGCAGGAAGCGTATCGAATACGGGTTCAGTCGGGTAAAAAAGTCGTTGGTACATATTATTTTAGTACCGAAAGATCTAGTGAAGCAGTCGTGGTAGAAAATCCTACAAAGGTTCCCGGAAAGTGGCGTACCTGTGAGTTTGAAATTCCAACAGGGGAAAATACATTTACAATCGAGATTGTTGAATCAGATCGCAAAGTATTAATGAGATTCCTGGAGTTTTAATTGCGATTTACCATTCTTGTAATCCTTTTCACAAGTGTATATGGGATATCCTATAATGGATTTTTTCCATTAAAAGGATCGCTATCGTTTTCTTCGGGTTACGACTCAAATGCTTTACGTCTATCTGCCGTTGAAAAGAGGGAATCTGCATGGGATCCAACCATTCTGGGAAAGCATAAAACATTTGATTCTGCCTATTTACGATTATCAGGTTCTATCTATTCGCTATATAGGTTAAAAAAAAGAAGCAACTACATCCGATTTTATGTGAATGGTAATTATACCGATTATTTACAATTAAGCGATAAACAATATTATAGTGGTAAAATTTCGCTACTGTATCAATGGAGATATCACCTGAGATTAGAGACGCATCTATCTCGACTACAGCATTATTACCTGCGCGATTATATTGATCGGGACATTAGCAACCGTAACCACAAAAACTGTTTTTTTACTGACGAGGAATATGGAATTGATTTTTCTGTGCCACTTGGGAGAAAATTATGGGTGGAAACATCCCTGTTATTTTTAAAACGATATTATAATCCTACATTTGCTGAATTTGATTTAGACATTACCAGTGGTGGGTTTGAGATAAATTTGAATCCATTAAAGAACATATCGGTTTCCATGAAAAGTCAATATGGAACAGCAAGCAATATCACATTTAACGAAACGGCACGAGCCAGTAATTTTGATCGATCCTATTCCTATTTCGAGAATTCTATTCCGGTCACATATTCTTCTCCATCCGATTGGATATCAGAGCTAGGGGTGAGAATTACAAGTGAAAACAGGTATTATGATGCAGAATCATATGATGATCCACTCCACAGCGGTAGGGATCACTCAGACCGTAAATTTGATGTCTGGATATCAAAAGAATTTGGAAGAGAATCAGAACTTAAATTAGTCGTAAGAGATAGGAAACGAACAACGAACTCAGAGTTTGAATGGGTAAAAGATTTAAAATCATTCCATCAGGTTCAAGCATGGATGATTTTTTCATGGAGATTCATATATGACCGTTATTAAACCAATCTTTATTTCGATCTTGGGTTTATTGCTGATTGCAGGGTGTATGGAACCTCAATTTGAGGATAATTGGTCGCTTGACGAAATTACAATTGTCAACACCATTGGGTATTGTCGCGGTATTCATATTGTCGATGGTGTTGCATATGTGGCGGCCGGGGCAGCCGGTGTCCAAGGTTGGGATGTCTCCCAATTGCCCGGTGGCGATGTACCTCAGGTACTAAATATTGATCATACAACTGTGATTTATAGCGGTACGTTTCCTGGTTCATTTATCTATGATCGGGATATTGCACAGGTATATTACAGTAAACATAACACTGATTTGTTCATTCTGGAAAATCAAAGTCCTGTCATCATTCTCAATATAGAAAACCCTGATTCAATAAGGAGCAATACGAGCGTTTTAAGCAATGAAACCTATTCCTTTAAAGCGGTATTCGATGAGTTGGATACCATTAGATTGTACGCTGCTGATTTTAATGACGGGTTAAAATGGCATACCTATGTGGTAGATCCTGTGTACGGTCTCTGGACCCAGATAAATGGCGATGAAATAAAAACCCAGGGAAATCCGGTTGGCATTGATGTGAGTGAAAATTTTGTTGTTGTGGGCCAGGGACAACAGGGAATTGAATTGTTTACATATACAGGGGGAGATGAAAACCCTGTTTCTATTGGAAAATTTGATACAGAAGGTTTGGCAACAACTCCAACTATTTCAGGTAATGATTTATTCGTTGCCTGTGATTTTGGTGGAGCAGTTTACTTTGATTTAACAGAATTACCCGTTGATACCACTACAAACATTATTCGGGGCTATGGTTATTATTTTGCTGAAGATTTAAACGTGGATCACATTGCTTTACAAGGAAACATTGCCGTGCTGACATTGGGTCCATCAGGGATTGCACTATATGATGTCACAAACCCCAAAAAACCAATTGCGAAGGGGATTTTTGATATTGGGTACACCTATGAGACTATATTTGATTCAGGTATGTTGTATGCAGCAACGAGAGAAGGAATGCAGATTTATGAAATCCAGAAATAGGATAGGTAACATGAAAAGATTTTTTATTTGGTCAATGATGATTGCAGGTGTTTATGGACAATCATTATGGACGGAATCGGATGGGGTTGCAATTCGACAAGGCGTCCATATTGAATGGCAACGTACCGTTTGTCCCGGTGACAATGGCTCCGTGATTGTTGTGTGGTCAGATACTAGGAATGGAAATCGTGAATTGTATGCACAAAAAATTTCGACAGACGGACAAATGCTGTGGTCAGACGATGGTAAGGCTGTTACTCAGTTACCGGGGCGCCAGGAGGATCCAGTTGCGATTGGAGATGGTGCAGGTGGAGCATTTATTGCCTGGGTTGACTATCGCTATGATATAGCGGGCGATATTTTTGTACAACATTTAGATGCCAATGGAGATCCACTAATGGATTCGGATGGTATTGCTCTCTGTCAGCAACCCAATGCACAAATCACAATTAATATGTGCACCGATGGAAATGGCGGGGTATATGTAACGTGGCAGGATGGACGAAGTGGCGTGAATCAGGACATTTACGGAACACACATAAGTGCAAATAATGATGTGATTAACCCAGGTTCAGGGACATCCATTGCAGCTGCTGCAGGCAATCAAACTTCAAAGAGCATTGAGTATGCCGGGGAAGGTGAAGCACTTCTGGTATGGACAGATTCGCGCATCAGTAACAATGCAGAAATTTATGGCCAACGACTTGATGCGGGAATGAATGCAATTTTCGAACAAGACGGTATTAATATTTCAAGCACTTCCAATCTGGATGGATTTCCACGAACCACCTACATGCATGGCGATACCAGTTTTGTAACCTGGCAACATGGAGAAGAAACTGCGATAATTTGGTATAACTTGATTACGTCAGACGGAGTTGTATTTGAAAACCATCGTACCCTGTCAAATGTTACAGCCTTACAAACAGCTCCAAGGGTGAAAAATGATTCAATTGGAGAGGTATTTATCACGTGGACTGATCACCGTGCTGATACCACAAATGGTGAAATATATACTCAGAAAATTGATGCAAATGGAGATATAGCCTGGGATTCCGCAGGAATCGCCCTGGATATGTCAGGGTATGTGAATAAAGATGCCCGATTCGTTTCTGATGAGTTGGGTGGAGCGTGGTATTTTTGGCAGCGTGGTATTTTCCCCGAAATAGATGTGATCTCTCTGCATATTGAGATGGACCAATCAACCACTGAGTATATTGTTTCAGACGTGTCAGGAGAACAATCCTCGCCCATAGGAATGTCCGATGCAAATACCGGTGCTTATGTCATCTTTGCTGATATTCAGACCAAAAGTGTGTGGCTTCGTGTCCAGCGCGTTACTCCTGACGGATTGCAGTATGAATCTGGAGGAAGATTGCTTAAAGAAGGATTGGATGGGAATGTAAAATTCGTATCACATGGGAGCAACAATAATGGTATTGTCTTATCCTGGGAAGACACGCGTAGCGCACGAAATGCTTTTGGAAGTTGGATTTCTCCCGAAGGATACCTGGCAAATTATAATGGAAAACACACCACCTACTACAATATCAATATCAAGGAAGAAACCAACCCGATTCCTCAGGTTTTATTGACAGATGATTCCTTTTATTCACTATCCTATTCGACAGAAACTGGAGCCAGTTTAATTCATATTAATAAAATGGACTACAATCTGGATAATGTTTGGGATTCTCTGGGAGTAAATATTTATGAAAGCAATGGCGATCAGATTTCACCGATTCTATTTGATACACCAAGCGGCTTAGGCTGTATTTGGTCGGACTTCACCAATTTTACCGACTACGATATTTATTATCAAATATTAGATGAGTCGGGTAATCCATTATTGACCACTCCGGGGATTCTTATTGCCGATAATCTCTACGTTGATGATTACGCGGTTGCCGTGATACCCACCCCTGATGACCAACTGTTGGTTATACTGTATGAACAGGTAGCCCAAAATGAAAAGTATATCGCCAAGAAAATGAGCTATGATGGAACCGTGGACATGGATTGGAACGGTGGTAGGCTGGTTTTGGCCGGTCCGTATTTTGGTCCACAAAATTTAATTGTAAAAACTGTGGATTCGACCGGCGTGCTTTTGGCATGGAATGAGTACAATAATTTTGCATTTGATATAAAAACACAAATGCTAATGTGGGATGGTTCGACAGCCTGGCAAGCTGGGGGTATCTATGCTACAACACGGGCAAATGACCAGGCTAATATGGCAATTGATATCACTCCAGATAACAACATTGCGCTAATAGTGTGGGAAGATTTCGAGAACGGAACAGATTATAACATTGCTGGACAGCTAATCGACTTGCAGGGAGCGTCGTTCGTTGGTGATAATATTCAGATTACAACGGACACATCTTTCCAGTATTTACCATCGGTGAAGAATTTAAATAATGACAAGTTTTTGATTGTGTGGGAGGACGAACGAGGTATCTATAATCCAGACCCAACCAAAGCGATCGGTGTAGATTTATACCAGACAACGCTAACAGTTTCTACTCAGGGATTAACTATCGACGGTGACCCATTGATCCAGGAGTTCCATCGACAAGAGAGTATTCATTTTGCTGATTTATCCGAAAATGAACTGTTGATGTACTGGGTGGATTTACGTGCATCGGGAAAAGAAGACTTCTACAGCCTGTATGGGAAATTATATGTAACATCTGATTTTGTCTCACTTTTTGATGAACAGGTCCCGGAAACATTCCGAATCTCAAATGCGTTTCCTAACCCATTCAATGGAACAACCATGATCCAGGTGGATGTTGTAGAAATCAGCCCCATACAAATTCAAATTTCTAATCTTCTGGGACAAACGGTTTATAGCGCTACAGTGATGCCGGAAAAAGCAGGCCGCTATGAACTTTCCTGGAATGGAACGGATATTTTTCATCGACAGGTATCCAGTGGTATCTATCTATATAAAATATCTATTAGTGATGTAATAAATAGAGGTAAGGTTACATACTTAAAGTAAGTTATGAGGTATTTCTGGGTCGGTTGTCTGTTGTTCATTCAGGCTGGTATTGGTCAACCACTTGATGCCAGATTTCATTCTTATGATGAAATACAGGCTCAGCTTTCGGCATACGATTCTAATCCAGATTTCAATTCAATATTTCGGTTGGACACTATTGGCTATTCTAATCATGAATCCATACCGATTATTGCAGGTATAATATCGAATAATGTAAACACTGTCGAAGATGAGCCGAGACTTCTGTTCATCGGTCAGGTCCACGCAGAAGAAATTTTAGGTGTGGAAGCGGTTCTCGAATTGATCAATCGATTGTTGTATCCGGAACCAGTTCAAATCCAACATGTCAATCTTCTTCGGCAAACCATGGAAATCTGGTTAATACCGACTATGAATCCGGAAGGAATGGGGGTTGTATTTAGCGGTGATGATGTAACCTATCGCAAAAACAAGACGGATTTCAGTCCGGGAGGGATGGTTCCAAACGGTGTATTCGATTATGAACCTAGTATCGGTAACGATATTGATGGTGTGGATATAAATAGAAATTTTGATTTTAACTGGGTTTTTGGTGATACCTTTTTGCAACCGGATCAATCGGCTTATGGATCCCATTATGATTACTTTCGCGGACCTTCACCTTTTTCAGAATCTGGTACAAGGGCTTTGCGGGATTTGGCAATCGAAAAGAAATTCATGTTTTCAGTTATCTGGCACAGTTCAAGATCCGGTAATTTAAGCGAACAAGTGTTTACTTCATGGGAGTGGGAAGATACGAAGTATTCTCCAGATTGGAATGCGATGATAACGATAGGAGATCATCTGGCAGAGCTGATCGAGAATGAGAATGGAACAGGAAGCTATCTATCTATACCCAGCAGTAGCCGTAATGGGAAAGCACATGATTGGTTTTATAGACAAACAGGTTGTTTTCAATATTTAATTGAATGTGGTACGGAAAATATTCAACCGGATTCTGCTCTTATTGAAGATACCGTTGATCGTATCGTTCCTGCTATGTTTTACTTAATGGATCGAGCCATTGGATACAATACCACGGCGGCCCAGATAAATGGCATTGTCTCAGATATTGCAAGTGGCTCTGCAATTGAAGGAGCGGAAGTCAGTTTTCTTGAGATGTCCAATGACGTTTTAAAACCTCGTGTTACAGATGCTTTTGGCAGATATAGAAGGGTGGTGAACCCAGGTACTTATACAATATTAGTCAGTCATCCAAATTATTTCAGTGAAATAGCTACTGTGACTGCTAACAACAGTATTGCCGCTCAGAGGAATTTTGCCTTGGTTGCAAAACCTGAATACCAACTGAATTTAAATATTATCAGCGATGGCAGTATAGGAAGCGTGAATCCACATGTAATTCTTACTGGTTCAGAAACTGACACAGTGCCTGTAACGATAGGAAATAACACATTGTACTTAAGAGAAGGGCAATGGTCATTAATCCTGGTTGATGAGAATAGTGTACCGATTCAAAAAACAATTTCGCTAACAAGCGACAATACGATCTTCATGACATTCGGCTCAGGGTCGGAAATCGGGGAGATTTTACCAACCAATGAAAATATGTGGACTACCATTACAGGAGATTGGCAGTTTGATGAATACTCCATCCGATCACAATCAGATTGGCTCTATGCAAATTCAGATACGAGTAGAACCGTCAACACACTAGTAAGTCGGTATTTTCCAGCCGAAGGAGTGAATAGAATCGTAGCAATGCTGGATCATCGATATGAACTTGAGTGGGAGCAGGACAGTGTTATTGTAAATCTTATTTCAAATTCTGGAGCAATATCGTCAACATCGTTTAGTAATCATCACTGGAACGGCTTTTCAAGAAACTATATCACGCTGGTAGACACGACTGGTATGGACTCTATAAAGATAGAATTGCGATTTTCAAAAGATGAGACCGTGAATTATCGTGGTTGGGAAATCGATGGAATTTTATTAAAAGGAATTGATGATAATTATGTAGGAATAGCTGAATCCAGTGGAAACTCTATTTCGTATACGTTGCCATCAGCATCCTATCCATATCCCAACCCATCTAATGGAACATTTAGAGTTGATTTGGAAAATTGGAGCACACCTCCTGAAATTGTTCTATACAATATTTTAGGACAGGAGGTATTGCGCGAAAGTGCGAAGAAGATGTCGGATAAAAGACATCTCTGGATCGCAAATTTTAATAACTTTAGTCAACAGCAATTGGCAACCGGGGTTTATTTCATTCGAATTTCCAATCCGGAAAGGACAATCATTAGAAAATGCGTTTTCTTAAACAATTAATACTTTTAGTGTTTTTATATCCCGCATTTGGTGCGGGTGAGGTGAGTTTTCGTGGATATTCGGCTGATGAATTAATACCTACAGCAGTACCATTGGCTTTCAAGCCATTTTTGCAGGCATCAGGATTCAACACGGACGCAATCCATTTTCAGCGTGGCGAATATTTAATTGTAGTTCCCGATGGATTACTTTCATACATCAATGATCTGGTAGCGTTTAAAAAATCGCAGGGATTTGATGTAACCGTTATTCCGCTCTCCGTTGCCGGATCCACTGCCGACGATATCAAAGCCTATATTGGAGAAAGATTGGCATCAAATCCACTGTTAGAATATGTTCTTCTGATTGGAGATGTGGATGGAACTAGTGCATTGCCTTCCTTCTATTATAGTGCCGAGAACGATGTGTCAGATCAGAAATATACCCATTTGGTTGGTGATGATTTTATTCCGGATGTGTTTATCGGAAGGCTATCCGTTGATACTCCTGTGGAGTTAATAGTTGCTATCTTAAAGACGATCAAATACCATAGGGATGCTTTAGATTTTGGGGATTGGTTGGATCGTGGTCTGGTTGTGGCAGGTAATTATAGCAACACAGTTCCAATTCCCATTACACCTGTATGGACATCTCGTTGGGTAAGAGAAGTTCTATTAGATGAAGGCTACAGTACCGTTGATTCGCTCTATTATCCTCCCATCCAATATGGCGCACCGCAAATCCAATCCTACATAAATAATGGTGTTGGTCTGGTTAATTACCGTGGTTGGGGAGATGCAAATGGATGGCATTATCCCGAGTTTCACGTTAGCGATATCAGTGGCTTATCCAATGGTTGGATGACACCGGTGTTTACCAGCTTTGTTTGTAACGCAAATGATTTTGCGAATAATGTTGATCCCTGTTTGGGAGAAGCGTTGTTGCGAGCCGGTACACCATCGGTGCCCAAAGGTGGTGTCGCTGTTATTGGACCGAGCGATTTGCACACAAGTACCAAATACAATAATATCATCAACGTGTATATGTATGACGCGCTTCTGGATAACGGCGTCTATGAGCTTGCTCCTGCAATGCTGGCAGGTCAAATGGGGCTCATACGAGAATTTCCCGATCAAAACGGTGCAGGTGAAGCACAAGAATTTTATTTCCACGTCTATAACATCACAGGCGATCCTTCATTAAATATCCATATTAAATCCCCAGACGTATTTACCATGGATGTTTCTTCGTCGGATATGGATGGAGGTTATATACAGTTGAATTTGTCAGATTCTCAGAACCGCGCGATACGTGATGCGGTCATTTCGATAATGATTGGTGATAGCATCATTGCGAAAGGAATGTCAGATCCATCAGGATTGTTCACTGCAAACGTACCTTCAGAATCAGGGACGGAGATTAATATTTATGCCAATAAACCTGGATTTGTTCAGGGTTTGGTGACTCTTAACCCGACTGCCACAAATATTGTTTTTGATGGTTACAATACAACTGGATCAGGATTGGGGACTTTTAGTAGAATACAAATTGGAGCAGAAACAGAAATTTACCCGCTATTACGCAATAACAGCGGTAGTGTGATGAATGCTGGAACAGCTTCCGTTTCTTCTGGTGAAGGAATCTCACTTACCAGCAATACCTTTTCCTATGACGCTATAGCTATTGGAGAATCACAATTCGCTACGACGCCTATAAACCTAATCATTGAGGACTACCTCATCGGAAGGGATGCTGTTCTGGATATTACATTGGACAATAGCGACACTGGGAAATTAGGGTTGAATGTTGAACCATTGCCAATCAGTGTCGTTCTTGGAAATGATGTAATTGTGTCTCCCAACGGTTCGTTTGTGCCCACCATTTATTGTGAAAACATGAGTGATATCGATATTTCTTCCCTGCATATTAATTTGACATCTCTAACAGATTTGGTAGACATCAACAACAGTGGCGGAAACTCAAATATATCTATACCGGCCTGGGGAAATGTAACCGCCACATTGGATAACTATAATGTAGAGGTCGGTGATTTATCCTGGGGAAGTACCGTTACCTTAACCGTAGAATTAACACAGGGAGGCTACACAGTATACCAGCAGAATCATGAAATTCCAGTTTTGCCTCAGGATCAAACCATCCCTGCGATGCCATCACGTTACGGGTATTGGGCCTACGATGATACGGACACGGGTTATGATGAAAGTCCCATTTTTAACTGGATAGAACTTGATCCGGATTTTGGCGGTAGCGGTGGAACATTGTATGAACTCGACGACGATGATCATGTGAGTGTAGATTTACCGTTTACTTTTACCTACTATGGTGAGCAGTATAATGGTATAACAATAAGCTCAAACGGATGGATTTCCCTGGTGCCTTGCAGCATTGATTATTTCTGGAATTATACGATCCCAATGGCAATGGGGCCAAAGGCACAGATTGCAGCTTTCTGGGACGACCTTGAGGTTGTTGGAACGGATTGGATTCGTGTGTTGACGCAATATGATCAGAGCGACAATAGGTTTATCATCGAATGGTCTAGGGCCTTAAATAATTTTGATGAGGTAACGGCCGAGACTTTCGAAATTATTCTATACGATCCGTCATCCCATGTAACTCCAACTGGTGACGGGATCATTGAGTTTCAGTATTTGGATATATTGGATGTAGATGTGGAAAAAAATTATGCAACTGTAGGTATTGAGGATCATTTTCAAAATGACGGAATTCAGTACACATTTAATAACACATATTTAGCAGGTGCAGCTCCTCTAACAAATGGTCGTGCAATACGATTTACCACCAATCCACCGCCTAATTTCCAGGCACCCCTGGCAGTAACTGAATCCGATTTGCCCACAGATTTTACGATTTATCCTGTATACCCAAATCCATTTAACCCTGTCACAAATATCCAATATTATTTGGAAATAGATCGGCACGTTTCTATCACTGTGTACGATATCCTTGGCAAAGTAGTAACAAGACTTATAAATGAACGCCAACATCCCGGATTCTATTCTGTGCAATGGAATGGTAAATCAAAAAACAATACTCAAGTAGCATCCGGTACATATTTTGTTGAATTGAAAACAGACTATCAGCAGGAAATACAAAAACTGCTGTTAATAAAATAGGGATATTTCATTGATTACAATTTATACAACTTCCTGGTGTCCTTCCTGTATTGCCGCGAAAAGATTTTTCGATAAAAAGGGACAAAAATATGAAGAAATCAACATCGAAAAAGAGGGTTTAAGCAGAACGGCATTATACGACCTGACGGGAGGATGGACTGTCCCCCAAATAATAATCAATGGCGAGTCAATTGGTGGGTATGATGATTTGCTTCGAAAAGATACAATTGGAGATTTGGAGTATTCCTAATAAAACAACCACCGCTGTTTTTTTTGCAATTTTTCTTGGACTAATAGTTTCCTGCTCATCCTACCGACCAATACCAATCCCTTTCGATTCGGCAAGCGCAATGGAATTGCATCTTGAATCGTATAAGAAATGGTTGAGCGAAGAAAGCATTGAAACAGAAAATGTAAGCAATTCGATTGGTCCATATATTCAACAGCTTCTTAATACTGATTTTTCTGTCTACGAAAAATTATCACCGTCCTACAATGCATATGTTAATTCGTATGATTCCGTGAAAAGTCTTGGAACCGATCAATATCGATTGGTCAAAGCTTTGCAAAGGCAAAAAAATCCCGATATCAATCGGCTGATTCGCAGGAAGGGAGAGACGACATTCTTGGAAGAATTCACAAATAATGATTTGGCCATTCAACGGTTCCAGTACCAGCATACTTATCATAAAATCAAGCTGATTGAGTTAGTTAAAAAACAAAACTACCGATGTGTATTCCTCCGCGATCAATTTGCCAGTATTAGACCGGAAATTCTTGAATTGCAATATCGGAAAAAGGAACTAAACTACGGTGAAGATCGGTTATTAAAAGAGTTTAGTTTATCCATATCTGAAGATGGTAGATCTGCTTCTACTTTTTTAAAAAATAAATTAGAACGTGAACAGTCTATTAACGAACGATTATCGAAAATTGACGCATATTTTGAAGATATGGAAAAACAGGCCGAGCTTGAATTAAACAGCACTGTCTTTATAGCTCCAATTGGTACCCCATTAAAGACGTATGAAAAAGATTTGAATGAAGCGCTTGATACTTACCGTAATTTGCTGCGAGATTTGGAAAAAATATATACTAATTAATTATAGTTACTTTTCTATAAATAATATCTGATTCAGATTCGATTACAATAAAATATACACCACTGGAAACGAATTGATTGTAACAGTTTTTCCCATTCCAGGTAATAAACTTTTCAACATTTTCGTACACAACTCCATCAAAAAGGTCGCTTATTTTGCGCCCGAGCAAGTCATAAATCAATACCTTAACTTTAATACTGCTTGAACTTTCCAAGCCCAAATGAAGTAGGTTTTGATTGTTCCCATGTCGCGGTTTAAAGGGGTTCGGGTAAAGGGTATTAATATTAAATCCGTTACTGGAATCTGAAGAAACTTCTCCATCAGTGAAGAGAACTTCATAATCAAAATGTGAAAGAACCTTATCAACACCCGATACAACAAGAAATACCCAATCATATCCATTGGTCTGCGCATCAAGATTAATTCCGGTCCCGGTTTTTATTATATAATTCCCATCAAAGTCTTTACAGATTGCTGACATTTTGTAATCGGATGATACACCGTATAGTGGATTGAGTTGACAATAAATGGGTGATGAAGGAATAATATAATAGTATTGGTTTCCATAGCGTTCAAGGTTTTGGCTCGTAACAAACAAACTATTTCCGGCTGAAAATTGTATCGTTCCGGCAATGGCCGGAAAATCAGTTTCACCTTTTTCCTCAGCATAGGCTCTATACGCGTTTGCCTCACTCAGCGAAAAATCGCCAGCCTTATAATTGGGTGATAAAATGCGATTTGCAATAGCCATCTTATGCAGTGCGTCAATAAAATTCGATGATTCAGAGGATAAGGCATCATCAATGATATCTACATTACTATTGACTGAATAACTATTTGCAGCCACACTGTTTTCCCAAATCTTTTTAATGGTCGTTGATCCCCCAAGATGCTCATCAATATACTGAAAATAGATATAAGAACCATACCATCGAGAATCATTGCTGGGGGTTAACGTTTCCTCGGGTGCGGAAAACCATGGAATTAAGTATTGATAGCAATCATTAATATTGTCGTAGGTTGATTCTTCCATCCATACCGAAGTTGCCTCCATCAGCCATGAGGTTTCCCAGGCATTATAGCCAAATTGAATTGAATGAAAAAATTCGTGTGCAATCGTTACCCGCAAATTTTCTATTTCTGTCTTTGGGTAACCGTCATAATTATTTTTTAAAACCATATAACTTGTGTATGCGTCTGATTCAACTGTCGAGGAAGATGGATTATCTCCAATTCCCTGATCAGCTTGAACATAACCGTAATATCCATAGGACATAGATTTTATGTATACATCATATTGATCTGTACCCCCAATATCTGATGTATCCGGATTATAAATATCCGAGGGAGGAGGGAAGTACCCAAGCCCATTTATTTGGTGATCATAGACTTCCTCCAGAACCAATATTACCCGTTCAACATATTCTGGTACACTATCGCCATCAGCATCATATGGATCCACAGCATTTGAACCTGTCACTGAATAATGCACCAGGAAATATCCCGCATCTATTGATAAATCCAGGCCGCTGTTGGGCCTTTCAAAAACGTATGTTGATAATGTTGTTTTGGCAATACGAAATCCATTTTCTAATAGTGCTTTTTGCGTAGATATTGGAAGAAGATGACCATATTGGAAGACATCACGCCGCCAATAACTTGGATGAATAATATCAGGGACGGTTCGATTCACGTGGAGCAAGTATTCAGCAGATTCAATCACTGAGGCGGGGGATGAATAAAGGAATTCATGATTGAATCCGGTTAAGAAGGCAAGGAAAATAAGTTTGTTAATATATTTATCTTTGATGTCCGCATTTCTTTTTACCCGTAAATAATAACGAATAAACAAACCCATTAAAATCAGTCCAAGAGCCCAAAATAATGCGAAATAAATCGAAAGATTATTCATCAAAAGTCGTGCGTTCCTTTCGCACAAATTTGTCATACGAATAGGTAAGCACTATTACAGATAATCCAGCTGTTGTTTCCCAAACATTAGATCGGTGTTTTGAATTGGATTCAATCATTCCTGATGCTGTAAACATCACGCCAAAGAGATAACAACTGTTCCTGATGTTACTATATCCATTGTCGGGTGGCACCAATTGCTCATCAATGGACGAAGTGATAGATTGACTTAGAACAACAGGCACTTTCACCGGTTTGGTCACAACACCTTCCTTTCGCTCTTCTTCCAGGGCGACCATGACATCATCTACCGGGAAATGCAGAGATAATATCATGCCAGGAGTAATATCAGAAGGATAAAATTCAAAATGTTCAATTTCCTGATTCAATTTAAATCCGATTTGAACGGTATTGTTAATGTTAATCGCCTGAATTTCTTGCACAGGGTACAATGCTTTTGCAGATGTAATTTTTACAGAATCTGCCCAGGCATCCATGACAGTAATATAGAACCATTTGTTTTTGGCTTGCCAACCGGTGACATCTGTGATATCAATTTTTTGTGAAGCTCGAACCTGAATAAATAAGCCATTCCGCTTGATATCCAACGATACACCATAAATACGGGTTGTATCCTGAGCAAACAATAAGCCCAGAAAAAAGACGATAAGAAGAACATATCTCATTAATCGCATCAATGACATGGGTAAAGATTTGTTTCAATCATTATATCATTAGCATCCATATAGAAATAAATTACTGGAATTTCTCTTCAAGATAAAAGGTGAATTAACTAAGTTATACCTAAAATAGGCAAACATAGGGAATAAGATGAATCGAATATATTTACTCGCAGTTATTTGTTGCGCAATGAATTTGCATGCTTTTGATATTGAAAATGTAAGATTTGTCGGTCAAAAAGAATATTCTTATTGCAATGATATATGGGGGTATGCAACACCCGCAGGGCATGAATATGCCCTGGTCGGACTATCAACAGGAACGGCTATTGTAGATGTTTCGACTAACCCTTCAGAACCAGAGGAGGTTAGTTTTATTCCAGGTTATTCTTCTATATGGCGTGATTTGAAAGTTCATGAGAATTATTGTTATGTAACCAATGAATCTGATGGCGGGCTAGATATTATTGACTTAAGTGATCCTGAAAATGCAGTGCTGGTAAATCGGTATGACTCTACATTTCATTCAGCTCATAATCTTTTTATTGCTGATGGATATGCATATATTTTTGGTGCTAACACAGGAAACGGTGGTGTTAGAATTCTTGATTTATCAGATCCTGTTAACCCATTTGAAGTCGGGTATTGGTCAGATGATTATCTTCATGATGGGTATGTTAAAAACGATACACTTTATGGTTGTGGAATTTACACGGGTACGCTGTACATATTAGACGTTACCGATAAGTCAAATCCTACAACTATGGTGGCTCATAATTATAGTGATTATGGATGCCATCAAGTTTGGGTTTCGGACGATTCAAAAACATTGTACACTGCTGATGAGGAATCGCAAGGAATTGTATATATTTGGGATATACAAGATTTTTCAAATATTAACTTACTTTCAACATATAGTGTAGGTGCTGGTAAATCAGTACACAATTTATTTTACTTGGATGATATGCTTGTTATAGCATACTATGTTTACGGTACCAGATTCGTTGACGTTTCTGACCCAACTAATCCAATAGAGGTGGGTCATTTTGACCAATACGATGGTAGTTCTGGACTGTATAATGGTAATTGGGGTACGTATCCCTACAATCCTAGCGGCTTGGTATTTTCAAGCGATATGGACGGAGCAGGGTTAACTGTTATGAGTTTTCCATTTTCAGGTCAAATAGATCTACCACAACTAACAGATACTGAAAATATCTATGATAATGTCCCCGTATTTCTCAATGTAATGAATTCTCCAACCGATTCAGTAAATGTTAATTCTATTGCAGTTATTGCCGGTTTGAATGGGGAAGATTGGGATACAATAAACGTCGTATCAACTGGGAACGATTTTGAATTCTATTGCGAGATTCCTGGTCCAGGTTCTGAAGGAGAGATGTATTATTATGCAACATTTGAAACTGAATCTGGTGTCATTGTAACAGAACCATACGGCGCTCCTTATTCGCATTTTAGTTATAATGTGGGTTTGGATCAGTTTGCCCCAATCATCACATTTGTTTCTGAAGCGGAAGATGATTTTTACCCAAATGGTGAACGACCAATAAGTATTCAGGCAATAGATAATATCGGAATTGAGAATGTGGAAATTGTATGGAATGTTAATGATGGTCTAAGTCAAGTCGACACCTGTACATATGATGCTGGCTCACAGTCCTACAATGGATCTATTCAATGGGCTGATCTTGAACTGGGTTCAACAATTCACTATTTCGCAAGAGTAACAGATATATCGCAAGGACATAACATAACGTTATCACAGGAATATTCATTCCAGATTGTCCAGGATTTTCTAATAAGTGATTTTGAAATTGCCGAACAATTGGACCTCTGGTATTTGGGGAATTGGGGTAGGCAATACATAAATGCAGAATACGGTTATGGTATAAATGATAGTCCATTTGGTAATTATGATCCTAATATGCAGCATTCTTGCTCACTCATTGAACCATTTAATTTGACATACTTTACACATGCATATTTGTCAGTCACTTCATTGACCGCTCTTGAAAACAATGCTGATTTCGGTTATGTACAGATTTCTACTGATCAAATCAATTGGGAAACAAAAGCAAGTGTAACGGGTCTATGGGAAATTGAAGAATTATTTATTGACTTGGATCCTTATTTAGATTCACATCAGCTATATCTTAGGTTTTTAATTGTAACTGATGGGCAAAATGAATATCAGGGTTGGTTTATTGACAATGTTGCAATTCATCTAAATCAGGAAATGCCTCCGATGGGAACACCCGAAGAGATAATGTTTCCAAAGCAATCACAATTACTTCCAAATTATCCCAATCCATTTAACCCATCAACAGTTGTACAATTTCAACTAGAAAAATTTGGACCTGTCAAAATATCTATTATTGATATCCTTGGAAAAGAAGTAGTGACACTTCTCAATAAAAAGTTAGACTCTGGTAATCATTCGTTAGTGTGGAATGGAAAAGATTCGAATGGAAAATCAGTTGAATCTGGGATCTACTTTATCAGAATGCATACAGGGGAGAAAATCAGGACAAAAAAGATAACGTTAGTAAAGTAGAAAAAACGAATAGAGGTTAAAAGATATAAATAGAAACGGTAATATTAATCTTGCTTTTGAGAGAGTGATCCCATTTTTTTCATCAACTCTCGTTTCTCAATAACCCTCTCAGCTAATTCCTCGAGCGTTTCAGATTCCAGCATTTCACGAAGGTCCTCGCGAATAACCTTCCAGCGATGATGTAGCGGGCAGGGAGCAGAATCTGAACAATAATCGATTCCGATGACACATTGTTCTCTTTCCGGTGGTGGTCCATCTACTGCCCAAACGATATGGTGTAAATAAATCTCACCGGGAGTTTTTGCCAATCTTACTCCACCATTTCTACCTCGGATAGCTTCCAGTAACCTGTGTTTTACGAGCGTCTGGGCAATCTTTGCTAAAAATTGTTGCGGGATATTGTACCCTTTGGCGATTTCACTAATCATAACCGGATTAGATGTTTTCTTTTCGGCCAGATAAATCATGGCCTGTATTGCGTATTCAGCTGATTTTGAGTATAGCATATTCCTGACCCTGTAGTAGTGAAGCTACAAATTTTAAATTAAGATAAACAAGTCCAGATTAAATATAAAACCGGCCACCTGCAGGGTTATGTTGTGTGACATTGTTTAACGCCAAACCCCCCGCTCTGCAAGTGACCGATCTATGTAATATCGCACTCAACACCAGAACGTGTTGTAACCAGGTGGGATAATAGGCTAGCGAACACAAGAGTACATAGGTTGGCTGGGTATATAACTCTTGGACCGAATGTATCAATTCCAATAATACTAAACAGGCAACCAAAAGGAGTGAGGTTGAAACCAATACATCGTGTTGTCCGATTTCCGGTGCTGAGTGAAATTTTTTGTTGTCAAAAAACTTGATGTCATTAATAGGATAACAACGTCTGAATATAGAGTTAAACAAAAGGGGGAAGCAAGACAATTAGACATTAGAATCTACTATTCAGTGTGCAATCCGTTTAATTCCTGTCTAAATTTATTTGTTTTGGCGATGGAAAAACATTATTCGATCTGGTTGCTACCTATGCACGGTGATAGTGAAAAACTACAATCAATAATTCATTGCTTAGCATCCAATAACAACACCCAATCATTTCCCGCGCATTGTACGTTATTATCTGTACCGAGCATAGATGTAAAGAATCAATTAATTATTGATAATATCCAACCGGAAAAGAGATTGAGAGCATTCATTACGGGAATTGAGTTTTCTTCCTCTTATTGGAAATCTGTTTATTTTCAATTAAAAGTGAACAATGCTTTTTCAACATTCCAGCGGACACTAGCCAGGATGTTTCATTTAGAAAATCACTATAGATTTGATCCACATTTATCAGTGGCTTATCTTAACTCATCCATTAAAAAGAAATCTGAAATTGGTGATCAAATTGCTGTAGAATCTATTATTCAATTCGATGAAATATGTGTAGTGGAAACCGGTGGTAAAATTGAAAATTGGAGAACAATTTTCACACATAAATTAGGAACTGAAAAATGAATCAGAAAAAATTTGCTATCATCCTTATTGACGTACAGGGAAATCTCGCCCAATCCATGTACAAAAAGGAAGATTTGTTCAAAAACCTGAAAATTTTGATTGAAGGAGCGAAATTGTTGGATATCCCATTGCTCTTAACAGAACAGGTACCGGAGAAGCTTGGACCAACATTACCAGAGATTTCGGCATTAATACCGGATAAAAGTCCAATTGTAAAAACTGTATTTAGTTGTGCCCGAGACGAAAATTTTATTTCGCAATTGGAATCACTCAAGGTTGATCATGTAGCCCTGTGCGGTATCGAAACGCATGTATGTGTCTATCAAACAGCATTGGACCTTATTGAAATGGGGTATCATGTAGATATTATCTCCGATGCTGTGTCGTCCAGAAAGGGTAGTAATAAAAAAATTGGTATAGATAGAATCATGTTGGCAGGTGGTACCATCACATCGGTAGAGACATTGCTTTTTGAGGTACAGGAAGTTGCAACGGGGAATGTATTTCGAAAATTAATAAAATTGGTGAAGTAAAAATAAACCGATCCAATATTCATTTGTTTCGGTTGAATCACCGCACAGTGACCAGTAATTTTCCCGTTATTTATTATGGTGATATGAAAAACTCCCTGATCTTCGTAATTCTCATTTCGCTGAACAGTGTTCGTCCCATTGATAATGTAAAAATGCAGGGCGCTGTCGGTGCGGTTACCATTGATGGGAAAATATACAACCAAATTGCACTTCGGCCTGTAATACCTATTGGAAAATTCGGAATTGCTCTGGATGTTGTACTCTACATGGATGAAGCAGGAAACATACGCAAAGACGACTGGGATTTTTCTAGTCCGGAAGCTGGTTTTAACACGGTTATTGATAAGATTTATTACATTCGATACGGTTTCCCTGGTGATGCGCTTTACGGCAGAGTCGGAGCTTTGGACAATGTTACCTTAGGTTACGGTATCCTAATGTCAGGTTATGCCAATTCCATGGAATATCCTCAGGAAAAGAAGGTTGGTTTGGATATGCGAATCAAGCGAAAACGTTTTGCAATCCAGGCAATGACCAATGATTTTGCCGAAGCCGCAGGGTTGGTTGGGGTGCGAACCGCAGTTCCGCTTCGTCTAGGGTTTCCTCTAGGAATATCAATGGTAGTGGATAGAAATCAGTACTTTTCTCTGAAAGATAGTGATGGTGACGGTTATCCGGATCAGGTGGAACAATTTCCATATAACAAACATTTGTGGCAGGATTCTGACGGTGATGGTCTCGCAGATAATGATCCGATGGAATGGGATATTGATGGAGACGGAATTACCGATACTCTTGATTCAAGAATACCTGGCTGGACCTTGGATACAACCATTGTTCTCGACAACAATATTCCGCGCTTAGAAGAACCGGTAAATATTTTTGAAGACAAAAATTCTGTTGCCGGTATCGCCCTTGATGGTGGTATCCCGATCTACAAGGACGACCATCTGGATATTGCCTATTATGCTCAGGTCGCTCAATTGATAGGAACAACTATTGATCCAGAAACAGGGGATAAACAACAGCTCGGCCTGGGAATTGTTCCTTTGGGACTTGTCGCAAAATTTGGCCCAGCTGCGCTAAACATTGAATATCGGAAATCACCTAACGGTCGATTTGAATTTGGTTTCTGGAACCGTGCATATGAATTGGAACGGGCAGTGTTTGTGTACTCTGATAATCGGATGGATATACAGACAAAGGAAAGTCAACTCGGACACTTTGGTCCATCAAATGGGATTTATGGTAGCTTGGGTATCGGACTTGGGTCATTACTTAAGGCTACCGTGCATTATCAGTCAATGACAGGACAAAAATGGAATGCACAGCTCATGGATTTTGAAGAAATACAATATCAGAACTTTTTTGCTGAAACTGGTCTAAAGAAATCTATTTCTCGGCTTCAGTCAGCCTTGTTGTTTTTTCAACAACGAAACGTACCCAATCTATTCGATTTTGAGCCTAATGCCAGTACTGTTATGGGATATGCAGTTGGCATTGAAATGGGTTCTGGTCTTGTTTTACAATATGTATTTAAAAAATCATTTCGTGATTTAAACGGTGACGGAGATGTGACCGATAAACGTGAAGCTATTAATATTACCAATATAGAAACGACATTCGCATTTTAAGGATATGATGAACGCAAAAGAAATACGACAATCATTTATTGACTTTTTTGAGAAGAAAAACCATAAAAATATCCGGAGTTCTTCTGTCGTGCCAATAGATGACCCAACATTGTTATTTACAAATGCCGGTATGAATCAGTTTAAACCTATTTTTCTCGGGGATAAAAATGCAGACGCACCACGCGCCGTGAATAGCCAAAAATGTATTAGAGTTAGTGGCAAGCACAACGACCTTGAAGAAGTGGGTGTGGATACGTTTCATCATACATTTTTTGAAATGTTGGGAAACTGGTCGTTTGGAGACTACTATAAGGCTGAAGCGATTCAGTGGGCATGGGAATTGGTGACCGATATCTGGAAGCTTGACAAAAAGCGGTTATGGGCAACAGTTTATGAAGAAGACGATGAAGCATTCGAATTATGGAAACAGGTAACTGATATTGCACCTGAACGCGTGCTTAGATGTGGTAAAAAGGATAATTTTTGGGAAATGGGGGAGACTGGTCCCTGTGGACCCTGTTCTGAGATTCATTATTTTATTGGTGATAATATCGATACACAGAAAGCTTCCGGTGTAAATAACACCGATGAATACTGGGAATTATGGAACTTAGTCTTTATCCAGTACCATCGCGATGAATCAGGAAAGCTCAATGATCTTCCAGCGAAACATGTGGATACTGGAGCTGGATTGGAACGTATTGTAACCGTAATGAAAGGAAAAAATTCCAACTATGATACAGACCTGTTTTTGCCGATTATAAATAAAACTGAAAAAATCTCCGGTAAAGCATATAAAAAGAATCCCGTTCCCTTTCGCGTGATTGCAGACCATATCAGAATGCTCAGTTTTTCAATTGCTGATGGCGCCATGCCCAGTAATGAAGGCCGTGGATACGTTTTGAGACGCATATTAAGAAGGGCATCGCGCTTTGGTAGAATGTTAAATCTACAGGAACCCTTTTTGTATCGTCTGGTGGATTCTGTGGGTCAAATATTGGGGGAAGCATATCCAGAGATTATTGATAAGAAAAATCACATACAAAATGTCATTAAAGCTGAAGAAACTTCGTTTAATACAACGCTGGATAGGGGACTTGTTCATTTCGATCGCCTGATCGGCGGATTAAAAACAAATGTAATTCCAGGTGTGGAAGCTTTCAGATTATACGACACCTATGGCTTTCCACTGGATTTGACAGAGCTGATGGCACGAGAGAAAAGTCTCACTGTAGATATTGATGGTTTTACAAAGGCAATGGATGATCAGAAATCAAGGGCAAAAGCTGCAGGAAAATTCAAGGCCAGCAATGGAGCAATAAAATGGAATGTGGTATCAGACGATAGCGATTCCCAGTTTGTCGGATATGAAGTGTTAAAATCGAAATCTTCCATTCGCAAGTGGGCAAGATCGGACAATCATATATTAATTGTATTGGACAAAACACCGTTCTATGCGGAGTCTGGTGGGCAGATTGGTGATAAAGGCGCAATTACCAATGATGGAATTGATCTGCAGGTTTTGGATGTAAAAAAAGACGACTCTGTCTTTGCTCATTATTGTACCGGGGATTTTGATGCAGACTACGTAAATCGCAGTGTGGTTTGTGAAGTGGATCGCACACGAAGACAGTCCATTAAATTGAACCATACTGCTACTCATTTATTGCATAAAGCATTAAAGGAAGAACTAGGTGATCATGTTCATCAGGCCGGTTCTCTGGTAGCACCGGATTATCTACGGTTCGACTTGACCCATTTTGAAAAAATTAGCAGCGAAGAACTCTACCGCATAGAGCAATCAGTAAATCAACAAATAATGAACAATATTGAATTGGATGTTTCGGTTCGATCATTTGACGATGCGCGCAAAGCTGGGGCTGAAGCTTTGTTTGGAGAAAAATATGGTGATGAAGTACGCGTCATTACAATAGGTGACTATTCAATGGAGCTCTGCGGTGGAACTCATGTGCAAAGAACCGGGGATATTGGTGCATTTAAAATAACCGAAGAATCATCTTTGGCAGCGGGCATTCGTCGTATTGTAGCGGTTACCGGGTTACAGGCAATTCATTTAATGCAGGAGCAATCATCACTGATTAGATCCATACAGGAACAACTGAAATGCGCAGCCGAGGAGATAGGTGAAAGAATTTCAGCACTTCAGAAAAAACAAAAAGAACTGGAAAAAGCATTTAAGCAATGGCGTTCGGGAAAAGCGGTAAATAGCAAAGCAATCGCCGAAGAAGCGGCAACAATTCTTGGCGTGAAAACGGTAATAAAAAAAATATCACCAATTGGGAATGATGAATTAAAAGCACTTGGCGATGAGTTGATCCCGGCACTGGGTTCGGGCATAGGTGTCATCGGCATGGAAGGCGATAAAAAACCATCGATCATTGTGATTGTGACACCCGATTTGGTGAAAAATGGAATAAAAGCCGGCGACATAGCGCGCCACATTGGGAAACAGATGGGTGCTGGAGGCGGCGGAAAACCTCACATGGCTACTGCTGGTGGGAAAAAAAATACAGATCTGCCGAAGGGGCTTAAAGCCAGTAAAAATATTATTGAGCAAGTTTTAAAAGAAAAAGAGCAAGGTAAATAACAATATGCAGTTTCAAACATTTAACGATACATTTTTTGTTTATGTGGAGCAAAACGAACCTGTCATGGCAACCTTAACCCAGTTTTGCAAAGACCACCGTATTAACAATGGTTACATTTCTGGAATAGGAGCGGTGAAAAATGCGACCATTGGTGCGTATGATATTGAGAAAAAAGAATATATCAAGTGTACGATTAAAGATACGCGTGAGCTGTTGTCTTGTCAGGGGAATGTTACATTGCTAAATAATGAACCTTTTCTCCATTGTCATCTGACGCTGGGAACCCACGACATGGAGACCCAGGGTGGGCATCTATTTGAAATGGAGGTGGCAATGGTAGGTGAGTTCGTTATTCGAAAATTGAAAGGTAATGCATATCGTTCACAAGATGAAAACATTGGGTTGGCGACCTGGTGTTTAGCCGAAAGGATTAAATGATGGATAGAAAAATGATTCATACGATGGAAGCACCGCCAGCTGTGGGTCCTTATAGTCAAGCTGTTGAAAGTGGTAATCTGGTATTTACCGCTGGCCAAATTCCACTGGATCCCAAATCCGGAAAATTAATAGATGGTGACTTCGGTGCAAGAGTTCGTCGGGTTCTGGACAATATTGACGCCATTCTATCTGAAGCAGGAACATCATTGAAATATGCAGTAAAATTGACGGTATTTTTAACAGACTTGGGAAAATTTGGAGAGCTGAATGCAGTATTTAAGCAAAAATTCGCAAGTATGGATCCACCGGCACGGTCAGCCGTTCAAGTGGCAGACCTTCCATTGGGAACTGATGTGGAAATTGAATGTATAGCGGAAATACCGAGATGACGAAATCAAACCATCGCTATTTACTCATTGTCAATCCGGCTGCAGGTAGTGGCAGGACCATGAAGGCGTTACCGGAGATTGAACACCAATTCCGTCAGCATAAGATGAACTATGAATTTCACTTCACCCAAGAACCAGTGCACGCGACTGAACTCGTAAAAGAATTGGCCGATGGCTTCGATGTTGTCGTAGCAGTTGGTGGTGATGGAACCATCAATGAAATCATCAATGGGTTGCCAGAATTCAAAAAGCCTTTTGGTCTTATTCCCATTGGTACCGGGAACGATTTTGCCCGAAGTTGCTGCATTCCGCATGACGAAATTGCAAAGGCAGTAAACATTCTTCTTGCAGATAACCGAAAACAAGTTGATATCGGTGATGTCAACGGTAATCGGTTTATCAATGTGCTTGGGATGGGTTTCGAAGGAAAGGCTAGCTCAAACGCATTGAAACTGTCCATGCTAAAAGGCTCCTTTAAATACATCCTTGCGATTGCCTGGACTTTGGTATTCTATAAGCGTATTCCGATGAAAATACAGTTTAATGATTTGTCCCTGGATGAGGATACATTTCTTATCAGTGTTGGAAATGGTTGGAATGTGGGAGGCGGTCTACAATTAACTCCAAAAGCATTGCTGGACGATGGGTTGTTTGATATTTGTCTGGTCAGGGATATTACGCGTCGAAAGGTCATTGCCAATTTTACCCGTTTAACCAACGGAACAATTGATATTCTGGACGAGATTGAAATTTACCAGACCAATCAACTGACTATTTCCAGCCCAGAACCAATTCCATTACATCTGGATGGTGAACAATTGGCCGGCGACCGGACAAATTTGGTAATAAAACTCCTTCC
Source organism: uncultured bacterium (assembly GCA_964654545.1). Classification (GTDB taxonomy): domain Bacteria; phylum Fidelibacterota; class Marinisomatia; order Marinisomatales; family JABMOV01; genus JABMOV01. The sequence continues at coordinate 47,558 of CAZZIU010000002.1, forward strand.
ACAAATGCAGCAGGTAATTGGGAATTGGGATGATCCGGCATACACGAATCGTTAATATTATTCTGATTATTATTGTATTGTCGGGGAGCGTCATGGCCCAGAATGATTCCGCCAGAACAAAAAACCCGAAAACGGCCGGATATTTTGGACTGCTTTTCCCAGGAGGTGGACAGATTTACAACGGAAAATATCTAAAGGCGGGTGTAATTATCGCCCTTGAGATCGCTTCCTATTCCCAATATCAGAATAACCGTTACAATTACAATAATTATGAAACATTAGATTTACCATTACGGAAACCCAGGTATCTTGAAAAACGCAACAAATTCGCATGGTGGATGGGATTTATTTACATTTATGGATCACTGGATGCGATTGTCGATGCTCATTTGGATAAATTTGATAAAATTGTTGATGAAAAACTCGAATCATCGGAAACCAAGGAGGAAGACTCGTTATGATGCAGCAACGTGAACAATGGGGATCAAAATTTGGTTTTATTCTGGCCGCTGCAGGATCCGCCATCGGATTGGGAAACATTTGGAAATTCCCATACATTGCCGGTGAAAATGGTGGAGCGGCGTTTGTATTCGTTTATCTGGTATGTATAGCCGTGATCGGATTGCCTGTATTGGTGGGTGAAATTCTTATGGGGCGTACAACCCAACGCAATCCCGTGGGTGCTTTTGGTAAATTATCCAACGGAAATAAATATTGGATGGCCCTGGGTGGATTGGGTGTAATTGCCGGGTTCATTATTTTATCATTCTATAGCGTGGTGGCCGGTTGGTCTGTAGGTTATATTGTTGAAGCGCTAAAGGGGACGTTCTCAACATTTCATGACGCAGGTACGGCAACAGACTACTTTGGTGCGTTAGTCGGCAGCCCGACGTGGATAGTTGGATTTCATGGATTCTTTTTCCTGCTAACCATGGCAGTGGTGTATTTTGGTGTAAATGATGGTATTGAGAAGGGCAGTAAAATAATGATGCCTTTGCTGCTCTTTATTCTCCTGGTTCTAGTCGTTCGCGGCATGACCTTGCCAGGTGCGAGTGATGGCATGAATTTCTTGTGGAATCCGGACTGGTCTAAAATTAATGGAGAATCGGTTCTAATTGCACTTGGCCACGCGTTTTTCACTCTCAGCCTGGGCATGGGCGCTATGATGACATACGGCAGTTATTTATCCCAAAAAGATAATATCATAAATTCTGCAACCCTGGTCGTTTTCCTTGATACCTTAATCGCTTTGCTGGCCGGTATCGCCATTTTTACGGCTGTGTTTGCAACCGGTCAGGATCCGGCCAGCGGACCCGGTCTCATTTTTCAGACATTACCGGTTGTCTTTGCCAAAATGCCCGGTGGGTATATTTTTGGAATTCTCTTTTTTCTGCTACTAACCCTTGCAGCATTAACATCTGCAATATCATTGTTGGAAGTGGTGGTGGCTTATTTCGTGGATGAAAAAGGTTGGGGAAGACATAACGCGGTAATGGTGTTTGGCTTCGTCACTTTTTTGCTCGGGGTATTGAGCGCCCTCTCTTTTAATGTCATGGCTGATTTCACAATTTTTGGAATGAACTTTTTTGACATTTCCGATTATCTGGCATCCAATATTCTACTTCCATTGGGCGGATTTTTCATTGCTATTTTTGTGGGATGGGTCTGGGGAATTGATAAGGCAATTCTTGAATTAAAACATGGTGCAGAGTCGATCATTGAAAACAACCAGTGGTTTACCATACTATGGTCGATATTTTTGAAAATTATTTCACCCATACTCATATTCATTGTGTTACTTTACAAACTAGGTATCATTTAACCGGAGAAATTTATGTGGATCGCCCGTCTCTTACCAGAAGGCACAAGTCGTTACGCCTCTGCTGCTACACTATTTAAATCATTGGATTGGATAATGGATTATAGACCATTGGAATGGTTTACACCGTGGATCATATTTGCAGCAGGTGTAGGATGGAGGAAAGCCGTAGCAGATCGGTATTTTTTCTGGGATTTCTCAAACTGGGGTTTGGAAGTGGCCGTTGCCCTGATTTTTGGAGTTGGTTTTGCATGGTTTCTAAAAAACAATGATACGTTACCAATAGATCGGCAATTGGAGAATCCATTGAGAGGATTTACTCTCTATTTAGGAATAGGAATCGTACTATTTCTCGTTGGATGGTTTGGAAACCCACTAACCGGACTAGCGGTTGGGTATCCGTATTTTCTCTCCATTCTTGCCATCATGGCGATATTTATGATCCCACTTGGGAAAGATGAAAAGGATTCCTACAAAATCCTTGATCATAAAAAACGAATTTCTTTTTCAGCTTTTTCATTTGGATTATCCGTTCTTGTAGTTGCAATCGGATTTATGCAGGATGAACCGGTCATAAGCACAGCCGCAGCTGTTTATGCACTTTTTCCGTTGGCATCGCTCATCGCACCTCATCCACGTCATGTGAGAAGGGCAAGACTGTATTCCGTATTTATATTTGGATTCTTTATTTCAATGCGAGCTCCCTGGTTGTTGATAATGATGTTTGTCCATTTTCATGGGATGCGGTTTTACAATTATTTTCGTCATGGAATTGTTTCTCCGACACTCATAATAGAAGCAAAAGAGGATCAGCGCTGACGTGATTGAAATTGAAAAAAATAAATGTGATTTCTGTGGCTGCTGTGTTGGGGTTTGTCCCCCTGATTGTATAGAGCTTAAAGAAGCAGAAATCTCCATTGACCATGCTATCTGCATTGATTGTGACCTGTGTGTGTATGTTTGTCCAATAGAAGTACTGCACCATGTGGAAAGATAATTCATACGACATCATTGTTGTTGGCGGTGGTCCTGCAGGATCAACGTTTGCATTGCATGCGGCGCAGGCTGGGTTGGCAGTCATCCTATTGGAGAAAGACCGGGATATCGGAATGCCTGTCCGTTGTGGAGAAGCAGTTAGCGACGCGGGATTACGAATATTTCACGAACCGCAGGAAAGGTGGATTCGATCCACTATAAATCAAATAAAATTGGTGGCACCGGATAAAACCGAAATTGAATTTGGTTTAAAGGAACACGGATATATCCTTGATCGGAGAATTTTTGATTATGATTTGGCACAGTATGCCGGGAATGCGGGAGCCAAAATTGTTACGAAAGCATACGTAAATGGACTGCTTTTTGATAATGATACCGTTTGCGGTGTCACCGGTGAGCACCTGAATGAGGCATTTTCTATAAAGGCAAAATTGGTTGTTGGTGCGGATGGTGTTGAAAGCAGAATCGGACGATTCGCAGGCATCAGTACTTCCATCAAACTTAAAGATATGGAATCAGCGATTCAGAAAACTGTATCGGGGATTAAGGTCAAGCCAAGCCGATTTGATTTCTATTTATCAAGTTTCTGGGCTCCCGGCGGATATTTGTGGGTATTCCCAAAAGGAAAAAATATGGCAAATATCGGATTAGGAATCTCCGGCACCTATGCACGCCAGGGTATAGCAGCTCATACCTTTCTGGAAAGGTTTATTGAAGAATACTACCCCAGTGCATCGGTTCTTACTACGGTAGTAGGTGGTGTACCCGTCGCAAAAACATTAAAACAAATCACAGCAGATGGATTGGTATTGGTAGGGGATGCTGCGCGGACAGTAAATCCGGTAACCGGTGGTGGAATTATCTCAGGTATGCGTAGTGGCCTGTTGGCTGCAGAGAATGCAATTGATGTAATTAAAGCCGGAAAACATCCATCCACAAATAACTTACGCGGGTATGAAAAATCCTGGCACAAGATTGGTGGGAAAAACCATGAAAGATTCTATCGCCTCAAAGAAGCAATATTTCGATTTACCGATAGTGATTTAAATCGGATTGCCGATGCTATTGTCAAAATACCGGAAGCCGATCGAAATCTATTCAAGTTGTTTTCCACCGCTGTGGCAAAAAAACCATCTTTGTTGGTTGATGTTGCTCGCTTATTTACAGGAATTTAATGGAATTATCTAAATTATTACATGAAGTACAATTATCCACGTTTATTGCTTTCGATTTTGAAACCACAGGTTTGGACCCGGAAAACGATCGAATCATAGAAATCGCGGCCATTCGATTTGAAAATGGCAAACCTGCAGATTCATTTGTTACACTGGTTAATCCAAAACAGGATATATCGCAATTCATCACAGAAATCACCAGTATTTCTAATGATATGGTGAAGAATTCCCCAATTGAAGATGATATAATAGAAGAATTTTATGATTTTTTAGGCAGCGATCCACTGGTTGCCCACAATATAAGTTTCGATATCTCTTTCCTGAAATCTTTATGGAGGCGACATCACAAAGAATTACAACCGCATGAACTCTATGATACATTGCCTTTGGTAAGGTCATTAATGTTTGATAATCCTGCTTTTAACCTCGGTACATCCGCTGAAATGTTCGGTTTAGATGCAAAAGGATCTCACCGGGCAAAGAAAGATGCTGAAAATTGTGGATTCATATTCACCAAATTGGTAAATGAAGTACCAAGTCTATCAATGGAGACACTATCTAAAATTGTCGAAGTGACGCAATATTATGATATGCCAAACAAGCCATTATTCGAACGAATGGCAAATATGGTTGCCCGTCAGGGAATCTCGAGCGGTTCTCTTGAGCCATCATCCGTGAAGCGGAATATGGAATCAAATATTTATCAACGAAACGGAAAGCATAATGCCAGTGATTTCAGTGCTGATAATGTGTTTGGCCAATCAGGATTTTTGTCCATATCCATGGAAAAATACGAAGAGCGACACGATCAAATTCGATTTGCTCAATTTGTAGAGGATCGGATAAACGGTGAAAAGTCCATAGGGGTCATAGAAGCAGGTACCGGTTTAGGGAAATCCATGGCCTATCTGTTCCCTGCATTAAAGAAATCCTCTGAATTCACTGATGATGGACCGGTCATCGTATCTTGTTATACAAAGCATTTGCAGGATCAACTGTTTTTCAAAGATTTACCTAAGCTTGCTGACTCGGCGGATATATCGGTTCAGGCGGTGGTATTGAAAGGCCGAAGAAATTATATCTGTAAAACTAGATTTTTCGCCTTGCTCGCTGATGCAAAACGAATGCTATCAGCAAATGAGGTGGAATCATTACTGCCCATCCTGGTGTGGTTAGACTATACAAATACGGGAGACTTATCAGAATGTGGCGGTTTCTGGAGCGGAAAACCATCGCGTCTTGTATCCATGATCAGTAGTGAGCCAGGTTACTGTACTACATCACTATGTAAAAAACACGAAGGCTGCTATTTTGGAAAACTCCGACAAGCGGTTTTTAATGCTCAATTAATAATCGTGAATCATTCACTATTATTAACGGACATGGGGGCGCCGGGCTATTTGCCTGAATACAACACGGTCATTATTGATGAAGGGCATAATCTGGTAAGCGCCGCGTACCAGCAATTAACCATTGCCATGGACAAATACGTTGTACAGAATACATTGCGGGATGCAGACCCAACTCAGGCATTAAACTTTCGATGGACACATACCATGGATTATTTAGCCTCTGTGAACAACGAAATGATGCGGCACAAAGACCATCTTTTCCAATTGGCTGAAAAATGCGCAACAACTGCAGATGCAATGTTTGGTTCCATGGCGGCAACATATGTTGATCGTTACAATCCAAATGATGCGTATACCAAAAAAGTCATTACAGACAATTTAATGGAAGAATACGGTCCGGTTTTTGGGGAAATCCATGCCTTCCTTGCTGAGATAAAAGCGTACCGCGAAGTATTTGACAAGATAAAGCAGATTGCCCTGAATCATGAATCTCCTGAGACAGAATACCCGGAATTAAAACTAGCTCTGGAAAAAAACATTGAGCAGTTGGATACACTTGCCACTGTAATACAAAAGTTAACAGAACAACAGAACGGTGATTGGGTCTACTGGCAGGAAGGACGATTCTACCGTAAAGTTCCAATGCAACCCACATTGGAAATAAAATTAAATGCAGCACCAATAAACGTATCTGAAACATTGCGATCGGAATTTTTTGAACAATTGGATCATGCTGTCATTACTTCAGCGACACTGCAGGTGGATGATTCATTTAAATATTTTCAGGCCAGGGCCGGTTTAGATGGAAGCATTCAAAGAAAAGTAAAAGCAACAACCTTCCGGAGTCCATTTTACTATCCTGATCAGGTAAAATATTATCAGTACAGTGGCGCTCAGACGATCACCAATAACCCGGAGGCGATTGCATCGGTAATATATTCAAGCTATAAACGCCATGGGAAGCGTATAATGGCATTATTTACCGCTCATGCCATACTCAACGCGGTGTACCATGCATTACGCAGGAAACCGGGAGGAAAAGAGTTACCACTTTTTGCCCAGGGATTTGGTTCTTCAAGGTATGGCCTGATAAAAGGAATGTCATCCGTCGAAAATGGAATTTTACTTGGTACCAATTCGTTTTGGGAAGGTGTTGACCTACCGGGGGACTTACTGGAAATATTAATTATAACAAAATTGCCATTTGATGTACCCAGTGAACCAATCATTAAAGCGTATTCGGATATGATTAAGGAACAGGGCGGAAATAGTTTTCTTGAATATTCCATACCAGAGTGTGTCATGAAATTCCGACAGGGATTTGGGCGATTGATTCGTACCACCACTGATGACGGTATTTTTATCGTACTGGATGAACGCATTATTACCAAACGTTACGGTCAACATTTTCGTGATGCTATTCCTGTGCCATTTACCATATTTAGCCAAATCGAAGAATTAGAATATTAAACCAGATTTTTCTTTAATTCTTTTATTTCAACAGCTTGTATTCTAAATCCCAGGTATCCTAATTTCGCCAATGGATACCCTGAAACTTTCAACCAACTCTTATACGTTTTCTGATTTAACGCCCGTACTTTCGGGTCCAATTCACGTTGAAATTGATGCACATGCTGAGGAATCCATATCCCATTCTCATGCTTTTCTAAAAAATCATCTTGAGCAGGGCACCAAAATCTATGGCGTAACAACCGGTTTTGGAAAACTAAGCCAGGTCAATATTTCTCCGGAAGATCGTATCCAACTGCAAAAGAACCTGATTATCAGTCACGCAGCCGGAGTGGGAGATCCGTTGGAAAGTGGAATTGTCCGGACAGCCATGCTGCTGAAATTGCTCACCTTTTGTAAAGGGTATAGTGGGGTCCGAGTTGATGTTGCGCATCAAATTGCACAGTTCATCAACAATGACATTATTCCAATAGTTCCTTCAAAAGGATCCGTAGGAGCCAGTGGTGATTTAGCGCCATTATCCCATATCGCCCTGGCATTGACAGGTGAATCTCAGGTACGGTATCAGGGTAAAATTATCCCAACAGCAAATGCCTTGGAACTAGCCAAGATTACACCTCTGGAGATTAGAGAAAAAGAGGGATTGAGCCTGATAAACGGAACGCAGGTGTCGACAGCAATTGCACTGAATGCAATCCTCGAAGCCAGGCAATTGTTGGATATTGCTGATAGAATCGGTGCCATTTCAGTTGAAGCATCACTATCATCAGCAACCATTTTTAAACCGGAAATTCATGCCGTGAAAGCCCATCCAGGACAACAGTATACGGCGCAACGCATTTTTTCTTTTTTAAAGAACAGTGAAATCGTCAATAGCCATAAGGACTGTGATCGAACCCAGGATCCTTACAGTTTTCGTTGTATTCCGCACGTACATGGTGCCAGTCGGGACATGATCGCCTTTGCTGAGGAAATGGTGATAAGAGAAGCGAACAGCGTTAGTGATAATCCGATTATTTTACCCTCTGGCGAGGTAATCAGCTCAGGCCATTTTCATGCTGAAGCAATTGCCCAGGCCATGGATTCGGTAGCTATTGCCATGAGCGAAATTGGGGCTATTTCGGAAAGACGTTGTCACTATTTCATGAAAGGAATAGACAGTAAAATTCCCGCATTTGTGGCTGGTCACGCGGGGTTAGAGTCAGGGTTGATGCTGGCACACGTGACCGCAACAGCATTGGCTTCAGAGAATAAAACGTTGGCCCACCCTGCAAGCGTAGATTCTCTGCCGTCATCGGCTGGACAGGAAGATCTGGTAAGTATGGCTCCATGGGCAGGCCAAAAAGCACAAATAATCGTCAATAATGTGAGGAGAATTTTGGCTATTGAATTGCTGACCGGTTATCGTGCAACCAGTCTGTTCCACAAAGGGTTAAAGCCTGGGGAAGGAACAGAATCCCTTCTATCCAAATTATCGAAGATTGTACCTTTGCCAGAAGGTGAATTTTCACCCGGTCCGGTCATTGAAAAAATTTCAGAAATTTTAAAACTTTATGCGGAATAACCATGACAAAAAATACATCAATTGAAAATCGACCTCCCTTTGAATTTGCGCTTACATTTGATGATGTTCTATTGGTACCAAGAGCTTCAACGGTCCTTCCTCGTGAAGTAGCCCTTCAATCGCGTTTAACAAAAAAAATCAATCTAAATATTCCAATCTTGAGTGCAGCTATGGATACGGTTACCGAAAGCGCCATGGCAATTGCTCTGGCTAGGGAAGGCGGATTGGGAATTATCCATAAGAATTTATCCATTGACCAACAGGCTGAAATGGTAGACCGAGTGAAGCGTAGTGAAAGTGGCATGATAATGAATCCGGTTACGCTTGAGGCAAACAAGACTATTGGCGATGCAAAAGCGACCATGGCACATTACCATATCAGCGGTTTACCGGTCGTTGCCAACGGCAAACTTATGGGCATATTGACAAATCGGGATATTCGATTTGAAACCAACGATGCCTTGCTGGTCAGTGATTGTATGACCAGGGATAATCTGATTACAGTTTCAAAAGGAACAACATTAGAAAGAGCAAAGGAAATTTTACAAAAGCACCGTATCGAAAAACTATTGGTAGTCGATGATCATGAACTTCTGGTCGGTTTAATTACGGTAAAGGACATACAGAAAAAGGAAGATTTCCCACATGCTGCCAAGGATGATAATGGTCGGCTATTAGCGGGTGCAGCTGTTGGTGTTGGCAAGGATGCCATTGAACGTGCCGTCGAATTAGCCAATGCAGAGGTCGATGTTATCATCATTGATACGGCTCATGGTCATTCAAAAGGTGTCCTCAGTACTGTATCAAAAATAAAAGAAATTGTCGGTGGCATTCAGGTAATCGCAGGGAATGTAGCAACAGCTTCAGGAACGAAAGCATTGATTGAAGCTGGAGTGGATGCAGTTAAAGTTGGGATTGGTGCAGGCGCCAGTTGCACAACACGAATAATAGCCGGGGTAGGTGTTCCTCAATTATCTGCAATTATGCAATGCGTAGATGAAGCCCGCAAACATGGAATTCCCATCATAGCTGACGGAGGAATACGCTATAGCGGCGATATTGCAAAATCACTTGCTGCAGGTGCCAGTACCGTCATGTTAGGTAGTTTGTTGGCAGGGATGGATGAAAGCCCTGGCGAAACCATACTCTATGAAGGACGTCAATACAAAGCCTATCGTGGTATGGGTTCACTGGGAGCAATGGAAAAAGGAAGTGGTGATCGGTATTTTCAGGAAGGAGCGGAAGCAACCAAACTGGTTCCGGAAGGAATTGAAGGGATGGTTCCATACAGAGGTATGGTGAGGAGTACAATCCATCAATTGGTTGGGGGTATCCGATCCTCTATGGGCTATTGTGGGGCAAAAACAATCGATGAATTTGGAAGGGTATCACATTTTGTACAAATCAGTGCTGCTGGAATAAAAGAAAGCCACCCTCACGAAGTTCGAATCGTAAAGGAGGCTCCTAATTATCAGGTATCTGAGAAATAAATCTAAGAGAGTGAATTAACGTGCTTCGTTAATTGCGCTTTTTTCCTGGCCGCGTTATTCTTATGTATCAGGTTTGCGCTGGCCATTTTATCCACAAAGCTTACCGCATCACGATAAGGTTGTTCAGCGTCTTTAGCTTTTTTAATATTTAGCACATTTTTTACTAGCGTGTTCATCCTGGATAAATTTTTAATATTTCGTTCCCTACGGGTTTTATCCTGGCGTTCGCGTTTAATTTGTTGCGGATGTCTATCCATTCAAATAATATTCCTTCGTATTTAGCCGCGAAAATTATTTCACACTGATTTACAAATCAACGAATAATGCACGCTGTCCGTTAATATTATTGCAGGGGTTCACTTTTACAAAGTTTATATGATTAATTGGTAGTGCAATCTCATATTTTATGGCAGGTAGCATTTCCGTACATTTTCTTGCGTGAACACTATGAAAAACCCTCTAATCATCTGTTACTTAATAGGTATTGCTTCACTTCATGGGGAAATACTTTATGAACGAGGAAGTCTGCGAGAATTTGTTGGAGGAAATTCAACAACATCCGAATACGATAATTATGTATCCCACGTTGTAGAGGGTATTGCCGACCCTGGCTACAATGACTATGGTCCTGACTGGCTGGATGTCCAATCAAACGGATTTGGGAATTATACAGAGATTCCTGAAAATTCTCCGATTTTAACTTATTGGCAGGTGATTTTTCAATCGATTGTGGTAGGTGACACCACCACTGCAGACCAATTGCTCTCTGATTCTCTGGATATATTTCACTACAACCTGGTTGTTTTTACCGATACAACGACCAACCGCGAATACTTCATGGTGAGAGAACAGCTGGATATGTCTTTTGTTGATCAGAATTTACCTGCCACACCCAACGATGACGTTACCGGTAGCTTTACCAATGGGTGGGGACTCTTTGTCTATAGTCCTAGTGCGACCCGATCGCAGGTGCTTTTTGAAGTTCCCCATCCCTGTGATGATTTCATATCTCCCTACATTGCCACAGAGGCGTTTTTGGTCACAGATGCAAGGGCAATATGTTATTCTGGTACGGGAAGGGAAGTAATCTGGACGAATGTAGAGTCCTATTCCAATAATAAATCTTTATCAGATCCGTCAAGAAATGCCAATACTGTCTTTCATGTATTTCATCAAGTTGTATCAGAAGCACTATTTATGGAAGCATTGCATTCGCCAATTGTATTCCAAATACACAGTTTCGACAATGACGCGCACGAAGGGCTTCATTCGATTGTATTATCAGCGGGCGCATTACACCCGATAGCAAATAAGCCTATTCGAGATTTATCATCCGATCATCGCGATATTATAAATTTCACCGAAGAGATCACTATTTATGCAAACACATTTGGCCCCCACGGCTTGGTTCGTGTGGATGGTTATTATGAAGTATTTTACGATGATAATTTTCAGTACTTTGGTGACTATGGAACGTACCCTATTAAAAAGGCCACTGAATTAAAAGGATCATCCAGTAATGTTCAATTAAATCACATCCATGGTATGCACAACAGCCGCGATGTGTATGAACCATTTGTCCATGTTGAATGCGATGAAAAGCCGGAAATATTTGATGCCATCAATATGCCACTTGATACGTTGTATGCCGGTGAGTATCCCACTTCATACATGAATTTTTCCATATTACTGGAATATTATGAGCCATTTATAAACGCCCTTGATGCCTACCTAACTGATTGGGAGACAGTCACCGATATAACGAGCCCGGATTCCATTTCAATCTTTTATCCTGTGACATTACTCCCTGACAATTCAAATTTTCAATGGGCTCCGGTTGAGGATACAAATTTTGAATCTTACCGGATTTATTTTGATACCTTGACAATTCAACCTAATTCTCCCTATTTCGACAGAAATCAATTTTCGTTTTTGGCCGATATGCGAACAAATCACATATCCATTCCAACTAATGTATTGCCTGATACGTGTTTTTTAAGCATTCGCGCAATTGACTATTTGGGAAATGAATCACCCCTTTCAGAATCAGTACCAAATTATTTTGCAAATCATGGATTACCGGTTACTGTCGTTGAATATGTGGATACATTGCAAAGTTTTGGATCCTATGGAGATGAAGATGTGGAACCTGAAGGATGGTCTTTCGATTCGGCAGGTACAGATCAGCTTTTGTTATCGCTATTCGGTAATACATGGAAAACCCAGTCCATTAATCCATATTCTATTGACAGTACCAGCGTCTGGATTGTAAATACAAAAATTGATTCGATTGGAGAAATACAAGGACTGGGATTTAGGGCAGGGAATGATATCCTATGGTATTCATTTCATGGTTTAGAAGAATTGGATATTGAAGAATGGGTAACGGTTTACCAAGGTTATTTTCCTACCGGACTATGGAATACTATTTACCTGCCCATAGGTGATGACTGGATAGCCAGATTTGAATACGAACCGGAAATAGAAGAGATAATCTACGTCAATGATGCAGATGCAGTAATTCCAGGCTCAATTCAGTTCAGGTCAATAGTAGATCTCACACCGGATCAGTATATCCCGCCTGAAGTATCTATTCAATCCGATGTGGGACCTGTGAGACGAATTGGAAGTGAGCGGAATGTCGTTGTTGATTTCTCTGCCTCTATTCAGGATCCTGACAGCTACATTTTTCAATATCTCTGGCATTTTGGTGATGGCTCAACCAGTCCTGATCCTGATCCCTCCCATACCTACTCGGTATTGGATGATCACACCTATTCTGTTGTATTGGAGGTGATTGATCAACAGGGAGAAATTGGCAGAGGATATGCTCATATATTAGTAGATGAAGGAGAATCATCTTTGCCGATTCGATTGAATTTTGTTGGGGACATTATGTTGGCTCGTCGCTTGGAAGATGCAGGTGGCGTCATCCCAACTAATGGTGTGGATGCACTGTTTGAGCCCACAATTGAGTTATTCGGTAATGCGGCTGATTTATCGATTGCCAATCTGGAATGTGTATTAACGGATAGAGGGTCACCACATCCAACAAAGTCAATTGTATACCGCGGTTCACCTGAAAATGTGACTGGTCTGGAAAATGCCGGTATTGATATAGTGTCGCTGGCAAACAACCACATGTTAGATTACGGTGATGAGGGGCTATACCAGACCCAGACGTTGTTAACCAATGCCAATATCAATTTCAGTGGTGCGGGGGAAAATTCAGTGATGTCATATCGACCACTCATAGTGTCCAGAAAAGGAATATCATTGGCATTTTTAGCATCTAGCGATCGAACCGGTCAATACAATAATTATCAGCCCTATCTAAATGCGGGTCTAAATAAAACCGGATTTGCCTATATGACGCCCTATTATATTCGTGAACAAATCAATCAGGTAAAAAACGATGTGGACCTCGTTATTATGGAATTCCATGCGGGGAGTGAATATTCGGTAGAACCTGGAGCCGGATATGATAATTATGATCCATCGGTTGCATTTGCTGAACAACGACAGAGCCGGACAGCGTATTTTGGTGTCAATAATGAAGATGATCAGGATGAAGATTATTCTTATAGAATAGATGTGCCTCACATGTGGGATAGGGAAATCCGGCAATTTGCACTTAATGAAGGGGCTGATTTGGTGGTCGTTCATCACCCCCATAAAATCCAGGGAATGGAAGTTATCGATGGGAAATTAATTGCCCATTCTTTAGGTAATTTTATTTTCGATATGGATTATCCGGAAACCATGCCGTCAGTTATATTAAATGCCGAAGCTGAACCAGATAGTTTTATTGCCTTTTCCTTAAACCCGATTTTCATAGATCATTATATTCCAAACCCTGCCACAGGGGAATTGGGCAACTATATTCTATACGATTTGGCCATGAAATCGTTCAATCTAAACACGTATTTGCATGTGGATCCCTTTAGTCAGGTGGCGCATATTGTTCTCGATCCGGCTTCAATCTCCCAGTATCATATTCCAAATCGAAGATCTTTTAGCATTGTTGATGGTTCATGTCGACCCATTTCTATCCATACAACTGGAGGAATTTCTTTAATGAACACGGTCACGCCTGATGATGCCTGGGATATGCGGTTTGGTCGGGAATTATTATGGTATGGGAATTTTGAATCGGAAGGTTCAAATATGTGGAACACCAATAGTGATGATGAGAGCATAGTATGGGATGAATATCATGATGGTGAGCGGAGTCTGTTTCATCGTCGAACTCAAACTTCCGGTGATAATATTGTGACCAATCTTCTGAATAGACTCCCACTTAAACCAGATATTCCAATAACCCTTTCGGGATGGATAAAAACCGACAATGGAAACAATGTAACAATTGAAATTAGATTTTATGAAACTCGATACTCTACCACTATAATATCAACTTTTGATTCGGGTGAATGGGTGACAGGGAATTCATCCTGGAAGTATTACTGGAATGACATTGACGTCCCGGCAAACGCACAGTTTTTTGACATTCGTTGCAACAGCGGATTGCCAGATAGCGGAGAAGCAAATTCCTGGTTTGATGATATAAGCGTATTGCAGTGGGAAACCTGGTTACCGGTTTCTGGAGATATGATAATACCCTATCCCAACGATTATGTAGGAATGCAATTAAACTCAACGGCTGACAATGATACTGGTGTCGTAGAGTTCTATGAGTCTTATCTGGACAATCCACCAATTGTTATTCCCGAGTTCTCTGTAGAACAACGTGCGATCCAAGTACCATCTGTTGTCCAGTTTAACAATACCAGCGAGGGGCTACATGGCTGGTGGCAATGGGATTTTGGCGACGGTGTCACATCCATAAACAAGGAACCGGTTCATGAGTATACCAGTCCTGGGTTTTACGATGTCACATTATCCATCTTAGATCACAACGGGATTTATCAAACGACTACCCTTCCTAATTACATCGTCGCAATTTCAGATACCATCACGCAGGATGGTGATATAAATCTGGATGGTAATGTTAATGTTTTGGATATAATTACATGTGTTAATTTTATTCTGGGATACAACCAGATTAATCCTGATCAATTCATAGCCACTGATTTGAATGTTGACTTCCAAATCAATATTTTTGATCTTTTATTGCTGGCAGATATCGTTATTACTGGAGATCGAATTGGTGACGAAGGCATTCAAATATTAAATTCCGTATATGAAAATAATAAAACATATAATAATATAAATATAAAGTAACACATTAGATGATGGATGAACCAATCTCCACCATCTTACCAGTTTGTATCTTGTGCAATTGCGAAACATTCACGTGAATGAAATATACAGAATGGCAGTAAATAATAAATACCATCTAAACCCATGGTTTCACTGGCTGGATTCTATTGCATCTGTCGTGGACACCAGATCGTTCATCCATCAATATGAAACGAAATATGAGCTAAAGACCGGGTTGCAGTGTGGACTACAAATTGATAGCCGTATCATTGGAATCATTGGTCTGGATATTCACCGTTTAAATCAATCTGGGTGTATTGGTTATTGGCTAGACAAAGAATATCAGGGTCATGGGTACATGTCTAATGCCAATCGCAGCTTGTGTAATTATTACTATGAAAAACGTATATTTTACCGGCTTAAGATCCGTTGTACAATTCATAATACCCGTCGCAATGCTATACCGCAGCGCCGTGGCTTTTCTTTGTAGGGGGCACGATATTCTGCTGAATATATCAATGGTGCTATAACAGTATTAACGTTTATGCACGTTGAAAGACTGATGATATCGCGGAAAAATAAATTGTAACCAAAATGGTAATTCTGTATCCATATAATCTTCTCTGGCAATGCTTAAGAACTGAACTTTCAATTTTAAAGGTTTAAAGCAATCCGGGATTACATCTAAATTCAAAAGTCCAATTTATGTAAAAGGAGGCAAAATGGCGGAAAATTTGATTGAATTTACCGATGAAAATTTTGACACAGAGGTACTCAAGTCAGAAGTCCCTGTATTAGTTGATTTTTGGGCTGAGTGGTGCGGCCCATGCCATGCATTAGCACCAACAATAGCTGAAATAGCTAATGATTATGATGGGCAGGTTAAGGTTGGAAAAGTGAATGTAGATACCAACCAGCAAACTGCCATGAAATTTGGTATACGCAGCATACCAAGCACATTAATATTTAAAGATGGAAATGTGGCGAATCAGGTAGTAGGTGCTGTACCTAAAGATAGTATAACAAAACTATTAGATCAGGTAGTATAATTAACAATATGAATCGGAAAGTCATTATTATTGGTTCAGGACCCGCTGGATTAACAGCGGCGATTTATGCAGCCAGAGCAAACTTAAAACCACTTGTATTTGAGGGAAATCAACCAGGTGGACAATTAACAATAACCACCGACGTGGAAAATTTTCCCGGATTCCCGGATGGAATCATGGGGCCGGAACTCATGGACAGACTTCGTGAACAAGCCAAACGGTTTGGCGCCGAATGTGTCTTCAAATTTGTCACAAAAGTTGATTTTTCCAAGCGCCCTTTTTCTGTATGGGTAGGTGATGAACATTATACCAGCGAGACCGTCATTATTTCAACCGGTGCATCAGCAAAAATGCTAAATCTTGAATCGGAAAAAGAATTAATGGGATACGGTGTCTCCGCTTGTGCAACCTGCGACGGATTTTTTTATAAAGATAAGAAAGTACTGGTTGTAGGTGGCGGTGATTCTGCTGTTGAAGAGGCTGTTTTCCTGACCAAATTTGCCAATGAAGTATGGATCGTTCATCGTCGTGATGAATTGCGTGCGTCAAAAATAATGCGCAAACGAGCGGAAGACAATCCAAAGATACATTTTCACTGGAATTCTGTCATTGATGACATTCTTGGTAACAAAGAGACCGGAGTCACTGGTGTTCAATTAAAAGATACCGTAAAGGGAAGCGCAAAAGAAGAAAAGTGTGATGGTGTATTTATGGCGATAGGACACACACCCAATACATCATTATTTGAAGGTATCATTGATATGGATCAAAAGGGATACTTGTTAACTCAAAACGGCAATTCGTATACGAATATCCCAGGTGTTTTTGCTTGTGGTGATGTACAAGACCATGTGTACAGACAGGCAATAACTGCTGCCGGATCCGGATGTCAGGCGGCCATCGATGCAGAGCGCTTTTTAGAAAACCAGGAATGATCTAAAGACTTCCGATTCATCAATTACAAGGAGTAACTGATGAATCAGCAATCGAAGCTAATTTATGAATTAAAGGACCTGAAAAAGGTCTATGATAATCGATCGGTACTTCAAATCGGTCGTCTCCAGTTTCATCCCGGAACCATTTACGGTTTAATCGGTCCGGTAGGATCGGGAAAATCTACCTTATTGCGCATTCTGGCTGGGAATGAAAAACAAACTGAAGGCACGCTCACCTATGAAGGTGAAGAATTCAAGTCCGGCTGGTTTAAAAAAGTATCTGGAAATGAGAACATTTTCTTGTCTGCGGCAGAGCTTTTACCTGAGAACAAAAAGATTAGTCAACTGTATTCAGATTTCTTTCCGAAAAAACTGAGCAACATTCAAAGTAAGTATTTTTCAAAGGGTGTGCAAAAAGAGTTTTGGGATCAACCAATAAAGAGCCTTTCCCCCGGAGAAAAAGCATGGATATCGATGATTTTAGCGGTAGAAGGTGATCCTAGAGTATTGCTAGTGGATGATTATGGTGCCCTGTTGGATACGGCACTTGAATACGAGTTCCGTCGTCGATTGAAAAAGATGAACAAAGAGTTAGGTACGACAATAATCCTGGCTGCCCCTACGGAACAACATATCAGAAAAATTGCTGCTGTTTTGGTTCATTTGGATAACGGACATATTGCAAAAATTCGGCCGGGTGTCAGTAAGACAAACAGTAAATCTTATCGTAAATAAATAAACCCTAGATTCATGTCCACTGGATTTATTTCTTCGAATACATTCTTGCAGCACGACCCGGGAATCCAGCACCCTGAAAATCCTAGTCGGTTACTCGCAATTCTTGGTGCAATTGACGATAGTGATTTGAAAGATAGAATAACTTTTATTGATACCAACGACAACTACAATGAAGATACGATAGCGCTTGTACACCCGAAGACCTATCAGGTGCGTTTTAAAGAAGCAGTTACGCTTGGTTTGCCATTTTTTGATTCCATGGATAATACCATTAATCACGCTACCTTTTCTGCAGCCACTTCTGCCGCGAATGCCATGACATCAGGAATTGATGCGTTATTCCAGAAAAGTTGTGATAATCTATTTGCTGCCGTACGACCTCCAGGGCATCATGCAGAAAAGGCTACGGCCATGGGATTTTGTTTCTTTAATAATGTGGCGATCGCTGCACGCTATGCTCAATCAAAATATAATGCGCATCGAATTGCGATAATTGATTTTGATGTCCACCATGGGAATGGAACCCAACACATATTTGAAAAGGATCCATCTGTATTATACATCAGTATTCATCGATCACCCTTTTTTCCGGGAACGGGCTCAGATAAAGAGATCGGCATTGGAGAAGGTAGAGGGTACACACAGAATTTTCCGTTAAAAGCCAATACAGGTGATGATGTTTATCTTGATTTGGTAAGAAACCCAATTGCTGATAAAGTATTGGCATACCAGCCGGATTTGATTATTTTATCTGCAGGTTTTGATGCCCATGTATTGGATCCTTTGGGCGGTATGCGCGTTACGACAGAAGCATATCGTGAAATGACATCATTTTTCAAAGGAATGGCACAAACTGCATGCGACGGGCGTCTTTTATCCGTTCTTGAAGGTGGATATTCATTACAGGGATTGGTTGAAAGTATTTCAGGCCATTTATCTGTTTTGTTAGAGGAGTAAGTATGAAAAGAATTTATCGATCTCAAGATGATCGAGTTATTGCAGGTGTTTGTAGTGGTTTTGCTGATTATTTTCAGTTGGATTCAACGCTGATTCGAGTTGTATGGATATTTTTCACGCTATTTGGAGGCTCAGGTATCCTTGGATATATACTGGCTTCTGTAATCCTACCTGATGAAGGTGTGCAAATCAAATCCAAACCGCCTTCCACCACGAAAAACAAAAAGTCTCATTTTTGGGAAATAATTTTGCTGATCGTTGGAATCATTGTAATTCTACAGCACGATTATCTTTTCCGCACGATATTGTATTCTTTTTGGGGTACTAGTTTAAATGCCATATTTTCATTGGGACTGGTGATAATTGGTGTGATATTACTTTTTCAAAAAAGGAAAGACTTGATGGCATTTTTTGCAAAAGAAGATGCTCTACCATTGCACGCATCGGAGACAGATAAAAAAATCGCTGGTATTTGTGGAGGCATTGGTGAATCGGTGAACGTGGATGCCAATATTATACGACTTATCTGGGTATTTGGAACATTTATGACGGCTGGTACCGGCCTTTTAATTTATATAGCTTTGGCAATAATATTACCAAAACGAACCTACTCCGAGGTTGAAGAATAATGGATCAAAAGCGATTTAACGATATATCGTCTCACTTCTCTGAAAAATCAATAATAGTTATCGGCGATTTAATGGTGGATGCATACCTCTGGGGTGATGCTGAACGCATTTCGCCGGAAGCACCAGTACCAGTAGTATTTGTGAAAGAAACCACCGAAAATCCTGGTGGTGCTGGTAATGTGATTACGAACTTGCGGGCTCTTGGTGCTAAAGTACATTCAATTGGGGTTGTTGGGGATGATCATGTCGGAAAAAAATTAATCCAGCTTCTTGATGCAATGGGTGTGGACACGGGTGGTATATTGATAAATGAAGCCATAACTACTGCGGTAAAAACCCGAGTAATTGCGCACAGCCAGCAAGTCGTTAGAATAGATCAGGAATCGCGGGAAGAAATGTCAATCGAAGTTGGTACGCAATTAAAAAAAGTGCTTCTGGGTAAGATCGGGAGCTGTGATGCTGTTATTATTGAAGACTACAATAAAGGTTTGCTGACAAAAGATTTTATCATCACCATTATAGAAACCTGCCAATCTAAAAATATACCGGTGTATGTTGATCCCAAAAAACACAACGTAGACGCTTATAAGCACGTGAGATTGTTTAAACCCAACTATTCTGAATTTATTCAGTGCGTGCCAGATGGTGAAAATGACTTTGTCAAATCCGGGAACGTATTGCGGAAATCTCTGGACGCAGAATTGCTAATGGTGACACGAGGAAAAGATGGTATCGCACTTTTTACACCTTCTGGTCTCGAAACAATTCCGACCAGGGCACGACGAGTACACGATGTATCCGGTGCAGGTGATTCAGTCATTAGCACATTTACTCTGGCTGACTTATGTGGTGCAACTCCTTTGGAAGCTGCGCAATTGGCAAATTACGCCGCAGGTAAAGTTTGTGAAGAAGTTGGTGTTGTTCCCATATCTCTCGATGCACTATCAGAAATTATTAATTACCACACCTCACCGTAATTGTCTATTATAAAAGCAGGTAAGACTTATTTGGTAACTAGGTTATTTTTGTTTTTAATAGCAAGCTTTCCAGTTGGATTAATCGGCCAGGTAAACCCCAAATATGATCCCATGGATTGGGTTTTATTCCGACAGGCTGGTTCTATTGGTTCCATTACCCAGGGATTTTCGTATATCTATCTTGGTTCGTCCGATGGAGGAATATATCGATACAATATATTTCGGCAGGAGTGGGATGATCCATTAACGCAGGCTCAGGGATTACCCGATAATACTATAGAATCTGTTCTATTTGATAAAAACTCAGGAACCCTGTGGGTGGCAACGCCAGGACACATTAGTTACACTTACAACCGCGAGGGGCATTGGTATAACATTGCAAAAAGTGACCTTGGGCTGAATAAAAAGTTTACTGTTGAACGCATTGGATATTCAGATAACTACATTTGGATTGATGCAGGGACTCTGTATTATCAGTTGGACAGGTCGACAGGAATATTACTCAATGCAATACCTCATCCTGACGAAACCAACATTCGATGGAATAGTGGGTTGGTGGAAAATTATGTTGAATTTCCACCCGAATATCAGGATTATACTATTATGGATGGCTGGATATTCCAAGTGGATCGATTTTTAGATTATTATGGACGGACAGTTTTCGCAACGACATTTTTCTTGCAGGAAGACGGAACATTATGGGTGGGTACGAACAAAGGCTACGTACTTACAGCGGATCCAAGAATGAAAATTTTTAAACCGTTTAAGTTAGGGATGGCAAACACAGATGTGACATCTATAATGGGCGAATCCAGCCTGTATTTATCCGGTAGGATTACTTCGACCAGCGTTGGAATTACCTATTTTGATCCCAATCGAAATATTATTGACTGGTATGAACCGGAAGTTATTGTCAATCTACCTGATGTTTCGTTTACTTCATCATTGGAGACGCCAAACCATTATTGGTTCGGAGGCGATGGACAACTATCAATTTACAATAAAAAGGACGGATTCTGGAAAACGATATCAGCGGTGAATTGTAATAGCATTTATACAATGGTTTGGGATTCTGGAGAAGTGTGGATAGGCGGAAACGGAGGCATTGATCGGTTTAACGCTAGGACTGTCTCACGTTTTCACGCTGAAATTGAATCCTTGCTGCACTCTGTTACCGTTTATGACATAGAAGTAAATGGTGACGAAATATGGTTTGCTACAAGTGAAGGTATAATTGTTTATAATAAAACAACTGATCAGCTAATGGACGGCAATCAATGGGCAAAACAATTAAATGATGTTATTCTTATTTCCTGGAACATTGAAATGGTAGATTCCAGCATTCTTACAGCCAGTAATTCTGGTATACACAGTTGGGACAAGGCTACGCATCAAGTCGATTTAATTGTGGATCCTTCCCAATACCAAAACCAACCTGTTACAGCCTTTGAGGTCCTTGATTCTACTCTATTTGTTGGAACCCAAAACGGGCTCTACCGTATGGGATGGGATGGCACAGGCTACTATCACTACAATTATTCGTTTATTCATCACGTAAACGATATGTATATTAACAATGACGATTGTTGGCTAGCTACAGACCAAGGCCTGGTCTGGTTCAACTGGAGAAAGGATTTATGATTACCATTTTGAAAAGATCTTTTTTGGTGGGAATGCTGGTTGTATGCCAGCAGATGGGTTATGCTCAGCAAAGAAAAGATCTTCAGGTAATCAATAAGTTTGACATTCAGGTTGTTCCGTCGGCGGTATCATCAAATGATTCAATACGCATCATCACCCTCCTTGAGATTCCATATTCCAGTTTACAATTCATAAAAGACACCAGTGGTTTTAAGGCAGAATACGAAGCAACCATTGTTATACAGGATGAAAATCATTATCAGTATGATCGAGTCATTTGGCAGGAATCGATTACGGTTGCTAACTATATTGAGACAATTGCTATTAAAAACTATGTATCCCATGGGAAAGAAATTGTGGTTCCGCTTACAGATTTAAATATTGTTGCAGAGATTACTGATCTGGAGACCCACAATAATGGAATACGTACGATTCCTTTTTCATTGGATTTTGATTCAACAACTCCATTTTTACTTGATCCAGTAATTCTTACTGGTAAACCAGGGGATTGGGGTTTTGGTCCGAATCTGTTTCCACTTTTTAATTCCTCTTACTCGGCTTTACCAGAATCATTATTTGTATTTATCACTGGATATATTAAGCCAGAAGCCTATGATCTGCGATTTTCACTTGAGTATGGGGATCAGGAAGTATGGGATTCAAATTTGCATTTAGAAAACGACAAAACATGGTTTAGTAAGACGGTATATATTCCTTCCGATTCCATTACTGGTATTCGCATGCAATTAAATACGGAAATACAACAAAGTGGTAGCAGTGATAAGAAAGCCATTGATGTAAAATTAAAACATCAAGGTGTATCGAGATTTGTTACTGATATTGATGTTGCACTGGACCAAATGAGATATATTTTAAATAATGATGAAAAACAGCAGCTTAAACGCACGAATAGTCGAGAAAAAGAAAATTTGTTTTATCATTTCTGGCGAGATAGAGATCCGACACCAGCAACGATATTTAACGAATTAATGGAAGAATATTACCGGAGAGTGAATTTTTCAAATGAACATTTTTCTACCCTACAACCTGGTTGGCGAACCGACATGGGAATGATATATATCTATATGGGACCTCCTGATGATGTGGAAAGATTAACCATGCCTAACAGTAGAAATTCGTACGAGATATGGTACTATCATCGAATCAATGAGAGGTTCACTTTTATTGATCCAAATGGGTTTGGGGATTATCGGTTAAATGAACCATTTTTAGGCACACCAAATAGTGGCTGGTAATTTGCTGGAATATTTTTCTTATAGTCGGCTGTCAACTTTCAAGCACTGTCCGGCACAATTCAAAATTCAATACATCGATAACATAGAGCAAAGATACGAATCGATAGAAGCATTTACTGGTAAACGAATTCATGAAGTGATGGAGCATTTGTATACCAAAAGAATGGTAAAAAACCAGGTTCCATCACTGGATGAATTATTTGAATACCTATCCACTAATTGGAAATTAAAATGGCATTCAGGGGTTGCTATTATTAATCAAAGGAACACTTCCGGGACCTATTATGCACTGGCTGAAAAATGTCTGGCCTGGTATTATCGAAATTATTATCCATTCAATGAATCGGTGGTTGGGATTGAATATCCATTTGAGATTACATTTTCAGATAAATACAAGTTTATTGGATATATTGACCGGTTGGATCGATTGTCCGACAATTCTCTTGTAATTATTGATTACAAAACTGGCAGAAGGGTCATGAATGCGAATCAGGCTGAAAATGATTTGCAAATGACAATTTATCATCTGGCAATCCAGGAGAATTTCCCAGAGGCTAGTGAGATACGATTATCCTGGCAATACCTGCAAAAAGGTATGGTAGTTGTGACACAAAGAAATCCAAAAAAACTAGCTGGGCAAAAAGCAAAAATCCTCAAACAGGCAGCGGTTATTGAAAAATCGATGGTCGATGGCACATTCCCCGCCAAAGAAAGTATGCTATGTAATTGGTGCTTCTATTGGAATGAATGTCCTGCCAAAATTTCTAACAATCCATATATAAAAGTTGATGCATGATAAAGTTAACAAGTGACGAAGTCGATGCCATACGACATGGACTAACAACCGAATTAATGACACAGGTACAAGAGCGCTACCGATCAACATTGAAAAAATTACGCGATCGTATTATCGGTAAGGGTGCCTTTGAATTGTTTATTGACGGGGCAGCAGATTTGCATACGAAACGAGCCGGTATAGGCGGTGTGATATTCAGAGATGGCAATGAACTGTATACGTTTTCGGAATATCTTGATAACGCCACGAACAATGAAGCCGAATATCAGGCGCTGATAACCGGTGTGCGATCAGCATGGGATTTAAACATCAAAGTGATTAGAATTAAATCCGACAGTGAACTGATTGTAAAACAAATTAATGGTCAGTATAAAGTAAAACATCCCAATATGGTCCCACTATATAAACAGG
Source organism: uncultured bacterium (assembly GCA_964654545.1). Classification (GTDB taxonomy): domain Bacteria; phylum Fidelibacterota; class Marinisomatia; order Marinisomatales; family JABMOV01; genus JABMOV01. Next base: position 72,033 of record CAZZIU010000002.1, read on the forward strand.
CAATTTCATTGCTAAATAAGTTTGATTCCTGGAGTTTATCACATGTCCCGAGGGAAGAGAATAAAGTTGCAGATAAACTTAGTAAGGATGGTTTGAAAGCCAATGATTAATGCTTGATATTGCATTCAAATCTGCCGGTTATGAAGAATCGGTACCCATACTTCGTGATATCAATATTACAGTTCAACATGGTTCAATATTGGCGTTGGTAGGTGAATCTGGAAGCGGTAAATCAACATTGGGCTTAGCCATTGTAGGGCTGGTTCCATTTGTTTCTGGCACGATTAAATATTATGATGATTTTTATTCTCCACATTCGATTGAAAATCTTCGATCAAAGATTCAATACATATTTCAAGATCCATTCAGTGCATTAAATCCACGAATGACAATTGGACAATGCTACCGTGAAGTTTTGGAAAAGTATCTCAATGGTCCCGTGTTGGAAAGTGAGATCATTGAGGTATTATCCATAGTTGAATTGGGCGATGAAGTGTTGTACAAATACCCGCATGAATTATCTGGTGGTCAATGCCAGAGGGCAAATATCGGAAGGGCATTGGCAATGAAACCGGAAATCTTGATATGCGATGAAATAGTATCAGCGTTAGATGTATCAGTGCAGGCGAAAATTATCAATGTACTAGAGCACTTAAAAAAAATAAAAAATCTTGGCATTCTATTTACCACCCACGATTTAAACATGGTGAAATCCTTTGCCGATGAAACAGTCATATTGCATGATGGAAAAATTGTTGAAAGAGGTGAACCAAATGCCATTTTCAATTCTCCGCAACACCCATATACTGCACAATTGGTACAATCGGCATATGGTTTACTGGAAGATGATTTAGTGCAATGATATTAGATAGAAATATATCTAACTTTAACATTGGCATTTGACTGAAAAACACTAAATGGGATTTCGAAATACATTATCAAAATCAGTGAACTGGATTTCTGGTGATATCGCTATTGATCTGGGGACTGCCAATACTCTTATTTGGTTAAGCGGTAAGGGAATTGTAATTAATGAACCGTCTATTGTGGCGCGCTCAGTCAATGATGGAAAAATTATCGCAGTTGGCAACGAGGCAAAAGCAATGATGGGTAAAACGCATCGTGAATTGGAAACAATTCGACCCTTGCAAGATGGAGTTATTGCCAATTTTAATATGACGGATGGAATGCTACAGGGATTCGTACGAAAAATAAATTTAAACAGACTGGCAAGGCCAAGGATTGTCATTTGTGTTCCTTCTGGGGTAACTGAAGTAGAGCGCCGAGCCGTTAAGGATTCGGGAGAACGAGCCAACGCGAGGGAAGTATTTTTAATTGAGGAGCCGGTTGCCGCTGCCATTGGAATAGGTCTGGATATTGAACAGCCCATAGGAAATATCATCGTGGATATTGGAGGCGGTACAACCGAAATCGCTGTGATTGCACTGGACGGCGTCGTGACCAAGGAAACTATTCGAATTGCAGGCGATGAAATGGATGAAGCCATTGTGCAATGGTTTAGGAACGAACACAAACTGGAGATTGGATTACCCACAGGAGAAGCGATTAAAAAATCAGTCGGTTCGGCCATGAGGATGAAAATTGAAACCATTGCAGTGAAAGGTCGTGATTTGGTTTCAGGAATACCAAAAACTATTGAAGTATCTTCAGATGAAATTCGTCAGGCGTTAAAAGATCCGGTTAATCAAATAGTCGAAGCTGTAAAGAGAGCACTTGAAAATACTCCACCAGAACTGGCAGCAGATATTTTAGATCGTGGAATAATAATGACAGGTGGAGGCAGTCTACTAAAGGGCATTGATCAGATTATTCGAGAAAGAACCAATGTACCAGTAAATGTGGCTGAAGAACCTCTCCTTTCGGTTGTCCGCGGGACTGGAATGGTATTGGAAAATGTAAAACGGTACGAGGCCGTCCTAATGTAATTTTTCCAATGCGTTCAATAGTCAATGGCATAAGTCGAAACAAACATCATATTTCATTTTTTATAACCCTCGTTACCTCGGTTGTACTCTATTTATCAAACTCAGCACCGGAGATAATCTACCTAAGGGGCAAATTTCTTTCATTTTATTCCGTCATTTCCAGACCAATAAATCATATCCATCGCCTCTTATATATTGAAGAGGAAAACGCCCTTCTTCGGGAGAAAATTACAAAACTAAATCTGCAGGTTGAGTTGTATCAATTTGCCAGGGAAGAGAACATCAGACTTAAGGAGTTGTTGGATTTTAAAACGAACAATCCTCTGGAAATTGTTCCAGGAAATATTATTTCTACAGGAGTCAACACAGGTGTTCAGTCAGCCGTAATTGACTTAGGTAGAACGGATGGTATAAAAACCAATAGTCCCGTGTTAACGGAAAATGGAATTATTGGTAAAATTATTCTGGTTTCCGATCGGGAATCAATTATACAACTTTTAAACGATATAAATTTTCGTCTTGGCGTTCGAATTCAACCTGGTGGCGCAACTGGAATTATGCGCTATGTATTCGGAAGAACTTGTGAGGTTCATGAGGTACCTAAGAATGCTCAAATATCAGTTGGAGACGAGGTGATTACTTCTGGTTTTAGTGACATTTACCCACCGGATTTACCCGTTGGAATTGTAACGGGAGTATATGAGGAACGAGGTAGCCTTCAGAAAGTCATTACCATTCGTATTCACAATGATCTCAATTCCCTTCGTCATGTTTTTGTTATTAAGGAATAGGTTGGTGAATAATAATTCAAAACTAATTATAAGAGATTCTCTAATTGCAATTGGCGTATTGTTCTTTCAACTAATCGTGTCAAATTGGCTTACCATTAGAGGGATACGACCAGATTTTATGCTTATGTTTTTGGTGTATTTTACCATACGATGGGGTGGCTTTTACGGTATACTATTTGGATTTGTATTTGGAATCCTTGTGGACCTGGCAGGAACCGGCGGCACGTTTGGATTAACTCCTATCGTGTACACAAGTCTTGGATATTTTGCTGGGTTTATTTCTACCAGAGTACAAAACGTTTCAACGACATACCTGGCATTAGCTAATTATCTTATCGTTGCTGGGGTATATTTCATCGACGCCTTTTTCCGATACCCGGTTTTATTTGACTCAAATCCTTACACTTTCGTAATGAAATGGGTTCTAACATCCGCTTACACACTTGGTTTTCTGGTGCTACTCCAATATATCGTCCCATTCGAAAGGGTGATTAGAGAATAATGCTAAAGACCGATAATCAGGTCCCGAAGAGCAGGTTATATGCATTTCTCTTTCTTACCAGTCTGATAGTCCTGGTCTTAATTATTCGTTTTTTTCAAATCCAAATTTTACGATATGAGACTTTTTCTAAAAAATCCGATATTAATCGGATAAGGGCGATTGCACTGACAGCTCCACGTGGTTTGATTCTTGACCGTAATGGGAAAATACTTGTTGATAACTATCCAACTTTTATACTGAATGCAATTCCTGGTGAAATTGAAAATAAAAACGAAGCATTCATACGTATTAGTGAATGTACCGGATTGGATATAAATATTATTCTGGGAAATTATAAAAAGTATTTTCGTTCACCCTTTGTACCGGTTCGTCTGGCAAAGGATTTAACGTTGCAGCAGATAAGTTTGCTGGAAGAGCATCGGCTCGATTTATCCGGCATTCATTACGATCAATTTCCTGAACGTTATTTTCCCTCTAAAATTCGAGGATCTCATTTTTTGGGATATGTGAAAGAGGTTGACCGCCATATTTATAGCAAATTAAATGAATCGGCGTCATATGAGTTGGGTGATTTGATCGGCTGGCAAGGTTTAGAAAAGCAATACGAGGAAAATTTACGGGGAACCAAGGGTGTGGAGTACCAGGAAGTGAATGCCTTTGGACAAGTGATAGGTGCAGTTGCTGGAAGACCGGAAAAAAGACCAATTCCTGGAAATGATTTAATTTTAACTATCGACGTTGGTCTTCAAGAGCTACTGGAAAATACGATGGCAGATAAACGGGGAGTGGTTGTGATATCCGATGCGATAAATGGAGAAATTCTTGCATACGTAAGTGCTCCCGACTATCCTCCAGAACTGTTCACGGGAGTAACGCTCGAAGAGGAATGGAATAGAATTTTGACCAATCCGGACAGGCCACTTCTGGACAGGATTTCAAATGGTGTATATCCGCCAGGTTCTACCTTCAAAATGTTAACCTTATTGGCATTGGAAGAAACGGGTCACCTAGATCACGGATTCACCACGTTTTGTGACGGTGAATATAAATTTGGAGATCGTGTATTCCGTTGTTGGAATGAAATGGGGCATGGTAATGTGGACTTAAACCGCGCACTGTCTGAATCTTGTAACATTTATTTTTATAAAATTGTACAGTCGCTAGATATCGACGAGTGGGCAGATATTGCCAAACAATTAGGGTTCGGCGAGGCAGTTGGGTTGGATTTACCAGCCGAGCAAAAAGGGATCGTTCCAACCCGCCAGTATATGAATAGACAATACGGAAAATATGGATGGTCGAAAGGTGCTATGCTAAACCTGGCGCTTGGCCAGGGAGATATTGAGGTAACCCCAATACAGTTGGTTCAGTATATAAATCTCCTGGCAAATAAAGGTACTACTAAAAGACTTCATCTAAATAGGAACCTGGAAAAAATTGATCAGATTACTGTTAATATTCATAAATCAAGCTTTGAGCTTATTGATCGACTCATGAGAGGTGTAATCTATAACGCGGGAGGGACTGGAAAATCGGCGGACCCCGGTATCAATGGACTTATCATTGCAGGTAAAACAGGTACTGCACAAAATCCCCATGGCGACGATCATGCCTGGTTTGTGGGTTATGGGAAAAAAGGTAATAGGATTATGTCAGCGACTGTCCTAATAGAAAATGGAGGACATGGAAGCCAGGCTGCAGCACCAATAGCAAGGGAAGCGTTTCGATATCTATTCCAACCAACCAATTTGGTTGACATCAAATGATCGCTTATTTTTTTAGAAGGTTAAAAGAATCATCATCTTCGCTGTTAGTACTGGCCTTTATCTTTACAATTGTTGGCTTGATTACATTACGCAGTATTGCGCAACATCAGGAAGGAATGACATCCTTTGACCGACAAATCACATATTTGATTCCTGCAATTCTTGGTTTGTTTACTATCGTATTTATTCCAAAAGTTCTCATCCACAAATATGCCTATATTGCCTATGGCATTATACTGATCGCAATTCTACTTCCATTTTATGGTGCTGCGACAGCAGGTACACACAGATGGATTCATTTAGGATTTCTTACCATTCAACCGTCGGAATTTGCAAAGTGGATTACCATACTCGTATTAGCTCGTTATCTGTCTGATCATAAATTACAGGTCGAGAATCTAACGGTAGTCATTATACCTATTATTATGGTCGTGATACCTACGGTGATTGTACTAAAACAACCCGACCTTGGAACTGCGGCCGTATTACTAACTCCGCTCATACCAATGTTGTATTGGGTGGGCGCTAAACCATATCATTTATTTTTGTTACTGGCGCCGATTTTTAGCGTATTGACGGCGTTTCATATGGTATCCTTTGTCATTTGGGTTATTATAATGGCGACGGTACTGTATCTGAATAGTTCTACAATTACCCGAGGTACAGCGACGTTTTTTTCCAATATATTTTTAGGGCTGTTAGCGCCTATCATTTGGAATTCATTACATCCTTATCAACAGAATAGAATACTCACTTTGTTTAATCCGGAATTGGATCCACTTGGTGCCGCATATCAAATAATTCAGAGTCAGACAGCGATAGGATCTGGCGGATTGCTGGGTAAAGGCTGGGGACAGGGTACACAAACTCATCTAAAATTTTTGCCCGTACAAGAATCAGATTTCATCATGTCGGTGATTGGAGAAGAATTTGGCTTTCTGGTAGTAATGGTGATATTGGTTCTATTTGTGGTTTTTATAGGTAGAATTATTTTTAAAGCATTTGAATGCAATGATAGATTTTCAGGCTTGGTTCTGGTTGGAATTGGGTCAGTATTTTTAGCACACGTATTTGTAAATACAGCTATGACAATTGGGTTGATACCTGTAAAAGGGTTACCATTGCCTTTCATCTCTTATGGTGGTTCGTTCCTAGTGTCATGTTACATGATGTTGGGTATAGTATTAAATTTATCATTGAAGACGGATTGATCGATCATATTAGAGTTTTAAAACGGATTACTACCTATCGCCTTATGTATTGTAGTTCCGAAGACTGATCGGTAAATTTTGCCCAATAAAATCGCTATAATTTGACCAAAAGGCGCTTATGAAACACATCCGAATTTTTACAGTTATCACAATATTTTTGACAATGATCTCCGCGGGGTTTGCCCAAAATGATGTAAATCGAGAGCTTAAACGATTGAATGCAAAAATAAACCGTGAAAAAGTGAGGGTTGATTCACTGGATACACAGATACGATTGTTATTACCTGATTTACGGAATACTCTGCAAGCAGCAGTCGCTGCGAAAGCTCAAACAGATTCTGTAACGGTATTGCTCATTAATAGAATCAACACTCTTCAGAATAAAATACGAATGCTAGAGGACAAGGCGGCCTATACCGACAGTACAAATTTTGAAATACTGGCGCAACTGGTCATGATTGAAAATAAAATTGTCACATTAACCAATAGTTTTACAGAAATATACTCATTGAAATCTGAAGTTGCAGACATCTCTGACAATAAAAAGATCAGTCCGGCTCAGTATAAAAAACAGTATATAAATAATTTGACCAATTACCAAAACGGGACGTACGAGGATGCGATAGTCGGATTTACTGAACTGGTATTGAGTGACCCTATGAACGAATTAGCAGATAATGCTCAATATTGGTTAGCAGAATGTTATTATTCTCAAAAAAATTATAAAAGAGCTATTATCGAGTTTGAAAAGGTATTCACCTTTCCAGGCACCGATAAGGATGATGATGCACAATTAAAACTAGGTCTTTGCTATCAGAGTATGGGTGATATTGATAAAGCCAGAGATGAATATCAACGGTTGCTAGACTATTTTCCTGGCAGCGAATATTTTGAAAAAGCTAAAGAAACTTTACGAAAACTAAACGTGGAAAATTAAAAATATGCCTCAGAAAATATTCTATTTAACTACCGAAATCACTCCATTTGCAAATACAGGGACATTAGGGGATTATTCCGCAAAAGTCCCATTACTACTTCAGGAAAAAGGCCATGACATTCGTACAACTATTCCAAAATACGGTTATGTGAGTGAACGGAAATATATTCTTAGAGAAGTCATTCGATTAAGAAGTATACCATTTGAATTCGATGGAAAAGAAGTAACAGTTTCGGCAAAAAGTGCATTTATACCAAAAACGAGAGTACAGGTATATTTTTTAGAAGATCCAGACCGATTTAAACCCTTAACAAACCTGGTCTATAAATCAAAAAATGGACGTATTATTTCAGATATAGACGAAAGATTCGCTTTTTTCAATAAAGCTTCACTTGCAATCTTACCCCATTTATTCTGGAGTCCGGATTTGGTCATTTGCAATGGATGGCAATCCGCTTTTGTTCCGATTATATTTAAACAAGTATATCAGGGAGAAGATTTTTACAAAAACCTGAAAACGATATTAATCATTCATTCTGTAGATGAATACACCGATGTGGACCGAAGTGCAATTGAAAAATGCGGTGTAGAAATTCCAGCAACTATGAAAGGCAAGAAACTCAATTCCTACGAAGTCGCTGCTGAATTTGCTGATAAAATTATTGTATATAATTATCCAGGCGAAGACAATATGGGTAAGCTAAAAGCATTACCTGCTTTCAAAAAGCATAGTGAAAAAGTGACAGTTTTTGAGTGGGACGATATTGAGACGCCGGATTACGCCGCAATTGCTTCCAACTTAGATGACGAATTGCGGAACATTACCGAATAGCCAGTAGTTCTAATTTTTCAACATACACAGGTAAACATGAAAAACATTTCGGTAGTGATCACGGCTCTGTTTCTGTTCCTCAGTCAGGGTTGCGAAGAAAAACCAATCATTTACAAAGACTTAAATCCTCCATTTGTCTCTGATTCGCTTATAATAAATTCGATTTACGGGTTTTCCTATCAAATCCCACCGTTAATGGGTGACTATAAAAAACTTTATTTAGGGAATTACCAGGATTATCAAAATCCATTCATTTTGTTTGCGGTGAGTCGAATTACAGGTAGCAATGTAGCCATGGAATCGTTACTGGACTCTAACATTATCATTGATAATGTTTCGTTTAGAATATCAAGTGCCGACAGTGAAATTGTCAGCAGTTCGGAATACAGTTTATTTTATTTCCCGAATAGCAGTGATTCACTTTTCCACGAATATGAAACCAATTACCTTGATGGTTTGGATATTACTGTAAATAATGAAAAGATATTTTTGAGCGATACAATGCTGGTAGCACAAATAGACACTACATATAATTCTGATTCTACAACCACCATTACGCAAGACAGGTTTCTAGAATTTGATATCCCCATGAGTGTATTTGAGATATTTGCAGATACATCTTCCTCAACGACACAAAATCGTTCTTTTATGTTATCCGGACCTGATGATTATAATGGATTGACCACGTTTTACAGTCGTCAATCATTAACCAATATACCCGTGTTTAAGGTGAATTATACCGTAAGTGACACAGATACAAGCATCTCCCGATCTGTTTCTTTCCCACTTTCCCGAGATGTAACCTATTTGATTCCGCCTGATTTATCAAACGATGACACATTATTTGCTTCAGTTGGTCGGGCGAAAGGGCTTCATTCAATTCTCCAGATTAATTACGATTTCTCCCTTCTTGGAGAACAGATTGTTGTTAAAGAAGCAAAGCTAAATATGTTTGCAATAGATACGGTAAACGAGAATTACAAAATATTGTTTTATGCACTTGAAGATTCAGTCACATCAGTTGAATCAAGACCAACAGAAGATCCATACGAAAATTTGTACTCTGCTTATTATCAACAATCCAGCATGAAGAACGGGATGATCACTTTCGATATGAAGTTAGTTTTCCAGGATATTGTAATGGGAAACATAAAAAATTATGGTTTCAAATTATTGGGAAATTCTGAAAACCCATTTGATATTTTGCATCTTGGTCTACCGGGAGATACTGGCTTTGAACCATATGTGGAGGTCCATTATGTTTCGGATTAGTGTTTTTGTGTTATTCTTTTTTGCGATTGGTATTTCCCAAACTCTAATGAATTCTTACGGTATTGGTACTGTCAATCAAAATTCCAGTACTGCGGCGTTAGGGAATGGGTCAAATAGTATAACACCAAGTTTTGCAAATGGAGTTTCGCTTTCCAATGCTGCAACATGGAAAAATCTGGATTACACATATCTCCATATTGATTACAGCGGTGGTCAGACCATATTTGGTGAAAATAATATTGGTCAATTTTCAGGTTTACATCGGGCCCAATTAATTGTCCCGATAAAATCAAAGCACGCATTCGGGTTGTCATTGTATCCATATGCATCCAAACAGGCCGATCTCATGACACCATCCGATTCTATGACAGTACCGATTGGAAATAAATCAGAAGGTGGGGTCAATGCATTAAGCACATCCGTCGGTATTGAACTTTCGGAAAATGAATCTTTGGGCTTGTCTTATGCCATATTGTTTGGTTCATCCAGATTAATAAAATCGATGACAATCGATGAATCATCCTATGTGCAAACCACCAGAATGAGTCACAATGCTGGACTTCTGGACATGAGCATTACATCAGACCGATTTATATACAACGATCGACCCATTATATTGTATGGACGTATTGGGTTTGCGATTCAACCAATGGATGTTCGGATTTATAAATACCATCTTTTTGAAGATATCGATGGATCAGGTAGTCATAATTCTTCTACCGTTTCTTCCCAGGCAGATTTTCCCAATCCGGGATCGGTACCACCACCTGAGTATAACGTGGTGAAGAAAGCCTATTCTCCATTTTCCATTTCAGCTGGTCTAAATTATCCTCTTAAAAAATCTTGGAATATTGTTAGCGAATTTGAATTGTTAAACAATAATTATTCGTCAGATTATACTCTGTTTGCGCCTCTTCAAGATGCTGTTGTTTCGCAAACAAAGCTACAAATTGGGATCAATCGATTCCATCGATCCATTCTGAGAAATATGAGTGATCGATTGTCAATTAGAAGTGGCATCTATAGTCATCGATATTTGTTGGATAATACTGCAAAAGGGATAATGGAAAATGGCATTGCACTGGGGTTTGGTTATATATTTGGGATTACAAAAAATCAATTGGATATCTCATATCAAATGGGGGTTCGATCAGGTTTAACCAATAGTGAGAATGAAAAATTTTCTAAATTTTCAATGGGAATCAGCATTGGCGATATTTGGTTCGTAAAAAGGAGAGAGTTATAAATGAACGTATCACAGCTTAAATTAATTGGATTAGTGATTATTGTTTTGGTCATCAGTATGTGTGTCCCACCATCTGAAGATCCCAATGCAGTAAGTGCAGCTGAACAGGCCAAACTTGATTCATTACGTGAATTGAGGTGTCCTCGATTAATGAGCTCTGCCGCGGAATATTACCGCAATCAGGATTGGAAGCAAACTGTAAATATTTACAGTCAAATACTTGACTTAGGATGTGACCAATGGAATCCAATTTATGCCCCGCCGGAAGAAATTTACCTGTATTATGCCATCGCATATGAATTTCTTGGAAAATTTGATAGTTCTGAATATATCTTACTTAAAGGTACAAAGATTTTACCCGATAATTCAGATTTGATAAAACGATTGGCCTACTCATACAAACGACAAAGCAAGCTCGATGATGAAATCATTGAACGCGAACGTTTAATGGATTTAACCCCGGGAGAGACTGAAAATCTAATGGAGTTAGTGCGAGCATACGGCGATAAAGAGGACTGTGACAGACAAATTGATATATTGCGCAAGGTTTTGGAGGTTGAGCCGGATAATCAAATTGCAAAAGGCGAACTTGTTGTAGCCTATGAAAACTGTAATAGGGATATTTTGGAAATTTATGCGGAACGCTGTGAGAGTTCTCCAGAGAATATTTCCTATTGCATAGATTATGCAGATAAATTGATCGAAGCAGACCGTCCTGAAGAAGCTGTGCAAATATTAAATAGTGTGATACTACAAGATAATTCTTCCAAAATTGCCTTTCGAAAACTTGCACGCGCATACGAATTAACGGATGACTTAGCCAAGGCTTCAAAAGCGTATGAAGATTTATTCGCCATTGATCCACGGGATGTTTCTGTGGCCTTAAGGGTATCAGAAGTAAATGCGCTTGCAGATGACTACGGTCGTGCGATTCGTTGGGCTGAAAAAGCTGTTCAGATCTCCAATGGTTCCGGTGATGCATTGGGTCAAAAAGGGCAGGTTTACTACAAAGCACTCAGTTATTGTCGTACCGCAGACGTGACGGATGATGACAGAATTATTGCATCATTGGCATACAAATATTTCTCAGAAGCTGAGGCAAAAGGAAACCGTAAATATCGTGGTTCCATGAGCTGGTTGGAAGAAAATGACATGCTTTATTCAAAAGCCAACTGGTTTATGCTTGATACGGAAAAAAAGAAAAAAGGTTGGGTAAAGCCTGGCTCATCCTGTTATAGTTGGATAACGGAGAAACTGGAGAAAGATCCAAGCTGGTAAAATTGGTATTATTATGAGTTTGTCAATTCTTAAAAATGCTGATCCTGAGTTATATGGTGTTTTAATGCGGGAGTTATCACGTGAGCACGATACGCTGGAGTTAATCGCGTCGGAAAATTTTGTAAGCTACGCTGTAATGGAAATGGCTGGTGGAGTCATGACCAACAAGTACGCGGAAGGATACCCAGGAAAACGGTATTATGGAGGCTGTGAATTCGTTGATGAAGCGGAAAATCTAGCACGAGATAGAGCCAAAAAACTTTTCAATGCAGAATACGCGAATGTTCAACCTCATTCAGGTTCACAAGCAAATATGGCAGCCTTAATGACGTTTGCAAATGTAGGGGATACCATTATGGGGTTGGACCTGGCTCACGGTGGACATCTGACACATGGGAGTCCGGTGAATTTTTCAGGGCAGCTGTATAATATTGTATCCTATCAGGTTTCTGAGTCTTCTGGTCGGGTCGATCTTGACGACGTTCGTGAGAAGGCAAAAAAATGCAATCCAAAAGTAATTATATGTGGCGGGAGTGCGTATCCAAGATATATTGAATTCGAAGGATTCAGAAGTATTGCTGATGAAGTGGGAGCATTTCTTATGGCAGATATAGCCCATCCTTCTGGTTTGGTTGCTACGGGCCTGCATCCATCGCCTATGCCATATTGTGATGTCGTTACAACAACAACCCATAAAACATTACGAGGTCCGCGTGGGGGCATGATAATGATGGGCAAAGACCGTGATAATCCCTGGGGTAAAGTCGCTCCAAAATCTGGTCGCACCAAACAGATATCTGAATTAATTGATTCCACCGTGATGCCAGGGATTCAAGGTGGACCGCTCATGCATATTATAGCAGCAAAAGCAGTTGCATTTGGCGAAGCGTTACAACCTGAATTTAAACAGTATACACAAAAAATTATTGATAATGCCCAGGAATTGGCAAAATCGTTTTTGGAAAATGATTATACATTAATTTCCGGTGGTACGGATACCCATTTGGTGTTGATTGATTTGAGTAATAAAGATATCACAGGAAAAATGGCTGAAAAAGCGCTTGAATCTGCCGGAATAACGGTTAATAAAAATATGGTTCCTTTTGATAAGCGGAGTCCATTTATTACCAGCGGAATACGCGTAGGGACACCGGCGATAACAACTCGAGGAATGGGTCGCGATGAAATGCGGCTCATCGTTCAGATGATCGATGATGTGATTACTTCTCCGGAAGATAGAATGGTAATAGATCGAGTCAGGGGAGAGGTTATTGAGTTATGTTCCTCATTCCCATTGTACGAAAACTTACACGGATAAACATCCATGGCTAATGCATTACCAAAATATTGGTATTGTCTCATATGCGCAACACTTTTCGTTGGTTGCACTCCCACATCCTATATAACCAATAAATTGAATGATACTTTCCAGTATGCGGGATTGGTGTATCAATCTGAAAATGATCCGATTCTTGTGAGGGAAGCGTTTCCCTTTAATTTAAAAACACTTGATATTCTCATTGCATCCAATCCGGATAATATTGATCTTCTTCGTACCGCTACTTCCTCCTATACAATGTATGCGTATGGCTTCATTTTGGAAGATGCAAAACGGACTAGTTTTGTGGATTATCAGAAGGGGAAAAAGGGTTTTACCAGAGCACAAAATCTATTTTTACGTGCAAGAGATTATGGCATCCGCGCATTGGAATTAAAATATCCTGAATTAGAAAATTTGATAACAAAAAATCAGATGCCAAGCACAATGACATTTGAAAATGGAGATGTGGAATTGTTGTATTGGACCGCCGCCGCTATGGCTGGGACTATCATTTCCAGTTCAGCAAACCCCCAATTCCTCATTCAAATGCCCACCGTTGGATGGCTGTTTCAGAAAGCGCTTGAAACCGATTCAGATTGGAACAATGGTGCTTTGTATACAGCCATGATTTCTTATTCCATTTCGCGACCGGATGCGGGAGTTGATGCAGAGGATATTGCACGCAGTTATTTTGACAAGGCTGTCGTGATTTCAAATGGTAACGATTGCAGTCCTTTCGTTGCTTTAGCAGAAGCTGTTTCAGTCAAAAATCAAAATAGGGAAGAATTCGAAAAATTATTATCGCAAGCACTAAATATTGATGTAAATAAAAATTTGGATATACGCCTTGCAAATATCTTAGCCCAGGATCATGCAAAATGGTTATTAGAAATTTCAGATGAGTTGTTTTACTAATGAGAAAACAAATACTTACGATAGTCCTAGTTTTGTTGTTTTGCGTACCCCTTAATGCAAAAAAAGTCATTATTAAAATGGCGACACTTGCACCGGAAGGCACCGAATGGCATGGAATGTTGGTCGATATGGGGCAACAATGGAAAGCAGCAACCGATGGAGAAGTCATCTTGAAAATATATCCAAATGGAGTTGTTGGTGATGAACGTGATATGATTCGGAAAATGCGTATTGGTCAAATACAGGCTGCAGCAATAACCAGTGAAGGAATGTCGGAATTAAATCCTGATGTTAACGTATTTATTACACCCTTATTATTTGATAATTATGATGATGTGGATTATATCCGCGATCAAATTGGTCCAGAATTAGAAGCTGGAATTGAAAAGAACGGATTTAAATTATTGTATTGGGCAGATGTAGGTTGGGCCTACTGGTTCGCTACCAAACCCATTCTCACACCGGAAGATTTGAAACCCATGAAAATTTTTACCTGGGCAGGGGATTTTAAAGCCAATGCCTTGTGGAGTGAGGCGGGATATAATTCGGTACCTTTGGCATCTATTGATGTCCTATCCGGATTACAAACAGGTTTAATTAATGCTATTGGTACGAATCCATTGGTGGCTCTATCCATGCAGTGGTTCGGTGTTGCAGATCATATGTCAAATGTTAAATGGGGTTTGCTGACGGCGGGATTGGTGGTGGATAACAGAACCTGGAATAAAATTAAACCGGAGCATCAGAAAGCAATGATGGAGATTGCCAAAAAATTTGGTAGGGAACATCAAGAGTTCAATCGCCATAAGGACGAAGAGGCGATAGCGGCAATGGAACAATATGGGCTTCAGATTCATGAAGTCAGTCCGAAGGATAAAGCAGAGTGGAAAAGATTACTTAGAGAATGGTATCCAATAATTCGTGGGAATTTTATTCCTGTAGAGATATTTGATAAAGTTACACGATTAATGGACGAACGCAATTCCACCCCTTGATTTCGTGTTTTACCGTTCTTACAAAGCAGTAGAAGATGGATTGACAATAATCGTCTTTCTGAGTCTGGTTCTCATACCCGCATCAGAAACTATTTCCAGGTTGTTCAGGTTTTCACTGATTCCAGCATCGCCTATACTCGTTCAGCATTTAACACTATGGATTGGGTTTATTGGCGCAATCCTAGCCAGTCGAAAAGGTAAACTGCTGGCCTTGACCACCCACACCATTTTCCAACCAGATGAAAAATTTAATGTTGGTCATTGGATTGCTCAATTGGTGTCAATTGTTATTGTTTCAGCCCTTGCGTATGGTGCCTTTGAATTATTTCGCATTGAATTCCAGTACCCCATAAACATTGCCCCACATATTCCGCGATGGTTTGCCATTCTTATAATGCCTATTGGATTTACAGTCATAGCCATTCAAATGGCATTCATGAGCGGAAAATCATGGCGGTATCCTATTTCTTTGGTGCTGGCGGGGGCATTATGGTTTTTACTGAATAGATTTGATATGCTGCATGAATATTCGGTTTTCGTTTGGCTGGGATTTGCCATTATTGGTACTGCTATGTTGTTCGGAGCCCCAATTTTTATCGGACTTGGAGGACTGGCTGTACTTTTCTTTTGGTTTGATTATGTACCCGTGTCCTCCATATCAGCGGAAACATATCGAATTGTCGTTTCACCTTCGTTACCGACGATACCATTGTTTACATTGGCAGGATATCTCTTAGCGGATAGTAAGGCTTCAGAAAGAATGATGTTGGTCGTGAGATCTTTGTTTGGATGGCTGCCGGGTGGAACTCCTATTATGGTCGTCGTGTTAAGCGGATTTTTTACTGCGCTCACAGGTGGCTCTGGCGTGACCATCTTAGCCTTAGGCGGATTATTGTACCCGATGCTTCGAAAAGAAGGGTATTCTGAGATGTTTACAATTGGACTTATAACTGTTTCGGGGTCGGTTGGGCTCCTGTTCCCGCCGAGTCTACCCGCAATTGTATATGGAGTTACTGCAGGTGTTTCTGTAAAAGATGTCTTTTTGGGAGGATTGATACCGGGTATTCTGCTGTTGGTACTTATATCCGGCTGGGCCGTCTATCAGGAAAAAGAACAGCGTGTAAAGCGGCAACCGTTTCAATTCGCAACAGTATGGAGTGCGTTTGTAAAAGCCAAGTGGGAAGCAATTATTCCGGCACTTGTTCTTCTTGGAATTTTCAGTGGTTTCATGACCCTGGTTGAAACTGCAGCACTGACAGTTTTATATATTTTAATTATCGAAGTGTATGTATACAAAGATTTACAATGGAAAAGTATCCCCGCCATCATTATTGAATGCTCAGCACTAATCGGGGGAGTATTGATTATTCTGGGTGTGGCGATGGGGTTAACCAGTTATTTGGTAGATGCCCAGATTCCTTATATACTGTCAACCTGGGTGAAATCAGTAATTACATCAAAATACATATTTTTACTGGCGTTAAATATTCTGCTTCTGGTCGTAGGATGTTTAATGGATATTTTTTCTGCGATTATTGTCATTGTACCATTGATTGCACCACTGGGAATTCATTTTGGAATCCACCCGGTGCATTTAGCTGTCATTTTCATCGCCAATTTAGAATTGGGATTTTTAACACCTCCAGTTGGGATGAATCTGTTTCTATCTGCTTACCGATTCAATAAATCTATGCCAGAATTGTACCGTGCAACGGGACCATTCTATATAGTTCGAATTGTAGCCGTATTATTGATTACCTACATACCTATAATCACGTTATGGATGCTTAATTAAACATTTCGTGGGAACAATCACACATAACAATCATTTCTTGATTGATCGACGAGCTAGGGATATATTCGCCGACTGAAAATGAGGAGTAGTTAATCGAATAATTGTTATCATTTGGGAAACCAATTCCCAATCGAATTACTAACATTGGAGAAATTTCTATGAAGCGAATTATAAATTTATTCGCACTACTGCTCATTACGTCAGGTTCTACATTGTATCCGCAGAGTGAAGCTGGAGCAATCTTTCTACTCATAGCGCCCGGTGCTCGTGCCGGTGGAATGGGTGAAGCACAGGTGGCTTTAGCAGATGATGCCTACGCCAGCTATTGGAATCCTGCCGGATTAGGTTTTTTGAAAGGAACCGAATTTGGAATGATGCACGTCAACTGGTTACCAAATCTTGCTGATGATATATATTACGAATTTTTTGCAGGCAGACATTATATACCTATGCTTGGTACCGTTGGTGGGCATTTAATTTTTTTAAATTTAGGTGAGCAGCTCAGAACAGGAGAATTTGGTGAAGATTTAGGTACATTTACGTCGTACATGATGGCTATAACTGGGTCCTACAGTACTTTGCTTTCTCACAAGTCATCCATTGGATTAAATGCTAAAGTTTCCTATCAACACCTGGCAGAGCAGGGAGCCGGTGCAGAAAAGGGAAAAGGAACGTCGATAGATTTTGGGTTTGATATTGGATATTTAAACAAAGAATTTTTGACTGAACGATTAACCCTGGGTCTTACTGTGTCAAATATTGGTCCGAAAGTTGATTTTATTGATCCTGCACAGGGGGATCCACAACCAACCAATCTCACCCTCGGTTTGAACTACCGCTTAATTGACTCTGAGTTCAATAAAGTAAATGTAGTGTATGATTTGAACAAGATGCTTGTGGCTGCTTATCCCGATATGGATTGGGATGGTGATTATAAAATTGGCGGATATACGGAAGACGGTGTGTACAACGGTGCCGGTGATTACAATAAATCCGGTCAAATGGAAGTTGCCCATAAGGATCCCATTTATTATGCAATATTTACATCTTGGATTGATGACTGGTTACTGGGCGGAGATATTGATAAAAGCAGTGCTACCAGTGAAGCGGACAGAGAAATCGGTGGGTGGACTTGGGTTTCCGGAGAAGGCGGCGATGATGTATTGGTAAAAACGGATAGCATAAGCCCTGGTGATCCAGGTTGGGGAAAATACAATAGTGATGGTGAATTAGAGGTAGGATCAGGCAAAAAGCGCACAATCATGAATGAAATTGATAAACTGGTGCATAATCTTGGTTTTGAATATTGGTATTCCAGTTATTTTGCGATTCGTGGTGGAATTATTTACGATAAAATTGGAAAAATTTCTAATCCAACTTTTGGTGTAGGGTTACGTTTTGCCGAGTACGGTTTTGATTTTGGGTATATTTCAGGAAAACCTGGTCACCCTTTAACAAATACCATGCGATTTTCTCTAAACTGGGTATTTTAAACTTTTAATTCTAATCCTCGATGCTATTTAGCAGACTACCGGGTAGATTGTTTACTACCTATGTATTTACTTATCTATCGATTGGGTATTCACAGATAATTGGTCAAAAAACCATCGCCGCCATACGTGTATCATTTATAGAAGATGTGATACAGAGTACAACTGGCAATGGGTTGTTTCTTCTAGACGGTGACAATCAATTTTGTGGTGATTATACGATTGATCCTGTACCACATGATCGCGATTATTTTCGTTCTCAGCTTGTCGCTGTGGATTCCTATTTTAATCAGGTTTCATATCAACAACTATCTTTCGATCTTGATAATTCTGTAGTATTCCCCAAGGGTAACACAGATAGTTACCAACTTCCACACACAATGGATTATTACCATCCCTATGGTGAGGATAACATTTCCGATCAACGACTGGCAGAATTATTCAGGGATGCTGTTGAAGCGTCGTATGATGAAGACCAGATTGATTTTTCAGCTTTTGATATTGTTGTTGTATTCCATGCTGGGGTGGGACAGGATTTTGCGTTACCATTTTTGGATCCAACTCCAGAGGATATACCCTCGACTTTTATTGACAACGTGATGATTCAGGAAAATCTAGGCGCATCTGGTATACAGGTTGGTGGTGTTGAAATAACCGAAGGCATCCTCTTGCCGGAGACACAAAATCATCTTCTTTTTGAAGATTTAAGAGATGCGTTTGGGACTGAATTCAGTGCCTGCGAATATCAATTTGGACTTACCGGTACCTTCTCATTAATGATGGGATTTTTACTGGGATTACCACCTTTATGGGATATCGAAACGGGACAAAGCGGTATAGGCGTTTTTGGTTTGATGGATCAAGGATCCAACAATGGCAGGGGACTGATTCCTGCTCCTCCCAATTCTTGGACGCGCATTTTTGCTGGGTGGGAGACGGCCCTGCCGTCTAATATAGATGGAAGTTATACAGATGTAATAATACGAAGTAAAGGCAGTACCAGAGTTGCTCAGGTTGATGAGGATGAATACTTTTTGATTGAAAACCGAAACAATACACTACGTGAAAGTGTATCAATCGATTCGTTACGATATTTGTACTATTTACAAAACGATAATTATCCTCCCTATGTCCAAATTTTGTTTGATTCCACAAACGTTGACCGAGATACAAACGGCGTTGTAACGCACATTCCAAATTATGATATAGGATTGCCAAACTCCGGTTTGCTTATCTGGCATATAGATGCATCCAGAATTCAACAGGGAATTGGAGATTACTCAATAAATAGTAACCCAAATGCAAGAGGTGTGGATCTAGAAGAAGCGGATGGTGCAAAAGATATTGGATTTCCATCAATTTTTCCTTTTAACGACCCCTCTGCCGGATATTTTGCAGACATGTGGTACAAAGGGAATCAGGAGTATTACCGTTTTAATCCATATTTAAAGCGCGAAAAACTGGTATTTGGGCCCTTTACCATGCCTAACACCAGAAACAATGAGAATGTGGCAACCCATATCTCCATTGATTCAATTGGCGTTGTAAGTGATACCATGTATTTTATTGTGCGGAATGAATTTTTACAGACCGGATTTCCCATTGCTAATCTCCGTATGCACTTAGGATGGGATATTGATGGAGATGGTACAACCGAGTATATTGTTGGAAAAGATTCATTGTCTATAACAACAGATCTATTCGAAGGAGGATTATTTTTTCATGCAATTCGTGCAGATTCATTTCAAGTATTATTAACGAATTTTGAAACCGACAATGATATTGCAATTGTTGAAATTTTTGAAGATTCGATTATGGTTTCCGTATTTAACTCGTCAGAAAATCAAGTAGAACTAGAATGGCAACAAACAGGGTTTGTGGGTAGTGATTTTAATATCTCAGGATTTCCCGACACTAACTTGGTAACGATTAAAACAAACACACAACGCTGTGTGTTTGGGCCAGACAGTGTTGCTTGTGTCGGAATTTCGGATACAAATGAAATGGCTTCTCTTAGAAGTGAGATCACCGTGGGAGGAACAACCACCGTAACCAATGTAACAGCAGCAGGAATTGGTCGTGTAACCATAGATGAATTTGAGATTAACAATCTTGGGAGAATTCAGCAAGTTGCTATGGTGGATTTGGATATATCACAGGATGCTGAATTATTGGTGCTATCTGAAACAGGTGTTCTACATGCGCTTCATGAAAACACCACTTTTGTCAGTGGTTTTCCTTTTTCTGAAAATAATATTGAACGATTTTTGGTCCAGAATCTTTTTGCTGACGGCCACCCAGAAATTGTGCTACAAAACACGGATAAGGATTTATTTATATACAATTGGAAAGGCAAACTTCAATACCGCTTGGGAAATCCCACAGATGGTAAGTTGGTACAACTTGGTGCTTATCGCAATAAGAATGCAATCTTTACATCCGATGCTATTTGGACTTTTGATGATACCACATCCAGCTCAAACGCCTGGCCGTTGATCCATGCAGACCCGGCACAAACAAACATATTCAAACTGAATTACCAAAGTCCATTTGAAAATACATCGAGTATTCTGGATAACCGCAAAACATATGCGTATCCAAACCCTGCAGAAAATGGTTATGTAAAGATTCGGTGTACGGTGAATGATGCCGATAAAATAACATGTGAGATTTTTGATTTTGCAGGATATTTTGTAAGACGATTTACCAATAATCAGCCTGTGAATCTAAATCCCAATGAATTTTACTGGGATGTGAGTGGGGTGGAGCCAGGCGTGTATTTTGCAACAGTAAGGGCTACCAATGGGGTGACCTCTAAAAGCAAAATATTAAAAATCGGCGTACTCCAGTAACTTGAAGAAACCACAATGAAATTTTCGCTGTTTTTCGTTGTTTCTGCATTTACGTTAGGATTTGGCCAAATCCAATACAACCATAATGAATTACACTGGCATACTTTTGAAACGGATCATTTTTACATCCATTATCATGATGAAACCGAATGGACAGCACGTGAAGGAGCTATTGTAGCAGAAACGATTTATCCTAAGATAACATCATTGTATGATCTTGAACCTGCAACCAAAACTCACCTGGTTTTCATTGATACTGACGATTTTTCGAATGGTGCTGCATATTATTATGACAATAAAATTTTTATTTGGGCATCACCACTGGATTATGCCCTGAGAGGAAGTCATCGCTGGCTGCAAAATGTAATTACCCACGAGTTCACCCATATTGTGTCTATTCAAAAGGCAATGAAGGCTGGTGTTAAAATTCCAGGTGCTTACTTACAGATCATGGGGTATGAACAGTACAAACGCAAAGATGTGCTATATGGATTTCCAAACAAGCTCATTAGTTACCCTTTGCCAGGAGCAATTGTACCCCCCTGGCTGGCAGAGGGCGTTTCGCAATATATGTACGATGGTGCGGACTGGGATATTTGGGATAGCCATCGTGATATGATACTTCGCGACCGTGTATTGCATGACAATTTATTGTCATTTGATGCCATGAATACATTTGGTAAAAGCGGAATTGGGAACGAATCTGTGTACAATTCGGGATATGCCCTGAGCAGGTATATTGCCGTAAAGTATGGTTCGGATAGTTTTAGAAAAATTATGGAAGCCATGTCGAATCCATTTCAATTTTCTATCAACTCGGCTCTTAAGAAATCTATTGGAATTTCCGGTGACGAATTATACCGTGATTTTAAGACGACTCTTGAAGCCCGTTATGAGATACTCACCACCTCTGCAAAAGAAAACAATGTAAAAGGCAAAATTATTGTCGGTGAGGGAACAACCAATATTTTTCCTGTCTGGCACCCTGATGGAAAATCATTTGCCTATTTATCCAATAAAAGGAATGATTATTTCGGTCAAACCGAACTATATGTATTTAACGTAGCAGACAGTTCGGAAAAATTAATCGCAAGCGGTGTTTCAAGTGCTCCCTGCTGGCATCCCGATGGGAAACATTTATATTATAGTCGACGACCTGAGCGCCCCAACAAGCATGGATCGCGCTTCTTCGATATATTTGAGTACAACATGGTGACGGAGGAAGAAACAAGATTAACAAAGGATACACGTGGCTTTGCCCCGGTGTACATTTCTAAGGATTCTACCATAGCATTTCTCGGAACTTGGGATGGGGGACAGAACATTCATTTATTGGACTTGTCAGATTATCAGCTGTACCAATTGACTGATTTTGAGGATCATCGTATGATCCATTCTCTAGCATACGATGAAGGAAACAACCGCTTGTTATTCGACTACACCAATCACCATTTTAGGAACATTGGTTACTATTCATTTGAGGATACAACTCTGGGTGATTTTGTTGCAGAACCCATGTGGGATGAACGAGATATCACCATTTCCAATGGGAAGGTTTTCTATTCTGACGATAGAACAGGTATCTATAATTTATATACAATTGCAGAAGATCAGCAGTCGCAGGGATTTATCACAAACGTACTTGGTGGGGCATTTATGCCAAGTATTTCCAATGAAGGAAAAATATTATATTCGCATTACCAGAACGGTAGCTATAATATTGCATTATTAGATTCAATTAAAGTAATAGATGAGATAAAAGTAGGGTATTCGCCCAGCTATTATTTACGTAATGAATCGTTATCGTTACCCATTACAGAACTCGACACAACTCCGGCAATTTCCTACACGGATCAATTTGCTAACATGTTTATCATGCCAAAACTCATGTTTGATTATGGAACGATAAAACCAGGATTTTATTTTTACTCAAGTGAAATTATCAACCGACTAAATATTTTTGGCGGTGCATCTGTCAATGAGATTAAGGACCTTGATTTATTTTTCTTGTTTGAGTTTAATCAATTTTATCCAACCTTATTTTTGGAAATGTTTTATATTACCAGAAATCTAAAAGAAGCAAATACGTATAGTGATGCATATCCGCTTGATGATAGAATACGGTATAGACTTACCTATTTCAGGGGTGGATTACGATTTCCGATTTTAGGTCGGCATAGTCTGGAAGTATCATCGACTTGGCAGGTCTATCGTGCATTCATCGATGAATCGATTCCTGAGGAAGGTATTCTGCAGGGATTTGCATACGATTATTACAAGGGATGGGTGAGCAGTCTGCACTGGAATACAGAAGCAATTAAACGGCGCTACGATTCGGATATTCTTCCTTCAAAGGGATTTTTCCTGGATGCGACTCTAAGTTTGGAAAAAAATAATTTTATTGAGGGTCTGAATCTGTCCGATGCAGGAACAATCGTTCCAGAATTCCGTAAGCACAATGACTTAATTCGTTTCGAGGGAGAAGGAAGTTATCATTGGGAAATTCCAAAAACAAATCGCTGGACTCTTTCTTTTAAATCAATTGCCGGATGGATGAATAATACAGAAGCAGATTCATTTTTCAATTTTTTCGGCGGTGGAATGATAGGTCTTCGTGGATACCCCTTTTATAGTATTGAAGGTAATCGAATGGCAATTGGATCGTTAGCATTCCGCATACCACTAGTTCGCCAGGAGCATATTAAGCTGGGATGGTTTACGCTACAAAATTCCGCAATTGGTTTGATCGTCCAGGGAGGCGATGCCTGGAGCGATTCATTTGCAATGAAAACTTCTTTAGGATTTCAATGGCGGTTTAATGGGTATTCCTTTTATAATTTCCCGACTGGAATTGGACTAGAGATTCATCAAGGTCAGTCCAAAATAACAAATAGTGTCAATGATGAGGTTTTTACATATGGAAAAGACAACCAGTACTATATCACCATATTATTTGGTTTTTAAATTATTATTTATTTCAATTGTTAGTTTACAAGTGACATTATTTGCCGGTTCTCCGCTGGATACATATAATCCGCGATTTGTACATCAACAGCAAAAATTTGATTTTACTCAAAATATGAGTATTGTGTCTGATTTATCAATGGATAGAGTGGACTCAATCAAAATCTATCCAGGGCGTCCATTAATTATGTCTTTATTACTTCCAGGGGCGGGTCAGTTTTATAACCATGATTCGTGGCTTAAAATTGGCGCATTTGCCGGGGTAGAATTAACAAGTGTAATGGCGTATTTTAACTTTATTGATAAAGCAAATCAGCTCCAGAGCGAATACGAATCTTTTGCAGACTTGCATTGGTCAATTGAAGATTGGGTAATAAACACAAGTGAGGTAATGAATCGTTATCCTGACCTTTACTCTGATGTAAGAATTGACGGTACCCATTCGTTACTGCTGCACCTTCCGGAAAACATGATTGAAGAGCACGGAGAATTTGTTTCCTCTGATATTCTTGATAGTCTACCTGAGTGGGGTTACAATACAGATTTGGGTGTAACTGTAGTGCGTGATAGAGACTTTTATGAGAATATAGGCAAGTATGATCAGTTTGTCGGAGGATGGGATGATTTTGACCCGAATAATATTTTGGCCAAAGAAAAAGATGTGGGTGATTCTACCGAGGTAATAATTGTTACATCTAGGAAAAACAAATATTTGAATACGAGATATGATAGTAATCAGAAATTAAAGATGGCCAATTACGCTATAACAGCT
Organism: uncultured bacterium; assembly: GCA_964654545.1. Classification (GTDB taxonomy): domain Bacteria; phylum Fidelibacterota; class Marinisomatia; order Marinisomatales; family JABMOV01; genus JABMOV01. Next base: position 96,918 of record CAZZIU010000002.1, read on the forward strand.
CTGCTTTTTAATCACGTCTGGAGTGCAATTGACGCAGTATTGGTTGCCAATAAAAATAAGCAAAAGGAAAGCAATGGTGTTAAAACTGATGTTGGGTTGCTATACGACGGCAGAACAAAATACGGAATTGGCGGTGTTTCCGTTTCGGTTAAATTTTAGAGGGATGATTTGAAAAAAATAAGATATATAGTTGCTGGTTTAATTCTACTGGGTTTGATAGGGTGTTCGGGAAATAAATCAAAAGAAGACACCGATATTCAGGCCCGCTTTGAAAAAGGTATGAAATATTTTGACAAGGAAAAATATCTTCGCGCCCAGGAGGAATTTAATTACGTATCCCTGAGTGGTTCTCATACAGATTATGGTGATGATGCTTCCTTTTATTTGGCTGAATCCTATTTTTACAATAAAGAATATATTCTTGCTAGAGCCGAATATGATCGGCTTATACGACGGATGAGTTTTACGCCATATCTGGAACAGGCGCGATGGCGAATTTGTGAATGTTATGTCAAGGAATCACCTAAATACTATCATGACCAAACCAGTACGGATAAGGCGCTGGCCAAGTTGCAGGAATTCATTGATGATTTCCCACAATCAGATTATGGTGAAGAAGCGGAAAATACATTGGTGGAGTTAAGGTATAAACTGGGTAAAAAAGCATACGAGACTGGAATTTTATATATCAAATTAGGTGCTTACGATTCTGCAATACTGGCCTTTGAACAAGTTCTTGAAAAATATTATGATACACCTTTTGTAGAGATGGCTCATACTGAAATAATACACAGCTATTGTCTGGCATTGGATATTGACAAGGCCGAAGTCTATTACGATGAGGTAAAAGCCACGATTCAGGATGACGCGTTGCAATCTGATATTGCAGGATACATGGAAAAAGCCAGAAAAAAAATTGCCAAGCAAGAGAATTAATGAAAATATGTTTGTTTGGCGGTACGTTTGATCCCCCGCATATTGGTCATTTGCTGGTAGCGCAGACTATTTGTGAGGCGGAAGAATTTGACAAGATTGTATTTGTACCAGCTTACAAAGCTCCTCATAAGATAAAAAACCAGACTTCCGATATAGAGCGGCGCTTAGAAATGCTTGAATTAGCAATTCTAGATAATCCAAAATTTGAAATATCAGATATTGAAATCAAAAGAAAAGGTGTATCCTATTCGCTGGAAACGATTCAGCAATACAAGCGTCAGAATGGCGTTGTGAAGGATAATCTATATTTTCTACTCGGTAGTGATTCGCTAAAAGAATTCCATACCTGGCATGAACCGGATCAAATCTTGGCAGAATGCCACGTTATTGTTGCTTTGCGACCGGGATTTGACCCCACCACTGTTCACAGGGAAATTTTATCAAAGGTACAGGTTGCGAACATACCGCGCTTTGATGTGGCCTCAACTATCATTAGAAAGCGATGGGTTGAAGGGAAGACAATTCGATATATGGTAACACTCCCAGTATGGGAATATATTAATAAACATAATTTGTACCAGTTATGATAACATCTACTGGATTTCTGATATTAGGTACAATTCTACTCTATTTTGGAGCAGAATGGGTTGTTAAAAGCGGTGTACATATTGCCGAAGAATTTAATATATCTCCGATTGTCATTGGTCTTACAGTAGTTGCATTTGGTACCTCTTTACCTGAATTGGTTGTGAGTATGGATGCCGCATTATCCGGCGCTGAAACAATTGCAGTTGGCAATGTAATCGGATCTAATATTGCAAATGTTGGGTTGGTATTGGGTATTAGCTCATTAATTTTTCCTCTCACCATAAAATATGGAGAAATAAAACGCGATCTGCTTTATTATGTATTTATTTGCCTGATTTTTATCGCAATGATATCTGATGGAATCATTACCCGTTTAGAGGGTTCACTTTTAACAATTGGTATAATTGGTTACACCAGTTATTCTATCAAGCGCCCTCCGGAAATTGTGGATGAGCGTGAAGAACATTTTAAATCCATGCATAGGGCAATAGTGGCATTAGTAGTAGGTGTTGGCATGTTGTGGTTGGGGGCCGAATTTTTTGTTTTTGGTGCTGTAAAGATGGCACGATTACTTGGTGTTGGTGAAATTGTGATCGGTATGTCCATTGTGGCGTTAGGGACATCTCTACCAGAGTTTGCAACTTCCTTTGTTGCTGCACTTCGAAAACAAAGTTCCATATCCATTGGAAATATTATCGGCTCAAATTTATTTAATATTCTATCCGTTTTGGGATTCACGGCATTGGTTAAGCCTCTTCGCGCACCCACAGAAATTTTATCACTCGAGGTTCCCTACATGTTTATGTATGGTTTGGTGCTGTTCCCGCTGGCGTGGATTAAGCAACCAGTTCCACGGTGGATTTCTACATTGCTATTTCTTGGATATGTAGGATTTATCGCGTTACTCTTTACAAGATAAGTTGAAACTTGTTTACAACATAAGACCAAGCATGATAGATTAAATTATGATTCAATTTGAAAATGTCAGCTTCTCATATCCTCGAGGCGGAGGAGTCGAGAATATTAATCTTTCTATCACACCAGGTGAATTTGCATTTTTAATTGGTCCAACCGGGTCAGGTAAAACAACATTAATGAAGCTGATTTATTGTGACCTTTACCCCGATTCCGGCACACTGCATGTAAACGGCAAAAAAACAACCAAGTTAAAGAAAAGACATGTAGCCAAATTTCGAAAGGAAATTGGGTATATTTTTCAAAATTATTATCTCATGCCTGATAGGAATCTCTTTCAAAATATTGCTCTTGCGTTGCATATTTTAGGTGTCGATAAAAATGACGTTGAAACACGTGTGTTAGACGCATTGGATGCTGTTGGCCTGGCAGATAAGGAATCACATTTCCCCCATGAACTATCGGGGGGAGAACAGCAGCGCGCCTGCATTGCAAGGGCGTTGGTGAAAGACCCTGATATTTTGCTGGCTGATGAACCGACAGGAAATTTGGATCCCATCACCTCATTTGATTTAATCAAATTATTGGAAAAAATTAACGGTGAGGGCACCACGATTTTAATGGCTTCCCATAACTACAGTCTTATAAAAGGGCGTGGTAATCGTATATATGAAATGCAGCAAGGACAGTTACAGATATAATGACTAAATATGCATTTCTATTGGCTGAAGGGATCAAAAACCTTTGGCGACATAAGTTAACAGCCTTTGCATCTATCGTGAGTATCACTATATGTCTGCTATTTATAGGTGGGTTTATTATTATCGGGCAAAACACCCATTTCGTCATCGAGTATTTTAGAGCCAAATACAAGATTGAAGTATTTTTTAGTGAGGAAAAATCCAATGAGCAGGCAAAAGAATTAGTAAATAAAATTAAGGAAATGGAGAATGTTCGTTCCGTTACTTTCATTTCCAAGGAAGACGCAACAGTAATCTTTAAACAACAGTATGGCGAAGATGTCCATTCCATGTTGGGCTATAACCCATTTCCTGCCAGCTGTGTAGTAAATGTGGAACCTAATGTACAGGGTGAGTTGATAATTAATGGGCTGATTCAAAATATTCAGCAATTAGGCGGCGTATCGGAGGTTCATCATCAAGGCCGACTGATAGCAAGAATTGAAAGATTGTACAATCTGATATTATCCTGGGGATTTTATGCTGCTCTTGGACTGATTTTACTGGCAGTGGTGATTGTATCAAATACAATTCGTTTAACCGTATACGCAAAGAAAGAATTGATCGAAATTTTACGAGCAATCGGGGCATCCAATGGATTTATACGGGCGCCCTTTGTAATGGAGGCTATATTTCAGAGTGTTATTGCCTCAATATTAGCCGGTGCTATGATTTATGGTACAATCAATATCAGCATGTCGTATTTGCCACAATTGGTACGATCCTCCCTGCATGTAGATACGATGGTAATTACAATTATTACCGGATTGGGATTTATGATTGCTCTTCTGGGAAGTTTTCGGGCAATTTCAAAATTTTTGTAACCATTTGATTTGAAATTATCAAATGTTGACTGGGAAGAAACGAGGCATATAACTTTCAGATTATGTATGAAACACCACACGATAAATTAACAGATCGCGATCGAAAAATCCTACAATCTGCCATTGAGGAGTATATTGATAACATCCAACCTGTGGGTTCACAATTTTTGAAAAAAGCGTATGATTTTGATTGCAGTTCAGCAACCATTAGGAATACGTTTGTAAAATTAGAAGCACTGGGATTGCTAATGCATCCCTTTACGTCTGCGGGACGTGTACCCACCGATGCAGGATATCGTTTTTATGTTGATGAAATTCTTCCGAACGATGATCCAATGATTGACACCATGGAAAAAAACACAATGGAAGAATTGAAGCGATTTACAACCCAAATTGATCGCTTACTGCAGGCAACAGTTACCGTCCTTTCAAATGCAAGCAGTTTGTTCAGTGTTGCATTGTTGTATGATGTTCGAAAAAGTATATTAACAAATCTCGAGCTGGTGGAATTATCATCAGAGCGAGTCATGATGATTATAGAACTGAATTCGGGATTAATTCGATCAATGGTATTGGACCTTCAGGTTTCACTCAATAGAAGCCAATTACAAAATATATCAGAAATGTTGCTGGAAATGCTGCGTGGTTTATCGCTTGAAGATATTCGAAAAACATTTGGCGAACGGGTACGAGAGAAAGATATTGTCAATCATGAAATTGTTCAAATCCTGCTTAAAAATCCTATTTCCTATTTTAATGTAGATTATGCAAGTCAGGTTTTCACATCATCATTTTCGCCACTGTTACAATATCCTGAGATTCAGGACGTTAAAACTATATCAGAATTAATGCCTGGACTTCAAACAGATTATATCAAGACTTATTTTCAAAAAAATCCGAATAATGTGATAATTGGTTCTGAGAATACGGATAGTCGATTCCAGGAACTGTCTATAATTCGAAAAGATTTTAAATTGGATACGGTTCACGGCCAACTGGCAATCATTGGACCGACCCGGATGCCTTACAGAAAAGTGAGGAATACACTGAATAAATTTGCGGAGTTGTTACCAAATGTCATCTGAAACAAAGAAAAAGCCAACCAAAACATCATCTCAGACAAAGAAAACGGCTCAAAAGTCGAAGTCTTTAAAAGAAAATGCTGTCATCACTCAACTAAAGAAAGATTTATCTGATTTTGAGGAGAAACATTTAAGACTTAAAGCGGAATTTGAAAATTTTAGACGGCGCAAAGAAAAAGAGATTTCAAAATTATTGGAATACGAAGGATTGGAGATATTTACCCAATTACTACCGCTTTTTGATGACCTTGCCAGAATGAATGATGCATTTGAATCCACGAGCAAAGATGTAGATGATTCTTTGAAAAAAGGTTTACAAATGATCAATACGAAGGTAGAGAAATTCCTTTCTGAATTTAAATTGGAAGCATTTGGTAAGCCGGGAGAAAATTTAGATGCAGAATTACATGATGCCTTAATGATTCGTTCTGAAAAAGGAAAAGGCGACGATGAAATTCTGGAAGTGTTTGAAAAAGGATATCGGTACAAAGATCGAGTGATACGGCATGCAAAGGTAGTGGTAAATAAATCGTGAGAGATTATTATGAAATTTTAGGTGTTTCAAGGGATGCTTCTCCAGATGAGGTTAAAAAGGCATATCGTAAAATTGCCATGAAATATCATCCGGATAGAAATCCTGGGGACACAGAAGCTGAAAAAAACTTTAAAGAAGCGGCTGAGGCCTATTCCATTCTAAACGACGCCAACAAAAGATCCCAATACGATCAATTTGGGCATGCTGGTGTAGGAATGGGGGATCAAAGTGGATTCTCGGGCGGCGGAATTCACATGTCCATGGAAGATATTTTCCGTCAGTTCGGTGATATTTTTGGCGGACGAAGCCCCTTTGACGATATATTCGGTGGTGGAGGTGGGAGTTCAAGAGGATACTCCCGCAAAGCAAAAGATTTACGTATTACTTTGGAACTTGAACCAATTGACATACTAAACGGGGTTGAAAAAACCGTAAACATTAATCGGTTTGAAACCTGTGATACTTGCGAAGGAACGGGCGCAAAGCCCGGGAGTACTCCATCACGATGTAAGCATTGTGGAGGAAGCGGACAAGTCAGGCAAATATCTCGCACATTTTTTGGACAATCTGTTGTGGTAACAGATTGCCCCATTTGCCACGGCGATGGAGAAGTAATCGAATCCCCTTGTTCTGATTGTGGTGGGAAAGGTATCCAGCGTAAGAAAGTTGCCATAAAAATAAATGTTCCAAAAGGAGTAGCTTCTGGAAACTATATGACCCTCGAAGGTCAGGGGAATAAAGGTGGCAAGGGTGTGTATGCTGGAGATCTGGTGGTGTTTTTTGAAGAAAAACAACATACATACTTTGTTCGCGATGAGCAGGATATTCATTTAACGGTTCATTTAACCATTACAGAATGTGCGTTGGGAACAACAATAGAAGTGCCAACAATCGAAGGAAAAGCCAGTTTAAAGGTTCCAGCAGGAATTCAGTCCGGTCAGCGCTTACGGATGCGGGGAAAAGGATACCCGAAACTACGTTCATCCGCACGTGGAGACCAGTATGTTCGGGTTCAAATTGATACACCCAAATCGCTTTCCAAAAAGGAAAAAGAGCTATTGATTGAACTGGGAAAAAATGTAAACGGAAAGGTGCATTCGTTCACCAAGGGAACGCTGTAGTGGTATTTACCGAAAAGGAAAAATTTGTATTATTATTCATTGCGGGCTTTGCTGTTGTTGGGATTGTCGTCGGTTTGGTACGAAATGTCTGGTTTACGGACCCTCCAATTGACCTGGTGACGCCAGTAAAAATGAATACGGCGAATCAAACTACCGAAATTGAGGGAGAAATTTCTGCCATTCAACAGTCAGAAATTATTAATATTAACATTGCCAATATTGATGAATTGACATTGCTACCAAATATCGGACCGGTTACAGCAGAAAGAATTCTTCAGTATCGGGATGACTATGGTTATTTTAAATCATTGGAAGATCTAATGAAAGTAAAGGGAATTGGTCCCAAAACACTGGAAAAGATAAAATCAAAGATTACAATTGATTAGGATATAGAATGGACGAAAAAAAGAGGCATCGTATTTCCGATTTACTGGAATTTTTAATTGTACTGTCACTGGTATTCCTTTTTATCGTGTTAACGGTTCCCATAGCCATCTGGGAAGAAGAAGCACAGGCCGAAAAAGAAGCAAGATTCCGCATGAAGACCATGAACGGAGTTCAGCAGTTTTATAAGACTTTAACCGGGCAATACGAAAACGATGATTTTTGGGCAATAAAAGTTGTGAATGCAGTGCGAGATTCTGTTGTTGCAGATTCTATGTTTGTCGGTGAACAATTGGTCCTACTCGATGATAAAGAATTCGTTGTGGAAATTCCTGATAAATTTAATGTTGACGTGGACACCACGTTTGGATTCCAGCGGACAAGAAGAGATACGATGAATGACACGACGGTTACCTATCTTTCTTATGTTATGAAAAATACCGGTGAAATTGATTATGACTTGATTGATACTTCATATACCCCTATCAAAAAGTTGAGCGAAATTGAACAAGATTCTCTCTTTATACGGATTTTAAAGCAGGAACCGGTACAACGGGTTGAATTAACAACCTATTACGATACATACGCACCGGACTCAAGTTTTATGTATTGCCCTGTGACGATACAACAATTTATAACTTCGATCGAAGAGGACCAATTTAGAATTGATTGTCCCATTGCTGATGTAGTCAAAGAACCACGTTATCTCATATTTTCATTTTCAGCCTCAAATCATGGATACATGAAAGATGGTGTCACAAGCTGGGATTAAATGATTAGCTTGTGATTACATTTGTTTTATCAAACGATTATATTTACGGATGTAAGTGGTATAAAGATGAGTCAACTTTTCAAGTAAGAAGTTCATTTTACCACCCTTTTAATTCCCCTCTACTTAACCAAATATCCGACGAGACACAATTAAATCATTTGATTGATGGCTCGCTCCGACTTTGCTCACAAACAATGGATATTTCTGGTGAACCTATCAGTGTTATTCTTGATTCAACATTAACGTTTGAAGATATCCTGCAAACCGATTCCGACTTACCCGTTCATATCCCTCGCCAATACATTGATTGGTACAAAGAAACGATTCTGTGTGATTACAGTGATGATTTTGAATATAGTATTTCTGAAAAACATCGAAATATCAATGAATTTCGTGTCACATATTTCCCACGGCTTCTACCTGATATTATAAAAATGTCAGTGCGGGAATTAGGCGGTAAGCCTTTTGAGCTAAAATCAATTGGATCGATGTTTATCAATCGCAGTGCCAGTGGGAATTCAATGATCGTAAGGGATGATGTTCATGGATACACAATATATGGTGATACGGATAACGGTTCGTTTATTTCTAATCTTAGATTTTTAAAGGGAGAACCTAAATTTTCAGAGTGGACTGGGAATACGGACATTCGCAGCTTGCTGTTCACCGAACAATATGATGGTGCGGATATTGAGGTGCACTTTATAGGTTCATTTACGGACAATAAAAAAGCCCATTGGGCCAGCTGGGACTATTTTATTGAAGATGTATCTACGAATAAGTCTGATTGGGAAAACCTGCAAACCGATTTGAATGAAGAGCAATTATCCATTTTAACTGAATGTATTTCGGAATATTCTGATCCCGATTCTAATCTATTTGACCATGCAATTCGAGTTTCAGCAAAAGATGAGGTTGATGGGGATCGTGATGACAAAATCTATCATGAAAATATACCGGAAATTAAGGGGCGCAAAACACCGTCACCGTTTTTGACATTTCTCTTTATTGTAGTTGGTTTAAGCTATATCTATATTAATCGCGCACCTTTAATTGAGTTGGGCTCCCAGTTAATTCAACCGGATAGTGAGACTGTTGCACCCCTAACTGTAGATCCGCGTATTCACACAATTGCGAATACCAGTGAATCTCAATTGAACTTTATCAATCTTCAAATTGGGTATGATTTATCTACGTTACGCTTTATGGTTACTGAAGAAAATGCTGCTGAAATCCATTGGGAAAAAAAACCTGAAGATATTAAAAACAGGTTTAGTTATTTGGGGTCAAATATTACAATGGATGGTCTTAAAGTTCAGCTATCCTTACCATTAATTAAGGGTCAAAAATTATTTCAAAACAACAAACCGGTTGAATCCTGGTTACAGTACACTTATCGATATTTCCCCACAGGTGAGATTCATGTATTTAAACCAATTTCTTTTGCTGATACGTATTACCACCCCATCACGATTCAGTTGAATGATATATCCACAATAATCAATTTTATCAAGTGGCTAAGAAATGGACCAACCAACTCATTGCTGAGGAAATCGATTGTAATGACAGATTCCAATCATGATTTAACCGCAACTTTTTATATTTCACTCTTTAATATATAATTACGATGAAAATCCTTGCCGGTAAATACAAAGGGCAAGCCATACACACAGTAAAACGCGCTACGTATCGCCCAACACAGTCGAGAATACGGAAGAGCCTTTTTGATAGTTTAGGGAATATACAGGGAAAAACTTTTTTGGATACATACGCTGGGAGTGGAATTATTGGCTTTGAAGCGGTCAGTCGTGACGTTGGTAACCTTACATTAATTGAAGAAAATAAGAAAACCGTTCAACTATTAAAGCGAAATGCTGAACTATTTTCTTCAGAGGATATAAGGATAATTAGGGGTGATGTGATGAAATTGTTACCGGAGAAAGATTCGTATGATATTATATTTTCTGACCCCCCATATCTATATTTAAAAGATGAACATTATAGTGAACATTTGATAAATAATTGCGTTGATAGTCTATCAGATAAAGGAATATATATATTGGAGATAGCGAAGAAATTTGCCCAATTTCCAGCTGACCGAAGGAAAGATTTTGGTGATACAACCTTACTGTTTTGGAGAAAACCTTCATGAAAATAGTCATTTATCCCGGAACATTTGACCCGATTCATCGGGGTCACATTGATATTGCTGAACGAGCATCTAGACTGTTCGACAAGTTGATTTTCCTTGTTGCCGAAAATCTACAAAAATCAGCATTATTTACAACGAGTGAACGAAAAGAAATGATAACGGAAGCTACCAGACACTTATCGAACATAGAGGTAAAATCAACACCTGATCTGGTTGTCAATGTTGCAAAAGAAGAAAAAGCGATAGCCCTGATTCGTGGATTAAGGCATGTAAGCGATTTTGAATTTGAATTTCAAATGGCCATGATGAATTATCACTTAAACTCAGATGTAACAACCATTCTCATGATGCCGGATGAAAAATACATTCATTTAAACTCCACAGTCGTGAAAGATGTGTCCAAATTAAAGGGTGATATATCGGCCTATGTGCCTGATATTGTAAAACGTTATCTGAAATTGAAATATAATCATTAGAATTTCATAAATTCGTCGTCCCTTTTTAATCATTTTATAGAGAATATATCAAAATGCCAACATACGAATATCTATGCACGGAATGTGGGATTACATTTGATGTATTCCAGGCAATGTCCGATTCGGTATTGGATCGCTGTCCAAAATGTGGGGGTAAAGTGCGCCGGTTAGTGAGCGGTGGGTCCGGCCTAATATTTAAAGGATCAGGGTTCTATGTAACGGACTATAAGAATAAATCAGTTAAAGAAATATCAGAACCTGTGTCCAAGAAGCCATCAAAATCATCAACTTCAGAAATTTCAAAGGAATAAACATGTCAATTTATCAGTTTATTAATGTACCTGAAAGCGGGAAAAAAATTACAGCCACTAACGGGAAATTATCTGTTCCGGATAATCCAATCATTCCATTTATTGAAGGTGATGGTATAGGGCCGGATATTTGGCATGCCGCTGTACGAGTGTTTGATGCTGCGGTTGAAAAAGCCTATAACGGAAAAAAGAAAATATCCTGGATGGAGGTGTATGCTGGAGAAAAAGCACTGGAAAAAACCAATAGCTGGCTTCCAGATGAAACTCTGGATGTGATTCGGGAATATTTAATTGCAATCAAAGGTCCTTTGACTACTCCTGTAGGTGGTGGTATTCGCTCTCTAAACGTCGCCCTTCGACAAAAACTGGATTTATATGCCTGTGTTCGACCCGTTCGCTGGTTCAGTGGTGTTCCCTCACCAGTGAAGGAACCGGGACTGGTGGACATGATTATTTACAGGGAAAATACTGAAGACATTTATGCAGGTATTGAATGGATGGATGGAAGTCCCGAAGTTGAAAAAGTAAAATCATTTCTTCTTACAGAAATGAATGTAAAAAACATTCGATTCCCCAACACTGCATCCATAGGCGTAAAACCTGTATCTGTCGAGGGCACTGAACGATTAATCAGATCCGCAATTGATTTTGCATTGGACCATCATCGGAAATCAGTGACGATTGTCCACAAAGGCAATATTATGAAGTTTACAGAAGGTGCCTTTAAAACATGGGGATATGCCCTCGCTGAAAGAGAATATGGAGACAAGGTTTTCACCTGGGCGCAATACGATCGGATTAAGGCTGAAAAAGGTGAAGAGGAAGCTAGCAAGGCGCAAAAATCAGCATTGGATAGCGGAAAACTATTGGTTAAGGATTTTATAGCCGATGCTTTCTTGCAACAGATTCTTCTGCGACCGGCGGAATACGACGTGGTTGCAACATTGAATCTAAATGGTGACTATATTTCTGATGCGCTGGCAGCAATTGTGGGTGGTATTGGAATTGCTCCAGGAGCAAATATTAATTACATCTCAGGGCACGCCATATTTGAGGCAACTCATGGCACTGCACCCAAGTATGCTGGACAAGACAAAGTAAATCCAAGCTCAATTATTTTAAGCGGAGTGATGATGCTGGAGCATCTTGGATGGCAGGAAGCCGCTGATAATATTGTCCATGGAATCGAAGGATCCATCATAAATAAAAGGGTCACATATGATTTTCACCGTCTCATGGATGGTGCAACAAAATTGAAATGTTCCGAATTTGGAACAGAAATAATTTCTAATATGTAGCATTCCTTTTCGCCGAGTAGTAGTTTATTCGGATAATCGGATTTTACGAATTATGTTTATAGATTATACAGTCATTGAATGTCGAGCCGGAAAAGGCGGAGCCGGAATGGTTTCCTTCAGACGGGAAAAATTCGTTCCCAAAGGAGGGCCGAATGGTGGTGATGGAGGAAAAGGCGGCGATATTGTCATAAAGGTAGATACGAATCTCCACACCCTGCACGATTTGCGTTACAATCGCATATACAAAGCTGCCAATGGTGGAAGTGGTGGTACAAATCAAAAATCCGGAAAAAATGGCACGGATATCCATATTCTCGTTCCACCTGGGACACTTATTAAAAATAAAGAAACTGGTGAAGTCATTGCCGATTTAACAAGCACTCAAGATTCCATTATACTATGCCATGGCGGCAAAGGTGGGAATGGAAACCAACATTACAAGACGTCCACGAACCAGACCCCCCGATATGCACAATCGGGCCTTCCCGGCGAGAATGGAATATTTGAATTGGAGTTGAAAGTATTGGCAGATGTTGGTTTGGTCGGGCTTCCAAATGCTGGTAAATCTACATTTCTGTCCACAGTATCCGCTGCCCGACCAAAGGTGGCTGATTATCCGTTCACAACACTTGAACCATACCTCGGGATCGTAAATATATCGGAATTTAGATCATTGGTTATGGCGGATATTCCTGGGTTAATTGAAGGTGCCAGTGATGGCAAAGGATTGGGTATTACTTTTCTACGCCATGTAGAACGGTCGAAGGTGTTGGCTTTCGTAATTGACATCAATGAAGAAGACCCGGAAAAAGTCTACCAGACGTTATTGAATGAATTATTTCATCACAATGCAGCTTTGTTGGATAAACCGAGATGTATAATACGTTCCAAAATTGATACAATTAGTGAAGAAATTGATGATCATTGGAATTCTGTTTCTTTTAAATATGTATCCATGTCTTCGGTTACCGGTGAAGGTGTGAAAGATGTATTATTATTTATAGATAGATTAATTAATGAATCCCGAGATCACCACTGATATACTGAATTTGCTCCATGTGCCAGGAATTGGGCCCCAACGTGTTCGCACGCTTTTATCGTATTATAAAGATACCCGGAGCATCTGGGATGAGTCTGAGACCGGTTTATGCCAGATTGAAGGCATCAATATTTCTATTGCAAGGTCAATTTTGGATTTCACAGATTTTGATTTTGGAAAGCGTCAGGTTGAGATTGCCCAAAAAAATAATTGCAATATTGTTTCCAGTTTTGACAATCATTATCCTGAATTATTAAAAAGAATTTATGACCCACCTGTGCTATTGTTTACAAAGGGGAATGGTCTCAAAAAAGAACAAGATTGTATTGCCATTGTTGGAACCAGAAACATGACAGAATACGGACGACGGGTCACTTCCGATTTATCTTCATCCTTATCACGATCTGGTTTAATCATTGTCAGCGGATTAGCACGCGGAGTGGATACAATTGCTCATAACGAAACTCTCATCGCGGATGGAAAGACTATTGCAGTCCTGGGTTGCGGTTTAGATCGTGTTTATCCATCCGAAAACAGGAAATTATACAGCGAAATTGAAGATAGGGGAACCCTGGTTTCCGAATTCCCATTTGGAACGAAACCGGATGCAGTGAATTTTCCTCAAAGAAATCGCATCATCAGTGGTTTGAGTCATGCCGTAATAGTGGTTGAAGCAGGTAATAAATCGGGCGCCATGTTAACAGCCCTAAATGCAATTGACCAGAACAGGGACGTGTATGCCGTTCCTGGAAGAATCTATGATGACAAAAGTATTGGCACCAATCGATTAATCAGACATGGCGCAATCCCAGTACAAAACGCCGAGGAAATTGTAACGATTCTGCAACCACGGTTATTTAAACCAAATCAACCCAAGCAAGAACGAATTAACCTGGAATTGAATCCAATGCAGGCAAAAATCGTCGCCCAATTACAAAATGATGCTGTTCATATTGATCAACTGGCAAAAATTCTCAACATTGAAATCACAAAGCTATTAAGTGAATTGCTGCAATTGGAATTGATTGGAGCAGTACGACAATTGGCAGGCAAAATGTTTATAGCAAATTAATGCTGAATTGATATTGGAGAGGGAGGGCTCCGATTGTAATTTCGCCCGTCATTTTTCGAGAAGAAACCTAAAAAACAACATTTATGGAGAGGTGGCCGAGCTGGCTGAAGGCGCTCGCCTGCTAAGTGAGTAACTGGGGAGACCTGGTTCGAGGGTTCGAATCCCTCCCTCTCCGCAAATTTTATTTATAGAATTATAATCTAGACTGCTGTGAAGTTGTTAGATATTAATATGTTCAATTCAGGACGGTAACCAAATCGTACTACTGAAAAACTTCCTTTAATCTCTCAATCATATTCGTTTCAGATGTAAATACAATTCCATCTGCTTCTATAACCTGTTCAAGTTTAGGTACTAATTTTTCTCGTAAATGATCGCTGGAAAAATGATCTTTCAATAGAGCGGCACACTGTACTGCATGATCCATCTTTTGAAATTCATCCATCTCCATTATGTGCTGTCCTGCGTCGCGTAAAACATCCAATGCGCGGTGCTGTTTATAATCAGGAAATAGCTCCAGTAGTGTATCTGCCCACACTTCTCGTTCTTCAAACTCAATTCTACCATCTGCCAATTGCAAACAAACTATGACATGGGTTACCAATTCTAACGGTGAATAATCTAGTATCGTTTTGGGGACGTCTTCTTTTTTAAACATAGTTAGCTCGATTTCTCCTTAATTGTTGTCCATTCTTCAGGGGTATAGGTTTTCATACTCAATGCATGGATTTCATTTTGCATAAGGTCATTTACAATTTCATATATTTTGCGATGACGATCAATCAAGTCCATGCCATTAAATGCATTTGAAACAATTATGGTATTTAAATGAGCTCCGCCAGTGTACGCATCATGGTGTTGGTGTCCTTTTGCGAAATCTTCAACTTCAAAATGATCCAGCGCTAATGAGGCCTCTAACCTGGTCCGCAACTCATCAAATATTGAACTCATCTAATTAATCCTTTTGATTGATATGATCCCTAAATTACAACCATGACGAAAGAAGATCATCTATTTAGAATCACTCCTGAAGATAAACAGCGATATGAAAAACAAATTGCGAATATTGATATGTCGAAAAAGAAACAGGTATTGCATAGGATTCCAGAGAAGGTTTCCTATTTGATGCAAGATGTAGATTTACATCCCATTCAGAAAGAACTTATTGAAGATATTTCCCGATTGTATACTGTATTAAAAAACGTACCTAATCTGGATGAAAATATCCAAAAACGTATATTATTTGCTTTAGAGTATTTTGTTAAGTCAGACGATGAAATACCGGATACGGTGCCTACAGTCGGTTATCTGGATGATGCCGTGTTGGTGCGCTGGATAGCAGAGCAAATATTAGAAGAATATTCGCATATTTTTGAAGCGTGATTGCTTCAGGGGGATTGAAGTTCCTCTTCAGAAAACTGCCATTGGCAGGAGGGACACCACCACGGTTTGCCAAAATAGTTGGTGTTTTTATCAACCATCTCTAATGATTGGCCACATTTTGGACAGTCGCGGTTTGCATCGGGATCAGGCCAGGAAAATTGCGGTTTGAAAGTCAGTGCTGGATCGGGAACTGTGTGTTTTTTCATGCACAAATTTAATTGCAAACAATGACACGATTCCATAATGTCTTTATAGAAATAAATATAACCAAGGATTGTAAATGAGTATTATTATAGCCGTTGATGCCATGGGTGGCGATGATGGTCCTACGCCAATCGTTCAGGGCGCGATCATTGCAGCGAATGCCAACCCGGTACGTATTTTACTTGTAGGTGATGAAGAAAAAATTAAATCTCTTTTGAATGGTCAGAAATACCCGCACAATTCTATCGAAATCATTCATGCCGAAGATAAAATCGAAATGGGAGAATCACCAAAATCAGCTGTGGAAACAAAACCAAATTCATCCATCATGAAAGCGGCAAGACTGGTGGCACAGGGAAGAGCCCAGGCATTGGTTAGTGCAGGAAGCACTGGAAGCGTGGTTTTGTCAGCCGCAAAAAACATCCCCCGGATTACCGGGGTAAGGCGCACGGCTATCGCTACAGTTTATCCCACGATGAATGAGTTGAAACGATCTGACTTACTGTGTTTAATTCTGGATGTGGGTGCAAATGTGCAGTGTAGTGCGGAAGAAATGGTACAATTCGCAATCATGGGTTCGGCCTATGTCTCTGATGTTCGAGGAATAGCAGACCCAAATGTAGCACTCCTCAATATAGGTGAAGAATCTACCAAGGGAGGGGAAAAAATGCAGGAATCCTACCGGATATTGAGTGAGTCCACTCATTTGAATTTTATTGGCAATATTGAAGGGAAGGACCTTCTGCGTGGTGCAGCCGATGTGGTTGTTACAGAGGGATTTGTGGGTAATATTGTAATAAAAACCCTGGAAGGAGCTGCAAAGACGGTTAGTCATTTAGGTAAAATTGCATTCAAAACAAAATTTATCTGGAAGCTAGGTTTAATAATGCTTCGAAAAGGTTTTGCCATGCTAAAAGAAGTAACCGATTATTCTGAATACGGTGGTGCGCCCTTGTTGGGTTTCGAAAAAATTGTAATAATTGCCCATGGCAGAAGTAATTCCAAAGCCATGGCAAACGCTATCAAATTGGCAGGAAAATGTGTGAGAGATGATGTATGTGGAAAAATAGCGACCAATATCAGCACATTTGAGAAATCCCCGAACTATGAATTCAAAAGACTAAAGCACGAAATGTAGCCAACCGCGAATGTATTGGAACTGAAACCTTGCATCATTGTTTCAATTTATTGTTACAAGAATCAAAGAATAATAAATATTGGAAATTGATTTGGCTACCATGAAGTTTCCCACCGCCATGCTGCATAAAATTCGACGATACCAGCTCATTATTGTACCCACTTTATATCTTTTTTTCAGTTGTGCCTACTTCAATACCTTTTATAATGCTGAGCAATATTTTATTGAAGCTGAAAAAGTCCGATTGGAAAATGCTGGCAAATCCCTTCCGGCGAAAGCTATTGATTCGTACAATCGAGTAATTGAAAAATGCAACAAGGTTTTGGATAAATATCCGGATTCAAAATACCATGATCCTGCATTGCTTCTCATCGGGAAAGCTAGATTTCATAAAAAAGAGTACAAAACGGCTGAGCAGATTTTCAAACTTTTGGAACAAAATGGTGAACCGGAATTTGCCCGTGAAGCACAATATTGGTTGGCATTATGTAAATGGAAATTTGGGAGAATTCAACCGGCCATTGATGATTTGAATCAAATCCTTGATGATTCAATTGATAAAAAAGAAGAATCAGCAATTTACCTGTCTTTAGCTGATATCTATCTTGAAATGAAGGAAGATGACCAAGCCTTTTTAAGTTTAGAAAAGGCAGCAGAATATTCCTCCAATGATTCGGAGCGTGGACAAATATATTTTCGCATGTCACACCTGGCATATGAACGTGGTAACCTAGAACGGGCATTGAACGCTTACAAAAACGTTATGAAATATTCACTTTCGAAATCCCAGGTAGAAGAAGCGAACTTAAAAACAGTCGTTATATACCGTGAGCAAGGTGAGTTGGAAAAGGCATCCGATAGAATTAAGATCATGTTAGTCGATGACAATTTTAGTGCAATACATCCTGAGTTAGAACTGGAATTGGCCAGATTGTATCAAATCCAGAACGAATGGCAACAGGCGTTAACTAGATTGGCTTCAATTACGGAAACATATCCAAAATCGGAAGCAGCTGCCGATGCATATTTTATGCTCGCCGAATACGAATTACACCATCGCTGGCAATTGGATGATGCTCTCAAATACTATATCAATGTTAAGCGGGAAAGCCGGAAATCTGAGAATATCCCTGCGTCAGATGCCAAAGTGAAAGAAATCACAGCCTATTTAGAAACGATAGAAGAGATTAAAAAACTAGAATCTTCACTGTCTATCGTAGAAGATTCAAGTATGGTTGATACCAGCCAAGTGGTAGAAAAAACATTATCAAAAAATGAAATAGATATTGTTATGAGTCAATACCTCATAGAATTAGTGGAATTGGAAGCATTCCATTTATCAAACACGGATTCTGCATTGGTTCATTTAAATACTATCATCACAGACTATCCCAATTCTGATGTGCATCCACGAGCGCTATTTACCTTGAGTTACCTTGAGAATAGGAAAAATAATGCAAATCGAGCCAGGGAGCTAGAGTATGAAATTCTTCGATTGTATCCCAACTCGGATTATGCAAGTTTTGTCCGGGAGAAAAATGGGATAGAAGAAGCATACAGTGGCTCTGCACAAAAATTACGGGAAGCAGAATCAATTAGAAATACTTCTCGGTTAGATGCGCTCCCGATATATCTGGAAATTGTGGGGAATGATTCCAGCAGTGAATCTTCCTTAATTGCCGGATATTATTTGGCGGATTATTATGACTATGAATCCATAGAACCAACAAAAGCACTTTACTATTACAACTGGGTTTCCACCAATTTTCCTCTTTCTGATCAGGCAAATATTGCAATGACACGTGAAAAATTCATCACTTCTGCGTTGACACCGGTTGAGACTGATTCCACCGATAACGAAGAACAATGATTGATCAAGTCTGCCACATCACGCAAGTTACCGAATTAGCTTCCGGAATATGGCAATTGACGTTTACCGGGGAAAAAATTGTTTCTTTCTACAAGGGTGCGGGACAATTCATCGAAATTTTAGGAAGCAATTCATGGGCTACGCCACTGCGAAGACCCATGAGTATTGCCGGCGTAAATGGAGATAAAATATCTATTATATTTAAAGTGATGGGTAAAATGACCAGTCAGCTCATTCAATTAAAGCCTGAAGATGAAATACAAGTTCTGGGTCCTCTTGGAAACACCTTTTCCTATTCGGATAAATCCAAAACTCCATTGTTGGTTGGAGGAGGGGTAGGGTTAGCTCCAGTTTTGAATTTTTATAGCACATTAAGAAACAAAAATGATTCCATCGGATTGATTCTTGGCGCAAGAACAGAATCAGAACATTTTTTACCTCATTCACCTGAAAAAGGTATCTATTTGACAACGGATGATGGAAGTGTGGGCATTCCGGGAACCGTAATTCCTACATTGATCAAGCGTAGCCATGATGTTATGAATCCCATAATCTATGCCTGCGGACCGGAACCAATGCTTAAAGCGATTCAACAATTTTGTTTGGAAGAAGGTATACCAGCGCAACTGTCTGTGGAAAGTTATATGGGGTGTGGAGTAGGTTTATGTCAGGGTTGTGTCATTCGAAAAACAGAAATAGATGTAAAAGAACATTCCTATCAAAGAAAATATTCACTTGTTTGTAAGCATGGACCTGTCTACCATGCCAAGGAGATAGTGTTTGACTGATTTCAGAATAAAAATTGGTAAGCTGGAATTTGCGAATCCCATATTTACAGCGTCGGGTACCTTTGGTTATGGTACAGAAATACTTGATTTGGTAGATATCACAAAAATCGGTGCAATCATAACAAAATCAATATCGCTACATCCTCGTGAAGGAAATCCTCCACCAAGGATTGTTGAAACTTCATCAGGAATGATCAATTCAATTGGATTAGCAAATATTGGGGTTGAGAAATATATACAAGATTTGATTCCCGTTTATGATCAGATGCGTACACCTGTTATAGCGAATATAGTAGGTTGGACAATTGAGGAGTATATTGAAGTATTAAAGAGGATAGAATCAGTATCTTCAACCATAGTCGGCTATGAAATAAATATCTCCTGTCCAAATGTTAAAAAAGGAGGATTGGAGTTTGGTACCGATGCTGCCACCGTGGAACAATTAACGCATTGCATTAGGAATGTGACAGGCCGTCTGGTGATAATGAAACTGACACCCAATGTTACCGATATCGCTGCAATAGCACGTGCGGCAGAACGGGGTGGAGCAGACGCTGTTTCGGCAATCAACACAGTTGTTGGGATGAGTATAAATCCCCATACAAAAAAAAGTAATATCTATACTACATATGGTGGTTTATCAGGTCCTGCCATAAAACCTATCGGTATTGCAGCTGTGCATAAAGTATACAAAAAAATTGATATTCCTGTGATAGGCATCGGAGGCATCTCATCGGGAGAAGATGTTGTTGAATACATGCTTGCCGGATCGACTGCTGTTCAAATTGGAACAGCAACATTTCGCAGCCCTGACGCAACCAATACAGTTTTGGATGAACTTATTTCCTATTGTCAATCTCAAAATATTCAACAAA
Source organism: uncultured bacterium (assembly GCA_964654545.1). Taxonomy (GTDB): domain Bacteria; phylum Fidelibacterota; class Marinisomatia; order Marinisomatales; family JABMOV01; genus JABMOV01. The sequence goes on from CAZZIU010000002.1 coordinate 117,421, forward strand.
TTTCCCAACTGACTGGAAAAGTGAAAACATATTCATAATGAAAAAATTTACTGTGCTTACCTGGATATTGCTTATTATCATCAGTTGTTCAAATGCACCGCGTTATACCACAACCGATATCAAACGCCGTACTGAAAAGAATAAACCAGGTCTAATCAGTCGAGCCCATCAGAAAGTTTTGTACGGTGTTAGTTCCTTTTATGGACAGGATTTTCACGGTAAATTAACTGCCAATGGAGAAGTATTTGATATGTACGGATTGACGGCAGCACATAAGACGTTGCCACTTAATACAATTGTACGTGTCACCAATTTATCTAACGAAAAATCTCTCATTCTTCGCATAAATGATCGAGGTCCTTATGTTAAAGGCCGTATTCTGGACTGTTCCTATGGTGCTGCAGTAAAACTTGGTTTTGTAAATCAGGGAACCACCAAAGTAAAGATAGAAGTTATCGAGTGGGGAGATGATAAATACATGAAACATGAGACATAATCTATGAAGTATTACATAATTGTTAATCCCCAGGGAGGGACAAAAAAAGGTCTTGATATTTTAGAGAGAGTACGTCCGATTTTTAAGAACGCTGGCGCAGAACTGGTCGTAAAAGAAACGCGCTATGCCGGGCATGGTCGAATCATGGCCCACGATTTGCCATTTGATGGCTATGATGGCCTCTGTGCAATCGGTGGGGATGGTACAATGCATGAAATGGTAAATGGTATGCTATCTCGCGAAGATGGTTTAAAAATACCCATCGGGTTGATTACAGGGGGTACCGGCAATTCCTTTATGCATGATTTGGATTGTTTGGATCCGATTGTGGCAGCAAAAAGGATTGTAACCGGTCGTTTACGCGATGTTGATATTGCGAAAGTTGATGCCAACGGGGAAATTATATATGGATTTAATATTGTTGGCTGGGGGCTTCCCACCGATATCACTATTCAAGCTGAAAAATATCGTTGGTTGGGATCACAAAGATATAATCTCGCTGCTGTAATTGAGGTTGTAAAAAACAAACCTCGGCTGGCAAAAATTTGCATCGATGGCCGCACTGTTGCAGGAGACTACGGTTTCATACTGGCATGTAATACCATTCATACAGGTACAGCAATGAAGGCAGCACCTCTTGCACAGATTGACGATGGAATGATAGATCTGCTCACTGTTCGAAAGGCAGGGCGACTAAAGTTGCTATCCCTCTTCTCAAAGATATTTTCCGGTGGGCATGTAGGTGATCCGGCGGTTGTTTATCATCAGGTAAAAGAATTTTCATTAATACCACAGGAAGACTACCCGCTTAATATTGATGGTGAAATATTAGGAAGTACTCCTATACACGTAAAAATGATTCCAAAGGCAATTCAGGTATTGGTTTAAAATTTCGGAATGTAAAGACTGAGTGTACCCCTTTTCCTTTGTATAACAGTGGAATTCATCATTAGTTTTCAGTCTGTAAAATTTCCCACATGACAGATAATCTTAGAAGACGAATGCTAGTAAATGTCCTCGGAATTCCCGGGGGCTTAGCACTTATATACATTGGTGGAATATATTTTGCCGGTTTCATGACCATAGTCATGCTATATGCTTTGTTTGAGTACTATGCATTACAACGCCATAAAGGTGTGTATCCGCAAACCTGGTTGGGTTGGTTGTTAACACTTGTAATAGGTTATGTGTATTACACCCAACCACACATAGAATTCCCCATTGTCATCAGTTATTTATCCTTTTTTATACTGGTCGCTTTGTTTATAGAATTATTCAGAAACAAAAGCCACCCCAGCCAGAACCTTGGCACAACATTTATTGGCGTTCTTTATGTACCATTGCTGCTGGGTGCGATGATTGCACTGCGCGAATTTGATGCAATGCAGGATACAAAGCTGACATTCGGACTTATTATTTCAGTATGGGTTTGTGATTCGGCGGCTTATGCCATTGGAAAAAAATGGGGAGTAAAGAAAATATTCAAACGAGTGAGTCCTAAAAAATCTGTGGCTGGTACATTAGCAGGATTAATTAGTGCAATTCTGGTTTGGTTAATTATGAATCAAACAGGGTTTCTAGGACAAAATTTTCAATGGTATCAAGCCGTAATGTTTGGTGTCATTACAGGAGGTTTTGGACAATTGGGTGATTTTGTAGAATCCATGTTTAAACGTGCTGCTGGAGTAAAAGATTCCGGTACGCTCTTGATGGGACATGGTGGAGTATTGGATCGATTTGATTCATTAATCATTGCGTCACCTTTGGTTTATATTTTTGCAAACACGATTTAACACATAGGTCAAGGAGAATGGAACTTAAATCAATATTGGCAACGGACTGTGGGTCTACGACGACAAAGGCGATTCTGATCGAAAAAATTGACGATGAATACAGATTGCGTGTTCGAGGGGAAGCTCCTACGACAGTAGAAGCGCCATTTGAAGATGTTACCAAGGGTGTTTTAAATGCTGTCATGGAAGTGGAAGAACTTTCAGGACGGAAATTACTTGATGGCGAAGAAATTATAACACCACAAAAGGGTGATGTAGGTGTCGATATTTATGTATCAACCAGCTCAGCCGGTGGTGGATTACAAATGATGGTGGCCGGGGTGGTGAAGTCCATGACCGGTGAAAGCGCCGAACGTGCCGCACTTGGTGCCGGATCTATTGTGATGGATGTACTGGCTTCCAACGACGGTCGTTTACCTCATGAAAAAATTACTCGTATCAGACAATTGCGACCTGACATGATTCTCTTGTCAGGAGGTATTGATGGTGGTACCATCTCCCATGTGGTTGAATTGGCTGAGATACTGGCAGCGGCAAACCCAAAACCTCGTTTAGGGCAGAATTATAAACTGCCAGTTATCTATGCCGGAAACAACAAAGCTAGCGATAATATAAAAGAAACACTTGGCGAAATAACTGATTTGGATATTGTTGAGAATATTCGTCCGGTATTGGAAAGAGAAAACCTTGGCCCATCGCGGGACAAAATTCATGATCTATTCATGGAGCACGTCATGGCGCAGGCTCCGGGGTACAAAAAACTAATGTCTTGGACCGATGCACCTATTATGCCAACACCAGGTGCTGTTGGATCCCTTATTGAAATGATAGCAAAAGAAGAAAATATTACAGTTGTTGGTGTGGATATTGGTGGGGCAACAACGGACATATTTTCTGTATTTGAAGGTCAATTTAACCGCACAGTAAGTGCCAATTTAGGAATGAGTTATTCTATCTGTAATGTCCTTGCTGAAGCGGAATTGGATAATGTTCTTCGCTGGGTTCCTTTTGACATTGATAAAAAGGAACTGACCAACAGAATCGGCAATAAAATGATTCGTCCAACAACCGTACCTCAATCCCTTGAAGAATTGATTATTGAACAAGCGATTGCCCGGGAAGCATTGCGATTGTCATTTATTCAACACAAATCTTTTGCAGTTAATTTAAAGGGCATTCAGACGGAGCGAACAATTTCTGATGCGTTTGAGCAATCTGAATCAGGTCAATCGCTAGTGAACATGATGGCATTGGATTTATTGGTTGGTTCAGGTGGTGTCTTATCACATGCGCCCAGGCGTCAACAATCAGCACGCATGCTTATTGATTCATTTCTACCCGAAGGAATTACCCAATTGGCTGTTGATTCCATCTTTATGATGCCCCAATTAGGTGTAATGGCAAATATTGACAAAAAAGAATTAGCTAGAGATGCACGAAAAGCAGCATTGGAAGTATTTGAAAAGGACTGTTTAATTCGTCTAGGCACATGCCTGGCACCGGTTGGAAAAGCAAAGCCCGGACAAATAGTTCTTTCTGCTGAGTTTGAAATGCCTGGCGGACAAAAAGTAAGACAGGAAGTAAAGCTTGGTGAAATGATCGTGGTGGAAGCGCCATATGAGCCAATCAAAACAACCCTTACTCCTCACAAATCAATGGACATAGGAGCTGGAAAAGGTGAACTCATTCACACGACCACCCACGGAGGGGTTGTGGGCATTATATTGGATGGTAGAGGAAGACCAATTACTCTTTCTGATGACCCGCAAGAGCGCATTTCAAACCTGCAAAACTGGTCAAAAGCAGTTAACGAATACCCAGATTATTAATAGTAACGATAGGATTTTTCATTCATGGCACACTCGTATACACCCGGACTGAAAGTACTACACGAAACAAAAGTAATTAAGGAACGGCGTTTACCCCTTAAGGGTGAAGTAGTTGTACATGTTGGAGATCAGGTAAATCCAAATGTCGTTGTGGCAAAAACCGATTTACCAGGAAATGTTCAAATGGTTAATGTAGCCAATTTGTTGAATATTGATCCCAGCGATTGTAAATCCTGCATTGTAAAACCTGAAAATGAACCTATTAAAAAAGATGAAATCTTTGCCGAAACAAAAGGGATATTTGGATTATTCAAATCCAATGTAAAGGCTCCCGTGGATTGTTGTGTGGAATCGGTTTCAGATATCACAGGACAGGTTGTTTTGCGTGAATCACCAATTCCGGTTGAAGTGGATGCCTATATGACGGGAAAAATAAAAGAAATTATTCCCGAAGAAGGCGTATCTATCGAGACCGACGCGGTTTTTATCCAGGGTATCTTTGGCATTGGCGGCGAGAGCCGGGGAATGTTGGTGGTTGCTGTTGCAGACAGAAATGAAGAATTAACGCCGGAAATGATCAAACCTGAGATGAAGGATAAAATTATTGTTGGAGGATCCTTTATTTCCCTGGAAGCATACCAGAAGGCACTTAAACTGGGTCTTGCAGGTGTTGTAGTTGGCGGATTCAATTATCATGACTTGGAAGTCATTTTAGGGTATACCCTGGGTGTGGCAATTACCGGATCTGAAAATTTAGTAACATCCCTCATTGTGACTGAAGGATATGGAAAAATTGCAATGGGAAGTCGAACATATGATCTGTTGAAAGAGCATAGTGGGAAATTTGCTTCTATCAACGGAGCAACCCAGATTCGAGCGGGCGTAATTCGGCCCGAAATTGTCATTCCTCTGTCAAAAGAGCAGTTAACCGGCAGCCACAAAGAGATAAATGCCTCCGTTGGAATCGGGAAAGGTAGTCTGGTTCGCGTTATTCGTGCACCTTACTTTGGTCATACTGGAATTGTAAAAGATCTACCAGCTGAATTACAAAAGATGGAGTCGGAAACTATGGTACGTGTCGCTGAAATCGAAATTGATGGTGAAATTCGAATAATTCCACGATCAAATCTGGAAATGATCGAAACCGATTAATGATGACTGATCTGGCTGGTACACATACATTAGCAAATTCTACTCTTTCCGAGGAGGATATAAAGTTTATTAAACGGATAGCATCCAAAATAGTCAAGTCAGGTCTGGTAACTCCTGCTGTATTTTTCCTTGAAATGAGTAAACCTTTAGCACTTTTAGGTAGCCATGCGGCGATATTTTTTGGACCGGTTTTAAATGCATTTATACAATCAGATGGCTATTACAAAGCCGTACAAATTTTCGAAGAACCGGATAATGTGGAAATATTAATCCGGGAGTTGGAATCACTCGAAGCCAACAAACACGCAGTTTCTGAAAAAGAAGCTGATGAGAAAAAAGAAATCTAGAATAGAGGAGAAGCTTGTGAAGGATAAACTATTTTGGGGCGTCTCCGGAGCGATATTAGTCCTATTTATCATTTATTGGTTCGCTGGACACCCAATATTCAAACCGGAACGAACTGTAATGTTCTTCGCGATTTTGATAGTATCAGGAACTATTATTCTGAATATCAGAAAAGCAAATCGTGGTGAGGAATTCTATCTTCGTACCATCCCGGGGTTAAAAGCCGTAGAAGAAGCGGTTGGTCGTTCAACAGAAATGGGAAAACCGGTACTTTACGTACCAGGGATCATGGACATGGATCAGGTTGAAACGGTTGCTGGAGTCATTGTTCTGGGTCATGTGGCTCGAATGACCGCTCGTTATGAAACTCCCATGAACGTGCCGGTTTCACGGGCTATTGTGATGAAAGCTGGAAGGGAAGCATGCCGCGAATCATACCTCCTTGAAGGACGTCCAGACTTATTCCACGATGATATGGTCCATTACCTAACGGATGACCAATTTGCGTATGCAGCCGGGGTTAATGGTATTATGCTTCGTGAAGAGCCAGCTGCATGTTTATACATGGGAAAATTTTATGCCGAATCATTGTTGCTGGCAGAAACAGGTAATTCTATTGGTGCAATTCAAATAGCGGGTACAGCTTCTCCAGCTCAGATACCGTTTTTTGTAACAGCATGCGACTATACCCTCATCGGCGAAGAATTTTTCGCTGCCAGCGCTTACTTATCACGCAAACCTGAATTGATCGGAGTGGTAAAGGGGCAAGATATGGTCAAGCTTTTGGTAATTGGTGCAATAATTCTAGCCACCGTCCTCCGTTTTGGTTACGATATGGGATGGTTGGGTTGGAGTGTACTAGACTTTTTAACAATCCAATAAGGGGAAATCACGATGTTTTGGAAACGATTGGTACCTATCATTATTGCTACTGTTGTTGGTGTGCTCACCTTATTTGGATGGTTCATTGATCACGAAGGAATTGAATCTTTTGTGAACGATGACGCCACGCAATGGTTTGACATCCTGGCAAGTTTTGCAATCTTCCTGGGTGCATTAAATCTGTTAAAATTGCAATTCAATAAAATACTTAAGAAACAAAAAGGATGGCCGTACGCGTTATTAGCCATTCTTGGTTTTGCCTTTGCATTTAATGCCGGATTCATAATGAGAGGTGCTTACTTTGTTGAGATAACCGATCCTGGCAATATTAATGGGGTTGCAGAAGTACTGGCTGATGAAACCGAACTTACGCCTGAAGCTGCATCCAATATTCTCATTGTGACAAATGATGACAGTCCCTATCAATTGGAACATGCCTATTTCACTGAAGGTGGTGCTCAGGAATTTGTTACTGAGGTTGAAGCAGCAGGTGGAATAGCACAGATAAATCCTGTTGAATGGGGTGCACACGTTTCTACTCGTGGCAGTCTTTTCCGGTGGATGTTTGATTTTCTCTTTACACCACTATCAGCAACCATGTTTGCACTTTTGGCATTCTTTGTTGCATCCGCATCCTATCGGGCTTTTAAAATCAGAAACTTTGAAGCAACACTTTTGTTAACTGCGGGTATTATTATTATGTTGGGCAGAGTTCCAATTGGTAGCAATATTTCGGCGTGGTTTGTGTTGTACATATTGGTACTGGTTGCCGGATTAATCGTGAACACCACACTTAAAAACAGACAATTGACATTTGGTGTTATCGTTGGTGGGCTTGTCATCGTCACCATTGCTGGATTTATATTGGGTTGGCCTGTTGATAAACCGGCGCTGTTCTATCTACCAGTGTTGCAGGATTGGATTTACAATTTCCCCAATGTTGCTGGTGCTAGGGCAATTATGATTGGTATAGGTTTGGGTATTTTTGCAACATCGATCCGATACATTCTTGGTGTCGAAAAATCCTACATTGGAGAATAATCATGAAAAATTTAGTCGATAGAATTATCAAATTGGGGCACGTCGATCGTCGCTATATTTTTGTGATTATTGCGGTGGTTGTTATGTTACCATTGTTTTATCCATTGGGACTGCCAATCAGACCAACAGATTCATCGCTTAAAGCGTATGAAGCGCTGGAAAATTTGCAGCCAAACTCCAAAGTGCTTGTGTCATTTGAATATGGTCCAAGCACAAAACCGGAATTGCACCCAATGGCAATTGGTGTTTTACGACACCTGTTTCGCAATGGGCATCAGGTGTATGTAACCTGTCTATGGCCCGATGGTCAATTCATGGCCCTGGAGGCTCTACAGGATATAGCAGAAGACGAATTCCACTTGAACTATGGTACAGATTACGTTCTGTTAGGTTTTCGCCCTGGCAATGAAGCAGTCGTAAAAGGAATCGTGAGCGATCTTCGAAAAATGTATACCGTAGATACACGAGGAACACTTATAGATGATATTCCCATGATGCAGGGTATTCGAAATATAAACGATTTTGATTTCTTATTCTCAGCATCTGCCGGGTATCCGGGAACGGTTGAGTGGGTTCAATATGCGGCTGATCCTACCGGTATACCGATGAGCACCGGGACAACTTCTATTCAAGTAAATGAAGTAATGCCATACGTCCAAGCTGGCCAGATTCAGGGTATTCTTGCAGGCATGCCAGGTGCAGCCGAATATGAATCGTTGATAGGAAGACCAGGTATTGGCACCAGTGGAATGGATGCGCAATCCGTTGCTCATATTGTGATTGTGTTGTTTATTGTTTTTGGTAATGTGGCTTTCTTCTTAGAACGCCAACGAGCAAAGAAATATTAAGGAGGGGTAGCGTTATGTCTGCAGAAATTATTGGTGCATGGATTGCTGTGTTTTTAACACTGGCGATATTCTCTTACCTCTATAAGGATAATCCCTTCTATAAAATTGCTGAACATGTATTTGTTGGTGTTTCAGCAGGTTATTGGGCGTCCATGTTTTTTTGGACACAGATCCAACCAAATTTGTTCGGTCGTTTATGGCCAGCAGATCAGTACACTGATAGCGGGTTCTGGTACGGGGTCTATGATTTTTTCAGCAGGTTTCTATCGTCGGCAGTTTTTCCCGCCGGTGGCATTGACAGGGGTCATGGTATGCACTTGATATACATCATTCCATTCGTTCTTGGGATTATGATGTTATTAAGTGTTTCCTCAAAATTGACATGGTTTGCGCGCTGGGGAATTGCCTATACCGTCGGAATGGCGGCGGGACTTAGAGCTTACGGATTCCTTAATTCCAACGTTATTGGACAAATAAAAGGTTCGTCTGTTGTTCTTAGTGGAGATATTCCATTTTTCGCAATGATCGGGAATAGTTATTTTAACAGTCTCATCATAATAGTAGGAACCATCACCGGACTGTTTTATTTCTATTTTTCCCGTGAGCATACCGGGTGGGTAGGAAAAGTAAGTCGGGTTGGAATCTATTTTTTGATGATAAGTTTTGGCGCATCATTTGGATTTGCCGTTATGGGTCGAATTTCATTATTGGTAGGTAGATTTACCAGCTTAATAGATTATTCAAGGGCTGAATACAATTATGCCTCTATTTGGATGTTCATCATAATGGTTGCCATTCTGGCTATTTGGGCATTTAGGAATAAGGACAATAAAGTCTCCTCCTAATGATGAAGTCACCGCTGCTGGATATTGAGAATATATCCGTAGCTTACGATATTAATGGAAGCACGATCCCTGTTGTGGATCGTGCTTCTTTTTACTTGGGGAAAGGAGAAATACTTGCAATTGTTGGGGAATCAGGTTGCGGTAAATCACAGCTAGCTCTTGCTCTAGCAAACCTTAGCCCAAAACAGGCTATTGTGGAAAAGCAAATCAATGCTAAATCCCATTTAAAAATTGCCATGGTATTCCAGGAACCGCTCAGTGCATTAAATCCTGTAATTACCATTGGTGAGCAAATTCGTGAATCATTGAATTCATCTTCAAATACAAAGAATGATAGATCGCGCGTCATTGATCTTTTGGAGTCTGTTGGAATTCAAAATGCGAAGACGAAACTGCATCACTATCCACATCAATTTTCTGGCGGAATGCGACAAAGGGTACTCATTGCGATTGCCATGGCAATGGAACCGGACGTTCTGATAGCAGACGAACCTACAACTGCACTGGATGTCACAATTCAACGTCAGATCCTTGATTTGCTTAAAGCAATCAACGCTAGAAAGAAACTATCCATACTATTTATAACTCATGATCTCACGCTTCTACCTTCTCTGGCCGATCGAATAATGGTTATGTACGCGGGGAAAATTGTTGAATCGGGAAAGACAGATGTGGTTTTGCAGCGAGCAAACCATCCCTATACAAAAAAATTATTATCTGCAGCACGATTAGAAAAATCCAATGATGGAAAATACGAATCGATCCCTGGAATCGTGCCATCACCAGAAGATTATCCGAAAGGATGCCCGTTTGCTGATCGATGCGACCTGGCGCTCCCTGATTGCTCAACCGTGCAACCACAGTGGAACATTAGCGGTGAGCATGGTTGGGCTTGTCCCGTTGCAGACTAGTGTTTCAGTATTGTAATTAAATAAACCGCAGTCATTGTAAAAATACTACCGATGGCGATAGGTAGAGTTAATCGTTCGCCTAAGATTAGCATACTAAAGCCCATTGCAGTTACAGGAACAGTAAATATAAATCCACTTGCTTTACTGGAGCCAAGTTCAGCAGCACCCACGAAAAAAATGGACGTTCCAACTGCCATGGATCCGATTGATAAAGAAATAAAATGCCACCAAAAAGTGAAATCAAATGTAAAGACTTCCAGGATGGGTTTATCCCATACAAACGGAATACTAATCAACCCTGATAAAATATATGCCCAAAAACTAAACGTTAGAGGGTGCATAACTTTTTTACTTCGTGATGAAACAATGGTAACAAACGCCCATGTGCATGACGCGAATAAAAAAAACGCATTTCCACTTTGCATTATTTCTGATAAGCTTTTTGTCCAAATATTTATCATAATTGATCCGCCAATAAAACCAAGAACTAAACCAAAAAGGTCTTTCTTGGCTATTGAATGACGAAACATTAAGGCTGTAAAAATAAAAGTGAAAATCGGGTTAAGCGTAGTGACAAGAATGCCTCCGGCACCAGGTAATCCTATGCGAGTCCCTAGGAGGAAAAAGAAATTATACCCTATCATAAAACAGGCACCACCAATCACATAAGGAAGGCCTTGTTTTTTCGGTAGGAGCGGTATTTTTAATATCAGAAGGAAGGGCACCATTGAAGCGGATCCAATCGTAAATCTCCAAAATATTAAAACTGAAACAGCCGTATAACCACTGATGACTTTTCCATTTGTCCACGCAAGACCCCATAAAGCCATGGCGAATAACATTAAAAATGCAAATTTGGTTTGATTATCCTGGTTCATTACAACGAAATTACTTCTGTCAATTGCAGCGATAAAGCACTTCCAATCATGTTTTGTTGACCGTCATCTGTGCTAACATTGTATAAACTACCGTCATTAAATTCCGTTCTCTGGAACAGTATTTAACGATTAGGAGAAACCATGCATTTTCGAATCATTTTTCTTTTTATTACTTCTATTATTTTCTCCCAAGTAGAAACCACCGTTGGAAAATTAATTATGCAGGATGTTCCTGATATTCCAAATGAAATCAAGGAACGAACACGCCAATACCAAAATGTGAGATCTGCTTCTTTTGCATCCTGGGATCCTACAGGCAGTGGAATGCTTATTTCTACCCGTTTTGCAGAAACTGAACAGCTGCATTACATTGCTCAACCCATGGGTTCCAGGCAGCAAATCACTTTTTTTAACGAACCGGTAGGAGGTGGAAGATTTTGCCCTGATCCAAAATACCGAGGGTTTTTATTCTCAAAAGACGTTGGAGGTAGTGAATATTATCAGATATTTTGGTTCGATTTTAATTCCGGTGAAGCGAAAATGCTTACGGACGGGAAATCACGTAACGGACTTGGACCCTGGTCATATGACGGATCCCGATTTGCTTACACGTCCAATATGGCAAACGGCAAAGATATGAATGTATATATCGGTATGATTGATGGGTCCGACCCTGTCCAGCTGTTTGATCGAGAAGGATATTGGGTTCCACTGAGCTGGTCGCCGGGTGGAGACAAAATTCTGGTTGAAAACTACATATCAATAACTGAATCCTATCTTTGGATTGTTGATATTGCCACTCTCGGAATGGAACAGTTTAATCCAGTGGATGAACCTGTTTCATACGGATCGGCGAAATTCAGTATGGATGGAAAGGGGATATATTACACGTCGGACGAAAATACGGAATTTCGTCATTTGAGATATTGGGATTTCAAGAAAAAAGAATCCGAAATACTCACCGAGAACATTCCGTGGAATGTGAGTGGATTTACCTTATCGGAAAATGGTATTTATTTGGCCTATATTACTAACGAAGATGCAATCTCTAAACTGCACATCGTTAATTTGCGGACAGGGAAAGAAATTCGGATCCCGGAATTACCCTTGGGCAGAATTGGTGGCATACGTTTTCATCCAGATAATAAAAGACTTTCGTATACAATGAATACGCCACAATCCCCAGGTGATATTTATGAAATAAATTTACGGAGTAAGAAAATCACCCAATGGACAAAGAGTGAAGTGGGAGGTTTGGATACTGATCAATTTGTGGTCCCAGAATTAATTCATGTTACTTCTTTTGATGGACTGGAAATTCCCGGGTTCATTTATCAACCAAAAGATGAGGGGCCACATCCGGTTGTTGTCTACATTCATGGAGGACCTGAAAGCCAATACAATCCCTATTTCTCTTCAACATTTCAATACTGGATAAACGAGCTTGGTTTGGCTGTGTTGGCAACCAACGTTCGCGGTTCTAATGGCTTTGGGAAAAGTTATGTGAAACTTGACAATGATTTTAATAGAGAAAATTCAGTAAAGGATATTGAACCATTTTTGGATTGGATAGAGGAACAACCTGAGCTGGATGGTGATCGGATTGCTGTTTATGGAGGATCGTATGGGGGATACATGGTATTGGCATGTATGACTCATTATAATGATCGCTTACGAGCAGCAGTGGATGTGGTTGGAATTTCTAATTTTGTTACGTTTTTAAAAAATACGAAGGAATATCGACGAGATTTAAGAAGAGCCGAATATGGTGATGAAAGAGATCCTGCCATGTTGGAATTTCTAGAAAATATTTCTCCAAACAATAACGCCCACAAAATCACAAAGCCTATATTTATTATACAGGGCTATAACGATCCTAGAGTACCTGTTACGGAAGCCGAACAAATGCGTGATGAGATTCGAAATAATGGTGGGGATGTGTGGTACATGCTTGCAATGGATGAAGGTCATGGATTCAAAAAGCATTTTAATCGAACCTATTATAGAAACGCGGTGAGCTTATTTTTAGAAACATATCTTATCAAATGAGGTAGTCTATGAAAATTAATAATTTACTTTTTGCAGGATTTTTTATTTTGATTGCATCCTGTACTCAAACGCAAATACAACCATCGAAAGCTGAAGAAATGACACCTGCACCTCCTGTAGCAAAAATCATCCCCAAGGATGTAACCGTCCATAACGATAAACGTATTGACAATTATTTCTGGCTGCGTGAACGTGAAAATCCGGAAGTAATTAAATATTTGGAAGCAGAAAATGCCTATACGAGCGCAATGATGGAGCATACAACTGATCTACAGGAAGAGCTCTATCAGGAAATGAAAGGACGCATTAAGGAAAGCGATTTATCTGTTCCTGTTAAAATGGGCGATTATTATTATTATACGAAAACGGAGGAAGGGAAACAGTACAATATTCATTGCCGGAAAAAAGGATCATTACATGCAGAGGAGGAAATAATTCTGAATGAAAATGTATTAGCAGAAGGAAAGGATTATTTTAGCGTTGGTGTTTTTGAAGTATCACCCAATCACCGGTTACTTGCCTTTGCAGTGGATGACAATGGTAGCGAATATTTTACACTGCAATTCAAAGATTTAACAACTGGAACCATCTTAGAGGATAAAGTAGAAAACGTCTATTATTCCCTGGAATGGGGTAATGATAATAAAACTGTTTTCTATACAACCATGGATGATGCGCATCGACCAGATAAAATTTGGCGACATAATCTCGGTGAAGAAAAAAGTGATGTGCTTGTATTCAGTGAACCAGATGAATCCTTTTTTGTTGATGTTTCAAAATCCAAAAGTCAGAAATATATATTTATTAACCTGGGAAGCAACAATACATCGGAGGTTCACTATTTAGATGCCGATACACCACGAGAATCTTTTCAGCTTTTTGAAAAAAGACAGACCGGTATCGAATACACCGTTTTTCACCACAAAGAGATTTTCTATATTTTGACAAATGAAGATGCCATCAACTTTAAACTAGTTAAAACACCTGTAAAATCACCTGATAAATCTCATTGGGAAACGGTGTTTGGGCATCGGCCGGAGACAAAACTGGATGGCTTGGATGTATTCAAAGACTATTTGGTTATATATGAAAAAACAAACGGTTTGGATCGTTTGCGTATTCAATCCCTGCTTTCTGGTATGGAACATTACGTTACATTTGATGAAGAGGCATATGCTTTATATGGAAATACCAATCCGGACTATGATTCTCAGGTTGTTCGATTCACCTACGCCTCTATGATTACTCCTAAATCGGTTTATGATTACCACATGGATACACGTGTACGTACGCTGCAAAAACAAGATGAAATTCTAGGCGACTATGATAAAGATAATTATGTCACTTATCGTCTATGGGCACCAGCCGAGGATGGAAAAATGGTTCCAATGTCAGTTGTGCATAGAAAAGGAATTGAGAAGGATGGGTCGAACCCTGTGTACTTGTATGGTTATGGATCATACGGACATGCAATGGAAGCGTACTTTAGCTCCGCAAGAATAAGTCTTCTTGACCGTGGATTTATTTATGTGCTTGCACATCCACGAGGTGGTGGATATTTAGGAAGACCCTGGTACGAAGATGGTAAATTGCTAAATAAGCGGAACACATTTACAGATTTTATTGCCTGTGCAGAGTATCTTGTAAAGGAAGGTTACACGAATCCTGAATTATTGGCTACCAGTGGTGGGAGTGCTGGTGGATTACTGATGGGAGGAATCTTAAATATGAGACCAGATTTATTTAAGGTTGCCGTGGCACAGGTACCATTCGTCGATGTGATCAATACAATGCTGGATGAATCAATTCCGTTAACCGTTACTGAATTTGATGAGTGGGGTAATCCTAAAGAGCCTGAATACTATGATTATATGATTTCTTATTCTCCTTATGACAATGTCATTGCTCAAGACTACAACCATATATTAATCACAGCCGGGTTGAACGATCCAAGAGTACAATATTGGGAGCCGGCAAAATGGACGGCTAAATTGAGAGCAGTAAAGACCGATCAAAATGTCCTATTATTGAAAACAAATATGGGAGCAGGTCATGGTGGAGCGTCAGGACGCTATGATTATCTAAAAGAAATAGCGTTTAACTATGCCTTTATTCTTGATAAACTTGGAATCGTGAATTGATACATTCCTCATTGGTCACGCGTGGACATACAACTGAGTTTTATGTTGTAATTTTGGGTGTGAGCGACCCACTACCAATTATGGGAAATTTGGCGATACTTCAACAATGGTTACCATATGATTAAAAAAACGATTTTTGTTTTACTATTTCCTACTGCAATTTTATTCAGTCAACAACATCGTCTATTTTGGGATGGCGGTGACTGGAAAAGGGTTGAGTCAAAAGCGAATCATAATCCAGAAACGATCTATCAGATTAAAGCCGCATATATCAATGGGCTCATGGATGGAAGGTTATATGATTATTTGAAAACCTGGAATATCAAGCCAGATTTGGCCGATAGCATTTATGCAGACATTTCAGATTACATGTCGACGCGTGAAATGGTCAAAGCAATTGATTACTTTTATGAGGATCCTTTCCATTTAACTCTTCCGTTACCATCAGCGATGGTGATTGCAACTATGTATGCGGAGCAAATGCCGTTACCTACAATTGACAACTATATAAAACAGAGTCGATTCTGGATAAATCAATTGTATATTCAACTTGAGGAAGAAAATGCATCTGAATTGTTACAAAAGAAGATTGAAAAACACTCAAAAAAATTAAAAAGGAATTAATCTATTCGAATCAACCCTACCGCAGGATGGTATGTAAATAATCTATAATTTCCCTGAAATCGTATTTTGCTGATATGAAAAAGAAATTTTGAATATTCATATTCTTTATAATCCATCGTTTCTGAAGCGGAAATGGAATTTTTGGAAAGAAGCATTTTATCAGATGGTTGAATTACATGCAATCGAATTTCTCGTTTAATTGTTCCGTCCTGTCCGATTACTGTTAAAAATCCTTCTAGATATTCAATATTAAATTCTGATTTATTCTCAATTTGAACTGTTACCTTTAACAAATCATTCTGAAAAAGACCAGTTCTTACATCAATTTGTAGTGGGTGAACAGGCGTTGTAGGCTGGCTGCTCCCAAATGCAATAAGAAAGAATAGAATTGGTAATATTCTCATATCAGAAATTCGTGAAACTGAATACCAAATCAAACATCATTAACATTCTGATTTATTGGATTGAACGTGTTCAGAACGATTGGAAACCTTTTGAGTACATAGAGGTTGTACAGTAGATTATTTGCTATGAACGAAACTGATTTCAAATCCCTGCTTAAAGATTTAGACGACATTTATGTAGCTGAAAAAGTTGGTCATTCTAATGGCACCTGGGTCACGGCAGGAAAATTGCTTGCCAATCAAAGTATAGATGACATTAAAAACCGTGTGTCCCATTGCGAGAATAAAGTTACTGTAGATGGAACACCGGACAATATATATATGCGCGTGGAGAACGACGATGAGGTCCTGTTTAGGTTGCCAAAAGTCCCCAGAATAAATGCCATATTGTTTTTATTGACAATTTTAACCACATTATTCGCTGGCGCTCTTATGGAAGGAGCAAACGTATTTGGAAATCCTTGGAGCATTACACAAGGTATCCCATTTTCTTTTACGTTATTGCTCATCCTGGGTACCCATGAATTTGGTCATTATTATTTCGCACGGAAACACCGCGTTGATGCCACCCTGCCATATTTTATCCCAGCGCCCACATTTATTGGAACATTTGGCGCGTTTATCAAGATTAAATCTCCTATTTATCGGAAAAGAGCACTGCTATATATCGGAGCCGCTGGTCCTATTGCCGGATTTTTAGTTGCGCTGCCAGCCTTGATTATTGGATTAAGTCTATCGGATGTTATTGAGGTGTCGGGAGATTACCAGGGGATTGCACTTGGCGATTCCATACTGGTAAAAATATTATCATTTATTACCCACCCGGGGTTGGCAGAAAATCAGGATGTTTTGCTTCATCCTGTCGCATTTGCTGGATGGATTGGATTATTGGTTACGATGCTAAACCTGCTCCCAATTGGGCAGTTAGATGGGGGGCATGTAGCCTACGCCATGCTAGGTAGAAAACATGATTTGGTTGCTAAAATTGCACTTATATCATTGATTCCTTTGGGTTTCCTTTCACCCAATTGGATAGTATGGGGCGTATTAATAATCATTCTAATGCGTACCACCAAACATCCACCGGTAATGGATGTTGATTCTCAATTATCAGAGCAAGACAGGTGGATTGGATATGTGTGCCTGGCGATTTTTATTCTGTGCTTTATACCGAACCCATTTCCGGCAATATCTTGATGAAAAAAATACTTCCACTGCTGCTTTTAATTGTGAGTTATGGAAAATCTCAATCAGTAATTGGTGATTGGCAATCGTTTACATCACCGCTGGAAATAAATGACTTTGTTCCATATCAAGGTAACCTTTTTGCCGCAACCAAGGGTGGATTATTGGAATTTTCATTAACAACACATACGTTTAAATCGTATACAAATACAGAAGGTATGGATAATACTGATCTGGTAAAAATAGCTATTGATAGCACGGGCATATTATGGTTGGGTGGAAATAGTCCAAACGGAACCATTCAATTGTATAGGAATGGGAATTCTATTACAAGTTTTGAATTTAACTTGAGCGAAATACTTGCATTTTGCAGCCTGGATTCAATTATGTTTGTAGCCTATGCCAAAAACATGGATCTGGGAATTATGGAATTTCAATTAAGAAACGATGAATGGATATTTAAAGATGCCTACCAAAATTGGCCGATTGAATTTTTAGAAATCTTTGGGATTGGAATCGTAAATAGCTCCTTATATATCGCCACAGATGCCGGAATGTTGACTGCACCCTATTCAGGTATAAATTTAAAAAACCCCGATAACTGGTCATTCGCTTTTAAGGATACAATAACTGGCTTTCAATCATTTTCGTCATCCAAGGAAAAGATAGTCTTTCAATCAAATGACATATTTTATTCGATTGATTCCACTGGTCACCTCAATACTTTAATTGATTATTTCTCCTATCAAACAAAACAGATTGTTTTTGAAAAAAATAACACAATTTGGGTAACAATTTCAGATAAATTGATTAAGCTGGGACCAACACAAAAAATATCAGAATACAGATTTGAAAATAATGCATCATTGAGTTTAAAGCGTGTAGCGAATCAGATGATCATAGGAACGAAAGCTGGATATTTGATTCTTGATACACTTTCAGCCACATTGAATCGTTTTATACCTAATTGTCCATTAACAAACATATTTTCCGCCATAAAAGTACTGTCCGACGGCAGAATTGTAGGAGCTTCAAGTCAAGGATTGGCGATTCGTGAAGAATGGGGATGGAGAAATATAATTGAGACCCGTGATGACAATGCTCGCATCCATCAGAATTTTGATCCAACACGTTTCGCTGCCGATACTGTGCCGATTGATTTCGGCGGTTTTGTTGCAGATATTGAGGAAAGTGTGGATGGCAAGCTCTATTTAGGGATACGTGGTACATATCCTGAACCAACTAGGCACGGCGGGGGTATCATCATTTTAGATGTTGATAACCCAAGCGATTATACATTAATTGACACAACCTATCTTGATCATTGGTTTACATCCGGAAATCATACACCGTATTTGGTTGTAAAAGATGTAACATTTGATAATAAAGGGCAGTTATGGGTAGCAGATGCTTATGCAAAATTCAACAATAATCCCATATCTGTCTTCAGTTCTGACTTTGAATATCAAGCCACACTTCATGCCACTTCAGGCAATGGTATTGCCATTACGCCAAATACCATTGTGATGGATAGTTGGAATAGGGCGTGGGTTGGGTTTTTTGAGGGGGATGAAAATGCCGGTTTTGGCAATGGCGGATTTTTAATGTCATGGCTTTCACAGGATATTTCACTAACGAATGATTTAAATTTTGCTCATCAGTCTTTTTATTCGTCATCTTATTCGGGGGAAACCACAAGGACAGTGTGGGATATTGCAATCTCTTCAAACGATCGGTTGTATGCCGTTACTCCGGTAGGACTGTTTTTTATTGATTTGCAATCGTCAAATACTAATCCAGTAAGGAGTTATGGGAATTTTCCATACTTTGCCAGTGTACCATTCACCCAATTGTCTAAAGTTGAATTGGATGCTGACCAAAATGCCTGGACCACTTCTCCAAATGCTGGAATCCATGTTTTGTTAAATAACGCTGCTTTTTGGCCCGATTACGATCCTGACATTCAGGTTGAATCAATCAATATGGAAACAAGCTTTTTATTATCAGATAATGTAACAGATATCGATTTTGACGAAGAAGAAGGATTAGCGGTTATTGCAACAAATCGAGGAATAAGTGTCTTACGTATTCCATTTAGTGTATCAAAAACTAACTATAAAAATATCAAGGTGTATCCAAGTCCATTTAAGTTATCGAAAGACCCAATTCTGGTTATTGATCAGTTAACCCATGGTTCATCGGCACAAATTCTAACACTTGACGGTAGAGTTATTCGCAAGTTATCACACCAGGAGCTTGGAATTCATGGATATCAAATTTTATGGGATGGGAAAACCGAAAAGGGTGATTATGTAGGAAGCGGGGTTTATTTAATATCTGTCTACAACCAAGAGGGTCAACAGGCCTTTGATAAAATAGCAGTGATTCGCTAAGATCATTGCTCAATAAATTCTGGCATCAATCCAAATTCTTGTTCCAGTTCCTCCGCGATCATTTTGGTTATTATTTTTCGTTCATGATGGGGCAGAAACGCGCTTTTTGCCGCAGCAATGATACATTTCCTCAAATCATGGAGAGAAAATCCAAATACATCATGAGCTATTTTGTATTCATTTGTTAACGTTGTATTTGATATTGTTCTGTTATCCGTATTTAACGTAACACGCAGACCGGACTCGAAATATAATCTAATTGGATGATGCTTAAGGGATCTGACGGAATGGGTGTGAAAATTGGACGTCAGACAAATCTCCAGTGGAATGCGATGATCGGTAATATACTGCATGAGATCCGGATCTTCTTTCAGACGTGTTCCATGCCCAATGCGATGAGCTCCACAATAATGAAGTGCCTGGTGTATGGACGCTGGCCCAAAAGCTTCCCCTGCATGAATTGTTGCATTTACGTTATGATTCAGTATAAGGTAAAATGCCTCTCGATGATCTTTGGCAGGAAAATTTTCTTCTGCACCTGCCAGATCAAATCCCACGACACCATTACCTTTGTAGCGAACGGTCAAATCTGCCAGCTTTAGTGATATCTCCGGTGGTATATTCCTAATACCACAAACTATGATACCAGATTTTACGCCAAAATCAGATTCACCACGTTTTAAACCATCCTTAATGGCATCAACCGACTCATCAATGGTCATGCCTTTTTCGGTATGCAATATTGGCGAATAACGCACCTCAATATACCGTGTGTTTTCTTGTGCAATATCTTCGATAAGTTCGTAAGCCACCCGCTCCAGCGCTTCCGGTGTTTGCAACACACTTAATATAATCGGAAAACGTTCAAGATAATCGTTAAGTGTCCCACGATTTTTCCCGATCTGGATAATGTTTTTTAATCCAGAGATATCCGTTGCAGGAATTGTCACATTTTGCTTTTGGGCCAGATCCAAGATTGTTTCAGGCCGAATACTGCCATCCAGGTGACAATGCAATTCAACTTTTGGTAAGCGTTGTAATAATTCGGGATTTATTGTCATGCATTTTTCTTTTTAGCTGTCAAATAAAGCCAGTAACATACACCGGCAAGCAACAATGCACCGGGCCAGGCATCCAATGGAGCTTCTTCAAAAATGGTAAAATCAGACGGAATGCCCCAACCGTACAACTCATTTAACATCAGTGGTACAGCAAGCAAGATACCGATCAATGCTTCCCCTGTAATCAAACCAGAGGCAAAGAGCAATCCATTTTGATTGATGTCTTTTTCGCCATGAGGGACAACTTTACCACTGGTAAGATAATTGATGACGCCACCGATAAATATTGGCGTGGCTAAATGAAAAGGCAGATACAGTCCAACGGCCACAGCCAGAATAGGAGTTCTAAACTCAGACCCGCGGGATTCCAGCATTTTATCCACGATAATAATTAATACCGCAATAAACGCACCAAGGCCAATAAGTCCCCACGGTAAATCCTGATTAAATACACCTCTAGCGATATTTGCCATTAGGCTGGCTTGAGGGGCTTCAAGTACATTGCCCTGCATTTCCACCGAAAGGTGAGCATCTGTTCCAATACCATACCTTTGGTGCAACATCCACAAGACAGGCATCATGACAAACGATGCAGCAATCACGCCCAAGGCCTGCATGATTTGCTGTTTATAAGGAGTGGCTCCAACAATATGTCCCGTTTTCAGGTCTTGGAGATTGTCACCACCGATCGCCGCAGCGCAACAAACGACTGCACCGATGAAAATTGCTGCGGCTGGACCGACATCCGCACCTGCTCTGTACAAGAAATACAATAATATTGAAGAGGAGAGGACTGTGGCAATTGTAACACCACTGATAGGATTATTTGATGATCCGACCAATCCTGCCATGTAGGATGCAACCGCAGAAAATACGAATCCGGCAATCAGCATGATGACCGCCATAAAGGCTGTGATCATTATATCATGAACTACGGTGATATAGATTGCGAATATTGGTACGATGCTAACGAGTAGTGCTATTCCAACCCATTTCATTGGGACATCCATATCCTTGCGGTCAATATTTTTGGTCCCTTCAGTCTGGATTTGCTTATAGACATCAATACCGGATCGTATTCCTTTGACAAGTGAGTGCCGCAAATTAATCAACGCCCATAATCCACCCACGATCATTGATCCAACGCCAATGTATTTAATGACATTATTATGAAGCCAGTTTACGGCATCTCCAGCCTCGGCAAGAGCGTCCGGTGGTATTTGATTAATGTACGAAGGAGCAAGGATAGGTAAAGCGATCCAGCGCCCAATTACGCCGCCTCCAAATACCAGTAAAGCAATATTCAATCCGACAATATACCCAACGGATATGAGCGCGGGGGACAAGTTCAATTGGAAACTGGCAAAACTATTTCCAATGCGTGACGTTGCAGTCAAAATGCCTCCCCAAAGATTCATTGCTTCTGAACCAATCTTTAAAACGGCTCCTGTAATTCCAGCCTGAACAAGGTATTTTAGTCCTGTGGCTCCCGATTCACCAGAACGAAGAACTTCTGCGGTAGCAATACCTTCCGGGAATTGTAATTCTTCTTCTATAATAAGCGCTCGACGTAAAGGAATTGTAAATAATACACCAATTAATCCGCCCGTGGCGGCTATACCTGTGATTGTCCAATATTGATCAAAACCAAAGTCACCCCAATAATTCATTAGTATCAGTGCAGGGATTGTAAAAATGACTCCTGCGGCTAACGATTCGCCTGCTGATGCAGCAGTCTGGACTATATTATTTTCTAAAATATTGGATGTGCGAAATAAACGTAACACTCCCATGCTGATCACTGCTGCCGGGATGGAAGCCGACACAGTCATCCCTGCAAATAAACCCAGGTACGCGTTTGCCCCAGCCAAGACAACGGACAGCACAACACCCAGTACCAGTGCTTTTAGTGTTATTTCCGGTAGGATTTTATTGGACATCGATTTCCTCAATTTATTAGCGTGAAAGGTAGACAAGATTTACAAAATTCGAAATAGAATTTCCAACCATTGGGAGGTTAGTACGTAAATTACATCATGTTTTGGGGTGCTATTTTAATCCAGACGAAATGGCTGAGAATATACCCGCAAACCTGATCTGGATAATACCAGCGTAGGGAGTTCAAATGAATACAAAATCCTTAGTTATTGTTTTTTTTACATTTCTTTCATCTGTATACACGGAAAATATCACTGTATCCGGTAGAGTTACAGATGCGTCCACAGGAGAAATTTTACCAGGTGTAAATATCAGCGGCCAAAATACAGGCACTAGTACAAACTCGGAAGGAAGATATACTGTTACAATTTCGGAGGGTGAATTATTGGAATTCTCCCATATCGGATACGAATCTGAGAGTATTATACCAGTGAAACCTGTATTGAATGTGCAACTACGAAAAACTATCATTGATTCTGATCCCGTATTTGTGGAAGCATCACGAGCGATACCGGGTGTGACACCCGTTGCATTTTCAACACTCACTCCTGAAGAAATAGAATTGCATTATACCGTTCAGGATGTCCCAATGATTTTAGCAACTGAGCCGGGAGTGTTTGCCAGAGGAGAGAGTGGGAGTGGAACAGGGTATACCTATATATCCATTCGTGGATTTGATCAAAGCCGGATTGCAGTGATGATTGATGGTGTACCCTTAAATGACAATGAAAGTCATCAGGTCTATTGGGTTGATCATGGAGACATATTAGCTGATGCAAAAGATATACAAATTCAACGTGGAATTGGCAATAGTCTTTATGGCTCGGCCGCATTTGGTGGCTCCATTAATCTGCAAACCAAAATTGCATCGGAGAATGAAAAGACAATCTTTACTGGTAGTCTAGGATCATTTGACACAAAAAAAATTAGTTTGGCCTATAATTCAGGGCAGCGCTTTGGCAATATTAGTCTATCATCACGCTTTTCCAGCATAGATGCGGCCGGATATCGTGATTTCCATGGCAGTAACCAAAAATCATTTACATTCGGTGCTGAGCAAAGAATATCAGCAATCATAAATCAATTTCGATTTCAAATCGGTTATGAAAATACCCAAATGGTGTGGGATGGAATTCCTGAATCCTATTTAAGTGATGAAAAATTGCGTAGGTCATCATATCAGGGCTACACCGATAACTTTTTACAACAAATATATTCCTTGAACAGTCACTGGCGAATAAACGATACATACCGATTGACAAATAAAGCTTATTTCGTGTTGGGAAGCGGCTATTATGAAATACAAATCCACGATGCGGATTGGTTCTCCTATAATTTAGATAGTCATGATGAATACACTGACTCGATTGAAACAACGCTGACGACAGACGCTCTTCGAAGAAAATGGATTAAAAATTATTATACAGGGGTTGTCCCTACCTTTACCGTAGAGTCTCCGCGTATTCGATTGGATATTGGTTCGGAACTTCGATTTTACCAGGGGGTCCACTATGGAGAAATATCTGATTTCAGTGATACGACTCTGGGAAACCGGTACGGCAATAAATGGTATGAGTATTACAGGTATATTGGATCAAAATTGTCCATTACTAATTTTGCCCATATATCCTTTTATCCCATCAGAGATATAACGATTATGGCAGATATTCAGGTGCAATCACACGACTGGAAATTCGATCAGAAAAATATCGGTCACGCAAACGGATTCCAGCTTGATGCACTCTGGACCTTCATTAATCCACGCATAGGCATATTGTACCATTTTACACCAGAGTTATTCACCTATCTGCATTATGGAAAAGGTCAAAAAGAACCTGCCGATGATCAAATAATCTCTGCCGACGATGTAACGTCTGCACCGAAAAAGGCTTCTGCAGAAGTGATCAATAATTATGAATTAGGGATACAATATGATGTGGGTGATTTTTCCTCCGCGCTTAACTTCTACTTTATCGAGTTCACAAACGAACAATTGAAAAACATTAATATCGATCAGGAAGGTGAGTACGACTATTATTCGGCTGATAAAACACAGCATTCGGGGATTGAAATGGAGAGTAAATGGGAATTCTTAAAGAACCTCTTAATTGGCATCAATGGTTCTATGTTGTACAATACATTTACATCTGGCGAACTGAATGGAAATCAGTTGCCGAGAATTCCACGCCTACTGTGTAATGGATATGTAACGTATCGATGGAAAATGTTTTTAAATTCAGTAAAATTTCGATATATCGGTAAACAATTTCTTGATGATGAAAACAGAGGAACAATTGAAGATGCATTGATCACTGATATGGTTCTTTCAACAAAGTGGAGAGGTTTAACAGCGAAATTATCCATTAATAATATGTTTAATATTCTATATGAGACCTATGGTTACGCCTACATAGATGAGAATAAGGAATACCAGGCTTTTTATTGGCCAGAAGCAACGCGGAATTACAGTATGACCATACGTTATGAATTTTAATTTAATCTGACTCTTATTACGGGGTGACTTTGAATTGCAGAACTCACCCCGTAATTTTATCACATGGCAACAATACATTCAGACCGAAAACGACTTTTTTTAATAGATGGATTTGCTACACTATATCGATCTCATTTTGCACTGATTAGAAATCCACTCATCACGTCATCAGGACTGCACACCAGTGCACTCTTCGGTTTTATTAATCAGGTCTTTAAGCTGCTAAAGGATGAAGAGCCAGACTATATTGCTGCAGTCTTTGACACGGATAAAAAAACTTTTCGGCATGATCGCTATCCAGAGTACAAAGCGACCAGAGAAAAAATGCCAGAGGAATTACGGGACCAAATTCCCCATCTTTGGCCATTGCTTGATGCCCTCAATCTCCCCATGCTAAAAAAAGAAGGGTTTGAAGCTGATGATATTATTGGCACGTTGGCAAAAATTGGAGAACAGGAAAATGTGGATGTCTACATCGTCAGCGGAGATAAGGATTTTATGCAATTGATTTCCGATCATGTATATTTATACGCACCTGGTGGCAGAAATAACGGAATCAAAATATATGATAGAAAAGCAGTTGAAGAAAAATGGGGCGTTCCACCGGAAAAAATTATTGATTTATTAGGACTAATGGGAGATTCTTCCGATAATATTCCCGGCGTGAGAGGAATTGGGGAAAAGGGGGCAGCCAAATTAATTAAAGAATTTGGAAGTCTTGAAGAAGCCCTGAATAAGGCTAATCATGTTGCCAACAAACGTGTAAGAGACGGCTTAGTAAATTATAAAGATGAGGCACTATTGAGTAAAGAACTGGTTACTATAGATACCCATGTGAAAATAGATACCACCATTTCTGATTTGGAGCGGTCAACATTTAACCATGAAAAATTACTAACCATATTTAATGACCTTGAATTTTACACCCTCGCAAATCAATTGAGTCAGGTTGGAGCGCCAAAAAGTACCATATCTATCCATAACTCTGATAAAAAATACAGTGTGCTTTTAACCAAAAAGGATATTGAGCAATTTTTTAAAGATGTCACATCAAAAACAGTTTTATCAGTTGATTTAGAAACTACGTCCACAGATCCCATGCAGGCAGAAATTGTTGGTTTATCTTTTTCCATTGCTGACGATACAGGTGTATACATTCCCATTACTCACAAGGATAAGGTTGAGAACTATTATGGCAGCAATGATCTTGAGTCAGTAATGATCTTAATAAAACCTGTACTTGAGAATTCAAAAATTGAAAAGACGGGACAAAACATTAAATACGATAGTTTAATCCTGAAGCGTAATGGAATTGATCTGCAGGGAATTATCTTTGATACCATGTTGGCGGCTCATTTATTAAATCCTGCCGGCCGCTCCATAAAACTGGATACGCTGGCGCTTGAGTATCTTAACTACCAGATGGTACCGATAGAAGACCTGATTGGAACCGGTCGCAACCAATTATCCATGGCAGATATTGAACTAGACAAAGTTGCATTCTATGCTGCCGAGGATGCTGATATTGCATTCCAGCTGACACATGTACTTAAGAAAAAGATTGCAGAGGAAGAATTACTGGATTATCTATCCACAGTGGAAATTCCGTTAATCCCGGTTCTGATACAAATGGAACATAACGGAGCGTTTGTAGATCCCCATATCTTGTCCGACATGAGCCAGGAATTGGGGAAAAAGCTCCACGGGTTGGTTGGTTCAATATTGAAGGAAGCAGGAACGGAATTTAATATCAATTCCACTCAACAACTGGCACACGTGTTGTTTGATATTTTGGAATTGCCACAGATACGGAAAAGATCAACGGCTGAGGAAGTTCTTCATGCACTGAAGGAACAACACCCATTACCTGGATATCTGCTTGATTATCGCAAATTGAATAAGTTGAAGAACACATATTTAGATGCGTTTCCTGATTATATTCATCCGGATACGGGTAGAATTCATACCAACTTCAACCAAACGATTGCCGCCACGGGCAGACTATCCAGTAGCAATCCAAATTTTCAAAATATTCCTATTCGCACTGATATTGGACGAGAAATTCGAAAAGCATTTCGTACGCAAAATACAGGGTGGCAAATTTTTTCTGCTGATTACTCACAAATCGAGCTGAGAATAATGGCTCATTTAAGCCAGGATCCAGGTTTATGCAAAGCGTTCAAAGAAAATGTTGATATTCACGCGCAAACGGCGAGTATGGTATTCAATGTGCCATTAGATGATGTATTACCAGAAATGCGCCGGACGGCAAAAATAGTCAATTTTGGTATCATGTATGGTGCTGGTCCCTACCGGATGAGTCAGGAACTGGGAATACCAAGGAACGAAGCGCAATCTTTGATTGATTCGTATTTTAGTCAGTACGCAGGAATCAGGAATTATATTGATTCTACTCTGGATCAAGCCCGCGAAAAGAAATTTGTACAGACCATGCTAGGGCGTAAGCGGCCAGTGTGGGATGCGGAAAGTGACAACCGTTTACGACGTGATGCAGCGGAACGGATGGCAATCAATATGCCCATTCAGGGTACAGCTGCGGAACTGATTAAACTGGCAATGATCAATATTCATGATACTCTGAAAAAAAATAAAATGAGAACAAAAATGATTCTTCAAATTCATGACGAATTATTATTTGAAGTACCTGATGAAGAAATGGATGATCTGCAGGCAGTTGTGATTGAGAAAATGGAAAATGCCATGGAATTATCAGTTCCTCTTGTAGTGGATTGCGGAACTGGAAAATCTTGGTATGATGCACATTAAAAAATTTGTGCAGACCGACAAATTCAATAATTTGAAGCTCAAAAATTGTAAGAATTATATTTAAGTCATGGAAGCAAGCATTACCTTAAAAAAAGTTGGAAAGCTGGTCGGAGATAAAACCGTCCTTGCTGGATTGACTTTTGGTATCGAAAAAGGAACAATGGTGGCTGTGATAGGCGATAACGATGCTGGCAAATCAACATTGCTGCGAGTCATGGCAGGATTTGAAAATCCTGAATTTGGTACAGTATTTATTCATGGCCTTGATAGCATAAAGCGGCGTCGGGAAATTCGTCGAATGATTGGTTATGTCCCGCTAGAGTCGGATTTAGACCCCTGGCTCACATTAGAAAAAAATATACGCTGTATAGGTTACTTTTATGGCGTAGACGATGCCACTATCACCCAGCGAATTAACAAATACACTGCCTTTCTAGATATGGATCCATTTATGAATCGACCGGCAGGGGAATTATCTCCTGGAATTCAGAAAAAAGGAATGTTACTGCGTGCATTGGTCCATGAACCATCCGTTGTTATTATCGATGAACCTACGGCCTATATGGATGCGACTTCCAATCGTCAAACATGGGATTTACTAAATGATTTGAAGAAGACCAAAACGGTTATTTATGTAAGCCACGTCCTTACCGAAGTTGAACAATCACACGATCGTATTCTTATTCTTAATCATGGC
This sequence comes from uncultured bacterium, assembly GCA_964654545.1. Taxonomy (GTDB): domain Bacteria; phylum Fidelibacterota; class Marinisomatia; order Marinisomatales; family JABMOV01; genus JABMOV01. The sequence goes on from CAZZIU010000002.1 coordinate 146,214, forward strand.
AAAGTCGTGCTGGATGGGAGTCTAGACAAATTGCTTGAAAGCACACTTGAGTACCATCAGTTTCAAATCGAGTTTGAAGAGCTTAGTGATACACTTTATAAGAAACTTTGTCAGCTACCTGGAATTGTAACACCATCAAAAATGAACAATATATTTTATTTTTATGGTCGATCCAGATCGGTGTTTTTCAAAGTTCTCAACGAAGCTCATGAAATGACAATGAATGATCTGAATTTTAAAAAATTGGGGTTAAAGGATCTTCTCGATTCCCAGTTTGCTCGAAAAGGATTGGATGGATGAGCACAGTAATTGCATTTCTCAAGCGCCGTTGGTGGTTAACACAAGATCGCATATTCTCAACATTAATATTGATATTTTTAACTCCTGTTATTATCTATTTACTAATCCATTTACCCTTGAATGCCATTATTGTGAGGAGTGTGAGAAATATACCCTACAGTGATTGGGTATTGCCTGGGTACTTGATGCTGGTGTCGTTTTTTGGGCTTATTCCCACCATCTATCGGGATTTATTCGATTTAAGACTACACGGTAAAGCATTATTTCCTATTACCTTAACGCCAATCTCAAAAACGGAAATTATTATCGGAATTTTGATCACTGCTATAGTGGAATCCATTTTATACCTGATTGTCAGCTCTGTTGTTTTCCTTTCTTTAATGGATGTGTCGTATCGTTGGTTTGACATGATCACCATCTTTATTTATTTAATCCTGCAGATGGCACTCATTGGGAATGTTCTGATTACTGCTTCCTTATTGGCAAAGAGAGTGACAACATTTCTACCATTGGTTTTGATCATTCTTGCTGTATATTTATTTGGTTCAGGGATGATATACGAATTTGAATTTTATCCCTTGCAGATTGGTGAAATTCTTAAATATTTGCCCTCGTCTTTACTTTTAGGAAATTTAAGAACCATCTTGTTTACGCGATATTTCATCTGGTGGTCCTTTTTACTTCCAATCGTAATCATTATTGGGTTAACCATATTAAATGGAAAAATACTAAAAATGGTCTTGAAGCAGTGAAGGCTTATCTATCTGGCGCTATTGAGGCCGCATCGCAGGAGGAATTAAGCTGGAGAGATGATTTAAAACTCTGGTTAAAGTCAACTATTGGGCACGACTCCATTGATCCAGTGCAATTATCTATAAATTTGTTGGCGAAAGAAAATGCAAAGGACTTCCGATCGTGGAAATTCTCCGATTTACCGAAGTTTAAATCTATTGTTAGAAAAATAATAAATCAGGATATCGGCGCAGTATTGCGAGAGTCAGATTATGTAATATGTTACTGGACTCCGGCTGTGAAAGAGGGTGGTGGTACCCAAGGAGAATTAACCACCGCCTATTTAAATAATATTCCTGTCTATCTGGTTTACACAAATGATCTCACAACCTTAAGCAGCTGGATTATTGGTTGCACGTCAGAAATATTCTCAGATTTTTCAGATTTACACACGTATTTGAGTGAAAAATTTGGTAGTCAAGATGATTGGGCCTGAAGCACGAATACATCTGGATAGACTTTCCTATAATTATCGAGTGATTAGGGAGCATCTTCATCGCATTCCCATAATGGCAGTGGTCAAAGCCAACGGTTATGGGCATGGGGCGGTACAGGTAGCACATGCACTGCAACATGAGGGAGTTACCTATTTTGCCGTCTTTACAATGGATGAAGCACTCGAACTAAGACAGGGAGGAATTAATACTCCGATTTTAATATTTAGTCGGTTTCATCCTGATCAGCTGGATATTGCAGTCGAAAAAAATATTACGGTTAATATATCGATTTTGTCGGATTTAACTACGCTGATTCATTATGTCCAACGACGAAAACAAGCACCTCGATTTCACATTAAGATTGATACAGGAATGACTCGACTAGGTTTAAATATTTCTGATTTAAATCAGTTCTTTGATATTCTGAAACAACATCCGGAATTGCATTGCGAAGGAATCTATTCCCATTATGCAACTGCCGATGAGGGTAATCTTTCATATGCTGAATATCAATACATGCAATTTGAGCAGGTATTGGAAATCGTTAAAATGCACGGGGTGGATATAAAATACCGTCATTTTTCAAACAGTGGTGCAGTTTTAAATCTTCCCCAGTCGTGGTTTAATATGGTCCGAGTGGGGATGCTATTGTACGGTGCTTACCCCTCCGATGAAGTCCCGAGAGATTTGCCCATTAGACCAGTGATGGAATTTCGTGGTCCCATTGTAAGTGTACGGCGGGTGCCGAAAGGGACACATGTGAGTTACGGTGGGAAATATATAACGTCTACAGAATCAAATATTGGCGTAATTCAAACCGGGTTTGCAGATGGTTTTCCCCGTCCATGGTATGAGGGAGGATATGTTGCCTATAATGGAAGTACGTTCCCCATTGCAGGAAGGGTATGTATGGATCAGTTCATGGTAGATTTTGGTAATACCATGCCCAATGAAGGAGATACAGTATTGTTTTTTGGCGAATCTGACAAAGACAAACTTCCCGTGGAAACGATAGCTTCTGCTATTCATAGCACAACCTATGTGTTGCTAACGGCTATTGGTGGTAGGACAAAAAGGGTTTATTTAGATTCAGTTTGATTTTTGGCTGGCTTTCTTACCCAGGATCTTCTGTCCTCAAAGGATTGAACCTGTAATTCAGCCCATTCATCTATTAAATGTAACAGTTGTCGGCGTTCAGCAGTGTCTTCCTGGATTGATTCTCTGACATATTCGATAAGACTGAATTTTTTGTTTTGAATTTGCCCATAGCTCATTTGGTGCTTTTGCTGCCAAAGCTCCTGCTCCTTCGATACCACATCTTTTATTTCGCGGGCGCGTTGATGTTTTTTTATTCTGTGTGATAAAAAAGCCCAACCAATAAGTAAGAATACGATAATTCCAATTATCCAGTTTAGTGAAAGCATATCATTCTCCTATGGCTGCATTGGAATTTGTAAGACACCAACCCAATAAAACGCTACCATAATAATAGCAACAACGATTGCTATCGGCCATGTTATGATGGCATTACGGATAAAATCTGCCGGCTCCAGCTTGCCACTGGAATACACAATAGAGCTGGCAGGTGTACCAATAACCAGCCAGAACGCCATGGAAGTAGAAATGGCAAGAATGATTCCTACAATGAGCGGATTCGTACCAGAATTATTTGCCATATCCAGTATCACAGGTCCAATCACCGCCACAGTGGCACCGGCACTCATTAAGTTGGTAAGTGATGCTCCAATAATAATAACAAGAATTATTAATGGCATTCCATTGTTCATCCCCAGTGGAGCCGTAATATTTATAATTGCATCAGCAAGCCAGGAAGCTGCGCCGGTTGCTTTAAATACAGACCCTAAACTAATCGCCCCGGCGTATAGGACAATCACACCCCAACTAACATTGGTTTCATAATCTTTCCATGATGTCAGTCCCAGGAGCATGTATAAGACAGCACCAATCATGGCAACACCACCGAGGCCAAGAGAGAATCCAAGAACTTCTTGCGTGAGGGATTTATCCGTAATCCAAAGAAAAACAACCAAAAACATAACACCGGAAACAAGCCATTGTTTGGTGGTCATTGTTCCGTGTTTTTCAAGATCCTGCTTTAAGACACTAACTGCCTCATTCAGGTCAGAAACTTCCGGTTTAAAAATCATGGGTAAAATAAAAGCCATTATCCCTGCCATAATTACGGTGTAAAACACACCCATAGATATCCATTGGCCAAAGGATACTTCCACGCCGATGTTGGAAAGAAATCCGATCATAATTGCATTACGTGCACCACCGGTAGGACTCATTGGGCCTCCGATCATACAACCAACTGCGATGGTCATGAGAAGCAATCGCCCAAGATTTGGTGCCGGGGTAGAGCGGTTAGTTAAAGTATAAAGTGCAATTGCAATGGGAACGTACATGGAAGCAATTGCATGCTCACCAACAAACGCAGTAGGTATCGCCGTCCCCAATAATATTGCAAATACAATTTTCCGAGTGTTTGATCCAGCCAGATTCACCACGATAATCCCAATCCGTTTGTCCAGTTTGTATTTTACCAATGTAGCTCCTATTGCAAGGGATCCTGCAATAAACCATACAGCATCGTGGGCATAGGTAGAAACTATGCGTGCAGGTTCTGTAATGCCAAACAGCAATTGAACCAAACCAATCAACAATGCAACGGCTGGCATAGGAATGGCTTCGGTAGCAAAAAAAATGACACAGGTTGCCAGTAGGGCAATGGTTATTTGAATATTTTTAGCCCGGACAGCAAGTTCACTGGCATCTGCAGCAGGAAAAAGCTGGGATGCCTTTTCTACCATAGATTGCATGGGAGGTATTGCAAATCCCAACAGAATAAATATAACAGCTGAAATCAGGAGCCATTTGAAATCAGTCGTTTTGGCAAATCCGCCAGAATTCTGTGTATCCCTATCGCTCATCCTATTTGAAAATGCAAAAATTATTAGAAATCAGCAAGATATTATCCACCAATGGATTATCAATATCATGATGTATTACGTATTTGTTTGATAATCAACGCCGCGATTGTGTAAATAGTTCAGTATAAATTGGTATGCCACCTCATCCATTCCAAAATATTCAGGGGGAATGAGTCCGGTTTTGTTCCATTTATTTTGCAGAATCAGATTCACAATTGCGGTACAAGTAAATCCGGTGGTACGCGCCATGGAAGTAGTTTTGTTGTTTTCGTCATAATAATCAATTAGCGATACTTTTTGTTGGGAATGATCATGATTTATGGTGCCATCAGCTACAATTTTCATCACTGTCACATCGCGATCTTCATCTTCAAGTTTCCAGTGCGGTAGTAACAACTGGCTTGTGATCTCTAGCGGTGATATGGTGGTGTCGCCAATCTCAATAGGATTATCAGATAAATACCCTAACTCCTTTAATAATAAGAGATATTTAGTTGTATCAGCATAGCGAATTGTTTTTTCCAACATAGTTGGGATTGACATTGTTTTCAAAAGGGTACGCAATCCATCCGTATTGAAAGATTCCAGTTTCCCAACCTTTTTAACAGTTACGGTTTCTATATCGGTTAGTGCATCTTTGATTATGGTTTTTCCGTTCTCCACCAACCGAGCGGGTCTCGTGTATTCTTCTAAGACATCCCGAGGGGAGAATACAGCTTTGTATTTAAAAAATCCTTTAGGATTTTGAGGTAATCCTCCCACCATGCATTTAAACTTTTTCACATCCATAACGGATGAAAAATGCCCACAGAAAATATTGCTCATTCCCGGAGCAAGTCCGCAATCAATAGCAACGGGGATTTGGTGGGTATGGGCAAGTGTTTCTAGTTGAAAGGGATCCTCTGGGAAGAATGATATATCCACGATAGGTTTTCCCAACGGGATGATCTTCTGTAGAAAATTGAATCCCAGATGCCCCGGTAACGCACCAATAACTATTTCGGAATCACGCACGTATCTAGCAATAGAACCGACATCCATTGCGTTAGCTGTTTGTTTTTGAATTGCGTTGGTGATTGGTAACCGATCCAGATTATCCTGATTTGAATCAATGACCTGAATAGTGTGCAATTCGGACAGATCTTTTGCGATGGTTTGTCCGATTAAACCTGCGCCAAACAATACGATATTTGCCATGATTCTCTCGAGGTTATTAAGGAGGGACTATAAGAAAAGTGCCGAGGGTCGGGGTCGAACCGACACGGGATTGCTCCCACTGGTGTTTGAGACCAGCGCGTCTACCAATTCCGCCACCCCGGCATTGATTCTCGAATTGGTATAAAAGAAATTAGAGGTACCTAAAAAATATTGTCAATATATTTGGGATTATATAATCACGGAGGTTTTATAAATGTCATACACCACAATACCTGAACTATTCTACAATTCTGTGAAAAGCATGCCGGATCATGTGGCATATTCTGAAAAGAAAAATGGCCAGTGGGTAAGTTTAACCTATGGTGAAGTGGGTAAACTTGTGGAAACATTAGCAGCGGGTCTTCACGGGTTAGGCGTTCGTCGGGGTGATAAGATAGCCATTCTTTCAGCCAATAACCCACGATGGGGGATCAGTGATTATGCAATAACCGGAATGGGTTGCGCTACTGTGACCGTTTATCCAACCTTAATTCCTTCGCAAATTCAATTTATTCTAGAAGATTCAGATACGAAAATGATCATTGCTCAGGATCAAGTCCAAACCGACAAAGTATTATCTTTCTTTGATTCCAGTCCAAAGCTTGAAAAGATTATCTGCATGGATGATACCGTCGCAGCGACAGAAAATGTAATGCGGTTCCAGGATGTATTGGAACTTGGTATAAAGTCTCAGGGGGAAGGATTTAGCTTAGCCGAAGAATCAAAACAGTGCAAACCTGATGACTTATTGACTCTCATTTACACAAGCGGCACAACGGGGAATCCTAAGGGCGTCATGCTAACACACAGCAACCTTGTTTCTAATGTGCAAGCGACAAACAAGGCTTTGGCTATTGACCACAACGATAGTTTTCTATCGTTCCTACCATTAAGCCATAGTTTTGAGCGGATGGCGGGGCATTTCTTTGCTTTCTCGGCAAATACAAGTGTGTACTTTGCAGAGAGCATGGATACAATCGCTGAAAATATGGGCGAAGTAAAACCAACACTTATGACTTCGGTGCCACGCTTATATGAAAAAATGTACACCAAAGTTTTAGATAAAGTAGCTGGTGATCCTGCTTTGCGTCAGAAAATCTTCTGGTGGGCAATTGGTGTAGGGAAAGAGGCAGCAAAACTATTGCAGAGAAACCAGCAACCAACAGGATTTTTGGCTTTTAAATACGGTGTTGCTTCAAAATTAGTATTCTCAAAGATTAAAGAGCGTGTCGGTGGGAAATTACGTTTCTTTGTTTCTGGTGGTGCGCCATTATCGAAAGAAATTGGCGAATTCTTTGCGGCAGCGAACATTGCTATATTGGAAGGATATGGTTTGACGGAAACCAGTCCAGTTATTACAGTAAATCGCGCTGAGCTGTATAAGTTTGGTACCGTTGGTAAAGTTATCGATGGCGTCGAAGTAAAAATCGCTGAGGATGGTGAAATATTGTGTAAAGGACCCAACGTTATGAAGGGGTACTATAATAATCCTGAAGATACAGCTGAAGCGATTGATAAGGATGGTTGGTTCCATACCGGTGATATTGGTGAATTTGACGAAGATAATTATCTTCGGATAACGGATCGTAAAAAGAATCTCCTGGTAACTTCCGGAGGTAAAAACATAGCACCGGCTCCAATGGAAATTGCACTTGGATCGGAAAAATTCATTGATAACATATTGGTAGTAGGCGACAACCGTAAATTCATTTCAGCACTTGTTGTACCTTCTTTTGAAGCTCTGGAGGAATGGGCTACCATGAACAGTGTTGAGTACTCCGATAGATCTGGACTAATCGAAAATCCACGGGTTAAGCAGTTATTCGAAGATATTGTCACTTCTGTTATGACCAAATTTGCCCGATATGAACAGGTCAAAAAAATTGAATTGTTACCAGATGTGTGGTCAATTGAAAGCGGTGAATTAACACCTAAACTTTCTGTGAAAAGGAAGGTTGTTGAAAAGAAATATGCAGACGTGATCGAAAAGATGTATACCGACTAGGACATATGGGAAAAGAATCAATTAGCATCGTTGGATGTGGAACCTGGGGCGGTACAGTAGGACAATCACTTGCGAAACAGGGTTATTCGGTAAAAATCTGGCATAAATTTGAACATGAAGTAGATCAACTTATCTCAACCAGAAGGCATTTTATCCTAGAAGATCTGGTTTTTGATAATTCCATTTTATTTTCTACTGAATATGATGAAGTGATACCTGATACAGATTTTATCGTCATTGCGGTTCCGTCTCATATCGTAAGATTAATATTGCCGGATATTGTTTCCCTTGCCGATGATAAATCTATCTTTGTTAATCTGGCAAAGGGGATTGAAAATGATTCACTAATGACAATGAGTCAGGTGATAGAAAGCGTGGGCGGCATTGGTACTGATAGGATTGTGACACTTTACGGTCCGTCCCATGCTGAAGAGGTGGCAAGGGAACTCCCAACCACCCTGGTTTCAGCATCAACATCCATGACAGCAGCCGAATCTGTTCAACGTGTCTTTGCAAACCCACTCTTACGCATTTATACAAATGATGATATTTTGGGAGTGGAACTTGGTGGATCCCTGAAAAATGTTATTGCCATTGCTGCGGGAATCTGTGATGGGGTGGGGTATGGCGATAATACAAAAGCAGCATTGTTAACTCGTGGAATCACTGAAATGACAAGACTTGGGGAAGCGATGGGTGCTCGTAGAGAAACCTTCTATGGTCTCAGTGGGATCGGTGATTTGATTGCTACTTGTTTGAGTAAGCATAGTCGAAACCGCTACGTGGGAGAGGCCATTGGACGTGGCGAGTCACTTGAAACCATATTGGCGGGCATGAACATGGTTGCGGAAGGTGTAAAATCCGCAAAATCGATTCATCAGCTAATTGGCAAATTTGATGTGGATATGCCCATCAGCTCCGCCATTTATAATGTGTTGTTTAATGAGCACAACCCAATTGTTGCTGTTCAACAACTGATGACCAGGGAACTGGTTAGCGAATAAAATAGAATCGAAATAGATAAATAAAAAAAGCACTGTTTTCAGTGCTTTTTTTATATGTACTCTGATTCCGTCAAATGACAGATGAAAAATCTCATGACGAATGATCTTGAAGGTCCTGCTAAGATATTTTAATCAATAATGTTAATTTGCAAACCTCGCAAAAGAGTCTCCCCCGTCAAGGGGAGATGTGTTTCGGTTACCACCGAAAATCAGAGGGGTGTAGAAAACAATGATTAATTATCAATTACAAATTACGAGGAGTCCGATTTTCTGAATTCTTGTTAATTACCAGTAGCCGGTTTCAGGCTTCATTAATCCCCGAGACTGGAGTCCCTGGGGGATAGTTGTTGAGAAGGCTCCAATCCTCCAACACCCATCTACTTCGCCAACTGGCGGAATCGGAATGACAGCAACTTTTGTTATTAATCGTTTTCGTGTGGACCTTCGTGAAATTCGTGTCTGATCTCTATACCCGTCCCTTGGTAATGTCCTATCTAAATACACAAAAATTCGTTAAACAACATAATTTTATTGTACTTTCTTATTATTTTTGATTACACTGACCCACCACAGTATTTGATTATAGGAGAGAAAAAGAAACAATGGGGGAACGTTGTTTTTTGAAACCTGAACTTAATAAGTTCACTTTTTGTATAGGAGTTATAGTATGTTGATATCCAATAAAATTGGATTTAACAAATGAAATATTTGAAAACACACATTGTGTGGGTGTTGGGTGTACTGTTTCTCTTCACCGCCTGTCCGGAGGAAACGCCACCACGTGATACCACGATTCATTTATCCTTGCGAAGCGCCAGTACTTTCTCTGTTTTGTTAAATGTGAGTGTTGAAGACAGCAGCGATGCCTGGACCTTCGCTTTATCAAGAAATGATTCCATAGTACAGACCGTTGTTTCCAACCAACCGGACACCACCATCCGGGACGGGGGGTTGCTCCCGGGACACGACTACCGCTACAAAGCCTATTGGCTAAACCACGGGGATAAAGCCGATTCCAGTGAAGAAGTGTTGGCCGCCACCCTGGACACAACCAGCCACAACTTCACCTGGGAGATTGATACACTTGGCAATTACGGCTCATATCTGAACGATGTCTGGATTGTAGATGAGAACAATATCTGGGTGGTTGGAAATATTGAGACGGATAGCGGCGAATACAATGCTGCCCGATGGGATGGAGAAGAGTGGGAATTAATGGTGATTATTAATACAGCTGATTTATACAGTATTTGGTATTTCAATGAAAATGATATTTGGGTGACAAAACATAGTTACCCCGTTCATTGGGATGGCACAGAATGGACTCAATATAATCTTACTGAGATGGGGATTTCGGGAAGTCCCGGCAAAGCCATCTGGGCCAGTTCGCCGGATGACATTTATTTTGTGGGGGATAATGGCAGTATTGTTCACTACGACGGGAGTGGGTTTGAGCGAATGGAGAGCGGGACGGATGTGGATTTACATAATGTTGTTGGTACTGATGATGGTCAATATGTTTTTTCGGTGGGATATGATGATTCAAATGGACATTCAATAATTTTAGAAAATAATAACAATGGGTGGAATACTTTATATTATAATGAATCCGTTGTACCACAGAGCGGAAACATGGGTGTTGTTTATGATGGGACTGATATATATAACGATACCATTTATTTTGCCATGGGAGCAGGTATTTGGAAATATAATTATCAAACCGAAAAATCAAGACTTTTACGAAGTCAGGACTTTTTTGATCTATTGATTTTTGGTTCCCAAGGACTAAGCGTTCATTCCTTGAATGATATATCAACAAGTTCAGGTTGGGCAGAACTTATTCATTTTAATGGATATTCTTGGAAATTGGACACTACAGTAATGACCGAATTTGGCACAGGTCAGATATATTGTTATGGGATGGATCAAAAAGGAGAAATAATAGTTCTTGTTGGGCATGTTTTTGGAAGAAAACATGCATTGGTTGCAAGAGGTATTCATAATTAGATGGAATTAAAATGACTTGAAAAGGGCAAGAAAAAGTCCCGGAGGATATTGGTGTATTAGAGAACCCCGGGACTTACATGAAATAATCAAACACAACTGTAAACAGTATATGAGTGGATCACTTCAAATTGAAATTAGGTCTAATTCTTGCAGTTTACAATAAACGTAAGGAGACAATAGTCATGCGTTGTAAAAAAATAACTGCTTTAATTGCAATGATTCTTACTTTTTGGGGAAGTGAGTTACTAAGTCAAGATTCTTCTGCAATTCTTCGCGTCACTCCAATTGAAGGATATATCTATCCCGAAACAATATATCCGACAATTCCAACAAGTCCTGTTTCACAAAGGGAAGAACAAACATTATTAGATGATAGTCAAGATATCAGAGTGTTACCATCGTCAAATCCCCAATCCGAAGTTCATGCTTCTATTAATAAATCAAATTCACAAAATGTTATATTTAGTGCAAATACGTACTGGTATATAGGTGAAAATAGTCTTATGGGGTATTATGTTACACAAGATGGTGGTGGATCGTGGTTTGGAGCGGATACTCTCCCAAACAACGGAATTGGTCGCGCAGATCCGACCACAGCATTTGACGCATCGGGGAACGCGTATTTAGGTGCATTGATGATGACTGGAACGACAGATCATAAACCAGACGGTTACGGAGTTCAGCACTCCAACGATTTTGGAAGCACGTGGAGTAGTAGTGTTCGTGGTGCTGGTCCAACTGCCGGAATAGATAAAGAAATGATGGCCGCGGACAATATCAGTACAAGTCCATATTCAGACAATATTTATGTTGCATGGACAGAGTTTATCGATGGAGATGGTCACCTGGATCATGCAGCCGTAAAAATGAATAGATCAACAGATGGGGGTCAAACGTTCTCCCCCTCAATAACATTAAGATCTAGTAATGACGGAACTGGTGGAGGACAAGGAACCTGTGTTGCTACGGGTCCAAATGGAGAAGTATACATATGTTGGGCGGATTACAGTAGTGGCTCTGTGCCCGCAGACGGGATTGGCTTCTCGAAGTCAATTAATGGTGGTATTGAATTTTCATCAATAGTGGCTTTCCAATACAACGGTATTCGAATGGGTGGGAGTGGACAAGATCCAAGATTTAACTACACTAGAGTTAACGATTTCCCGTCAATGGCAGTCGATAAAAGCAACAGTCAATATTCCGGCAGAATCTATATTGTTTATCCTGACGGGGGAAATTTATCGAATGACCAGTCCGTCATTAAAATTCGAAATTCTTCAGATGGAGGTTCAACTTGGACTGATGCCCAGACTATCAGTATTGACGGGGCTCGGCAAAGTTGGTTTCCGTGGGTAACTGTTGACGATTATACTGGTGAAGTTTATGTGATATTTTATAGTCTTGATCAGGAATATGGGTTTTATACAAACACGTATTTAGCCTATTCGATTGATGGTGGTGCTGCCTGGGAAAAAATACAAGTTAGTGATGTTCCACACGTTACTGCGCCAATACCAGGATTTGCCAATGGATACGCAGGGGATTATATAGGAATATGTGCATATGAAGGACATATATTTCCTGTATGGTCCGATAATAGAAACGGGACTTGGCAACTCTATACATCTCCGTTGGTGAATCATGAAGCTGTATTGACGAATCGACTTCTAACTGATCAACAAAATCTTGGAGGTGAACTTACTTTGGACGATACAGAAACATCCGGTTTTGAATATCCTGAGATATTCTCAATAGATGAGCAATCTCTTTATGTAGATTTAGGAATAATGTACTTAGCATCTACAACAGAACCAAATTTAGGGGTCAATAATGAGTACAAACATATTGAGTGGGACAATCCATCAGAATATAAATTAGAAATGAATAAAATATTTGTTTCAGGACATTCTGAATTGACTGCCTGGTTCACTACCCAATCATCTGTATCTATCCAAACTGAACTACCAGTCCAAATTCAACTCCACGACCCCTGGTACGCTTACCAGGAAAACGGCAACTGGATTCAACCGGACGCCTTCCGCCCGCTCTCTGAACAGGGCGACGGCAATGGGAATGTCCAGGTGTTTGTCAATCAAAATTCTGATTTTGATCCTGCAATCCCCATCTACCGCCTGAAGGCGCCGGCATCCTATGCAACAGCCGATGCGATCTATGCATTTGATCATTGGCAATCACCTTCGGCAACTCAAGCGGTATTCAACGCGCAGGGCGCCACTTCCACCACCAACCGCCAAACAAAGGTGGTATTCAAAGAGGCAGGCGCAACAGTTACCGCCCATTACACCAATGCATTATTGGGGATTGGATTATCGGTCACAGTACCGCAAGGTGAAACGTTAACCATCCCCGCCGGTGCTGCCTACACAATACCGGATGTGCAGGATTACAGCGGTTTTTACCTGG
>CAZZIU010000003.1:0-13961 GCA_964654545.1 uncultured bacterium
ACCAATCAAGGAGACCTATCGAATAAATCGTTAACAGTTTGTCAATCATCAACTCAAGGAGTGATTCAATGCACAACTGTTTACGACCTGTCCGTTTCGTGACACAGCACACTGAGTAATCTTTAGGCTATTTCGTAACCTTTCACCTTATGTCACGATTAATACAACTGTTTAAGCTGCGCTTTCCTGTTTGGGCGTTTTCATGGTTTATTCTACTTGGAGATGTGGTAGCTGGCGCAATTGCATATTATATAATTCTCCTCCCAAAAATTACCAACGGCTGGGGTCCGGTCCTCTGTTATTTCATCATTCAGTTGATATGGTCGATTTTATTTGTAATTGCCAACTTATATCAGGGAGAATTCACTGTCAGTCGTATCAGTGAAACAAAGGTATTTTTTCAAGTTTCATTTACTTTAATCGTCTTTATCATTTTTTTCGAGGCCATTGGATTTTTCCCCCTTCCGATTACACCTAGAGGTCTGCTCAAATATTGGATGATCTTTACCTTTCTGTCTGTTCTCGCAAGATTGGTAATCCGCGGGTACCAAAAATACCTGTTACGTAAGGGAATTGGCAGGGAACGGACATTAATCGTTGGGAACAATATACGGGGACATAGAGCTGCTTATACATTGGATCAACACAGTCAGCAAGGTTTTGATGTGGTAGGTTTTGTGCAGTCCAATGATGAGCCAGATTATAAAAATGGAACCAAATTTCCAGTATTGGGAACTGAAGATAATATTCAACAAATCATTAGTGATAACAATGTATCAGACGTTGTATTGGCACTAACGCATCCGGAGCATACTCGTATCATGGATGCGGTTTCCAAGATAAATGGCGCACCGGTAACAATCAAGGTGTTACCTGACTTGTATGAAGTCATTAGCGGTTTGGCCAGAACGCAGCAAATCGCAGGTTTGCCCCTGATGGAGCTGGACTTAAATCTGCATACGATTTATGTGAGCATTATCAAGCGATTTGTTGATTTAGCTATAGCTATTCCCCTCACAATCACATCGCTCCCCATCTGGTGTATTGTAACGTTGATGATCAAACTGGATTCCAAAGGTCCCATCTTGTATCGTCAGGAGCGATTGGGATTTCATGGCAGGGCTTTTGAGATATACAAATTCCGTTCCATGTACCAAAATGCTGAAGATCAAACCGGGCCGGTATGGGCTGATGAAAATGATACACGCATTACAAAGGTTGGTAAATGGTTACGGCGCTTCAGATTGGACGAAATACCCCAACTGTTAAATGTTCTTCAGGGTGAAATGAGTATGATTGGTCCACGTCCAGAACGTCCCTTTTTTGTGGATAAATTGATGAAGGAATTCCCTTTTTACCATCGCCGATTGAATGTAAAACCGGGTATTTCAGGATGGGCCCAGATAAAGCACCCATACGATAAAGACATAGAAGACGTGAGGCAAAAACTCAAATATGACTTTTATTACATCGAAAATATAAGTTTCAGTTTGGATATGAAAATTATTGCCAGTACGGCCTGGGTAGTGCTGTCCGGTCAAGGGCGATAATTATTTCAATCCTACAGCATTTATTTTATTCCTAATTATTTGAAAAAATTTCTTATTACTTTCTGAGATGTTCTTCTATTTTTTGCCGTGTAATAACAGAGGAAAATAGTGCTATCCATCAAATTTATCCGTGAAAATCCGGAAATCGTTCAATCCGGGGTAACAGCAAAAGGTGAAAATCCAAACCTGGAAAAAATACTTCAGATTGATAAAGAACATCGCTCGCTCTTAACACAATTGAATGAGTACAGAACAGAGCGGAATCGCGCCTCTGAAGCTATTGGACTAGCGAAGCGCGAAGGAAGAGACACATCCAGTGCGATAGATGCCATGCAAAGTGTAGCAGCGACTATTCGTGAAATGGAAGAATTAACCAGCGCAAAGGAGCAAGAATTACGTACGTTACTACTGGGGATGCCAAACCTGCCTCATACCACCGTACCAGTTGGAGAGGATGCTGGTAACAATGTGATAGTAAGGGAATGGGGTGGAAAACCCACATTTGATTTTCAGCCAGCAGATCACTTATTCCTGGGTGAAAAACTGGAATTATTTGACTTCACCAGAGGGGCAAAAATTTCCGGTTCAGGTTTTCCGCTCTATACTGGTCAGGGGGCAAAATTGGAACGGGCACTTATAAACTTTATGCTTGACCACCATATAAGTGATTACGGTTATACAGAAATATTTCCGCCTTTTGCCGCTCGCTACGAAGCCATGCAAACCACAGGGCAATTGCCAAAATTTGCTGAAGACATGTATTTTGTTAATGATGATGGATTGTACCTGGTACCAACCGCCGAGGTTCCGGTAACCAATATCCATCGTGATGAAATACTAGCAGAAAATGCATTGCCAAAGTATTATGCAGCATACTCGGCGTGTTTTCGTCGTGAAGCCGGCTCTTATGGAAAGGACACCCGCGGGTTTCTGCGGTTGCATCAATTCAACAAGGTGGAATTGGTAAAATTTGTAAAACCGGAAGATTCTTACAACGAATTAGAATCACTTACTTTGCAGGCAGAATCTGTTTTACAAGCACTTGGACTAACCTATCGGACCATGGCACTCTGTACGGGTGATTTAAGTTTTTCCGCGGCCAAGTGCTACGATCTTGAAGTATGGGCTCCCGGAGAGAGGAAATGGCTAGAAGTTTCTTCTTGTAGCAATTTTGAAGATTTTCAAGCCAGAAGAGGAAATATCAGATATCGCCGTGAAGATGATAATAAAGTGGAGTTCGTCCATACATTGAATGGATCAGGATTAGCCACACCTCGCTTACTGGTTGCACTCCTTGAAACATACCAAACTGATGACGGGAAAATTAATCTTCCCAAGCCACTGCATTCCTATTTTGGGTCGGAGATAATAGCCTGATGCGACTCATCTGGGTCATGCTGAATGTGGCGATATGGACGATTATCCTGGGTTCGACAGGGATGATAGTATCTATCTTTGAACGTAAAGGTAAGTTCATGAGCTGGGTCGCTATCACCTGGTCCAAATTAATATTGTGGGGATCGGGCGTCGACTACAGTTCAACCGGATTAGAACATTTGGATCCGACCTGTCATTACATATTTGCAGGAAATCACGAGTCGGCGTTTGATATTCCGCTGTCGTTTGCCGGTCTGCCATACCAGATGGTGGCCATCGCCAAGGTTGAACTACGAAAAATCCCCATATTTGGCTGGGCTATGCGGGCAGGTAAACATATCTTTGTTGATCGCCGCAATCATGAGAAAGCAAGAACCTCATTGCGTGAAGCAAAAATCGATCTGGAGAAGAATCCCCGCTCTATATTGTTATTTCCTGAAGGCACGCGATCCCTAGATGGTCAAATACATAAGTTCAAGAAAGGCGGTTTATTACTGGCTATTGAAACCGGTATACCAGTTGTTCCCATCGCCATGTGTGGTACTTCTGAAGTGGTCACAAAGGGATCATGGAAAATTAATGCCACGCCAATTGAGTTACGTATTGGTCAACCGATTATTACAAGTAATTTCACAATGGAAGATCGTGACCGATTTACCAACCAAGTTCGAGAAGCCGTAATTGCTTTGAAAGAAACCTGGTTAGAGGAACAGACAGCGTAATGCATTTATCACAAAATACGCACTCGGTATCAGAGCCATCAGAAAAGGCCTTGGTCAATCAGTGGTTTGCATTGAAACCAGGAGATTGTCTCTACGACGTGGATGGCAATCAAGTCATCATTATTGATTTAGGGCATCAAAATCATTACGATGGCCCGGATATTCTACAAACGCAAATGTATATGCAGGAAAAAATTGTGTCTTGTGATATAGAATGCCACCTTATACCAGCTACCTGGTATTCCCATGGCCATCATACGGATTCACGTTATAACAACGTTAAAATTCATTTGGTCCAGCAGTATGAACGGCATAAAAAGCATCCGGATATTTGCCATATTAAATTAAATCCGCAACAACGTCCCGCTCCGGTGGATGAGCCCTTCATACAAACACTATCAAGTCATTTTCTCGATACGGTTCGTTCTCTTGCCGACCAAAGGTGGCAGAAACATGTTTCCTTGTACCAGGAAAATGATTCTCCTGATAATGTAATTTTAACAAGCTGCAAAATATTTGGAACCAAGGGGAATCACGCAGGGTTTACGTGGCTCATGGAAGAATTATTTACTAATAGCAATGCGTTACAATCCGTGGATGAAAAGGTGGTTTTTGCCGTTCAGCGTGCTACAGACTGCCCATTCCCATGGAATAAGAGTGGAATCAGGCCGGCTGCCAGGTACAAACAACGGCTGCCGATGTTTGTCAAATTTATAGAGTATATTTTACATAATGAATTTTCTTCGATTGATCCAAAAAGAGTTATGAAGGATTTGCATTCATTTCTTCCCGCCGGTTTAGCAGTAGAGCTGTTAGGGAATTGTATTTTCCCGTTTTTAGGATGGCAAGCATTAAAGCGAAAAAACATTGACTTGTATTCTCACGTGAAATCTGCTTGGGACAGACTCAACCTGCCCTACATGTACAATGACCATCTGAGGAGATTCGGTGCGTTGCTGGACCGCCGGCAATTGAGGCGATTCTGGATAAATCAGGGTCTTCTTGAATACAAAATCCGATTTATTCAGTGATATCAGTTTAATGGAAATGACACCCATTACCAGACAAAAAGCAGCTGAACAATGTAAACAATGGCATGTGGAGGGGAAATGCATAGTATTTACGAATGGTTGTTTTGATCTTCTGCACAGGGGGCATGTTGAAAATCTGACAGCAAGCAAATCAATGGGAGATAAATTGGTTGTGGGATTGAATAGCGATCATTCCGTTTCAAAAATAAAGGGACCAAACCGACCACTGGTAGCTGAAAACGACCGTGCTATCATATTGCAATCTCTCCAAAGTGTGGATTTAGTCGTGCTGTTTGACGAAGAATTGCCCACCGAACTCATAAAAGCGCTCAGACCGGATATTTTGGTCAAAGGGAATGAGTATACCATTGATGAAATCGCTGGGGCAAAGGAAGTTCTCTCCTGGGGTGGATCGGTGAAACAAATTCCCGTAAGAAAAGGGTACAGTACTTCTTCTCTAATTGAACGAATAATTAACACATCAAAATGATGATCTTGCGTGACCAGTATCATGGAGGATTATATTCCGTCGGGAAAGAGCTTGACTGGCTGTACCGACGAACCTAACTTCGCCCCGCTTTATCCAAAGGCTTTAAATACTTTATGATACGACTACTTACAGGAATTATTATCACCACCATCGGGTTTTCAACCCTGGAAGCTGGCATTTTTAAGAAATCAAGTGCCAATCCCCATGAATCCCCAAAACCAGCAGCGGCCCAGGTTGAGACGGGAAATGGGTTTGGGCACGGTGAATCTACAAATCGATTGCCACAGTTATTACGGGATGTGAAAGTGTATCTATCCGATGCAATCGTGGCCGACGTGCATCATGATACATTGGAGGTAATCTATAATTTAGATCGCATTTTCGAACTCCTAACAGAGGCGGATCAGTTTGGAGAAATGACGGAAGAAGATCTGGAAGAATTTGCCCGATTTGAAACCACATTAATCCATGTATATACCCATCAATTGCATACCCTGGAAAAGACGGATGTACCGTTCACCGCAGAGCAATTGCGGCGAGAAGTGACCGAATTCATGGAACCCGTGCAAGTGGAAATGGGAAACTCAAAATTCACGGTAGTTGATGACCGGGACGGTCATATCCCGCTGGTAATCAATTCACGTGTTGAACAGTTTATTAAATTTTTCCAGAATAAGGGAAAATCCCAATTTAACATTTGGTTAAAAAGGCATGCTGAATATGGAAAGCTGATAAAGGATATTCTTCGTGAGAATGAAATTCCGGAGGAATTGGTTTACCTGGCGATGATTGAATCAGGATTTAACCCAAAAGCTTATTCACGGGCAAATGCTGCAGGCATGTGGCAATTTGTCTATTCAACGGGGAAAAATTATGGATTAAACCGTACCTGGTATGTGGATGAAAGACGGGACCCGGAAAAAGCTACACGTGCGGCATGTGAATATTTAAAGGACTTGTATGAAGAATTTGATAACTGGTATTTGGCGTTAGCAGCGTACAATTCCGGTAGCGGCCGGGTGCTCCGTGCAACGCGTCTTCATCAGACCACTGATTTTTGGCAATTGCATTCCCTTCCAAGGGAGACGCGTAACTATATTCCCTATTTTTTGGCTGCAGCCATCATAGCACAAAACCCGGAAAAATATGGTTTTCGAGAACCGGATCCTGATCCATTTGAATACGATGTGGTAGAATTGGAAAAAAGTGCTGATCTAGCCGTGTTGGCAAGGTCTGCTGGAATATCGTTGAAGACATTGCAAACATATAATCCTGAATTGAGACAGTCAGCCACCCCAACGGATCAAGCCTATGTTCTTAAATTGCCCAAAGGACGCAAAGATACGTTTGCCGATAATTTTAATGCCCTTCCGGAAAACGAACGATTCGCTCCTCAATACATTGTTCATGTGACTAGAAAAGGTGAAAGCCTTTGGACCATTGCAAAAAAATACAATGTTTCTGTTCATGATTTAGCGGCTGTGAATAACATTCGTAACCGTCACAAAATTAAAATTGGTCAGAAATTGACTATTCCCTTAAAAGGATCCTATGCATTAAACCGAGGCGACGGGCCTCCCGGTCATTACAAGGTCGTCTATACAGTGAAAAAAGGGGATACATTGGGCCACATTGCTGAGGATTACAGCACAAGAGCCAGCAAAATACGTTTATGGAATGGACTGAAATATGGTCAGTATATTTATCCCGGACAAAAATTAACGTTATGGGTGAAAGCCGGTTAATGACCCAATCTGTATCATTTAATCGATGGATTTGGATTGCAGTTGCAGTACTTATTTTTTTTATTTTAATATCCCAGATATGGAATTCTGGACGTGGTGATGACGGATTATCGCTTGGACCAAAGGTAGGCGTTGTCACACTGGAAGGTCCAATTTTTGATTCCAAACCGGTAATCGAAGATTTTGATGAAATAGCCGAGCGAAATGACGTGAAAGCTATTGTGTTCCGCATAAACAGTCCTGGTGGCGCGGTGGCACCTTCGCAAGAAATTTATGAAAAAGTGAAAAAGGTAAACAACGTTGTACCGATTATTACATCCATAGGTACGGTGGCAGCTTCTGGAGGATACTACAGCGCCCTTGGCAGTACACTGATAATGGCCAATCCTGGTTCCGTTACGGGGAGTATTGGTGTCATAATGGATTATCCGGTTGCCACAGATTTGCTCGAAAAAATCGGGTTACGATTTGAAACAGTAAAAAGTGGAAGTCTTAAAGATGCTGGTTCCCCCACAAGAGAGGTAACGGAGCAAGATAGGGACTACTTCAAAGACGTTGTGCACGACATGCACACGCAGTTTGTGGAAGCAGTTGCAGAAGGAAGAAATTTGGATCAGAACACGGTGAAAGAGTTAGCAAATGGCAGGGTATTTACTGGCAGGCAATCGTACCAATTGGGATTGATTGACAGCCTGGGTACATTTGAAGATGCAGTTGCATTGGCAGCTGAAATAGGTAATATTGATGGAAAGCCAAAACTGGCTCGTCCGCATAAAGAGAAACCCCAGTTTATGGAGTGGTTATTACAGGAAGCAGCAACCACTCTTGGGTATTTTCTAAACAAAGAGCCGGCCTATCGCTGGCATTGGAGAGTGTCATGACTAAGCAGGATATTGTCGATCATGTATCCTCGATAATTGGACTAACCAAAGTAGAAACCGAAGCGGTAATGAATGGTATTATGGATACAATCACCGAATCGTTGGCAAAAAATGAACGGGTTGAATTGCGAGGCTTTGGTACATTTGGCGTGAAACACCGGATGCCCAAAAAAGCACGCAATCCTGGAACTGGAGAAGCCATCCATCTACCAGAAAGATTTGTACCCACCTTCAAGCCATCAAAGCATATGCGGTCACGGGTTAATAGTGCCTTGATTAAGTGATCAGGGATTTATTGTTGAATGATTTAATAAAAGAGAGGTTATATGCCCTGCGGTAAAAAGCGGAAAAGGCGTAAGATGAACACCCACAAGCGTAAAAAACGCTTGCGTGCCAATCGTCATAAGAAAAAAAATAAATAGGAAATGATATGCGGTCATACCGCAACTTACTTTTTATCCTGACCCTGGGGACACTTCTCCAGGGTTGGGGTTATGAGACACACAGTCGCATAAACCGGGCTGCCGCCCAATCCATAAATGGACCTTTTGGTGAATTCCTAACAATACACATGGATACAATCGCCGCCCATGCTCCAGACCCTGATTTATGGAAAAAAAATGATCCAAATGAAGGATACCGCCACTACATGGATGCGGATTATTTTTCCACCTATCCCTTTGAGGATGTTCCTCATTTATTAAACAAGGCACAAGAGAAATATGGCGAGGAGTCTCTGCGATCCTGGGGGATAGCGCCTTGGTACATTAACCATGTGGCAGATAGCCTGACACACTTGTTTAGTGATCGGCGTTGGAACGACGCATTAATGGTAATGGCCGCAATGGGGCATTATGTAGCGGACATTCATATGCCACTGCACACTGTGGCAAACTACAACGGCCAACTTACGGGTAACAAAGGCGTTCACTACCGATGGGAATCACAATTGGTAGATGAGTATGTCAATTCTATAACTGTAGATTTACCAGTGTTTGCCTATAAGTCAGTTGCTGATGAACCTTTTCAAATTGTAACCGCATCGTATGCTGTACACGATTCAATATTGGCTGCGGATACCTATGCGCGGGCTCCATTGAGTAGCGGACAAGAAGATACTTTGGCAACCTACCAGGATGGTCAATTTCTACGGGTTTATCTTGCAAGGATAAATGAGAAATCTGGGGATCTTGTGCAGCAACAATTAAATAAGGCAGCTCGTGCGGTTGCCTGTTTTTGGTTTACATGCTGGATAGAGGCAGGAAAACCGGACCCGTCACAATCCCCATGAGTTCGCCTACGCTTCTAACTGTCTCCCAGTTAACCCGGGATATAAAGGGTATCCTGGAGCAGCAATTCCCATCGCTAGGTATTCGAGGAGAAATATCCAATTTTAAACGTCACAGTTCCGGGCATATGTATTTTACCCTAAAAGATGACGGGGCTGAAATCTCAGCTGTAATGTTTCGAGGATCCAATCAATACGTGGCCTTTCAACCCCAAGATGGGTTGAACGTAAATGCGTACGGAAGAATCTCTGTGTTCGAGAAACGTGGTCAATACCAATTGGTAGTTCAACGATTGGAGCAAGCTGGACTTGGGGCTTTGTTTCAAGCATATGAAGCGCTAAAAAAGAAGTTGTCAGAAGAAGGTCTGTTTTCCAGTGAGGTCAAAAAAGTATTACCGCGTTTCCCTCAGAAAATTGCCGTTATCACATCTGGAAGTGGGGCAGCTGTACGAGATATTTTACAGGTATTGGAGCGACGTGCTCCGCATGTTGAAATCGTGCTCAGACCGGCTTTGGTTCAAGGACCGGATGCCCAATACGATTTAGAAAGGGCTCTTCAGGACATTCAGCACATACCCGATGTGGATGTGGTAATTATAGGTCGCGGCGGTGGGTCCATAGAAGATCTATGGCCTTTTAATGAAGAACGGGTGGCCAGAGCAATTTTTGCCTCTAGCGTACCAGTTATTTCGGCCGTGGGACACGAAACAGACACTACCATTGCAGATTTTGTGGCTGACCACCGCGCCCCTACGCCCTCAGCGGCAGCAGAAATTGTAAGCCCATCTCGTCAGGAGATCGTGGATTTGATGGATCAATGGAAACAGCAAAGTGATCGAACGTTAAGGAATCGAATACAATATCACTGGCAATTTGTGGATCACCTGAGGGATCGAATTCAAGGGCTTAATCCTGTAAAAAAAATTGAATTGAACCGAGAAATAATTTCCCATGCTGTCTCAAGAATGAGCCAGTCAATTCAACATCGGGTTAGCGAACTTGTTACCCAAATTACTGGATTACGCGAACAGCTTAATGCATTGAATCCGGAGAGTATACTACATCGTGGGTATAGTATTGCAAGAACCTGGCCGGCAGGAAAAATCATTCGATCAGCGTTGGATGTCAAAGTCGGTGGTGAATTCACATTACAGACAGGAAAAGGGTTGATCCGGGCTGAACGGGTAAACGAGCAGGATAAACAGACGAAACTCCCCTTTGAAAATTAGAACAGGTAAATTTATCCATGGCAAAAAAAACAGAATCACTTGAAATTGAGTCTGCACTAAAAAAATTGGACGAAATTTTAAAACAGCTCGAGTCCGATGATCTTGCTCTGTCAAAATCTTTGGAATTGTATGAAGAGGGTGTGCGAATATCAGATTCATGCAAATCCATACTTGAAGCGGCGGAGCAAAAAATTCAAACCCTAAATGAAAGGGCATCATCTGGTAAATGAATAAACCAGAAAAATTTGCTATTTGGGGTAATACAGGAAAGCAGGCATTTTGGGACTTGTTACCTGAACTGATGTCATGGTCGGAGGAGGCCGGGCTAAAATTATACATAACTACCCGAATTGCAAGTCAGTGGGCAATCAGGCAGAAAGTGCCATCGGATATTATTCAATCCGCAGATGATTTTTCCAAAATGGATTTCATATTAGCCCTGGGTGGAGACGGTACCATTCTCGGAGCAGCCAGAAGTCTTGGTAAACGAAACATTCCCATTCTTGGTATTCATTTAGGTGATTTGGGATTCCTGGCAAATGTCACAAAGGGTGATTTGTATACCCGGCTTAATCAGGTTGCTGCTGGCGAGTATTCCATTGATGCCAGACGCGTATTAATTGGCAGGGTTTATTCCCCATCGCATACCAGAAAGTATCCTGCCCTAAATGATATTGTCATAAATCCAATTAAGTCACATCGGATGATTACCTGTGTGGTACACACTGATGGCCGATTACTTGGGAGCTATAAAGCAGATGGAATTATTATTTCGTCCCCTACCGGCTCAACAGCGTATTCATTGGCTGCTGGTGGTCCGATTGTGGTCCCAGATGTGGAATCAATTATTGTAACTCCCATTTGTCCACATACCTTAACCTCCCGACCAGTCGTTGTAAGTATAAACACCAAACTTGAAATCACATTTCCCGGTGAAACCTATGATGTTGGACTATCGGTCGATGGTCAAATTCATGAAGTACTGACGTCATCATCCCAAGTCATTGTCCAAAATGGTGATTATTCAGTCCCGTTTATCCAATTTAGCGATATGGATTATTTTCATATGCTACGCACAAAAATGGATTGGGGAAAAAGAGGCAACAACGAATAATGTTCTATATACGTGTTCTTAAAATCGTATAATTAATTTTTCATACATCAAATTGTAATTCGTCAAAAAAACAGGCTGTTGAGGAATTTTCTGATTGGTCTAGAAACCCATAGCTAGATGTCGCCTGAACATACAGTCATTCATAACCACCATTAGTCCAGCATCTTCCGCTTTTCTGGCTGCAGTTTCATTAATAACGCCATCTTGCAACCACAGAGCTTTTGCATTTATCGCAATTGCATCTTCTGCGATTGGCTCCACGTGTTCTGGACGTCGAAAAACATCCACCACATCCACCGCATTAGGTATATCTTTTAAACCTGGGTAACAGGTTTCACCAAGAATTTCATTAAATCCGGGATTAACTGGTATGATTGTGTACCCCACGGATTTCAAATAGGCGGCGACCCGATTGCTGGCCCTCCCAGTTTTCGGTGACAGTCCTACGACGGCAATTGTCTTGAGTTGAAATATTTTTTTAATGGTCGCTTGTTCATTCATGGGTAGATCTTTTCTTAAATATGTTTTTCAATATATACCATACAATGTTGGGATTTTCTTTTAGACGACGGACTGAATAGTCAAACCAGAAGGAACCAAAGGGAACATAAATACGGACAGTATGTCCTTTTTCCAATAATGATTCTAATCGTCCACTCATAGGTACGCCATAGAGGACCTGGAATTCGTACCTGTTTTTAGGGATATTGTTCTTAATAATCCAGCGTTCGATATCATCTATCAGCGCAATATCATGTGTGGCAATCGCTGCATAACTACCACCAAGGATCAATGTTTTAGTACAGTCCAAAAAATTGGTGCTAATATGTTTTTTATCCTGGATTGCAATTTGTTCAGGCTCACGATAAATACCTTTACATATTCTACAATTAAAAGCAGGAGCGTTCAGGGACTGTATATCTTCAATCGAACGGTGCAGGTAGGCTTGCAACACAACTCCCACACTGGAATATTTTTGGATACAGTCCTGGTAAATTTGTATAGTACTATCTGTATAAGGAGAATTTTCCATGTCAATTCGGAGAAAATTTTGATACTCCATTGCTTTTTCAAGAACAGCAAATACGTTTTCCTTTGCCAGCTCCGGATCAATTTCCATACCGAGATGGGTCAATTTTAATGAAATATTACAATCCAGACCTTTCGTGTTGATTTCATCGTAAAGATTGCAATAGGCATCTCGAATATCCTGCGATTCTTCCTTCGATTTGACGTGTTCACCAAGAATATCCAATGTTGCTTTGAATCCTTGCTGGTTCAGAGCTTTAACTTTTTCCAGAGCTTCCCGGGTGGTTTCACCTGCGACATATGGAGTGGCAAAAGGTCGAACGAACCACTTTGGAAAAACAGACAGGCCTGATGCAATTACAGAATTAATCCATGACATACTGTTTAAATTATGAACGCCTATTGTTGCACTCCAATAGAAATGCAATTATAATGAGGGTTGATACAGGGCGCAGTAAGAATCCTGTGATACGATTTGAAATTATTGTTGCTTATTATCTAATTAGAATCATTTTTTTGCTCGCAATGACCGAATGAGTGGTAGTGTCCAGAATCTGGTAAAAAAAATACCTGGCACATATCCACTTGCATTATAATTGATTGTATTGGTCATTAAAGGAAATGCATCTATTTTTTGACCGAGTAGATTGACAATCTCCATCCTGTAGTTGGATGAATTCACATCAGAAATGTGAATGAAAATTCTCCCATAACTTGGATTTGGGAAAAGTGTCATTCTTTGGGGAATCTTTATTTTAGGTGTGGAATTATTCTCGTTAGAAAGATTGATACATTTACTGCTTAGCTTGACAAGAAAATTTTGGTTGCTGCTTCCTGAGGCAATCAGTGAGTCTTCACCATTGATATTTATGGAATTATCAAAAAAATTCCCGGCAATGAAGGTACCATAACAGGAACTAACCATTTCGGCACTGGGAATTATACCGTCTAAAAACCAGCGGTTCTCCATATTTAAGTCGGTATCATAGCTATATAATGCCACGGTATCTATAGGGCTATAGGCGGACTGGCGAATCCATGTTAGAACCCTGTCATGATCAGTGGTTAATTCTAAATCATTTCCAAAAGAGACATTGTTGTTAATAAATATGGAGCTGTCTAACATTGATCCATTATTCGAGTATTTTCGGATGGTATAGGATACGGTCGTGGAAGCAGGAGATTGGGCTTCAATGGCCACGAAGAATATTCCTTCATCTGTTGTTACAATACGTGGATGAAAATCAAACGTTATATAAGGTGTAGATGGGACCCATAGGGCTTGAAGACTGGAATCATACGCTGTAACATAATTTAAATACCCGGTTTGGGGTTGTGTCGGTGGAATTAACAAATCATCGAATTGCGTGTTCATATCTCCGTTTCCGGTAATTATTATGCCATCATCTAGTGCAATATCGCTGATCATTCCATGATAAACAGATTCTTCCGCAACCAGATTTCCATCTGTATCCCATCTTTGAATGATGGATTCACCAAGCCAT
>CAZZIU010000003.1:14061-138163 GCA_964654545.1 uncultured bacterium
TTGTGTTTCCATCAAGATGTCCCACCATAATGATTTGCTGATTATCATCCAGGATCACATCCGATATACTGGCATTAGAACAGATGGGGATAGTAAAAATTTGATTTGCTAACCTATCAATTTTCACCAATGACATGTCACCAAACTCTGTAAAACTCCCATACGGATTTTCCATGGTTGCAACAATGGCATTCCCGGTTGATGTGTCAACTGCCTAGGCTGTCGTTTTTTCTGAGCTATCGGGATAGGTTATAACCCAATCCATTTTTTGGCTAGCTGCCACTGACCACATCAAAAACCAACCCCAAAAAATTCTATACTGATGGGTAACAGATTTTGATGGGGTAGTCACAATTTATCTTTATTTGGTGGAAGGATCATTCTTTTGCTAGCCGGGAAAAGTTAGAGATGGGATGCAAGGATTTCAGTAGATTATCAAATCAGCACTATTCATTTCAATTGTTTTCATCCGTTCGAGTCGATTGCTGTTGCAAAATTCACAAATAGGTATAAAATACGATTCGTTTGTCTTGATTTGGGAAAGAACAATGGTCTAAATTTCCTGCTAAGCTTTATACGAAAAAACAGATGATTCAAGACTTCGGCGGCGTACTCCTTTTCATATTCCTTGGAATAATTCTCGTAGCAGTTCCACTCGTGTTACAATGGTTGCTGGCACCCTCTAAACCATCGCGGGAAAAATTGGATACGTATGAGTGTGGTGAAGAAGTCGAAGGACAAGCCTGGATTCAGTTTAATATACGATTTTATGTTATTGCATTAATTTTTCTCATATTCGATGTTGAAGTTGTGTTTTTATTTCCCTGGGCTACAGTATTCAAAGATTTAGGAATGGTAGCGTTTGTTGAAATGGCACTCTTCTTATTAATCCTGATTGTTGGCTTGGCATACGTTTGGAAAAAGGCCGATCTTGACTGGGTAAAACTCCAATTGAAATATGCTGCCGGACGGTACAAACATTTAGGTAAGGATTAAGCACCTATGGGAATCCTTGAAAACAAACTTCAAGATAACATTGTTGTAGCCAAACTCGATCAGGTATTAAGCTGGGCACGATCGACTTCGCCATGGTATTTCCAATTTGGTCTGGCCTGTTGTGCTATTGAGATGATGGCAACGGCAGCCAGCCGGCATGATCTTGAAAGGATTGGAATGATGCCAAGATCGTCACCGCGACAGGCAGACGTGATGATTGTGGCCGGTACTGTTTCGATGAAAATGGCACTCCGGGTAAAAAAATTATACGAACAAATGGCCAACCCGAAATACGTAATTGCCATGGGTTCCTGCGCTACCAGCGGCGGACCATATACGCCGCAAGGATATCACGTATTAAAAGGTGTGGATCTGGTAGTGCCGGTAGATGTATATGTGCCCGGGTGTCCACCGCGTCCAGAATCGCTGCTGGAGGGATTAATAAAATTACAGGAAAAAATCCGCCACGAACGACCACTCACTAAAAAATCCGATACATGAATACAATTGTAGCAAAAAAATTACGTGAAATTTTCCCGGGCTGTCTGGTGGAACTGGATGAGCAACCGGAATCATATATCCAATGCCAACCGGATCAATGGCAGGAAATTGCAACCTGCCTAAAAGATATGGAGGAATTTGCCTTCGATTCATGTATGTGTATTACTGGAGTTGATTTAGGTGAGGAAGACAATCTGGAAGTACGCTACAATTTGCACTCCATGACCCATGATCACAGGGTCGAAATACGTATTGCCATTGGTCGCAAAAGACCATCTATTCCCAGTGTGGCAACTATTTGGAATATTGCCAATTGGTTTGAACGGGAGGTATACGATATGATTGGTGTCCGTTTCAAAGGACACCCTGATATGCGACGAATGCTGCTACCGGAAGATTGGGTTGGTCACCCATTACGGAAAGATTACAAGGACCCCAGCTCTTATCATGGAATTCTCATTCCAAAAATCAAAGAAGTCTGGGAATAATATGTCCGAAACGATGACAAAGGATACCACTCTCCACGGCGAAGAAATGGTCCTGAATATTGGTCCCCAGCACCCCAGCACCCATGGCGTGTTGCGACTTCGGGTGAAGACGGATGGCGAAATTGTATCTGAGATTACACCGGTAATCGGGTATTTGCATCGTTGTTTTGAAAAGCACTGCGAAAACCTGCCCTACGAACAGATTGTTCCCTATACTGATCGCTGCGATTATATTGCTTCCATGAATTCAAATTTCGGTTATGTGGTTGCGGTAGAAGAATTGATGGGAATCCAGGTTCCGGAAAAAGTGGAATATATTCGTGTTATTATGGCTGAATTAAACCGGATTGCAAGTCATTTGCTGGCATTGGGCACATACGGATTGGATATTGGCGCAACCACACCGTTCCTGTACATGTTCCGTGATCGGGAACGTATCCTGGATTTATTTGAAATGGCATGTGGAGCTCGGTTACTATACAATTATATGTGGGTCGGTGGTGTTTCTCATGATTTGCCCGTTGGTTTCGTGGAGGCTACCTTCAAATTTTTGGATGATTTTGAACCTGAAATTGATGAGTATAACAATTTACTTACGTACAATAAAATCTTCGTAGAACGGACAGCAGACATTGGAATATTACCGCCGGATATAGCGGTCAGCTTTGGGGTTACTGGTCCAAACTTGCGGGCCTCAGGAGTGAACTGGGATTTGAGGAAAAACGATCCCTATTCTATTTATGATCGGTTCGATTTTAATGTACCGTTGGGGGAAGGAACCAGAGGAACACTTGGTGATTGTTGGGATCGGTTCTGGGTACGTGTCATCGAAATGCGCGAAAGTGTAAAAATTATACGACAGGCTTTGCAACAGTTACCAAAAGAAGGAAACGTACACGAGGCCCTGCCAAAAAAAATCAGACCTCCAAAAGGCTCAATTTACCGACGCACCGAATCTCCGAGAGGAGACCTTGGCTTTTACATCATGAGTGATGGAAGCAACAAACCCTATCGACTAAAAATGCGCTCCCCAGCCTTTACCGCCTTAAGTGTTCTGGATGAAATTGCCCGAGGATGGATGATTTCTGATGTACTGGCCGTTTTGGGAAGTTTGGATATCGTTTTAGGGGAAATAGACCGATGATATCTGATCAACTAGCAACTATGCCCTGGTTATTCTGGTTTGTGGTCGCCGGCGTGATACTGTTTTTGCTTATGGCAGTCAATGCCCTGGTAGCAGTGTATGTGGAACGAAAAGTATCAGCGTTTGTGCAGGATCGGATTGGTCCAATGGGGCAGGGTGCCGGTTTGCATGCTGGTAAATGGGGTTTGCTGCAAACGGTAGCAGATGCCATAAAATTGCTAATCAAGGAAGATATCATCCCCAGAGCTGCCGATAGAAAATTATTTATTATTGCACCATTCATATTGTTTATCGGTGCCTTTTTAGCCATTGGTTCGCTTCCATTCAGCAATGCAATTCAGGTAATTGATGTCAATATTGGAATTTTTTACATACTGGCCATAAGTGCATTAGGTGTTATTGGGTTAATCCTGGCAGGCTGGTCATCGGATAATAAATGGTCCTTGTACGGTGCCATGCGTTCTGCGGCGCAAATTGTCAGCTATGAAATCCCGGCTGGACTATCAATTATAACTGTAATAATGGTGACGAGTACTTTAAATATGCAGGGTATTATCAAGGCACAGGAAGGCTTGATTTGGGGATTTTTGCCCAATTGGACAATATTTAATAACCCATTTTCATTCCTGGCATTTTTTATTTATTACATTGCCGGTGTGGCAGAAACCAACCGTACGCCCTTTGACATTCCCGAGGCTGAAAGTGAATTGGTTGGTGGATTTCATACGGAATATTCCGGTATGCGTTGGGCATTCTTCTTTTTAAGTGAATATGCCAATATGTTCGTGGTCTGTGGAATTGCCACCGTAGCATTTCTTGGTGGGTGGCAAAGTGTAATCCCGGGAGTGTTGGATTCGCCATTTTGGAGTCTGTGCTGGTTCATGGGCAAATTACTGTTCCTAATGATGGTTATGATCTGGTTTCGTTGGACATTCCCACGATTACGTGTTGATCAGCTGATGGCTGTTGCCTGGAAATATTTGCTACCGATAGCATTATTAAATGTTTTTGGTGTAGGCATCTGGATATTGATGGTGGGAGGATAAGTGGGTAGATATCTTCACAATATCTGGGAGTCGATCACTACCCTGCTCATTGGGTTAGGAATCACATGGAAACACCTTATCCATGCCAGAACCGGTAATGTTACGCTGCAATATCCCGAAGAGAAATGGCCACGACCGGAAAGAAATATTGGATTTGATCACCGGGACTACAATGTCATTCGCTCCCGCTTGGTGGTGGATATTGATGATTGCACCGGGTGCAAAAAATGTGAACGCGCATGTCCGGTGGGATGTATTGCAGTAGAAACAATTAAAGTACCTAAGGGCACGGATCTAGGTGTTACCACCAATGATACGGTAAAACGGTTATTGGTAACCCGCCATGATATTGATATGAGTGAATGCATGTACTGCAATCTTTGCACATACCCATGTCCGGAAGAATGTATTTATATGACCGGTGGCCCGAATTCCCACAAGACGCCCATCGATTACGAATTTTCAGAATACGATAGGAATAATCTGATCTACAAATTTGCAGTAGCCACGCAAGAGGATATCGATCGTTACACAACAATGGAAGCGGGTTCACAAGGATGATTCTGATCGGATTCTGGATAATTACTCTAATAACGATTGGGTCGGCAGTCTTGGTGGTAACCAGTCGAAATCTGGTGTATTCAGCCCTGGGGTTGTTTTTTACCTTATTCGGAGTTGCCGGGCTGTATGTATTTCTCTGGGCTGATTTCATGGCCGGTGTCCAGGTCATGATCTATGTGGGTGGAATTCTGGTTCTCATCTTATTTGGTATTATGTTGACTCATCGCATATCATCGGTGAATATTTCCAATACAAGTATGCAGCGAAGCGTTGGTGGTGTTGTTGCCATTGTGATTATGTTGGGTTTTGTTACGCTCATAAATAAAACACCGTGGATGCTTTCTGGTGGATCAGAGCAAGCAAACACGACCTATGAAATTGGTACGTTGATCATGACCGATTTTCTTCTGCCATTTGAAGTTGCATCTGTGTTGTTGCTGGGCGCATTGATCGGAGCAGCAGTGTTATCAAGGAAAAAACCCTGATGGATCAATTACAGGTTTATCTTATTATTGCTGCCATCCTGTTTTCACTGGGATTATTCGCAGTCATGACCCGTCGAAATGCAGTGGCTGTTCTCATGGGTATTGAACTCATTCTCAATGCAGCGAATATCAATTTTATGGCTTTTGCACGTTTTGGAGGAATGCAATTTTCCGGTCAGGTATTTGCACTTTTTGTAATCGTCATGGCAGCAGCTGAGGCTGCTGTGGCTTTGGCTATTATCATAAATATTTTCAATAATTTCAAATCCATCAACATTGATGATGTAAGTCAGATGGGTCGATGAATATTTTTATTAAATATGCCCTGATTATTTATTTCCTGCCATTGGCAGCGTTTATCTTCCAAACCTTTTTTGGTAAACGGTTGCCGCGCAAGGGGGATTGGGTATCTATCAGTGCTATTCTTATTACCCTCGCCCTGGCAATTGCCATGTTTGCTGGAATGTTGCTCAATTATGATCCTGAATTTGCCATTCAGGATTCATTTACCTGGCTTGATCTTGGGAATTTTAAAATCGAGCTTGGGTTTTTGATTGACAACATGACCATTATCATGCTGTTGGTAGTTGCACTGATTTCCAGCATGAGCCACATCTATTCCATAAAATACATGGCTGGCGATCCTCGTTATCATCGGTATTATTCATTTTTATCGCTGTTTACATTTAGTATGAACGGTATTGTACTTACCAATAATCTGATGCTTCTTTATATGAGCTGGGAATTGGTTGGGCTGAGTTCCTATCTATTGATTGGTTTTTGGTTTGAAAAAGATTCTGCTGCAAATGCTGGTAAAAAAGCATTTTTAACCAATAGAGTTGGTGACATCGGCTTTTTTGTCGGTATTATGCTTTTCTTCACGGCGATTGGATCGTTTTCATACAACGATTTATTTGCTGGTGTGCAGGCAGGGAAAATTGCAGGTACTACGCTGACCGTTGCCGGGATAGGGTTGTTTATGGGAGCGGTTGGAAAATCAGCCCAATTCCCATTGCATATCTGGCTTCCTGACGCCATGGAAGGTCCCACGCCTGTATCCGCACTTATCCATGCGGCAACCATGGTTGCCGCTGGTGTATACATGATGGTACGTCTATTCGGTGTAATGACGGCGGATGCATTGCTGGTTGTCGCTTATATCGGTGGATTTACAGCTTTATTTGCATCCCTGATTGCCATTACCCGAAGAGACATTAAACAGGTTTTGGCATATTCAACCGTGAGCCAACTGGGTTACATGATACTATCGGTTGGAACCGGTGCGTACATTGCCGCTTTTTTCCATTTAGTAACGCACGCCATGTTTAAAGCCAATTTATTCTATGGAGCCGGTAGTGTCATTCATGCTATGCACCACAGTCTGCATAAAAAAGATGATCATGATACAGATCCACAGGATATGTTTAATATGGGTGGATTCAGAAAAAAAATGCCAGTGACATACGTATCGATGCTGGTAGGATCATTGGCAATTTCGGGAATTCCGTTTTTCTCAGGGTTCCTTTCTAAAGATGCCATTCTTGCCGGAACACTGGCCTATGCCTCGCATCATCCGGCACATTTTCTATTACCCATCTTTGGTTTTGGTGCAGCCTTGATTACTGCTTTTTATATGTTTCGCATGATTTTTCTAACGTTTCATAACGAGCCGAATAGACCGGATGTATTTGAGCATATTCATGAATCGCCGTTTGAAATGAAATTGCCTTTGGTTCTATTAAGCACACTGAGTCTTTTTATATTTTACACATTACCCCATTTCAATCCATTTTCTGATGTGGGATGGTTTACCCACTTAATGGAATACAAGGACAGTTTTATTCCAGCAGGACTTACCGCTCATAGTATCGAGGAAGGATTGCATCATAGTCATTCGATGGCAATGATACTTTCACTGGCAGTTGCCGTCTTTGGAATCGTATTGGCTTGGGCTATGTACTATAAAAAATTACTCTCGACGGAAAAAATTTCGAAAACAATTCAACCTTTATTCAAATTGTCATCTGGAAAATTCTTTATCGATGAATTGTATACAAAGATATTTTACAAACCGGTTTTAAAGCTGGCGGATTGGGTAGCCTACCTGGATTGGGATCTGTATGATACATATTTTATCAATGGCTTCGGCAAGGTAACCAAATTTCTTTCACAATGGGTAGGTAAAATCGATTACGATGGTATTGATCAATTTTTGGTTGATGGAATTGGGAAATCACTCAAAAAAGTTGGTAAAGGATTGCGATTTGTTCAGACTGGTCGGGTACAGCAATATGTTTTATTTGCTCTCACGGCGATTATCATTCTTTTGCTCTGGAAAACCGTGTAAATGGAAAATCAGAGAAGGTAAGGACATTACATGGATACAATGTACTTAAGTTGGTTGGTTTGGCTCCCGGTTGCGGGAATGATTGCTATTGCATTTATTCCTCGGGATAAAACCGAAATCATCAAAATAATTGCAGCCGTTGCAACTGGATTACAGGTCTGGGTGGCAATATTGCTTTGGATGGATTTTGATCCATCGCTTGGGACAATTCAGTTCACTGAGAGATTCAACTGGATTCCGTCTTTTAATATTTTTTATCACCTGGGAGTGGACGGATTAAGTCTGCCTATGGTGATGCTCACACCCATTTTATCTTTTCTGGCAGTGTTTGTTAGCTGGAAAACAGATCGGGCAGTCAAAGGCTATTTCGCACTGTTTCTATTGCTGGATACTGGAATGATCGGTGTATTTCTGGCTTTGGATTTCTTCCTATTCTATGTTTTCTGGGAAGTCATGTTGTTACCTATGTATTTCCTGATCGGCATGTGGGGTGGTCCAAAACGAGAATATGCCGCTATAAAATTTTTCCTGTTTACGCTGGTAGGATCGGTGCTTATGTTGGTGGCAATCCTGGCGCTGTATTTTTATTGCGGGAAAACCTTTGATATGATGGTTCTTATTGATACGGCTCCCATGGCACTGGATGGTGTATTGTGGTGGGGTATAAGCGCCATAAAAGTTATATGGATACTCCTCTTCATTGCTTTTGCGATTAAAGTTCCCATATTCCCATTTCACACCTGGTTACCCCTGGCACACGTGGAAGCACCGACTGCCATATCCGTTATCCTGGCAGGGATTCTATTGAAACTGGGTGTATACGGTTTGCTACGTGTCAACTACGGAATGCTGCCAGATGGTGTTATGTGGTTTGCTGGTTCTATAGCAGTACTGGGATTAATCAATGTAATATGGGGTGCACTATGTGCTCTCGCCCAGACGGATCTCAAAAAACTGGTAGCCTATTCCAGTATAAACCACATGGGTTACGCATTGCTAGGAATGGCAGCTGTTATTGCTGCAGGTACCCAGTACGGTTCGAACTACAGTGCTGCTGAAGCTGGGGTTACTGGAGCTGTTTTCCAGATGTTTAACCACGGAACTATCTCAGCCATGCTCTTTATATTGGTTGGTGTAATCTATGATCGTGCCCATCATCGTGACATTAATGGTTTCGGGGGCCTGGCAAAGCAAATGCCGGTTTTTACGGCCGTCGTCGGAATTGCATTTTTTGCCGGTTTGGGGTTACCTGGAATGTCTGGTTTTATCAGTGAGTTTATGTGTTTTGTTGGTGCCTTTCCCGTATTTCGAACGATTGTCATCATTTCCGCGATTGGTATTTTGTTGAACGCCGCCTATTTCCTGTGGGCATACCAACGCATATTCTTTGGCGAACTAAATGAAAAATATCAAAAACTGCCGGATATCAATGGTCGCGAATTGTTTGCCGTCATACCGCTGGCAGTCATTACCATCGCATTGGGCGTATATCCCGGTCCATTCCTGGATATGATCAAAGAGACCATGACCGTTGTAATCGATCAGGTCGTTCAATGGACAAACATTGCGGTTATGCCGTAAATCAATAGTATGAATAATATCCAGAGCATCAGTCACTTCTGGCCGGAAATCATATTGGTGATTACAGCAATTGTTGTGATATCGTTGGATTTGATTTTCAGAAGTAAGGACTCTAATCGTTTAAAATGGTGGGCATTTACCGGAGTCGTTGTCACGCTTTGGATTTTAATATCGGATTATGGACAACCAGTCAATTCTTTGTTCATTCGGCAAATTGCCTTTGACACTTATGGAACATTTTTTAAGCAATTAATATTGATAGCGACCGGTTTCTCATTGCTGGTTATTCCCAGAACCAAGGAATTTGAAAATTATCGGATGGGTGAGTTTTATGCCCTGATGATTATTATGGTTTTCGGAATGTTTTTACTGGTGTCGGCGATTGATCTTGTCATGGTGTATCTGGCACTGGAAATTGTGTCAATTACATCTTTTATTTTAGCCGGATATCTCAAATTAGATAAACAATCCAACGAAGCGGCCTTAAAATATGTGATATATGGTGCTTTTTCATCAGGATTAATGCTGTTTGGATTTAGTTTGTTATACGGAATCACTGGGCATACCAATATTCATGATATTGCCGCAGCATTATTGCAGGTGGATGGCTCAGCACAATTTGCGTTGATGGTATCTTTTCTTTTGATTTTTGCTGGATTCGGTTACAAAATATCCGCCGTTCCATTTCATTTTTGGACACCTGACGTTTACCAGGGTGCACCCACACCAGTAACGGCCTTTTTGTCGGTCGCACCGAAAGCCGCCGGATTCGGTGTTCTTATACGATTTTTCAGTACTATTTATGTTTCTTTAAATATCAATGGAATGACACCCATACCATGGACGACAGTGATTGGACTATTATCCGTGGTGACCATGACGTTGGGCAATCTGGTTGCCATGCAGCAACAAAGTGTAAAAAGAATGCTGGCATATTCAACCATTGCACACGCCGGATACATGATGATGGGGATTCCAATCTTGTTGCAGGATGGATATTTCGGAATCATGATCTATCTGGTGATGTACATGTTTATGAACCTTGGGGCCTTTTTTGTGGTAGTGGTCGTACAAAACCGATTTGGATCGGACAGCATTGATACATTTAAAGAGCTGGGATGGAAAATGCCGTTTGTCGGTGTTGTCATGACCATATTTATGTTATCACTGACAGGATTACCTCCTACAGCAGGATTTATTGGAAAATTCTATCTTTTTGCAGCAGTAATCAAAGCCGGTCCACATTTTTATTGGTTGGCATTTATTGGGATCCTCAACAGTGTGGTATCTCTGTATTATTATTTGCGTATCGTGAAAGTAATGTTTTTAAGGGGTGAAAAAGCAGAGCAACTGGAACTTCCCTCAAAAACATTAACAGCATTGCTGGTCTGTCTGGCAGTACCGGCAATAATTTTAGGAATCTATTGGGCACCAGTAGCAGATTGGGTTAAAAATTCCCTGCTGATGTTTACCAATACACTTTAACGACAGTATGACAGGTAACTATGGCGTACTTGAAACTTAAAAAGGGACACGATATCGGAATCGCCGGTGTCCCAACAAAAACCTATCTCGAATCGGATCCATGCAAAACGGTGGCACTTTTACCAAGTGAGTTTCTCTATGTGAAACCCAAATTAATGGTAAAAGAAGGTGAAAAAGTCAAAGGCGGTCAGGCGCTTTTCTTTGATAAAAAATCACCGGGTATTAAATGGGCTGCACCTGGGGCTGGTACCGTATCGAAAATTCAATTTGGACCTCGCCGGATTGTACAGGGAATTGAGATTACTCTGGATAAGGACGAGGAATTCGTCCGGGTGGAAATCCCGTCGCTTGAAAAATCTGGTCGACAGGAAATTATTGATACAATTCTTGAACTGAATCTTTGGCCCTGTATTCGACAACGTCCGTATAACAAAATTGCGGACCCTGAAGGTAATCCGAAATCACTATTTATTTCTGCCTGCAATACAGCACCGTTGTCTGTTGACAATACTTTTATTCTGGAAGGCCAGGAAGAAGCTTTCAAAACTGGCTTATCAATACTGGGAAAATTGACCGAAGGTGATGTCCAGCTGGCAATCCACGAAAATGCAACCTTGCCTCTATTTACTCAACTGGATAACGTTAAACTTCATCGTATAAACGGACCACACCCTGCTGGAAATGTAGGCGTACTGGTTCACCATCTAGATCCTCTTAAACCGGGCGAAATAATTTGGTCGTGTGAACCGCAACATGTGGTTTTATTGGGACGAGCGTTTATGACAGGTCAACTCGATCCGTCCATTGCTGTCACGGTGGGTGGACCATCGGTAACGACCGCAGGGTACGTGAAAACCAGAATTGGTGCGCCAGCTTCTGTGTTAACGAAAGATCGTCTGGCAAGTGGGAATCATCGACTGATAAGAGGAGATGTACTCACTGGGAAAACGCTTACGACTGTTCCTTATCTTGGTTTTTATGATTCCTCACTGAGTTGTATTCCGGTGAATCAGGATCGTCCTTTCTTGGGATGGTTGAAACTGGGAAGTTCAAAAACGATTTACAGTTTGATGCGGACTTACATGGGTAAAAATAGTAACCAGTTTCAATTTACAACCCTGCAACAAGGCGGTGAGCGGGCAATGGTACCAGTGAACGCCTGGGAGGATGTTTTACCGATGGACATACTTCCTAATCCTTTATATCGCGCCATTTTAGCACAAGATATTGTTGAAATGGAAAAACTTGGTATTTTGGAGGTTGTGGAAGAAGATGTGGCATTATGCAGTTTTGCCTGCCCAAGTAAGATTGATTTGGGCGGGGCAATTCGACAAGGACTTGATCTGATGGTGAAGGAAGGTTGATGATGAAGTTTATTAGAAACATAAGTGAAAAAATTAGACCAAAATTTGCCGAAGATGGCCCCTGGCATGTGATGCATCCATTGTACGATGCACTTGATACATTTATGTTTAATACAAATAAACAGACAACGAACGGACCTCATATACGTGACAGTGTTGATCTGAAAAGGGTTATGATAATTGTGGTTGCAGCACTATTGCCTGCCACCATCTTTGGTATTTTTAATGCAGGTTATCAGGAAGCTCTGGCATTTGGCTTACAACGAACATGGCTGGCCCATTTTCTCGCAGGACTTAAAATTTTCATTCCCATTGTGTTGGTCTCTTACATTGTGGGAGGATTTTGGGAAGTGCTGTTTGCCTCAATTAGAAAACATGAAGTTGATGAGGGGTATCTTGTAACAGGATTGCTTATTCCATTGATTATGCCAGTAACAATTCCTTTGTGGCAAGTAGCAGTGGCAACAACCTTCGGCGTGGTAATCGGTAAAATGATTTTCGGCGGTACCGGGATGAATATTTTCAATCCGGCATTGACAGCGCGAGCATTTGTCTTTTTTTCCTATCCGGGAAATATATCAGGCGATAAAGTCTGGATTGGGGGACCGGATGGTTTTTCGGGAGCTACAGCTTTATCCATTCCTGCAAGCCAGGTTGGCAAGAATGCCGTATCGCTCCTAGATAGCGTACCACAGTTTGATTTTTCTTGGATAAATATGTTTATGGGTTGGATCCCCGGATCCATTGGAGAAACCAGTGCATTAATGATTCTTATCGGTGCATTTATTCTTATTCTTACCAAGGTCGGTTCATGGAGAATTATGGTTGGCGGTGTCTTAGGAATGGTTATTACTGCACTTATCACCAATTTCACTGCACCCTATTCATCGAATTCGATGTTAACCATTCCAGCACATTATCATTTGGTCATGGGTGGATTCCTATTTGGAATTGTCTTTATGGCGACCGACCCTGTCTCTGCGTGTTATACCAACGCTGGACGATGGATCTATGGTATATTGATCGGATTTTTGACTGTCATTATCCG
Source organism: uncultured bacterium (assembly GCA_964654545.1). Classification (GTDB taxonomy): domain Bacteria; phylum Fidelibacterota; class Marinisomatia; order Marinisomatales; family JABMOV01; genus JABMOV01. The sequence goes on from CAZZIU010000003.1 coordinate 27,108, forward strand.
TTCGATTAATCCTGCTTATCCTGAAGGTACCATGCTGGCTATCTTACTAATGAATGCCTTTTCCCCGCTCATAGATTATTTTGTTGTTCAAAAGAATATTAAAAGGAGGATGGCACGCTATGCGCAGTAATCGATACGTACTCCTGTTCATGTCCTCCATTACCATTGTATTGGGTATCTTGTTATCACTGGCTGCGACTGCGCTGAAGGATAGACAGGAACGCAATGTACAGATTGACATGAAGAAAAACATTTTGCGTTCATTAAATATTCCAGAGGATTCCGCACAAAAACTCACGGCCGATGAAATTGAATCCTTATTCGATCAATATATCAAAATGATTCAGGTGAATGAGAAGGGTGATATTGTGAACGCAGGTGGGTTGCCGATCTATGTGAAAGAAGTTGATGGAAAAGAAGCTGGTCATTCCATTCCCATCTCCGGGAAAGGACTATGGTCAACCATATATGGGTATTTGGCCATTGAGCCTGATGGTGAAACAGTAAAGGGGATCACATTCTATAAACATGGTGAAACACCCGGACTTGGCGGAGAAATTGAAAAAGATTGGTTCACGTCAAGCTTTGTTGGGAAAAAAATTGTAACACCAGATGGCACCCCGTGCAGTATTGAAATAAGCAAAGGAAAAGTGTCGGAAGATAATCCTCGAAAATATTGTATGGTCGATGGGATATCGGGAGCCACTATGACCAGTAAAGGTGTGTCCAATTTTATAGAAAAAGATTTAAAAACCTATGGCGAATACTTCAAGCATATTCGCGCTAATCAATAATTGGATACATTATGGCATTAGATTCAAAATCCAAACAAGCATTCACTGATCCACTCATACAGAATAATCCAATCACGACCCAAATATTAGGTATATGCTCTGCATTGGCTGTAACGGTAAAAATGGATACAGCGATTGTCATGACTCTGGCTGTGGTTTTCGTAACCTCGTTTTCTAATACTATCATAGCCGCAATGAGGAAATGGATTCCAGGAAGAGTTCGTATTATTGTTCAATTGACCGTAATTGCCTCTCTCGTAATCCTTGCAGATCAGGTTCTGCGAGCCTATATGTATGATATCAGTAAGCAATTATCCGTCTTTGTTGGTCTCATTATAACTAATTGCATAGTCATGGGAAGAGCAGAGGCATTTGCAATGCAAAATCCACCGGGTCGAGCATTTTTGGATGGATTGGGCAATGGTCTTGGTTATGGTATTATTCTTATTGCAGTTGCATTTTTCAGAGAAATTTTCGGTAGTGGAACAATTCTGGGATTCCAGATAATTCCCCAGGCCTTATATGATGCCGGCTATTCCAATGTGGGACTTTTTGTTTTATCACCGGGGGCATTTATACTCCTTGGACTCATCATTTGGGTTTTACGTTCAGTAACCAAACTTGAGGAAGCTTAATCATGCTTGAGCATTATTTATCGTTAGTTACCAAAGCGATTTTTATTCAAAATATCCTTTTGGCATATTTTCTTGGAATGTGCTCTTTTCTGGCGATTTCGAAAAAAGTAGAAACGTCAATCGGATTAGGTTTTGCAGTCGTATTTGTCCTTACAATTACAGCTCCCGTTAATTGGTTGATCCATCATTATTTTTTACGGGCTGGTGCCTTATCATGGATCGGGCTTGGAAATGTAGATCTTAGTTTCCTCAACTTTATTGCCTTTATCGCAGTGATTGCAGCGATGGTGCAACTGGTTGAAATGATATTGGATCGATTTTTCCCGCCTTTGTACTACAGTCTGGGAATATTTTTACCGCTGATAGCTGTGAATTGTGCAATCCTTGGTGGATCCCTCTTTATGGTTGAAAGAGAATACAATCTGGGCGAAACAGTGGTTTTCGGATTCGGATCAGGAATGGGCTGGTTCCTGGCAATAGCATCAATGGCGGCTATACGCCACAAATTGCGCTATTCAAATGTGCCTCCGGGTTTACGTGGGTTAGGTATTACCATGTTGCTTACCGGACTGTTGAGTATGGCATTCATGGCATTTTCAGGTATCGATTTATAGGACAGAATCATGATTACAGCACTTACCGGAGTTATCATCTTTACCGCATTAATACTTCTACTGGTATTAATTCTCAACTTCGCCGAGAATAAATTATTGCCACAGGGGGATGTGACAATCACAATTAATGGTGATGATGAAAAGTCTGTACAGGTGAAGCCGGGCACTACATTACTTAGTTCTCTGGTCAGAAAAGATATATTTATTCCATCCGCCTGCGGTGGTGGTGGAACCTGTGCCCAGTGCAAATGCCAGGTGCTCGAAGGAGGCGGAGAAATATTGCCGACGGAAACGAATCACATAAACAGGGCAGATGCAAAAGACTACTGGCGTTTGGCATGCCAGGTCAAAATCAAACAGGACATGTCCATCCAGGTACCTGATGAAATATTCAATATTCAAAAATGGGAGTGTACAGTACGTTCAAACAAAAATGTCGCTACTTTTATCAAAGAATTGATATTGGAATTACCGGAAGGTGAAAATTTGGATTTTAGGGCTGGTGGGTATATTCAAATTGACATTCCACCCTATGAATTGGATTACAAGGAATTTGATATCGAAGAAGAATACCGTGATGTTTGGGACAAATTCAATATGTGGAAATATCATGGAAAATCCACTGAACCGATTTATCGCGCCTATTCCATGGCAAATCATCCTGCTGAGGGTAATATTGTCATGCTGAATGTCCGAATTGCGTCGCCACCGCCATGGGCACCGGATGCGCCCCCAGGGATTGCATCATCCTATATATTTAATTTAAAACCTGGTGATAAAGTTTGGGTTTCTGGGCCTTACGGTGAATTTTTCGCTAAAGATACGGATCGAGAAATGGTCTTTATTGGTGGCGGAGCCGGTATGGCACCGATGCGTAGCCATATTTTTGATATTCTCCAAACCAAACGAACAAAGAGAAAAGTTTCATTCTGGTACGGTGCGCGATCTGTTCGCGAAATGTTTTATGATGAAGATTTTACTGCACTGGCCAAAGAATTTTCCAATTTCAGTTACAATGTGGCCATGTCGGAGCCCGTACCGGAGGACAATTGGACAGGACCAGTGGGATTTATTCATCAGGTTCTTTATGATAATTATTTAAAAAACCATGACGATCCAACTGAAATTGAATATTATATGTGTGGTCCGCCCCCAATGATTGATGCCGTTGACCGTATGTTGTATGACCTGGGAGTGGAACCTGAGATGATTGCATATGATAAATTTGGTTAGATAGAATGATTTTCTCCTCATTTCACTTCCTCAAAAAAGCTCATTTACTGGGCTTTTTTCTTTGGCCAATGTTACTTATTCAAGGCTGCTCATCCGAAATCGAACCTATTCACATTTACGGTGATACGATGGGAACCACATACACCGTTACCATTGCAGATTCACGTAATGAAATAAACTCCAATCAGGTTAAGACCGGAATTGACTCCGTATTGCTCGTCGTCAATGCATCTATGTCTACATACGACGAATATTCTGAAATCTCAGCTATAAACAGGCAAAAAAATGCTGATTGGATTGGTATATCAGAAGATTTATCAATCGTGCTCAGTGAAGCACATTATTTATCGGAAGTCACCGCTGGATTATTTGATATTACCATCATGCCGCTCATTCGCCTGTGGGGTTTCAGAACACGTGATCGCGATTCCTACTGGAAACCACCATCTGAAGAAAAGATAGATTCTGTTAAAAACGAAATTGGGTATCAAAAATTTTCAGTAGATGGAAATAGATTCAAAAAAACAGATCCTGCACTGCAATTGGATGTGAATGCACTGGCAAAAGGATTTGGTGTAGATAAAGTTGCACAATATTTAGAATACTTGGGGTATAAAAATTATCTGGTTGAAATTGGTGGTGAAGTACGCTGTAGTGGCTACAATCAACAAAAAATAAAATGGACGATTGGAATCGATTCCCCCATTTTGAATTCCCAACCAGGAGCAGCATTGTATAACATCGTCGAATTAAAGGAAATGAGCATGGCAACATCCGGTGACTATCGGAACTATATTATTTACAATGATCAGTTGTTCAGTCATATACTAAACCCAATCACTGGTCGCCCAACACAAAGTGTTGTCAGTTCCACCACTGTATTGGCACCTACCTGTATGTTGGCAGATGGATTGGCAACAGCATTACTGGTAATGGATAGTGAAGCGGGAATGCACTTGATTAATTCATTGCAAGAGGTTGAGGCCTTGATGATTCTTCGAGATGTAAATGGGTCTTTTACGGAATACAAATCAGAGGGATTTGAGTCATATATAAAAAATTAGCGGTGTTCGATAGGAATTTTTATGGCATTTTCGCATCGCTGACTATCACCATTACAGACCTCACATGAGCCAGAGCCGCCGCAGGACCCTTTCAGTGGTTTATTTGATAACATTAGTCCCAGGGCCATACCACCGACTGAAATTGCGATTGCTATAATTGCGAGTACTATTCCCATGGCTGAAATTAAGGATGAATAATATTGAACAATGTCATAATTCTGACATTATCTAATAATATCTACAGGGAAAAAGATTCAGAATCTGGACAATTCCAGCTAATTTTATAGCTATTAATTGAGTAAAGGTTTTACGAAATGCTGAATAAGAAAATTTTACGGAGAATACTATTAGTGATTTGCTGGTCGATTCCTCAATTAATATTTGCGAGTACCTCAGGATCCCACATTCCACATGTGAGTGGGGCCGAACTGTCTGTCTTATGGGTAATTCCCTTTTTTGGCATCTTGCTTTCCATAGCCGTATTTCCATTAATTGCACCCATTTTTTGGCACCACCATTTTGGAAAAGTTTCCCTGTTTTGGGCTGTATCATTTCTAATACCCTTTTTATTGGTTGAAGGAATTGATGTAAGTCTCTTCGAAGTACTGCACGTGGGATTGTTAGATTATATTCCTTTTATCATACTCCTTTTTGCCCTGTTCACTGTATCGGGAGGTATTCGATTAAGGGGCACATTGGTTGGTACTCCAATTCTTAATCTATTAATGATTTTTATAGGGACTGTTCTGGCCAGCTGGATGGGTACCACCGGAGCAGCCATGTTGCTCATTCGTCCACTGTTAAAAGCCAACGCATGGCGTAAACACAAAGTTCATGTTATTGTCTTCTTTATATTTTTAGTTGCCAACATTGGAGGATCATTAACACCTTTGGGTGATCCACCTTTATTCCTTGGTTTTTTAAAAGGAGTAGATTTCTTTTGGACCACGAAGGCAATGTTCATCCCAATGATTACGGTTGCGATTATTTTATTTATAGTATTTTTTATTATGGATTCATATTATTTCAAAAAGGAAACGGACAAACCTGCAGCTACAGATAACGATGAAAAATTAGGAATAGAAGGATCATTCAATTTTATATGGTTGCTAGGTGTAATCGGGGCAGTTCTTTTAAGCGGTTTTTGGAATCCGCACACAACATTCCATGTTTTTTATGTGGAGATATTGCTGCAAAATCTGGTACGTGATTTCCTGTTATTGGTAATTTCATTTTTAAGCATTAAAACAACCCAGTCCGCTATTCGTGAAAGAAACAATTTTTCCTGGTTCCCGATCCAGGAGGTGGCAAAACTGTTTGCAGGTATATTTGTGACAATAATCCCGGCTATTGCCATCCTCAAAGCTGGGTCGGAAGGTGCAATGGCGCCAATTATCAATACACTATATAATGCACAGGGAGAACCGCTAAATATCTGGTTTTTCTGGCGTACAGGAATATTGTCCAGTTTTCTGGATAATGCCCCGACTTATTTGGTGTTTTTTAATGCCGCTGGAGGTGATGCTGCTTCCCTTATGACATCTATGCATAATACATTATTGGCTATTTCTGCCGGAGCAGTATTTATGGGTGCAAATACCTATATTGGCAACGCACCCAATTTCATGGTTAAATCCATAGCAGAGGAAGCGGATGTTAAAATGCCAAGCTTTTTTGGATACATGGTGAAATATTCTTTACCCATTCTGATACCTGTGTTTATCATAATATCCCTCATATTCTTCTAATGCGCTTATCAAAAATCACAACCAAAACGGGAGACCACGGTAGCTCAGCACTCGCTGATGGGGAACGGTTACCAAAAAGCCACCCCATTTTCCACCTGCTCGGGGATTTGGATGAGTTGAACGCATGGATTGGAAGTATACGAGCAAGTGCAGATAACAAACCGTTGGATGAAAAACTGGAGATTATCCAACAGGATCTTTTTAATTTGGGCGGCGAAATTGCTACAAAGGGAGAATATCCAATGCTTGATAAGGGTAGAATAGAAGGATTAGAAAACGATATTTCCAACTGGAACAAAGCATTACCACCATTAAAGGAATTTATGTTACCAGGTGGTTCTGAATTATTATCTAAAATACATATTGCCCGGTCAATTACCCGTCGCACCGAACGATCCTTGTGTCACCCTGACATAGAATTGGAAAAACCCCAAACCTGGGGAATTTACCTGAATCGATTATCAGACTGGTTGTTTGTTTTGGCGCGATTTCTCAACAAGGATAATGCTCAATTAGAACCGCAATGGAAGCGGTAATACTTGTAGTCACTATTCATAGCTAATCTGTATAATAAATTGTAAATTTTTGTCTTTCACTAATCCTGAAAATGACAAACTGGAAAGACATCCATAATCGCATATTAGCAGCAAATCGCATACTGCTGACCACCCATGAAAATCCGGACGGAGATGGCTTGGGTTCTGCTGCCGCAATGTACCATTTTTTGCAGGTTTATAACAAAGAATGTCGCATTATTAATTATTCCCCATTACCAGTTGAGTTTACCTATTTAAACGGTGCAAGTATATTTGAAACTTATTCACCACAAAAACACGATTATTGGATACAGTCATCGGATCTGGTTTTGATTTTTGATGTGGGGGATTATCAGCGATTACGTACGATGAAGCCTGTGATTGAAGAGGCGAACCTTGATACGATTAATATCGATCATCATCCCTATCCGGAGGATGTTCCTTTTTCTGTCAATATTGTAAATACCAACGCGGCTGCAACCGGTGAAATACTCTACGATTATTTTACATCGGTTTCTGATACTCCTTTAACACGAAACATTTGTGATGGGATTTATACCGCAATATTAACTGACACGGGGTCGTTTAGGTATAGCAATACCAATGCTCGCTGTCATGAAATTGCCATCGCATGCATGGAAGCTGGCATAAACCATACAAAAATTTATCAGCATGTTTACGAAACCAATTCTTTATCCCGGGTTAAACTGTTGGGGCAGGTATTAAACAATCTTATTTTGGAGGAAAACGGCGAGCTGGCATGGTTTACAATTGATAAGGCAATGCTCAACGCAGCCGATGCAACAAAGTCAGATGTAGACGGATTCACGGATTATGTTCGTACCATCCGCGGAGTAGAAATAGCACTCATGGTCTATGAGCAATCCCCAAACAGTTGTCGCATTAATTTTCGAAGTAAAGGGAAATATATCGTAAATGCAATTGCCGGTGCATTTGGTGGTGGCGGTCATCAGCTTGCTGCAGGTGCTGTAATAGACGGATCTATGAAAGAGGTGTTGCCAAAGGTCGTGATAGAAACAAAGCAGTTTATGCATAACCAGAATGGTCATGGACAATGAAAATTCTGGTTGCAAAAGATGCAGGGTATTGTTTTGGTGTTCGTGATGCTGTAAATCTGGCGTATGATACTGCAAAGAAATATGGCGAAGTGTATATGTTAGGCCATATTGTTCATAATGAAAATGTGGTCACCGATCTGGAAAAGGCAGGTGCAAAAGTTGTTAATGAATTGCAGGATGTTCCTGAACATATGCCTCTATTATTCCGTGCTCACGGGACAGCGCCGGATGTATGGGATGCAGCTAAAAACCAAGGAATAAAAACGGTAGATGCTACCTGCCCCTTGGTAATCGAAATTCATGAAGAGGTTCGAAAGCTGGAGGAAGAGGGTCGAACAATTATTATTATTGGTGATCATGGGCATGATGAAGTAATCGGAATTGCCAGTCAGGTGAAAAATGCCATTGTTATTGCCACACCCGAAGAAGCACAAACCCTACGGAAAATGAAACGGGCCGGGGTGGTAAGTCAGTCCACGCAAATGATTGAAAATGTTCAGGCGATAATTAACATATTGATGACGAAGGTGTTTGATCTTCATTTTGTAAATACGATTTGCTTTCCAACCAAACGTAATCATGAACAAATTAAAGCATTAGCGAAACAATCTGATGTAATGATAGTGATAGGATCTTTTACAAGTGCAAATTCAAAAAGACTGACGCAATTGGCTTTGGAGAGAAATCCAAGAAGTTACCAGGTTACGAATGCGGAAGATTTAGATGAGGACTGGATAAAAAACGCTAATGTGGTGGGTATCTCTGCAGGGGCGTCTACGCCGGACAACATCATAAAGGATGTTATAGCCAAGGTAAAAGAATTCAGCAATGAAATAGAGGAGGAAGTATTTCATGAGTAAAGGCACGTTTGAAGTCAAGATTGGCTTAGCCGAAATGTTAAAAGGCGGCGTCATCATGGATGTCACCACTCCTGAACAGGCAAAAATTGCTGAGGATGCAGGAGCAGCTGCAGTAATGGCTTTGGAGAGAATTCCCTCTGATATTCGTAAAGATGGCGGTATTGCTCGTATGAGTGATCCTGAAATGATCAAAGGTATACAGGATATTGTGTCCATCCCGGTCATGGCAAAATGCCGAATTGGTCATTTTGCAGAAGCTCAAATCCTTCAGGCCCTGGAAGTAGATTTTATTGATGAGTCGGAAGTGTTAACACCGGCTGATGAAGAGAATCACGTTTGGAAATATGATTTTACCGTACCTTTTGTGTGTGGCTGTCGAAACCTGGGAGAAGCGCTCCGAAGAATTGGTGAAGGTGCGGCAATGATGCGGACCAAAGGAGAAGCGGGAAGCGGAAATATTGTTGAAGCGGTACGCCATATGCGGCAGGTTCAGCATGACATAAAAAAATTGACTATTTTGGATAATGAAGAGTTAATGGCGGCAGCAAAACAGATGGGTGCACCATTTTCATTGGTACAGCAGGTTGCGCAACAGGGAAAATTACCAGTTCCCAATTTTGCAGCTGGCGGAATTGCTACGCCTGCCGATGCTTCTTTAATGCTACAATTAGGAGCTGAGGCAGTATTTGTTGGTTCTGGCATTTTTGCCAGTGAAGATCCATTGCCACGAGCCAAGGCAATTGTTGAAGCGACCACTTACTACGATGACCCGGAAAAACTGGCGGCGATTTCAACTGGATTAAAATCAGCCATGAAGGGATTGGATTTGGCCGATATTCCTGAAGAACAACGATTGGCAAAACGTGGGTGGTAATGCAGGTCGGGATTCTTGGAATTCAAGGTGATTTTGAAAAACACCAAACAATTTTACGAACCCTTGGAGCAGAGGGTAAAATTGTTCGTTACGCTCATGAATTGGATTCAATTTCAGGATTAATCATTCCCGGTGGCGAATCAACCGCGATTACCCATATTATTAGACGAATGAATCTTATACACCCGCTTAAGCAATTTGCCTTATCCAAATCTGTATTTGGAACATGTGCCGGATTAATAATGATGGCCAGGAATGGGAGTGACACCAGAGTGGAATCCTTGGAAATTCTAGATGTCACTGTTAAAAGAAATGCATATGGACGACAGGTTTTCTCCTTTTCAGAGGAATTGGAGTTAACCGACCCCAACAATGCCAGAAAAGTGATAGGCACTTTTATCCGTGCCCCAAAAATTGAACGAGTGGGTCCGCAAGTAAACATTCTTGCTTCGCTTAACGATGAACCCGTTGCAATTCAGGGTGGATTTCATATAGGAATCAGTTTTCATCCTGAACTGGATGGAGAATCCTATTTTCATGAAAAATTTCTATCGCAATGTGAACTGGCGCTAAAAGGTCAGGAAAAAAGCAATGTCGCTTAAATATTTACCGGAGATAACCGATCCGAGCGACATACGCTCCATGACCATAGAAGAATTGGAGGTGCTTGCAAAGGAATTGCGCGAGTACACCATCAAGACAATCACGCAGATTGGAGGACATCTGGCGTCCACGCTGGGAGCAATTGAATTAACCATTGCTCTCCATTATGTGTACAATACTCCAAAAGATAAAATCGTATGGGATGTCGGCCACCAGGCGTATGCGCATAAAATTCTAACCGGTAGATTTGATTCATTCCCAACCATTCGCCAATTGGATGGTTTATCAGGATTTTTAAAGCGAAATGAAAGCGAATACGATGTATTTGGTGCCGGCCATGCTTCAACATCAATTTCGGCTGGATTGGGCATCGCTGCAGCGCGGGATACAAATAAAGGCGATTTTCGTGTCGTCGCTGTGATAGGTGACGGCGCTATGACCGGTGGATTGGCATTTGAAGGGTTAAACAATGCAGGGCATTTGCGTCGCCAATTGATGGTTGTTTTAAACGATAATGATATGTCTATCAGTCCAAATGTCGGTGCCATCAAAACACACTTAACACGTGTTGTCACCAACCCGTTGTACAATCGTATTCGTGATGAAATCTGGCGTCTGACCGGAGTGCTACCGTTTGGAATAGCACGGACGCGAAAATTGATGCGAAAAATAGAAGAAGGTTTAAAAAATCTGGTTGTGCCAGGTATTATTTTTGATGAACTAGGTTTTCGCTATTTTGGTCCCATTGATGGCCATGATATTGAAGAGTTGGTACATACGCTTGAAAACATTAAGAATATTAAAACCCCGGTCCTGCTGCATATCGTGACAAAAAAGGGCAAAGGGATGAAATCGGCTGAGGAAGATCCGGTACGTTATCATGGCGTTAAGGGTATTCCTGTTGAACCGGATTTACCGAAACCCAAACATGAAAAACCAGATGCACCGGCCTTCCAGACCGTCTTTGGATCGCTAATGATGGAAGTATCCAAAAACCGAAAAGATACGGTCGCTATTACAGCAGCAATGCGCGAAGGCACCGGATTGGTGCCGTATGCCAAAGAATTTCCAGATCGATATTTTGATGTTGGTATTGCGGAAGGTCATGCAGTGACTTTTGCCTCCGGCATGGCCACTGAAAAAGTTCGTCCGATTGTGGCAATTTATTCTACCTTTTTACAACGGGCATACGATCATATTATTCATGATTCAGCCCTCCAGAATTTACCCGTAATATTCTGTCTGGACAGGGCAGGGATAGCAGGAGAAGACGGTCCAACCCACCATGGGCTCCTTGATATTGCCTACCTTCGATGTGTGCAAAACATGATAGTGGCAGCCCCCGCAAATGGAAACGAATTTCGTCATTTGCTTTATACAGCTTTAAATCAAACCAATAATCCTTTTTCGATCAGATACCCAAAAGCCGGCAGCATAGTATTCGATGAAAATGGTCAGGCCGAATTATTGCCAATCGGGCAATGGGACACCATGAAAGATGGTAGTGATGTTGCTATTCTGGTTGTTGGACCTTTTGTATATGATGCAATGAAGGCAGCAGACAAACTAAAAAAATTGAATATTAGCTGCGAGGTTATGAATTGTCGTTTCATCAAGCCCATGGATGAGGGATATTTAAAAGATGTCCTGAAGAAATTTAGCGCAGTCATTACGGTTGAAGAAGGAGTAAGAACAGGCGGATTTGGTGAAGGGGTATCTGCCTGGCTCATGCAACATGGCTTCAAGGGGAATGTGCAGGTGTTAAGCTTACCCGATGAATTTATATCACATGGACCGCGATCAATCATATTAGAACGCTATGGACTCACGGCAAACGGCATTGAGGATATAATACGAAAAATGAAAGTGAATCAGTAAAATGAATTCGATTTTTCTTGCGCTGATTGGATTTGTTGTCTTCTATCTAGGGTACCGATTTTACTCAAGGTTTATTGATCGAAATATCTATAAACCGGAAGAGTTTTCGGGACAAACACCCGCCCATGAATTCTCCGATGGGGTGGATTTTGTCCCTACGCAGAAGCCTATTTTATTTGGGCATCATTTTACTTCCATCGCAGGGGCAGCCCCCATTATTGGTCCCTGTGTGGCAGCCTACTGGGGGTGGTTACCGGCATTTCTTTGGGTGGTCATTGGTGCAGTGTTCATTGGTGCAGTACATGACTATGGGGCATTGATTTTAAGTGTGAGAGAAAAAGGCCGATCAATTGCAGATTTATCCAAATCCGTGCTGAATAATCGGGTTCGGTTTATGTTTCTTATTTTTATTATGATGTTGATCTGGTTGGTTTTAGCCGTATTTGCCATGGCTATTGCTGATTTGTTCGTGGCCGTGCCCACTTCTGTTATTCCAATAAATATTCAAATTATCGTTGCCATCGTCATCGGTATTCTCATATATAAGAAAGGCATGCAAGCATTGATCCCCTCGATAATCGCTTTGATAATTCTTTATTTCTTTGTGTGGGTAGGATCGAAGGTGCCTGTGCAATTCGAATCGTTCGGCGTTTCAAAAGCTGGGGCCACCAACACCTGGATAATTTTGCTATTTGTGTATTCCAGTATCGCCAGTTTATTACCTGTGTGGTTATTGCTCCAACCACGTGATTATATTAATAGCCATCAATTGTTGGTTGGTCTTGGATTACTGTATTTAGGAATTTTTATTGCTCAACCTATAGTAGATGCACCGGTTATTAGGACTGTGACAGAACCGGGAGCACCTTCGTTATTTCCATTGCTTTTTGTTACCATTGCCTGTGGTGCCATAAGCGGTTTTCATGGATTGGTTTCATCAGGCACGACGTCCAAACAGTTAAATCACATGTCCGATGCCCGATTTATCGGTTATGGTGGCATGCTTGGAGAAGGAACTTTAGCATTGGCTTCTACCCTGGCTGCTGTCGCAGGTATTTCCCTGGTCGGTACATGCCATTTGCCAGCCATTGGACAGGTCTCAGATCTGTCCTGGCAAGTCTATTATGATTCCTGGGTCCATGCTTCCGCAAATAAAGCATCTGCTTTTGTCTTAGGTGGCGGTGCGTTAATACAACAGCTTGGGTTTTCTCCAGAAATCGCGAGGACACTCATGGCCGTTTTGGTTATTGCATTTGCTGCTACAACACTGGATACTGCCACTAGAATACAACGATTTATCATCTCTGAGATTGGCCAGGGTATTGGAGTAAAAACGCTGACCAATCGTTATGTTGCAACTTTATTAGCAGTAATACCGGCAATTATTTTGGTATTTACCCAAACAGCAGACCCAATAACAGGGGAATTACGACAAACCGGTTGGATATTATGGCCTATCTTTGGTGCCAGCAACCAAATGCTGGCGGCACTCATCCTCATGATCCTGACATTGTATTTTTGGAAAAAGAAGCGTCCAGTTCTTCCATTGCTAGTGCCAATGCTTTTTATTATGGTAGTGACTTTTACAGCATTGTTATTAAACATATCCGCATTTGCCGGTAGAAATCCCATCTTATTTTCTGTAGCTATTATACTATTGGGATTAATTATTTGGATGGTCATAGAAGGTCTACTCATGGTCACTGCAACCAAAAAACAAGCCGAACCAAGAGTGTAAAATGAGTAAACAATTGGAATTATTTGAAAATCAAAAAAACCGCTGGGAAGAGGAAGTGGCAAAATCCTCAACCCGCAATTATGATTTTAACACATTAAGCGGAGAACAACTAGACCTTCTGTATTTACCAGAAAATCCGGATCAAACCTATGTTTCCAAGCTGGGTTTTCCCGGTCAATTTCCTTACACACGTGGTGTACATGCCAATATGTACCGCGGAAAACTATGGACAAAGCGACAATTTGCCGGCTTTGGAACACCTAAGGAAACAAACCAGCGATATAAATTTTTACTATCTCAGGGACAAACAGGATTATCAGTCGCGTATGATATGCCAACCTTAATGGGGTATGACCCAGGACATGAGTTTGCCTTAGGTGAAGTTGGAAAATGCGGTGTGAATGTTGCTTCATTAAATGATATGGAAATTCTGTTTGATGGAATCGATTTGGGTGAAATATCAGTATCCCAGACGATTAATGGCCCGGCAGTAATCCTGCTGGCGTTTTACATTGCTGTAGCAGATAAAAATAATGTCCCAAGAGAAAAACTCAGGGGAACATTACAGAACGATATTCTAAAGGAATTTATTGCGCAAAAAGAGTGGATATTCCCGCCGGAACCATCCATGCGAATCATTACGGATATGATGGAATTTTGTACGTCAGAAATGCCACAGTACAATACTATTTCCATCAGTGGATACCATATCCGCGAAGCGGGATCTACAGCTGCCCAGGAATTAGCATTTACGTTGGCAGATGGATTCACATATGTTGAATATGGAATCAAAGCTGGTATGGATGTGGATCGTTTTGCTCCACGATTATCCTTCTTTTTTAATTCGCACCTGGATTTCTTTGAAGAAATTGCCAAATTTCGTGCTGCGCGTCGCATTTGGGCAAATCGGATGAAAAATAAATATGGCGCAAAGAATCCGCGCTCATGGAAATTGCGCTTTCACACGCAAACAGCCGGATGTTCCCTAACCGCACAGCAGCCGGAAAACAATATAGCCAGAACATCTTTTCAAGCGTTAGCAGCGGTGTTGGGGGGCACACAGTCACTGCACACCAATTCAATGGATGAGACGTTGGCACTCCCATCTGCAAAAGCGGCTGAAATTGCGTTACGCACGCAGCAATTAATTGCATTTGAAACAGGGGTTGCAAATGTTATTGATCCATTAGGGGGGTCATGGTTCATAGAATCTTTAACCAATACTATCGAGAATAAGGCAGAACAATATTTTAGCGAAATCGATGAGTTGGGAGGCGTAATTCCTGCCATAGAGGCTGGATTCTTCCAACGTGAAATTGCAAAAGCAGCTTCTGAATACCAGAGGCTGGTAGATTTGAAAAAACGTCTGGTCGTTGGAGTGAATGCTTTCGTCAAAAAAGATGAAGAAATCGATATTCCTATTCTTGAAATCAGCGAACAGGCTGAACGTGATCAGATGCAATCTTTGCGATCGGTGAAACAAAAAAGGGATGATGCACAGGTGGGCAGAGCAATAACAGAAATATCAAATGCCTGTAAAAATGGAACAAATGTCATGCCACCGATTATTAATGCAGCTAAGGAGTATGCAACTTTGGGGGAAATCGTAGATGCCATGAAAGCCGTATTTGGTGAGTGGCAGGAATCCTCCATCTTTTAAACAAAGGAAAACACAATGGGTAAAAACAAATTTTTAGTAGTCATTGTTGGATTTATCGCAGTGACTGCCTTCTGGATTTATTGGGTATCAACAAATCCTTCAGGTGCAGAGGCGACGCTGGTTAAATTCCTTTCAATTGATGAATTACGTGCTGAAACTAATCATGGACGCGTAAAACTGGGCGGTACTGTGCTGGAAGAGTCAATTGTTATTCAAGAGGATGATCTGTTGGATGCGAACTTCGTTTTGGTGCAGGGTGAAGCCAGTTTACCAATTCACTATTATGGAACCAGACCTGATTTGTTCAAAGATGGTGCAGATGTAATTGTTGAAGGATACATGGAGGGTGATGTCTTTAGGGCTGAAATCTTGCAGACGAAATGTGCTTCCCGGTATGAGGGTGATTTGAGGGAAGATAACTCTTATAATACAGAGGAGATGTGATGCCAATTGTCGGTAGTGTTACATTAAGCCTTGCGTTTGGCTTTTCGATTCTTTCAATTGTGTTTGTCTCTTTATATCTTCGGTCAAAAGATACAAGATTGATGGAGACAGGTCGCAGGATGTCAATTTTGGTGTCCGGATTAAGTATACTGGCATCGCTGGTGCTGCTTTATGAATTGGTCCAAAGCAATTTTGACATCGACTATGTCGCTCATTATACCAGTTTTGAAACTCCTTTTTTATATAAACTAACGGCCCTGTGGGCCGGACAAGCCGGTTCATTGTTGTTTTGGTTGGCGGTACTATCTGTTTATTCAATAATCATTGTCATTAAATATAGATTTCAGCATCATTCATTGATGCCGTGGGTTATTATAATCCTTAGTTCTATTCAACTATTTTTCCTTTTGCTGGTTGTGTTTGTTGCAAATCCATTTGGTCCGACAAAAGCAAATTTTGTTGTCCAAAATGGAATGGGACTAAATCCATTGCTTCAAAACCTCACGATGGCAATCCACCCACCCATGCTATACTTGGGATATGTGGGATTCGCTGTTCCATTTGCGTTTGCCATGGCTTCACTAATTACCAAAGATGTAAATCCTTTATGGATTCGTTCAATCCGACGTTGGACACTGATAACCTGGGGATTTTTAACCGTCGGAATAATCCTTGGTGGATGGTGGGCATATCAAGAATTAGGATGGGGTGGCTACTGGGCCTGGGATCCGGTTGAGAACGCATCCTTTATGCCCTGGCTCACTGGTACTGCGCTTATTCATTCCATCATCATTCAAGAGAAGAAAAATATGCTCAAGGTGTGGAATATGACCCTTGTCATTATCACGTTTGTTTTGAGTATATTTGGGACTTTTTTAACTCGTTCAGGGGTGATGTCCTCTGTGCATTCATTTGCTCAAAGTGCGATTGGACCGCTATTTTTGTACTATGTCTTTTTCCTTCTAGTCGTATCATTTTGGATATTGTATACCAGATTACCCATTTTAAAAGCAGACAGGCGTATTGAATCATTTACCTCTAGGGAGAGTGGTTTTCTATTTAACAATGTTATTTTTATTGTTATGTGCTTTGCGATATTCTGGGGCACCATCTTTCCGGTGTTGACCGAAGCCGTTCGTGGAACAAAAATAACAGTAGGGGCGCCATTCTTCAATCAGGTTAATATTCCCATTGGACTCGCGCTGTTGTTTCTAACCGGTATAGGTCCTTTACTGGCATGGAGAAAAACATCTAAAAACGGATTTATTAAAAACTTTTCCATTCCACTGATCTTCATGGGAATAGCCATTATCGTGTTTATGTTTATCGGTTTTAGAGGGTACACGCTTGTATCATTCTCATTGGCGGTATTTGTGCTCACGGCTATTGCGGTTGAATTCACCCGCGGAATGGCTGTACGTATGAGAAAACAAGGTGAAAATGCAATTCAGGCACTCATGGGAATGATCGGAAGAAATAAAGGTCGGTATGGCGGATATATTGTCCATCTTGGAATTGTATC
The DNA here is from genome assembly GCA_964654545.1 of uncultured bacterium. Taxonomy (GTDB): domain Bacteria; phylum Fidelibacterota; class Marinisomatia; order Marinisomatales; family JABMOV01; genus JABMOV01. Next base: position 44,390 of record CAZZIU010000003.1, read on the forward strand.
TATGTTTATAGGATTTACCGGACATGCCTTTGATCAGGAGAAGGAATTTGGGCTGCAAGTGGGTAACTCAGAACATTTGGCCGGATACAATATTAAGTTGGAATCCATTACGGAAGAAGAACGAACCAATCATTATGCATGGATTGCTGATCTCCGGGTCACGGATCTGAACGGTAATTTTATTACCCGACTGGTACCGGAAAAACGAATTTATTTTCATCGTAATCCCAACCCTGACCGACGACAACCACATAGTGAGTTGTCGGTACATGAAACTGTCATGAAGGATATTTATTCTGTTTTTAATGGTATCGATACTGAAACAAAAACCGGGTATTTCAAGGTTATGGTAAATCAATTGGTCTGGTGGGTCTGGTTTGGCGGGTATATTATGGTTTTTGGAACGTTAATCGCCTTATGGCCAAACAAGAAAACAGGTGTCTAAATGGTTATCCAATTTATTCTCATCGCAATTATATTTATACTTGCAGCATATTTTTCAGTGATTCCATTGTTTCAACCTGCGCAAACAATAACCATGGAAATGGAAACTATGGAAACATTGCAGTTGAAAAAGCGCGTCCTTTACCGGGAGATCAAAGAGTTGGACATAGATTTTGAATTGGGAAATATTGCACAATCGGATTATACCAAATCACGTGACGACTTAAAACGCAATGTATCCGAGGTTATCCAGGAAATAAAGCAAATCCGCACCTAACTGTAGATAACAGCTTGATTCAGCTAAATAAGGTAACCAAGTCCTTTTACCATAGACCGGTATTCAGGGATGTCTCACTTTCCATTGATTCTGGCAGATTGGTTGCGCTGCTCGGGAAAAATGGTGCAGGGAAATCCACGATGCTCAGAATTATAGCAGGGCTTACTTCGTTTGATTCCGGCTCAATATTTATTGATAATATTGCACTAAAAAGTACCAATTCTGATTCTCGAAAAGATGTATTATATATTGGACACGCTCCAGGTTTATATCCACCTCTTTCAGCGATTGAAAACTTAAATATTGCAGCGAGCTATTATGGCCAGTCCTGCAGCAAAGATGAAATAGTTACGGTACTCACGAAAGTAGGATTAACATCACAGGCAAAGGACACTATTCGTATCTACTCCCAAGGTATGATGCAGCGCTTGAAGCTGGCAATGGCAATACTCATACCCTGGAAAATTTTACTCTTCGATGAACCTTTCACTGGATTGGATGAAGAAGGAAAGCTGCTGACAGAGTCCCTTCTCTCCGAATGGAATAATGGACAAAAATCGATTGTGACCGTCGTGCATGATCATCACTGGGCAAAGGAACATTGTGATACAATAATTACGTTGCACAATAAGGGAATTGGGTATTCCGGAAATGCGATGGATATATCCATTGAACAACTTACCAATTTGCTGCAAAGATCGACGTAATGCTGGTTACACTCATAAAAAAAGAACTGCTGATTGAACTACGATCCAAGCAAATTCTGATATCGATGGCAGCGTTTGGATTAAGTGTCGTTTTGGTATTTGCTTTTTCTTTTTCTGTGTCCAAATCAGTTTTGCTCACTTTTGCTCCTGGGTTATTCTGGGTACTTGTACTCTTTACTGCCGTTTTAGGATTACACCGCATCTTTGATTATGAAAAGGAATTTGACGCATTCAGTTTAATGATAGGAGCTCCTGTAGATCGCGGTATGATCTTTTTAAGCAAATGGATAAGTGGCTGGCTTTACCTGGTATTCTCTGAAATCATCATCCTTCCACTTTTCATTTTGTTTCTCCAGATTACAGTAACGCAACCACCACTTCCGGGGGTAGGAATTATTATAATTGGAAACGCCGGTATCATGGCAATTGGATCACTTATTTCAGGATTAGCTATGCGTGCCAGAATGAGCGAAGTTCTTCTGCCTGTGCTTCTTTTTCCCCTGGTCACACCGGTTTTAATTGCAGCAACCAAAGCAACTACGGCTTATTTAACCGGAATACCATTTACAGATTGGCAATTTTGGGTTCTTATACTCACTTCATTCACTGTAATTTTCACATTACTTGGATACGTACTTTTTGACCATTTGACGGAAGAATAATGCCATTTTTCAAAAATAAAATCAACTTCACCATACTCATTAGCCTAATAGCCCTTTTTGCAATGGACCTGTATATCATTATTAGTCGTACTCCCATGATTCCACAGCAGCACTGGGCTCAGAAAATATTTTACCTTCATGTACCAGTCGCCTGGACAGCATTTCTGTCTTACTTTTTTGTCATGATATTTGGAATTTTGTATCTGGCAAATAGAGATCATAGGTGGGACAGGCTGGGACAATCAGCCGCTGAAATTGGGACACTTTTTACTGCCCTGGTTTTAACAACTGGACCTATTTGGGCAAAACCGATTTGGGGTCAGCCCTGGATATGGGAGCCACGTCTCACAACAACCTTGATCCTATTTCTGGTCTATGTTGGATATTTTATGCTTCGCGAATTTGGTGGGCATCCCGAACGGGTTGCAAGGTATGCAGCAATATTGGGAATAATCGCGTTTGTGGATGTGCCTATCATCTTCCTTAGCGTGAAATTCTGGTCACCGGAAATACAGTCCCATCCACAGGTGGAAATGGCACAGCAACCGGGCGGGATTTTGGGACCATTTTTTTTCTCACTGGCGTTATTTACCATCCTTTGGACAGTCATGTTGCGATTTCGGGCGCATATTCTTCTACTAAAACAAAATCAGGTGGCAGATCATGTATAACTTTTTTTCCTATTTTATGTCGGTAGTAATTCTGGTTTTTGGGGTACTTATTGGTTGGTTTGCATATCAATTTATTCAAGAAAAGAAGATTCTTTCTGAAGATAAGGATTCATAATCATGCAGCGTAAAATTATTCATGTTGTCGGAACTGGGACGATAGGCGAACCACTCATTGGATTGCTTGCCGACTATAAAGAACAATTGGGTTTGGATGAAATAACGTTTCACAAGAATTCCGCATTGAAAAATGATTCATCAAAATTAGTGGGATTATTAAAACGGGGAGCCAGACTGGCCGTTGATGAAAACAAAATGAAGGATTTTAAATCTCTTCATATTGATCCTGACTTGGAGACAGAAGAGGCCATCAAACGAGCCTCCGTTGTTATTGATTGTACACCGAAAGGAATCGGTCATCGGAACAAGGAGCAGTATTATTCCAAATTTACCGATAGTGTCAAAGGATTTCTAGCGCAGGGCAGTGAAGATGGGTTTGGGAAAAAATATGCACGCGGAATAAATGACAAGGCCCTTTCGGTAGACGACCAATTCATTCAGATCGTGTCATGCAATACACACAATCTTTCCTGCATTACAAATACACTGACTTTATACGATGATCCTGATAACCTGGTAGAGGGAAGATTTGTTTGTGTTCGGCGAGCAAATGATCTTAGTCAACCAGGCTCATTCATCCCCGCTCCTCAGGTTGGGAAGCATAATTCTGAGATTTTTGGTTCCCATCATGCCGAAGACGCGGGAAACCTGTTCAAAACGCTAAATTACGATTTAAACCTGTTTTCTTCTGCGATGAAAGTTAATAGCCAGTATATGCATGTCTTATGGTTCAATTTGATCGTAAAAGAACCGACCAGCAGAAGGGATGTGCTAGATAAACTCTATGCCAACGGTCTGGTAGCCGTTACTGAAAAAGATATGACAAGTACGGTATTTTCGTTTGGTCGTGATCATGGGCACTATGGACGAATTTTAAATCAAACAGTGGTGGTGGAACAAACCATCAATGTTCGCAATGATCATGAAATCACTGGATTTTGTTTTACACCGCAGGATGGCAACTCTATTTTCTCCAGCATTTCGGCTGCGGAGTGGTTTTTATACCCGCACAGTTATGAGGATAAAATTCAGTGTTTATCCGGTTTATTCTTTAATCATATTTGATTCCTGACATTATCACAATAACCGCCGGTCCGTTTGCTGAAAACGGATACCTGATTATTAATTCAGACAGCAACGATACCCTCATCATAGACCCAGGTGCAGAAGCCGTTAGATATATGGAAGTAATTAATGAAAAGAAACTCACTCCACATGCCATCGTAAATACCCATGCACACATTGATCATGTGGGAGCGGTGCAGGAATTGAAAAACACCTGCGGTATTCCACTCTATTTACATGAGAAAGAGTCCATGATCGTGGATCGATACGAAGAAGCATGCATTCTTTTTGGACTAACACCGTCGGAAAAGCCAGTAGTCGATCATTGGTTATCAACAGAACAGTCTCTTGATTTCCCAGGGTTAACATTGGCCATGCTGCATACCCCCGGACATACACCCGGTGGTGTCTGTTACTCAATTTCGGGTCGAGTGTTTACAGGGGATACATTGTTCAACGGATCGGTGGGCCGAACGGATTTTCCCGGTGGCAATTGGGATACGTTGGCGAAATCACTACGAAATATGATAGAAAATTATCCACCTGATTATACGATATATCCCGGTCACGGCCCCACAAGCACATTTAAACAAGAAAAACAAACCAACCCCTTTTTGGTTCATATTTAATTTCCAAGTAAATTTTAAGTTATGCGAGTCATTGATTACCTGGAGAAATCCAACAAAACACTTTTCAGTTATGAGTTAATACCGCCAAAACGGGGTGGCAATATAGATGCGGTATTTTCCATTGTGGATGATTTAATCAAATTTGAGCCACCGTTTATTGATTTAACCAGTCGCTCTGCGGAAATCAACTACGATGAATTTGATGATGGAACGATAAAAAAAACCGTTAAACGGAAGCGCCCTGGTACAATTGGTCTTAGTGCAGCGATTAAGAATAGATACAATGTGGAAACTGTGCCGCATTTGTTGTGTTACGGATTCACTCGTGAGGAAACAGAAGATGCATTGATAGAATTAAATTATCTTGGCATTGATAATGTATTTGCGGTTCGGGGCGATGATTTGAAAAAACCATTTTCAGGTAAGGAAGGCAAGACGAGGAATCTTTTTGCATCGGAGCTTATCCATCAAGTATCCTCAATGAACAAAGGGATTTACTTAGAAGAATTGGTCGATGCACACCCATCCAATTTTTGTATTGGATCAGGTGCTTACCCGGAAAAACATTTTGAAGCACCCAATATGTCCACTGATTTAAGGTATTTAAAGAAAAAGATCGAAGCAGGGACTGATTACATTGTAGCCCAAATGCACTTTGATAACCAAAAATTCTTCGGATTTTACGAAAAGTGTCGTGAGTTGGATATTCAGGTTCCAATTATTCCGGGTATTAAAATAATCAATCGGAAAAATCATCTGGTGAACATTCCTAAAAATTTCTATGTTGATATTCCCGATGAATTGGCTGACAAAATACAGCAGGCTCCGGACGAAGAAGTACCGGCCATTGGTATTGAATGGGCGAGAAAACAATGTGAGGAATTGATCGAATATGGTGTTCCATGCATACATTTTTATATTATGTCATCGGCCAAGGAAGCCACGGAAGTGGTCCGTCATTTACGCTAATGAAATTTCAACTCATAGATTGCCTGAAATCTGCATTGAACCAGGCAAATATACCGTCTAATGGAACCACCATTCTTGTCGCCGTGTCAGGTGGTGAAGACTCAATGTGCCTGTTACATGCCTTGGTATATCTAAAAAATGATTACCAATTGCAATTGAATATTGCCCATGTCAATCACGGTTTACGTCCGGATGCAAATCATGACCAGAATCTGGTTGAGGTGACGGCAAAAAAATACAATCTGCCAGTTTATACACATGCTCTAAATAAGAATAAAAAGGCTAAAAACGAGAATCAAGAAAGCTGGGCGCGCGACGAGAGGTATCGCTATTTAAAGCAGATTGGCGATCAGATTTCAGCAGATTGGATTCTCACAGCTCATCATGGGAATGACCAAATCGAAACGCTGCTGCAGCGGTTATTAACAGGTGCCGGGTCGCAGGGGATGCGTGGAATTCATACACGATCAGGAAAGATACTCAGACCTCTGCTGCATTGCAGCAAGGATGATATCCACTCTTATCAGGTATATCACCAGGTTGAATTCAGACATGACAGTTCCAATAATGACAATACACTTACTCGTAATTATCTCCGTAATATAATTATACCACAGCTGGAGGATCATTTTTCTCAGGTTTCCGCCAATGCCCAGCGGACAGCAGAAGCCATGGCTGACGTGGAGAAAGTGGTAGGTCGTGCGTTATCCAACTTTGAACATTCCCTAGAAAGTGCCATAGAAAACGAACATAGGTTGGTTTTCCCAGCAAAAGTCTTCCAGAATGTCCCACTCTTGTTACAGGTACGATTCTTGCAGAAGGTTTGTGCTATGCAGGCAACACTTCGATCAGAGGAATGGTTAAGAATTAAGCATTTTTTAACCTCTGGCAAAACAGGAGCCAGAATTGAATTTGGTAAGAAGCGATTATTACGCGACAGAAGCAATATTATAGTGGAAGAAATACAAACAGCTAATAGTTCAACAAATCAGGAACAGGAGTTTCCTGCGGATTTATTTGGGTTCCAGTTCAGGGGAGGAATTGTAAAAGATCAACCCCTACTCGATAAGGATCCATTCCATGAATATATTGATGCAGATAAGGTAGAGCGCAAAACACTATCGTTGCGCTGCTGGAAACCTGGTGACCGGTTCATCCCTTTGGGCATGAATAATTACAAAAAAGTGAGCGATTATTTGATCGATGAGAAAGTCGATTTATTTTCAAAGGAAAGACAGATTGTATTGACTGCCGATAACGAGATTGTGTGGCTTTGTGGTCGTCGATTGAGTGATACGGTTAAAATTACACCAGAAACAAAAAGGGTCATGGAGCTTTCCATGGTCAGGAAATAATTCAACATGAAAATGTATGGTTATGAACTGAAACCATTAATTAGTACAACAGATATCCATGCGCGGATTCAATCATTGGCTGACGAAATTTCGAATAGATTTAAAGACGAAGTTCCAATATTTATTGGGGTCTTAAATGGTAGTTTTATCGTCATGGCAGATTTGATGCGAGCGATATCAATTGACTGCGAAATGGATTTTATCAAAGTATCAAGCTATACCAAGACTGAATCAACAGGAACTGTGCGGCTGGTAAAGGACATCTCTGCCGATATTACCGATCGCCATGTTGTAATTGTGGAAGATATTATTGATTCAGGGTTAACCATATCATTTTTAAAAGAACGCCTGGAAGGCGCCAGTCCAAAATCAATTTCGATTCTGACGTTGTTATTAAAAAAAGACATCGTGAAGGTTGATTTCCCCATTGATTACATTGGGTTTGAAATCCCGCCAGAATTCGTAGTGGGTTATGGATTGGATTATGATCAGAAACTCCGACATTTACCGGGGATCTATCGATTAGAAGGGAATTTATCATAAAATGAAGCATTTTGCGAAAGACTCAAAGGGACCACGCTATATACCGCCGAAGCCTCCCCAAAAGAAAGAGCCAAAAAAAGACGACAAACAACAATTTCAATGGAAAAGAGCTGGCAAGACGTCATTGATTTGGGTGATCCTGATAATGGGCGCCATTTTCCTCTCCGGTTTATTTACCGAAGGTGCACGGAAAGAAACAGAAATTGAATATTCTCAATACCGTTCATTTCTCGAACGAAAACAAATCGAAGAAGCCACCATTATCGAGAGCACTTTTCATGGTGAATTGATATCCCCTCAAACAATCGCTACTGAAATGGGAACCAATATAGAAATCACCAATTTCTATCTGGAATTTCCCTTTATAGATCGTGATATGATGGTGGAATGGGAATCGTTTGGATTAAAATACAATTTTAAAAAACAAACCATCGACTGGACCGGTTACTTACTGCAAATGTTACCCTGGATTCTGTTGATTGGATTTTGGATATTCCTCATGCGTCGTATGCAAGGCGGAGGCGGAGGAATGAAAAGTGTCTTTAATTTCGGGAAAAGTCGCGCCAAACTGCTTAGTAACACACAGGAGAAAGTCACTTTTAGGGATGTTGCAGGTGTTGTGGAAGCGAAAGAAGAGTTAAAGGAAGTTATAGATTTTCTAAAATACCCTAAGCGATTTCAGAAATTGGGTGCAAAAATTCCAAAGGGAGTGTTATTGGTAGGTCCTCCCGGAACTGGAAAAACGTTGCTTGCTCGTGCCGTAGCCGGAGAAGCAAATGTTCCCTTTTTCAGTCTAAGTGGTGCCGATTTTGTGGAAATGTTTGTTGGTGTGGGGGCCAGCAGGGTTAGGGATTTATTTGAACAGGGGAAAAAACAATCACCCTGTATTATTTTTATTGATGAGTTGGATGCAGTTGGACGACAACGGGGCGCCGGACTGGGTGGTGGACACGATGAACGTGAACAAACCCTGAATCAATTGTTGGTTGAACTGGATGGTTTTGAGCCCAATATGAATATTATTGTAATGGCTGCCACCAATAGACCTGACGTTTTAGACTCAGCACTGTTACGGCCGGGTCGATTTGACAGGCAGGTAGTTGTTGATGTTCCTGACGTGAAGGGGCGCCTTGGAATATTGCAGGTTCATACCAAAAATATCGTATTTAATAAACGAAAAGTAAACTTGGAGTCACTAGCAAAAGGTACGCCTGGAATGGTTGGTGCAGATTTGGCCAACGTGGTAAATGAAGCCGCACTTCTGGCAGCCAGGAAGAAAAAGCAATCAGTAGATATGGATGACTTCGAAGAGGCAAAAGACAAGGTTATGATGGGTGTGCAAAGGAAAAGTATAGTCTTGTCGGAAAACGAAAAGAAAACCACGGCATATCATGAAGCGGGTCATGCGCTTGTGGCAGCAAATATGGATGGTGCAGATCCTGTACATAAAGTAACCATAATCCCTCGCGGACGTGCGTTGGGTGTTACCATGCAATTGCCCATCGATGAAAAACACGGTTACTCCAAAAAATATATTGAAGGTCGACTGGCTATCATGATGGGTGGACGCGCTGCAGAGCAATTGATATTCGATGAATTGACAACGGGGGCAGGCAATGATATTGAACAGGCCACAATGATTGCCAGAAAAATGGTTTGTGAATGGGGCATGAGCGATGTCTTGGGACCAATGACTTTTGGTAAGAAAGATGAAGAAATCTTTTTAGGACGCCAGATACAGTCCCATCGCGATTACAGTGAAGTCACTGCCAGGTTAATTGACGAGGAAGTTGTTAGAATTGTCCGCAAAGCTCAGAAATCCGCTGAAAAGATTTTACGCGACAATACAAAGACCCTGCATCTCATGTCAGAAGAATTATTAAAATTCGAAACAATTGATGCGGGAGATATAAAATTAATTCTGGCTGGGAAAAGATTAAGTCGTCAACGACCTGGATCCAACGGAAAATCACCCCAGCGGCGGCGGCCTCGTCGTTCTTCACAAAACCGGAGAAAACCACAGAGCCAATCAAAAGCCGGGAAAACTGGTAGTCTAATTAGTGGAAATACGGGAAAAGATAGTAGACCAAAGAGCCGGGTAACGAATGGCAAACCAAGTGAAGGGCATCAGTTGCCGATTAAACCACCAAAAATTGATAAAACCGGTGGAAACAAATAGTTCATGAATGAAATGCAGTTTGATAAATGGTTGCAAGATGTTAGAAAGCAACCATTGGTCATGGGAATTGTGAACATAACCCCCGACTCTTTTAGCGACGGGGGTTTGTTTTTTGACAAGGAGCACGCCATTCAACATGCTCTTGGATTGCATAAGGATGGGGCTCATATTATTGATATTGGAGGTGAATCATCTCGACCAGGTGCAAAACCCATATCTACAGAAGAGGAAAAGATGCGCGTGCTTCCTGTCATCAACGGAATAAGAAAAATGTCTGATGTTCTGATATCCATTGATACAATGAAGCCTGAAGTTGCCAGGAGCGCATTGGATGCTGGTGCAAATATTATCAATGATATCAGTGGCTTTCGTAATAGCGGGATGGTACAGGTTGCAACCGAATACCAGGTGCCAGTGGTTGTCATGCACATGCAGGGAGACCCGCTTATTATGCAGGACAATCCAGTCTATCATAACATACTGGAGGAGATTAATCATTACTTAACACGGCAGGTAAATACCCTGGTAGCAGAGGGTTGTCTGCGGCATAATATTATAATAGATCCGGGTATTGGTTTTGGAAAATCGGTCGAAGACAATTTTACAATTATTGCACATTTGGAAAAATTTAAAACACTCGGTCGTACACTATTGGTGGGACCATCCAGAAAATCGTTTATAGGCAAAACACTTATGTTACCCGTTGAGGACCGAGTTGAAGGAACTTCTGCAGCTGTCACTGCTAGCGTAATAAATGGGGCTGATATCGTGCGCGTGCACGATGTAAAGGAAATGTCACGGGTAGTTAAGATTGCCCAAAAGTTCCGTATAGCAGGTAACGAATAAGGCAGTCGAACATAAAGAGAAATATCCCTAAATTTTATTACTTCAGGTAAAGTGAATCGATGACCTTATTTAAAATTGGCTTTCTGACTATCACATTGATAGATATTTTTGACCTTGTAATGGTCAGTTGGATATTTTTCAAAGTGTATCAATACTTTCGTGGTACCCGCGCAGGCCAGATGTTGGTTGGATTAATCATTCTTTTGATATCATCGTTTCTATTCAATGCGGTTGGATTTAGTGCAACCTCCTGGTTGGTTAACCAGTTCCAAACTGTTTGGGTCGTCGCATTTGTCATTTTGTTTCAACCTGAAATTCGTCGTCTATTAATCTATGTAGGACAACATAGATTCTTCCAGCGAATTTTTCGGGTGGGATCGTCCAAATCAATTGAGGCCATCGTAGAAGGCGTTCAAGAGATATTGGATCGTCGATGGGGAGCACTTATTGTCATTCAGCGAGAAACAGGTTTACGAAGTTATAAAGAAGCGGGAATGGACCTGAAAGCAGAAGTATCCTCACCTTTGCTCGTATCGATTTTTAATCCCACATCACCAATGCATGATGGTGCAGTTATTATCCAAAACACAATGATTGAAGCGGCTTCGTGCATATTACCTCTTACGGATAGTACGACTATTGATCCATCAATGGGTACTCGTCATCGTGCTGCACTTGGGTTATCAGAAGAAACGGATGCCATTGTCATCGTGATTTCGGAAGAGAAACGAAACATTGCGGTGGCAGAAAATGGTCGATTTGTAAAAATTGGAATTGATGAATTAGAATTAAGACGATATTTAAATGATAAATTATTTATATCATCCGGTGATTAAGAAATGAATTCATTACCCACGATCGAAGAGCTACATTCTTTCAGTAAAAACACACTTTCCAATCATCTGGGAATTGAGTTTGTAGAAATTAGCAAATCCAAGGTTGTAGCGAAGATGCCCGTTAATCAGCATACCATGCAACCATATGGGAAGCTTCACGGTGGTGCATCGGCGGCTTTGGCAGAAACACTCGCCAGTGTTGGTGGAGCGTTGAATATCAATCGGGAAACACATAATGTCGTTGGTCTTTCACTGACAATAAATCATATTAAATCAGTTGGCAATGGATGGGTAACTGCTGAAGCAATTCCAATCCATCTTGGTAAGAATACTCAGGTTTGGGAAATAAAGATTATGAATGAAGACCAAAATCTGGTAAGCGATGCCCGGTTGACACTTGCCGTAATAAAAACAAAATAAATTTTATCTGTCTATGGATGAATCATCTCCTGTTCGGCTGCACGATATTGTTAATTTGTCTTTAATAGCTGCATCTAAAGATAATGTAACACTGGTGTTTTGGCGACACCCGTCTGAGTCCATTATCCATGGAATATTTGGGCAGGGTGAGAGCATCAATAATTTCGATCTGGAGAATTCTGAACCTGGTTTTATTCTCCATCCCTTTGACCAATTGGAAGACGGCCAATCAAGATTTGTTCCAGCTGAATATCAGATTACACTTCCATTATTTGGTGAAATTGAAATCAATGCTGAAAATTCATTTTATCAAAAGATAGCAAATTATTTATCGCACTCTGATCGGTGCTGGCACATCAATAAAAATTTACCCTGCACTCTATCTGATGAACAAAGTCGGTATCTGGAATTGGTCCAGGATAGTATACGTGCCATAAAAGAGCATCGATTTGACAAAGTAGTAGCCGCCCGAACCAAGCACACATCCATCGATAGTAATTTTTCTCCCGGTCAATTTTTCCGTGCCTTGATTAAGGCATATCCCGATGCCTTTGTATCTTGTATATCAGACCCGCAGTATGGTACCTGGATTGGTGCCAGTCCGGAAATCCTTTTGGAAATTGATAAAAACAATGTTTTTAGGACAATTGCACTGGCCGGAACACAAAAGGTGAATGATTCCAGAGACCCTGCTGTGGCAGCCTGGACACAAAAAGAAATTCAGGAACAGGCGATGGTCAGTCGATTTATAATCAATCAATTTAAGAAAATTCGATTGCGGGAATTCGTGGAGACCGGTCCCCAAACAGCTATCGCTGGGAATGTAATGCATCTGAGGACAAATTATTCGGTTAAACTGGACAAAGTGGAGATTGATAATGTGGGGACAAAAATGATGTATCTCCTTCATCCCACCTCTGCTGTTTGTGGGATGCCAAAGAAATCAGCACATGAATTTATACTAAAAGAAGAGTCGTTTCAGCGAAGCCTGTACAGTGGCTTCATTGGTCCCGTAAATATTCATGGGTTAACAAGTCTGAATGTAAATTTGAGAACGATGCAGTTATTCGATACTGAGGCAGTTATCTATGCAGGAAATGGAATCACGGATGATTCCGACCCTGAGAAAGAATGGCTGGAAACAGAATTAAAATGTGCCACACTTCTGCAGTGTCTGAACCAGAATGCAATTTAAATATTACCAATATCTTGCTCATTTATGTACAGAAGGGGGTATAGGGCATGCCGTGGTATCTCCCGGATCTCGGTCGGCTCCATTAACGGTAGCTTTTGCTAGGGAAAAAGGTATTAAAAAGCATATCGTGGCGGATGAAAGATCTGCAGGTTACATTGCATTGGGGATTTCCCAGAGTTGTAAGTCACCAGTAATTCTTTTGTGTACATCAGGGACGGCTGCCGTGAATTATGCCCCGGCAGTAGTGGAAGCATTTTACCAACATGTTCCACTGATAGTTATAACAGCGGACAGACCACCTGAATGGATTGATCAGGGTGATGGACAAACCATTCATCAAGAAAATTTATATGGGAATCACGTAAAGTCTTTTTGCAATCTATTTGCTGAAATTGGTAGTGATGGTTCTGAAAAAATAGTGCTTGAGAAATTTGTACATGAGCTCAATAAAGCGATTGTTCCCGTTCCTGGACCGATACATATTAATGTGCCAATTCATGAACCGTTTTATGGCGACATCCCAGGAATTAAGGGGAGAAAAATTGAGCATCACATTCCGGATGTTTCTGTCCCCCATAAAAAAAATCAGCCAATAAGCAATATTCCGTCATTACCCGCCAAAAAAATCCTGATGATTGCAGGTCAGTTACAACCTGATTCAGAACTCTATCATGCATTAGAAAAATTTTCAACCTGTACGAACATTGTAGTTATAGTGGAGTCTCACAGCAATCTGCATTTGCTAAAAAATGGTATTCGACATCATGATCTGATCTTTCGAGGATACAATGAAAATGACTATAATAACCTCAAACCAGATATAATAATTACATTTGGCGAAGCTATAATTTCCAAAGCGCTCAAAAGTGTGGTACGCCGATGGAAAGTGGATAATCACTGGCATATACAAGAGGGCGGTGAAGTTGCGGATGTATTTCAGTCAGTAAATACAACAATTGATTTTGCACCGTCCCAGTTTTTTAAAAAGGTTCAAGTGGAGTCAAGTGATATCAACTACCGGTCCATTTGGGATAAAGCAGAACATCATGCTGATGCCATCATGTTAAGGCAAAACTTTGCATGTTTAGATGAATTTGTCGTGACCAAGAATGTTCTGAAGAATTTACCAGAACACAGCGTATTGCATGTTGGAAACAGTATGCCAATTCGATGGGTGAACATGATTGGAATTTCGAATGATATTTCAGTGTATTGTAATAGAGGAACATCAGGGATTGATGGTGTAATGAGTACCGCCATGGGGCATGCCATGACCAACGAGTCATTGCATACTGTACTCATAGGAGACATGTCATTTTTCTATGATAGAAATGCCTTCTGGCATAATGAGATTCCGAAAAACTTGAGAATCATTTTACTTAACAATCATGGCGGTGGCATTTTTAAACTTATTGATGGTCCGAAGCAACTGCCTGAATGCGATGAATATTTCGTAACCAAACATTCTCTATCTGGTAAAAATATTGCGGCTGACTTTAATCTGTCATACACTTTTGTCGATTCTATGGAACAATTTCGCAAAGAATTGACTCTTTTTTTTGATCCGGATTATCAGTCCAAGCTAATGGAAATTGAGATTTCTATTGATGATAATGTGAAAGTTTTTAAGCAATTAACTGTAGGATAGCTATGAAGCCATCTATTAACTGGAAACCTATAAAAGAATATCAGGAAATAGTATTTACCCATTACAATGGGGTAGCAAAAATCAGCATTAATCGTCCGCAGGTTCATAATGCATTTACGCCGCTAACGATAAAAGAGATGATAAATGCCATGGAATACTGTCGGGAACATGCGGAAGTGGATGTGATCATTATTACTGGTGAAGGAGGAGCAGCCTTTTGCAGTGGCGGCGATCAAAGTGTGCGTGGGCATGGTGGTTATATTGGGGACGATCATGTACCACGATTAAATGTATTGGATTTACAAAAATTAATCAGATCCATTCCAAAACCGGTCATAGCAATGGTAGCCGGTTGGGCAATCGGCGGCGGGCACGTTCTCCATGTTGTTTGCGATTTAACCATAGCTGCCGATAATGCTCGTTTCGGTCAAACTGGACCGAAAGTAGGTTCATTTGACGGTGGGTTTGGCGCATCATATCTGGCACGCATTGTTGGCCAAAAAAAGGCACGCGAAATCTGGTATCTTTGCGATCAGTATAATGCAGAAGAAGCACTTCAAATGGGATTGGTGAACAAGGTCGTAGCGCTGGAAGATTTAGAATCAACTACGATGGAATGGTGCCAGAAAATTCAGAAGCGATCACCGCTGGCAATCAGAATGTTAAAATCCGCATTTAATGCAGAGCTGGACGGCCAAGCAGGATTACAGGAACTGGCAGGGAATGCGACGCTCCTTTATTATTTAAGTGAAGAAGCCAAAGAAGGAAAAGACGCTTTTCTGGAAAAAAGAGACCCTGATTTCAAGAAATATCCCAAGTTTCCGTAGGTTGACACGTGCTCTCACATTGGATTTCGGCTTTTCGTTTAAGAACATTGCCACTTGCGTTTTCTTCCGTCGTTGTGGGGAGTGGACTTGCGGATTATTATGGACGCTTCCGCTGGGAAATATTTGTACTGGCGCTTTTAACAACCTTGTCGCTTCAGATTTTAGCAAATCTTGCCAATGATTTTGGTGATACCCAACATGGATTGGACAATGAAGACCGGATTGGACCAAAGCGGACCATGCAACAAGGTGAAATCAGTTATGAACAAATGAGATGGGCTATTGTTCTTTTCATTTTATTATCGTCCCTATTTGGTGTACCACTCATCATTATGGGAGTAGGGAACCATCTTGCTTCATCCGGTCTAATCATCGCTATTTTGGGAATCAGTGCCATCATTTCGGCGATGAAGTATACAATGGGATCAAATCCCTATGGTTACGCCGGATTTGGTGACATTGCAGTATTAATATTTTTCGGTCTTATCGGGGTGGCAGGGACCTTTTTCCTCCATATGAACCAGCTTCCTATTGAAATATTTCTGCCATCAATGGGCATAGGCCTGTTAAGTGTGGGCGTTTTAAATATTAACAACATGCGTGATTTAATTGCGGATGAAAAGCACGGAAAGCGTACAGTGGCAGTCATGCTGGGTCGAAAAAATGCGAGAAAATATCATTTGTTACTTATTTTACTGTCTTTTTTAACACTGTTGTGGTACTCATGGGAATTTTGTGATTCAGCGTATCGCTTTGTGTATTTGGTAATATTTCCGCCAATCCTAAATAGCAGCATTGCAACTATAAAGACGGAAAAGGATGAAGAACTGGATTCACAGCTAAAAATATTGGCATTATCAACGTTTGTATTAAGTATTCTATTTTGGATTGGTCTGACGTTGTAATTATGCGTGCCACGTGGCGAAAACACCGGTTACAGTTTGTAAATCCAGTAAAAACTTCCCGAAATACCATGTCATACCGAGATGCGTGGTTTTTAACTATTTTTGATAACGGAATTGCAGGTATAGGTGAATGCGCCCCCTTACCGGGATTAAGTCTTGATCCAACAGAGCGAGTTGAGAAAACACTAGCAGAGGTTTGTTTTTTAATAGAAAACCAAAAAACAATTTCCAATAAAATTTACCTGGAATTCCCTGCTATAAAATTTGCTGTTGAAATGGCTCATTTGGATTTTACACAAGGTGGAAAAGGTATATTGTACGACAATGATTTCGTTACTGGACGACAGGCGCTGGCAATAAATGGACTCATTTGGATGGGATCGTTTGATAGCATGAAATTACAGATTGATGAAAAAATTGAATCAGGTTTTACCGTAATTAAACTAAAAGTCGGTTCACTGAAATTTGATGATGAATTACAATTATTAACGTATATCAGATCTACATATGATCAATCAATCGAACTGCGATTGGATGCCAACGGAGCTTTCCCGGCTGATAAAACTTCGGAATATTTAGCTGAATTATCCCAATATAATATTCATTCCATAGAACAGCCCATCGCTGTGGGACAAACAGCAGATTTAAAAAAATTGTGTAAAGATTCACCAATTCCAATTGCGCTTGACGAAGAATTAATCCCTCATCAAACCGTTGATGATAAGCGTAGTCTGCTTGAAAATATTCAACCACAGTACATTATTCTCAAACCATCACTGGTTGGTGGTTTTAGCGGTGCCGAAGAGTGGATATCCATAGCAGACTCAATGGGCATTGGTTGGTGGGCTACTTCAGCACTTGAATCAAATATTGGACTTAATGCCATCGCACAATGGACCGCTTCATTCAAACCTACCATCCCTCAAGGATTAGGTACCGGACAACTGTACTCCAATAATTTGGAATCGCCGCTAGAAATTGCGAATGGCAAACTTAGATATAACCAGAATAAAACGTGGATTCGATTGTAATGCCAACTCGGTACACAATTGATGGAATATCATACACGACAACTGAGTTGATTGGGTATTGTGAAAAACGACTGGTCTTCGATGAGGATGAATGGAAGAAGAAGGTATTCAGATTTGTATTAGAATGGTTAAACAATAATGACACGATCACAATTTCAACGTCCGGTACAACTGGAAAGCGCAAATCGTTATCGGTACCAAAATCGAATATAATAAAATCCGCTGAAATAACGGCCAACCAATTTGGGATATTGCCTGGAATGAAATCATTGCTATGTTTATCGGTTGATTATATTGCGGGAAAAATGATGATAGTGAGATCGTTGGTTAATCACTGGGATTTAATGCTTCAGGCTCCGCAAGGAAACCCAGTAAAGAATTTGGATTCAAGAGTCGATTTCGCCGCCATGGTTCCGCTTCAAGTCAACCGTGCCCTGGATGAATCTCGCGACAAGTTGGAGATGGTTAGAACACTTCTGATCGGTGGGGCTCCAGTGTCCCCTGTTCTCGAAGAAAAGTTGCAAGAATCATCCTGTAAATCCTATGAAACCTTTGGAATGACTGAAACCCTCACACATTTTGCCGTAAGACCACTTTTTAGCGATTTTCGATCCGAATGGTTTCAAACCATACCAGGTGTTTCTATAGGGACTGACCGTCGTAATTGTTTGAAGGTAGTAGCCGATTGGTTTCCGGAAAATCTGATAGCCACTAATGATGTGATTGAGTTTAAACCGCCGGATCGTTTTAAGTGGAAGGGCAGGTTAGACAATGTAATAAATTCAGGAGGATTAAAATTATTCCCAGAGCAGATAGAAAAAAAATTAACGCCCTATATGGAAGTCTCATTTTTTATTGCAGGAATCCCCGACAACGAATTAGGACAAAAAGTGGGATTATTTATTGAGGGAAAAGTAAAATCGGAAGAACGTTTAAAAGTGGGGATCGATAAACTTGGTAAATATGAAAAACCAAAATCAATTTTCATCTGTGAGGCTTTTTATCGAACATCTAGTGGCAAAGTAAACCGCAAAAGGACAATTGATGATTCTCTTCCTTAAATTTTAAAACCCATTCTTTCTGGTAAATCATAAAGAATCTTTGATTTAATTTAACCGTTCGAAGTTGGTATGAGCAAAAATTGCCGGTCACCGAATGTATTTCTGGTTTTGATTATTGTGCAGATTTGTTTAGTAACAAATACACAATCGCAGCCACTCACGATCCTTTCTTCAAATCAATCGGGAATAGTTTTAGAATTCTCATTGGATTCTGTTTTCATCGGTGAGAATTTCACAATCAAAACAATTCCTGAGCTACAAAAAGATTTGTTTGGGTTTCCAGTATTCCAGGATATCATAATAGGTACTCCCGAAAATGTGGATGCCAGTTGGTATTTTAATGATATCAGATCGATCATGTTTCCGGTCAACAATCTTCCCATTGTTGACCGATCAATCGGGTTGGATCAAGAACAAGAGGTGGAATCGATCGAGTCATTACCACCAAATCAACCTGTATCAACTATGTCTGGGCCAATTATTAAAGGGCATCATACAACCGTTATCAAAATTCATCCAGTAATTCTCAGTGAAAATGAAACACAAATAATAAAGAAAATCACCATCCACCTGGCATGGAATCAGGGTGTGGGAATAAGCCAACCGCATTTTCTTTCGAAATTTGGATTTTCACAACTCAATCGTGAACTGAGAAATAATCGTACATTTGCTACTCCGGACATCCCGGATTATCAATTTTCAAACAATTTACTACAAATCACTGTCGACACCTCGGCGTGGTACACATTTGATTATGGCGATTTCATTGACAGTACCCTATCAGTAGACATGGATCCAACCACGTTTCAACTCTGGCACGATCGGGATCAAATACCAATATTTGTGAAGGGTGAATCAGATCATTCATTCGACAGTGGGGACAAAATAATTTTTCATGGATTACCGGCTCAGGCTCCTGATAATGCGCCTTACAGAAACAATTTTTATACCAACGAAAATGTATACTGGTTGACATGGGGAGGATTATCAGGACTGAGGTATTTAGAAGAGAGCGCCTATCCGGGTCTGCCACAGGATGAAATACACCTCCCTGAGACATACCTGGGATCGATATTTATTGAGAAAGATGAGTATTTTGCCCGGCTGGGCAAAATGCATGTGCATGAGCAATGGGACAGTTTTGATCATTTTTTTATGAATCCGGCAATTGATGCTGGAACAATTAAGTCTTTTGAGTTTGTTGCACCCCATCCCTGGAATTCCGACAATAGTATGGCAACCTTGCTGGTAAATCTTCAAGGCACTACCTTGGGTACCCACACAGTACAAATTCTGATTAATGATCATCTGGTAACGTCAGGCGCTTGGCTGGACCAAAACTCATATGATATCCAGTCGACTTTTTCACAGGAATATTTATCTGATGGCAATAATGTTCTCACCATCCTAAATCAGGAAAGTACAGAAGGGGAAGCTGATTTTAATCAAGTCTATTTGAATTGGTTTCAGCTGCAGTATCAAAAATATTTTAAAGTGAATAATGACCATATCGAATTCGCACGCGATGGAGCAGTATCTGCTGTAACACAATTTGAAATTGATGGATTCTCAACACCCAATATCTTCATTTTTAAAGGCTCTGAATCCAGGTTACGTGATTTTACTGTTACATGGAATGTGCAACATGGTGGGTATACGGCTGTGGTGCAGGATTTTATTGATGGCCAGTCTAATCGCTACGCAGGTTTTACTGAGGAAACTCTTCGTCCAATTAAGAAATTTAAGCTTGTCGATCCACTACCTGCCCTGGACGACATCCCTGAATCGGAATATATTATTGTTCTACCTGATTCATTTGAGACAATTTTATTGCCATTGGCGGAATACCATAATGCAACCATGGTAAATGCAGATCACGTCTATCGCTATTTTTCCGGTGGAATTGTTAGTCCATATGCTCTTAAAGAATTCTTCCGGTGGGCATATAACTCCTGGTCAATTCAACCGAAATATGTTCTTTTAGGGATGTGGGGAAAATGGTTTGGCTGGGGCGGTGTTTCACATTCAAACCAGCGGTTTATACCAGCGATGCGAATACAGACGGTAAATTGGGGTGCAACCAGTTCAGATTTCTGGTACACTTTAATTAGCTGTGACGATTATATACCCGAATTTTCAATCGGGCGATTTTCAGTTAGCTCAAAGGATGAATGCAGCGTATTGGTTGATAAAACACTCTCTGCGCTTAATGGAAATAGTCCAAACTGGAAATCAAATGTTATCAATATTGGAGGATACGAAGATACGTTTAAAGAACAATCGGAATCACTCATTGCTCGAGAAGTAAGTAATGGCTTTAATCCAATTCGACTTTATATTGATAAATATTCGGAAGGTGGACCATATTTTGGAACAACCGACAGCCTGATAAACTATATCAACCGCGGTGTTTCTTATATCAATTTCCTTGGCCATGGGGGTGGTGCTGTATGGGCTGACCGTTCTTTGCTTACAATTTCTGATATTCCGCTCATTGAAAATACTGGGAAATACCCCTTTGTCACGAGTATGACCTGTTTTTCCGGCGATGTCACTAATCCAAATGCATTGGGGCGAAGACTCTTAAGCAAAGGGGATGGTGGCGTGATGGGCTGGTTTGGTAGCGCCGGATTGGGTTGGATTATAAATGATTATTTACTTTTGGAACCAATTCATCAACGATTGTTCACAAGTACTGAGAAACCCATTGGTGATATTATTACGGAAGGTAAAATTATCTACTCTAGCACAAATACATCGTTTCCCAGTTTAAAAATAACCCAATTATTTCAATTTAATCTTTCTGGCGATCCAGCTTTTGTTCCATACAAACCACCATTATTGCCAGTTGATACAAATATTAATGATCCTGAACCGGGAGAAACTATAATTCTTGGTTCCACAAGTGATTCCTTACACTATCAGCTTTTTGATGATAGGTTCCAATCCTATAGCAAATACCCAATAAACGTGGTTGATAATACCATACATATTCCTGATACCTTAGGTGCAGGTTCATATACACTATCAATAAAGGGTAAACACGATGGGTTTTGGAAAATAAAAACACAACCAATTTACATTTCCGGAAGTTCAGTCCAATGGTGCAGGATACAACCGGAATTTCCTGGGGCGAATGAATCCATTAGCATCGATGTTTGTGCATCTGACCGTGATGGTATTTCCAGTTTGACATTATGGGAATCCGGAGAACAAATCGATGAATTTCAACAGACACAAAATGACACGTTTCAATTAATTAATCCTATTCACTTCACTACACCTGGATCCATACATTTCCTGAATATAAAAGCAGTAGACAATCAACAAAGCCAAACATGGAGTACTACAAAGGAAATACAGGTAAAACCGGTGATTGATGTATACCCGGCAGATATAGAATATGCAGGAAATGATAGCACCTATTTAAATATCTCAGTTGATAGATCAGCAGAAGCGTTTCCCTGCGAAGCGAACATTACCGTCCATGAGATGCTCAATGATAGTTTACTTCTACTCCTTGATAGAAAAATAGAATTTCCTACCGTTGCATCCGTGGCCATCAAAATACCGACGATTATTACCTCAGGTGATGACCACGAGTTAAGGGTGGTTTGTACCATGGAAGATTCTTTATCAAACACGTCAAATGATACGCTTGTGAAATTAATCGTTGCCGATAAATTTCAAATTCTCCCTGACATTGGAACAACAGAAAATTATACTACCCATTCCGATGTACGACTTGGTAATGTTGAAATCAATGTGGCACCTGGAGTCGCCAGCAAACCGACTGTAATACATGCTGAAATTCTTGATGGAAGTTCGTTCCCAACACAGACCGGTCTCCACATCGCTTATGATTCGGGGATTGATATTTCTGGAATAAGCGATACAGAATACATACTACGTTGGCAGCTTGATTCTATTCCCAATAATAGCCACCTGTTTATATGGGATGCTACTTACGAATTTTGGTATCCCTGGAATTCTGCAATATCAGATTCACTATTAGAATTTTACTACCATTCACCAGCTATGTTTGGTCTTTTCAGAATAACTGACAACAGTAAACCGACCATCGAAGTGGCAATAAATGGCCAACAATTCATGCAGAATGGCTATGTCAACGCCACCCCGACAATATCTGTGTTTGCAACGGACAATATTGGGGTTGATCCCAGGTCGGAACAAATTCAAATATGGATTGATGACCAGCTTCAGCAAGATGAAATCATAAGACAAAAGACACTCAAGGAAGGAAGATTAAGCTTTCTATTCCAACCAACACTATCCGAGTCGGATAACGAAATGTCCCTTGTTGTTCATGATCTTGCTGGTATTGCATCAGATACATTAAATCTGTCATTTATCGTAAAATCCAAACTTGAATTAATAGACTATGGGAATTTCCCAAATCCGTTCATTGATCAAACCAGATTCGCATACGAATTAACGGAAACGGTAGATGATTTTACTATGGAGATTTACACCGTTGATGGTCGACGAATTTGCCATTTTGATGAGTCATCCGCGCTTACCAATCTTGACTTGCGAACCGGTGCATTTCATGAACTTATCTGGAATGGAAAAACGGACGAGGGTGATTTTGTAAGTAATGGTGTCTATTTCTACCGCATGGTTGCAACCAAGGGTAAAACCAAAATTGAACGTAAAGGAAAAATCGCAAAAGCCCGATGAAAAGTGTGTTTCACATTAGCTTATTGTATTTATCCATTGTATTTGGGCAGCAAGGATTTGGTGATGGATTCCAGTCCATGGGTACCTCGGCCAGAATGACCGGTCTGGCGCAAGCGGTAGTTGCTGACTTCGGTTACAGTCCATCCTATCTATCCAATCCTGCATCACTGGGTTCTGATAATTCTACCCGGGTCAATGTGCTATTTATAAATCAGTTTGGGATGGCTGAATATCTAGCTGCAGGGTTTTCAAAGAAAGGATCCTCCTACTACTGGGCAGTTCAGGGATTGGGAGTGTTTATAGATAATATTCCCGAACGTCCTGACTTACGCGGTATTCTTGACCTGGAAACTCGAAGAGATTCAATTCGTGCATTGGTATCCAGAGGATTTGACACGTTTACAGACTTAGAGACATCGATAACATTTTCCTTGGCAAAGGAATACAAGGTGACTTTGGACCTTGGATGGCAATTAGAAACGATACCCATTCGAATTCCGGTTGGAGCTAATCTCCACGTAATAAATAAAAATCTATATACGATTCAGGGCAGTGGGATTGGGACAGATTTTGGGATGATGATGATTACCAATCTAAATAAAATATTTTTTAATGAGTGGATGGGCGATCTTGCCTTTGGCATTACAGGGAAACACCTGCTGGGAACACGATTATACTGGAATTCAGACCGGCAGGAACTCATACCTCAACACATACTATGGGGTTGGAATTACAGGCAGCCAATACAATCCCTGCATGCAGAACTTCGTTTTTATCAACAAAAGAATTCATTGTATAAAGGTGATAAAAATATTGGTATTGAAGCGATATATAATTCCAGGATCATGATTCAAACAGGCGTTAGAGCAGGATTCATACAGGGAAATCTGCAAATTAATTTTGACGGTTTACTTTTCCCCGGCAGCATTAGTTATGGATTTTCTAACCATGACCTGGGACTTATTCACAGAATTGGAGCTGAGTTTGAGATGTAAGCTGAAAATTCACTCATTGTTGTTTTCTGTTCTATTTGTTATTGGATGTCCGAATGTAATGGAGGACCCAGATCCTCCGGAAAGACCGAGTTGGGTTGAAAAATCTTTACCGGAATCAGAAATCGAAATAGGAATTGACGCTGCCAGTCGTGATCGAATCGTGCTGATGTGGCATCCGAATTATGAATCTGATTTGGCAGGCTATACAATTTTTCGTGCAGATACCACGATTGAGAATGGCTTCGAAGAGTTAGTTTCCATTGACCTTATCCAATCCACTTCTATTGACACACAATTTTTTGACGAAAATGTTAATACATATATCCAGTATTTCTATTTTATAAGGGCATATGACAATGCTGATAATGCCAGTTCTCCGTCGGATACAATTTCATATATGTTGCTCCGAAGTCCCAGGATAGAACATCCCATTGACGAGAGTGTGGATAGTTTACTGACCCTTGAATGGATGGATCGGGCTGATGCATACATATATTCTTCAGAGTATGTATTGAGAATTGAAAAGTTGAATGATGGCATCTACCAACATTATTGGATTTGTCGCATGTTCAACCAATGGTATGGGTATGAGAATACAGAACCCATTGTGTTTTCCTATTTCCCATCAAATAGCACACTACAACCTGAGAATGTTATCTTAGCTTGGGGAAGTACATCGTATCCAAGTTCGGGAAACTACCGGTGGAAAGTAAAAGCCATTAGTGAAGTCGATAACCAGACCAACCGGGATGAAGCCAGCGGCGAATCTGATTGGGGTTTTTTTGAAGTTGAATAAAATTTTATGCTGCCAATTAAATATAATAAATCAGTTTGATTTATTTCAGTAGTCCATAGAATTTCGCTTATGAATGTTTGGGCATATACGTTACTTTCCGTAATCGGCGTTAGCCTGCTTTCGCTTATCGGTGTATTTACACTTTCTATTTCCAAAGATAAACTCAACCGTATCATGCATTTGCTGGTAAGTTTTGCAGTTGGAAGTCTCTTCGGAGGGGCATTCATACATCTGCTGCCTGAAATATTTTCCTCCACAGTCTTCGACCCTCTATGGACGCCTTTGTACATTTTGGCGGGGATACTGTTGTTCTTTATATTAGAAAAATTTGTACGTTGGAGACACTGCCATGATGTTGACTGTGAAGAACACTCCGATCATCTGGTTCCTATGAATTTGGTTGGGGACACCTTCCATAATTTTATTGATGGTGTCATTATTGCTGTGGCATATCAGGCAGATATTCAAGTTGGTATTGCTACTACCATCGCCGTTGGGTTGCATGAATTACCACAGGAAATAGGGGATTTTGGTGTCTTGATTCACGGAGGATTGTCCGTAAAACGTGCTCTAGTCTACAATTTACTGACAGGTTTAAGCGCCGTTGTAGGGGCCTTCCTTGCGCTGATGATTGGGTCCAGTGCTTCAAACATTGTTCAGGCTTTGCTACCGGTAACAGCAGGTGGATTTATTTATATCGCAGGATCGGACTTGATTCCCGAACTGCACCACCATGATGAAATCAGAAAATCAATTGCACAATTGGCATTTATGATTTTGGGTATAGCAATTATGGCCTCGCTTGTATAGGATAAATGTTTTCACTGCTGATGGCCGTAGAATTCTTCTGATTTTCAATAATAATCTTTAACCAGTATCGTCCTAAATTTGAATATGGATTTATCAGAAATAAAAGACCAATTCAATACCGCCGAGCAAAAATATCTGGAACTTCGGGGGTATCTTTGACCTATCGGAAAAGGAAAAATCTCTCGATAACCTGAGAAATAAATCCCTGGCACCGAATTTCTGGGACGATAACCAGAAGGCTTCGGGTATATTAAAAAAAATCTCCCACCTCGAAAAAGAAATTCAATTATGGCACGACTTGGAGCGACGGCATGGAGATGTGGAGGTTCTGCTTGAATTCGCAGATGCTGGGGAAGCTGATACATCCGAGGTAGAGACTGAGTTTACCCAGTATAAGGAAATTATTCAGGATGTAGAAATGCGACTCACTTTAGGGAATGCCGAGGATATGCAGGATGCCATTTTGACTATTCATCCAGGCGCTGGAGGTACAGAAAGTCAGGACTGGGCGGAAATGCTATTTAGATTGTACTCACGGTGGATTGAACAAAAAGGATTTTCAAGTACTGTATTGGACTTTCAACCAGGGGATGAAGCGGGATTAAAAGACGTAACCATAGAGGTAGGGGGTGACCATGCTTACGGCTTACTTAAAGCAGAAGCGGGCGTGCATCGATTGGTACGTATTTCACCCTTTGATTCAAATAGCAGAAGACATACATCCTTCGCATCCGTATTTGTTTATCCTGCAGCAGATGAGGAAGTGGAAATCGAGATTGACCCAAATGATCTACGCATCGATACGTACCGTGCCAGTGGCGCCGGAGGACAGCACGTAAATAAAACGGATTCCGCCATCCGGATTACACACCTACCTTCTGGTATAGTGGTACAATGCCAAAATGAAAGATCCCAACACAAAAATAAGTCACAAGCGATGAAGGTATTGAAGGCGCGGTTATTAAAATTGGAAAAGGAAAAAGAAAAAGCAGCGGTCAAAGAATTGGAAGATTCGAAGATGGATATCGCCTGGGGTAGCCAGATTAGATCCTATGTGTTCCATCCTTACAACATGGTAAAAGACCATCGAACCGGTGAGGAAACCGGAAATATTCAAGCCGTTATGGACGGAAAAATTGACAACTTTATCAGAGCCTATCTGGTATCACAAATTCAGGTATAATTATCTTATGAGCGAACAACACAGCAGTTTACAACAGATTATTGACGCTAGAATCGAGAAACTTCAGACTCTTCGTGATTCGGGCGTAAATCCTTATCCACATACATATTTGCCTACCCACTATAGTCAGAATATTCTGGAATCCTATGACGCTTTAGAGGGTAAAACAGTCCGAATTGCTGGTCGTATAATGTCCTTGAGAAAAATGGGCAAAGCCTCTTTTTGTCACGTTCAAGATACCAAAGGCAGGATTCAATCGTATGTTAGAAAGGATGACATAGGTGAGGATACGTATGCCCATTTCAAATTACTTGATATTGGAGATTTCATAGGTATAGAAGGGTATGTGTTTAAAACCAAAACGGATGAAATATCAATCCACGCCACCAGCATTAGTGTTCTGGCGAAGAGCATCCGTCCGCTCCCAATTGTCAAGGAAAAGGATGGTGAAACATTCGATGCATTCAGTGACAAAGAACTGCGGTATCGCAATCGTCATCTTGATTTAATTGTTAATCCTGATGTAAGACAAACGTTTGTGGATCGAGCAAAAATTATAGCACATTTACGACATTTCTTAGATGACAATGGGTATCTGGAGGTGGAAACACCAGTGCTGCAACCGTTATACGGAGGTGCCAATGCCCGGCCTTTTGAAACCTATTACAAGTCACTGGAACAGACATTTTATCTGCGAATAGCTGATGAATTGTATTTAAAACGATTAATAATTGGTGGTTTTGACAAGGTATACGAGATTTCCAAGGATTTTCGAAATGAAGGTATAGATCGGAACCACAATCCTGAATTCACAATGCTTGAGTTTTATGAAGCATACGGTGATGTGTTTTCTATGATGGAGCTGGTCGAAAACATGATCCGTTCTACAGCACAATACCTGAGCAAGCTTCAGGTACACTGGGGTGATATGGATATTGATATTTCAAAACCATTTGCAAAAAAACCCATCCTTGAACTTTTGCAGGAAGCTACAGGGCAAGATGTTACCAATGCCAGTGAGGATGATTTGGTCGCACTTTGTAAAAAACATCAACTTGCCATACCGGATCAAATGAATTACGGTCGCCTACTTGATGAATTAATGCGTCGGTTGGTTGAACCAAATTTAATTCAACCCACCTTTGTTATTGACTATCCCAAGGAGATATCACCATTGGCAAAAGCCCATCGCAATGGAGATAATGGATTGGTAGAACGATTTGAGCTGTTTATTGGTGGAGCAGAATTTGCCAATGCATTTAGTGAGTTAAATGACCCAATTGATCAGAGAGAACGTTTTCAGAATCAAGAGCGGCTTATGGCGGACGGTGAAGATGAAGCCCATCCAGTTGATGAACATTTTTTACAGGCTATGGAATGCGGGATGCCCCCAACTGGTGGTGTTGGGATTGGAGTTGATCGATTGGTCATGCTTCTTACTGAAAACCGCTGGATTAAGGATGTCATATTATTCCCTGCTTTACGATCCGTGGACTAGCATTGTTAAACGTATGGAATTTCTGGTCCCAGATGGATAGAAAATGAAACTGGTACCACAACTAGCTTTTAGAATTATTCGATCGCCAGCCAGAGGTGGTTTTTCATCCCTTGCCAGTCTCCTGGCTATCATTGGTTTGGCGGTTGGGATTGCAGCATTATTACTTACCTTCAGTATTCTACAGGGATTCGAAAATACACTGTCAAATAAGATCGCCAGATTCGATGGTCATATACGAATCGAACATTTTCTGGATGCACCTCTCGCAGAAGATGATATCCTGGTGGATTCTGTACTTGCGGCACAAAGCCGGAATTACACTTCCATTGAATACATTCAAAAATCAGCATTGATACGTAAGGGCAGGCAGGCGGAAGGTGTGTTAATTGATGCTTTACCACAATCTAAAATTTCAACTTTAAAGCCCTTGCTTGACTCAATCCCACAATTTTCCACAACCAGTTGGATAATTCCTGGTGATCGTCTTGCCCAGGCCCTACATCTGCAAAAAGGGGATAAGGTTGTGATTTTCCCCTTGGAATCAGTGGGGAAATCAATTTTTGATCAGAAAATGCAGGTATTTACCGTACTAGATATTTTTCACTCCGGATTATTTGAATACGATAAAACCGTTGCTTATATCGAGTTGTCCGAGGCACAAAAGTTGTTTCAGATGGAAAATCAAATATCCGGAAGGAAAATTGTACTGCACAAGACAAACCAGATGGGAAATATTTATCAACAATTGGAGAATGGTTTACCCTACCCCTACTATGTTCAGTCATGGAAAGAAAAGCACAATATTCTATTTCAATGGATGGCTACCCAAAAAATACCGATATTGATATTTTTTGGTTTAATTACCATGGTTGGTGTAGTCAATATTGTTGCTGCATTGACTATGATAGTCATTGAAAAAATCCGCACAATAGGTGTTTTAAAATCCATGGGATTCCCCAAGAAATCGATTCTCGAAGTCTTCACACTTGATGGAATTGTAATCGGTTTTCTAGGAACTTTGTCGGGAGTGGTAATGGCATTCCTCATAGCCTGGATTCAGGGACAGTGGAATATCTTATCTATCCCGGAGGATGTGTATTTCATGGATCGTGTACCGTTCCATTTTACGTTTTGGTTGATTATGGGGCATATCATTGCCGGGATTGTAGTATCGTCTCTGGCGTCAATCCTACCAGCTGTAAGAGCGAGTACAATTGAAGCAGCAACAGCAGTAAGATACGAATGAGATTCACCAATTTCATTGCGCGACGGTTTGCTTTAGGAGGTAAAGGTGCCGTTACCAGCAGGGTGACAGGTTGGATAGCAATATTAGGAATGGCTATTGGAAGTTTTGCGCTCGTAGTAGCAGTTTCCGTTCTGCAGGGGTTTGAATCAAGTGTCATCGAAAAAATTATTGGATTTGAAAGTGACTTACGGATATCTGGTGAATTAACCCCGGTGCAGACAGATAACATTAAGCGTGATCAAAAGATACGATTATTACAGCCCTATCTGGAGCGAAAAGGTTTAATTAAAAGTAGCGACAATAATCTACGACTTGTCACATTTAAGGCAATAGATTTGGAGTCCATTGGTGACTTTTATCAGATTTCTATCCGAAACACATTTTTATATAAAGACGAGCCTAAAATCTTTATTGGGAAAACACTGGCGATTAGATTAAATGCCATGGAAGGTGACAAAATTACATTGCTAAGTCCCGTTGATGTTCCCGGTCCGTTCGGTGTGCCAAAAATTATTAATGCTACTATAGCCGGGATATTTTCTGCGGATGTATTGCAGTTCGATGATGATTATGCCTTCATTTCTATGAAAACGGGGTTCCAATTATTCTCAAGGAAAGATGGTTATGACGGTTACGATGCTCGATTAACTGACTTTACGTTGGCCGCTGAGGTAAAATCAGAAATTCTATCAGAGTACCCCACATTGGGTGTTGAAACATGGTCTGAGATGCATGCATCGTTGTTCAGTGCAATGCAAATGGAAAGAATTGGAGCCATTCTTATTTTAAGTTTAATCATTCTGGTAGCTGCCTTTAACTTGGCTACCACCTTAATCCTTGTTTCTTCTCAAAAAGCCAATGAATTAGGAATTTTGCGTGCTATGGGAGTCGATAAAATCAACATAGAACAGATAATTTTTCGCCAGGGAATCCTTATAGGAGGTTCAGGGGCAATTGGGGGATTCTTGCTGGGGACGCTTATCGTGACTATTCAGACAATATTTCAACCCATCACATTACCAGCTGATATTTATTTAACTCCAATCCTACCTGTTCAGTTAACATCATCTGCTGTAATTACCATTATTAGTATAGCGACTATAGCTGTTTGGGCAGCTTCAAAATTGGCAGCAAGGCGACTCCGTTATATTGACCCAATTCATGCACTATTTTTGGAAAAATAAGATGCCTATTCTTACAGCAAACAAACTCGTTAAAGCTTACAAAATTGGTAAAAAAGAAGTGCCAGTTTTAAATGGGATTGATCTGGATATTACAAAAGGAGATTTTGTAACTGTCATGGGTCCATCGGGGTGTGGAAAATCAACCCTATTAAATATTATAGGTACTTTGGATAGACCGGACTCAGGTAGTCTGAAGATTAATGGCGAAAATGTATCAGAATTTTCTGATTTGAAGATATCCCGTTTTCGAAATGATCACATTGGCTTTGTATTTCAGTTTCATCATTTATTGCCAGAATTTACCGCCGAAGAAAACATATTGATTCCCGCAAGAATCAATGGTACACACCAGACAGATCGGGCTGAGGAACTTTTGGAATATTTTGGATTAGTAGAACGAAGAAATCATTACCCATCACAGTTGTCAGGCGGCGAACGACAGCGAGTGGCTTTGTGCCGTGCACTCATCAACAAACCTGCGCTGCTACTTGCCGATGAGCCAACAGGAAATTTGGATACGCAAAATGCAGAAAAATTAATTCAATATTTAAACCGTATCAGAGAAGATTTTGATCAATGTATTTTGGTCACAACCCATAATCCCGATGTTGCCAAGGTGGGGAACATTCAACTAATATTGGAAAATGAAACCCTTGCGACAAATCAATATTTGAAAACAAACTAGATTAGAAGTATTATGAAAGAAAATTTTTCAAAGCGCATACAAACGGTAATGAAATCCGCTAAAGAAGAAGCGATTCGTCTGGGGCATAGTTATGTTGGCTCCGAACATCTTTTGCTCGGTATTCTGCAACTGAAAACGGGAACCACAGGAAATATATTAGAAGTATATGACTGTGATATAAATGAAATGCGTGCGATGGTTGAAGATATGATTAAAACTTCTGGTGGTACATTGACACTGGGACATTTACCTCTCACTAGAAGAGCGGAGAGAATACTTCGCAATGCCTTTAATGAAGCAGCTGCACTTGGCAATAAAATTGCTGATGATGAGCACCTTTTACTGGCAATGTTAAAAGAATCTGAAGGTATCGCGTATGAAGTGCTGATTGGATTCAATCTGGATTATCAAAATGTGAAAGATTTAATACGGGAAGATTTGAATGTGGATAACCCAACTGCATCGAAATCAGAGCGACAGAAAAAAACATCCACGCCGGCACTGGATCATTTTAGTCGAGATATAACTGAGTTAGCAAAGAAGGGTGAATTGGATCCGGTCATTGGTCGTGAGAATGAAATTGTACGGGTTGCTCAAATTCTCAGCCGTAGAAAAAAGAATAATCCAGTACTGATTGGTGAGCCGGGAGTTGGTAAAACGGCTATTATTGAAGGATTGGCACATAAAATTATCGATAAGTCAGTCCCCAGGATTTTGCGAAACAAGCGAATTTTGTCATTGGATTTAGCATCAACCGTAGCGGGAACCAAGTACCGTGGACAATTTGAAGAGCGGATGAAAACTATCATGGGCGAATTGGAAAATGCTGATGATGTGATTCTTTTCATCGATGAAATTCATACCCTTGTTGGCGCAGGTGGGGCAACTGGATCACTGGATGCGTCCAACATGTTCAAACCTGCATTAGCACGCGGTGATATTCATTGTATTGGGGCTACCACTATGGATGAGTATAGAAAGACAATAGAAAAAGACGGTGCACTGGAAAGGCGCTTTCAACGAATCATTGTAAATCCGCCGAGCACCGATGAATCGATAGCAATATTAAAGGGGCTGCAGCTTCACTACGAACAGCATCACAATGTGGAATATGATGAAGGTGCCATTGAAGCTTGTGTCTATCTGGCGGAACGATACATAAGTGATCGATATCTACCAGATAAAGCAATTGATGTTATGGATGAAGCTGGATCTCGATCACATATGGAAAATGTGAGAGTTCCCAAAGAGATCGTTCGAATTGAGCAGGAGATTGACCATATCCGAGAGAAGAAGGAAAAAATGGTCGCGAAACAGAAATTTGAAGATGCTGCCACTCTCAGAGATTCTGAGCAAAAACTACTTAGAAAATTAGGTGAAATGCACAAAGAATGGGTTGCCAGTGAAAAACAGAATCCAGTCAATATTACAAAGCAAAATATTGCCGACGTAGTTGCATTGATGACTGGAATACCAACCAATGAAGTTGCAGAATCAGAAAGTAAAAAATTGCTGAAAATGCGCGAGGGATTGCATCAGTTTATTGTTGGACAAGATCAGGCAATTGACTCCTTGACAAAATCTATTCAACGTGCACGAGCGGGATTGAAAAATCCAAACCGTCCTATTGGTGTATTTCTTTTTCTTGGTCCAACGGGAGTTGGGAAAACAGAAATGGCAAAAGCACTTGCGCAATACTTATTTAGTCATACAAATGCATTAATCAAGTTGGATATGTCGGAATACGGTGAGAGATTTACAGTGTCTCGTCTCATTGGTGCACCACCGGGGTATGTGGGATATGAAGAAGGTGGAGACCTTACTGAAAAAGTCAGGCGGAATCCATATTCTGTCATATTATTTGATGAAATTGAAAAGGCCCACCCAGATGTATTTAATCTATTATTACAACTATTTGATGAAGGCGCACTCACGGATAGTCTGGGCAGAAAAATAGATTTTAAAAATACCATTATCATCATGACATCAAATCTTGGTACAAAGTCCTTAAGCAAGCAGTCTGGGATTGGATTCCTTGATGATTCAGATGGTATCGACAGCAAAGAAATTGAATCAAAAATTATGGAGGAGGTTAAAACTTTATTTAATCCAGAATTTTTAAACCGGATTGATGATAAATTGATATTTCATCGTCTGAATAAAGCTCACGTACTGGAGATAGTTGATATCCTGCTCACAGACATTCATCAAAATTTGTCTAAACTGGGTATTCATCTTCAAGTAACAAAGAGGGCAAAAAACCTCTTGATGGAGCGAGGATACAGTATGGAATACGGTGCGCGTCATCTTAGAAGAGAGATTCAGGCACATTTGGAGAATCCCATTTCTGAACTGTTGCTGGATAAATCCTTCAAAGAGAACGATATCGTTAGAGTCCATGCTATCAAGGGTGAATTCGTGATTGAATCGAAGCAACAGAATCCCAGGAAAAGTCGCAGCAAGCAAAGATCTCTGATATAATTTCTCTGCCATAAATCAATACAATATAATAATCTCTGCCAATTTGATCGATATTGGTCCATGGCATTATTATTGACGTTTAATACCTATCTATTGTCAAAGGAGTTTTATTCATGGGAAAAATTATTGGAATCGACCTTGGAACCACCAACTCATGTGTGGCGGTTTTAGAGGGGGGTGAACCAACTGTAATTACCAGCCCGGAAGGTGGAAGAACAACGCCATCTATAGTGGCATTCACAAAAAATGATGAGCGACTGGTAGGGCAACCTGCAAAGCGACAGGCCGTAACAAATCCAGCTAATACAGTTTATTCCATCAAGCGATTCATGGGACGAATGTTTAATGAAGTGGGTACAGAAATTTCCGAAGTCCCGTATAAAGTAAACAAAAATGCAAACGGGGCTGTGGTTGTAAAGGCTGGCGATAAAGATTTTACTCCCCCCGAAATCAGCGCCATGGTTTTGCAGAAACTGAAACAAATGGCTGAAGAGCATCTTGGAACCAAGGTAAGTGAGGCTGTAATTACTGTCCCGGCTTATTTTAACGATTCTCAACGCCAGGCTACCAAAGATGCTGGAAAAATCGCCGGCTTAAATGTCCGCCGCATAATCAATGAACCAACTGCAGCTGCACTGGCTTATGGTTTAGACAAAAAGCACGATGAAAAAATTGCAGTATTCGACCTGGGTGGAGGTACTTTCGATATTTCCGTTTTGGAATTGGGTGATGGTGTGTTTGAAGTTAAATCTACCAATGGTGATACCCATCTTGGTGGAGATGATTTTGACCAAAAAGTTATCGAATGGATCGTCAGTGAATTTAAGAAGAGCGATGGTATTGATTTAAAACAGGATCCCATGGCATTACAACGTCTGAAAGAAGCTGCAGAAGCAGCGAAGAAAGAACTTTCAAGCTCTAAACAGACCGATATAAATCTGCCGTTTATTACAGCCGATGCTTCTGGTCCTAAGCACCTTAATCTGAACTTAACACGTGCAAAATTTGAAGAATTGGTTGACGATTTAATTCAAAGAACAATAGCACCGTGCAAAAAAGCTATTAAGGATGCGGGTCTAACTGCAAAAGATATTGATGAAGTTATATTAGTCGGTGGATCGACAAGAATTCCAGCCATACAGGATAAAGTAAAAGAAATTTTTGGGAAAGAACCAAATCGCAGCGTGAACCCAGATGAAGTTGTAGCAATTGGTGCATCCATTCAGGGCGGGGTACTGGCTGGTGATGTCGACGACATTTTGCTATTGGATGTTACGCCGTTGTCGCTTGGTATTGAAACCCTTGGTGGGGTCTCCACAAGATTGATTGAGAGGAATACTACTATTCCTACCAAAAAATCGCAGGTGTTCAGTACTGCAGCTGATAATCAGACTACTGTGGAAATACACGTATTGCAGGGTGAAAGGGAAATGGCTAATGACAACAAAACAATTGGTCGCTTTCATTTAGATGGAATTCCACCGGCACCGCGTGGCGTTCCACAGGTTGAGGTCACTTTTGATATAGATGCAAATGGGATATTGAATGTCAATGCCAAGGATAAGGCAACCGGTAAAGAACAAAGTATTCGGATTGAAGCATCCAGTGGTCTCTCAGATAGCGACGTGGAAAAAATGGTGAATGACGCTAAAAAACATGAGTCAGACGATAAAAAGAAACGTGAATCAATTGAAGTCCATAACCAGGCTGAACAACTGATTTACCAAACTGAGAAAAATCTAAAGGAATTTGGAGAGAAACTCAGTGACGAGGACAAAAAAGAGCTTCAAGATGTTACCGAAGAATTGAAAAAGGCGAATGATGGTTCGAGCGTTGAGGATATCAAAAGTGTAATGGAGAAATTGAACCAGACGTGGAGTAAGCATGCCCAAAAGATGTATGCCGAAACACAGACAGAAGATCAAGCCTCAACAGAAGAACCACCAAAAGAACAGCCTAAAAAAGGTAAAAAGGGCAAAAATGACGATGAAATTGAAGATGCTGATTTTGAAGTAGTCGACTAACCCAAGCCCTCTCCAATACTTGATAAGAGCGTCCATTCTATGGACGCTCTTTTTGTAATTGGAACTCACAGCGTGTAACTTTGTTAGCTTTGGCGAAAAGAAAACCAGATATGAAACGCGCACGAATTATCACCTATGGATTTCTCGTCTTTCTGATTACGAGCGGATATGTATTGTTTAAACCAGAAATTATGTATCGGATTGGAAGTCAACGCATTAATAATTACCTTTTGGATGAAACGGGCTGGAGCCTAAAAATTGAATCTTTACGGGGGCATTTATTTGACAAAATTCAGGCTGGCAATCTTGTCTTCTCGAATGCAGATGGACGTATAATAGAAATTCCTGATTTATTATGTGATATAAATTTGATTTCTTTATTATTTGGTCAAATACGTTTTAATTCTGTCGCAATTAAGGATGTGTATGTAAAAACAAGTTCCACAATTGGAAATGATACTGAAACCGATAGCATTAGAAAGGTCTATCCTGCACGATTTATTATTCCGGTTTCAATTTCCGATTTTTTCATGGATGGATTAATTCAACTTGATTCGCCTACAACCTTTAATCAGATTAATATTCATGTGCAGGGAAAATTGAATTCAAAAAAAGGAAAAGCCTGGGTAAATCTGGATGAACTAAAATATAGGGATTTAAAGAACAATGTTAATTTCATCTTAGAAGATGCCTTTTTTCAAATTTCTCCAACTACAATAATTGCCTCAATCAATAATGCAGAATTAAACGATATCAATGTAAAAGGAAATTTGAAGTATTTTGAAGATAAAGTACAGCATTTACAAGGCAATCTTGAACTTGTAGATTTTCACATACCAACCAGTATGTTTGAACAAATCCCCTTGCAGCCTGATATTTCATCACTGGATATTTATTTTTCATTTAATACTGACTTTAATCTCTCCCATGGCACGTTACAGGTTAAAAGTCCACTGGGACTCGATATGAGCGGTAAATTTCTTGTACAATCTGAACATGATTATTACCGGATACATCAAATAGCACTAAATAGTGCAAATTCCAGGTTCTCCGGAACCGGAGTTGTAGAAAAAAGCGGTCGTATTAATACATCGTTTGAATTGGAAAACTTTGACATTAGTGAATGGGTTGTGACCAATAAAAAAACAAGTATTTCCGGATTATTGTTGTTAGAAGGAAATATGACTAACAATCAGATACATTCCCTGGCAGTATCAACAGAAATACAGGATACAAAATTATATCAAGGGGAGACACTGGCGTTATCTGGATCAGCCTCCTATTCAACCAATATGTTACGTATAACGGATCCATTGGTAATTGGAATAGGTGTAAGCACGATAGAGACAATTGGCTGGGCAAATTTTGATGAAAGAACAATGGAATTTGATTTTGATTTGGTGAACGCAAATCCATACCTAATCAATAATTTTATCAGTGATACTCTGGAACATGGTGAGGCTTCAGGAACCCTTGAGATCCGAGGATCCATGGATGAGCCGACCATAGAAATGGATTTGGGATGGAACAATATTCAATATAAAAATTTGTACGTCTCAAAAGGTTCGCTTAACAGCAAAATTAAAAATATTGAACAATTGGAAGAAGGCTATGCTCACATCCAGGTTGACAACGGGCAATTAAACGATCAGATTATCGATAATGCCGCCTTAGATATTTCATTTTCTCCAGATAAAATTGATGTTGAACATCTATATGTAAAGCAAAATGAAAACTATTTGGAATTAATTGGGAATTATAATCGATCAGATAACATTGACATTTCAAGGCTGCAAGTGGCGTATAAATCACATTTTATAGTGAACCCATCCTCCATAAAGATCAACTATGAAGATTCTGTATTTAGATTTCATCCATTTGAATTGCATGTGGACGATGGGGTATGCGAGGGAACAGGAACTTGGGGCGATACCTTTGAAGGAAATCTTAGGTTGTCCAATGTTAGCTCCGAATTGGTGTCAGAAATAATCCCTCAGGGAATCCCTGAAATATCTGGGATGATATTTGGCGAAGTTAGCACCAAGGTAGGACAGTTCTCACAAGATTATACTGTGGATATCGCAATTAAAAATGGCTCACTGCAAGGGCAGTCATTCCAAGACCTGGTTCTTGCATTTGTCTATTTGGACTCGGTGTTGCATATTGACGAGATGACAATGATAGGAGATAAGGTTGGATTACAAATTTCTGGAACTTTCCCGCAAAATAAATCTGGATCGAAGATTGCACCCGTAACATTGGAAACGTCTTTTACCAATATGGATATGGATTGGTTTATGACGTTTATGCCCCCCTGGTTTTATCTTGGTGGCAACGCTTCCGGTTCTTTTTCTCTTTTAAGGAATGCAGGTAAGGTTGGGTTTGATTTTGATTTGGATATAAAGGAAGCAGTTTTTGATAAAATACCACTAGGAAGAGTTTCAGGGAGGGGTAACTACAATGGCGATCGACTAAACTTTGAATCGTTTACAGCAAAGAAGCCCAACAGTGATTCCATAACAGGGCATGGCTATCTCCCATTGGATTTAACAGCAAAATCTCCCACCTTTGGGAAATTCAAACCAAATGATTCGTTGTACATCGATGTTTCTGGACATTTTGATAATATGGATTTCTTAACATTGTATCTGGCAGATGTGGATTCCATTTCGGGTGATATTGATTTAAATTTGATTCTAAGCGGTCCGGCCAATCATATTATCAGAAATGGAAAGATCGATCTGAAGGATGGGACTGTCTATACGATATTGCTGAATGATCCCATACACAATGTTTCAGGCAATGCATCCATTAAAGATAATTTGCTCACCTTCAATTCTTTAAAAGGGATGCTAAGTGAAAAAAAGAACGGTAAAAAAACCAATGTAACTGTTACAGGTGGAATGGATCTAACCAGATTTTTTAAGCCAAACTATAACTTTCATGCAAAGGGAAATAATCTTTATCTGCGTGTACTTGAAGATGACATCACTGGAACAGTAAATGCTGACCTTAATATTACTGGTCGGGACACCATTACAATTGTGGGCGACGTAGGATTGATCAATGTAGAAATGTACCAGGATTTTGAATCCCAAAATGTTGGACAAGTAACTGAATCAGGTGGTACGGTACTCGAATACAAAATCAATTTCCCCATTATAAATCAGTTGACCCTGTTAAATACGCAAATGGACGCCAAGCTCATTGGAGAAATAAGCTACACAAAGCTCGGTCAATATGAGGCAGATTATGCCGGTGAGCTCCAATTTGAGGAAGGTAAATTCTACTTTTATGGGGATATCTTTGAAATAACCTATGGGTATTTGTCTTTTGACAACCAGGGATTCAATCCTTACATGGAAATTGAAGCGGTGACCACGATTGAAGATGAGGTAATTACATTACAAATAGTAGGAACAATTGATAATCTGAAAATTAATCCTATTTCCTCCAGTGGATATTCACCAAGTGATATACTGGAACTATTAACCATGGGAAAGCGCTATGAGGATATGGATCTATCAACTACCGGGATTGGCGATCAGACCAAACAGATTTTAGGTTCGTGGGTGGCGACTCAAATTGAAAGAAATCTTGCTAATTTGAGTGGGGGAGGAAATTTGGGTATTATTGATGATGTATCCATTTCTGTTGCTGATCCAAACAGCAAGGAGCAGTTGGCAATAAAAGCCGGTATTACCGACAATCTTTCATTTGCTTACCGACGTTCATTTTCTTTAGCAAATCCACTAAATGAAGTGGGCGTCGAATTAAAAGTAAACCGCTATATTTCGGTTGTAGGTAGTATTGATGAAAACAATAATTTCAATGTAAAATACCGTCTACGTTATTCCTACTAAAGCATCAATTGAAAAACACAGTAAAAATTTCCCTCATCCTGTGGATATTTACGTTTATAGCGAGCGTTTATAGTCAGCCAGTTGTGACTGTTAAGAATGTTACCATCTATGGTAACAAAGAAGTAAAAACGAAATCACTTGCACCTATAATTAGACTGAATAAACGCAGCTGGTTTACTCAACCTGAATTTGACCGTCGTATACTTAAGCTGGACGCTATTACAATAAAAAACTATTATTTGTCGAAAGGATTTTTATCAATCACGGTTACAGATTCGTTTGTGGTTGAAGAACAACAGGCAGACATTTTTTTCCATGTACAGGAAGGAAAACAATATTTCATTCGATCCATAAAAGTTTTTGGCAACTCCTTAATACCCACGCAACGTGTTTTGGATATACTGCAATTTCAAACTGGCGAACCCTATAATCCAGTAGTGGCGAACCAACAATTGCCTATATTGGAGGCAGAACATCACCACTACGGAAAACTATACGCGAAAGTGGAGATTTTAGATTCCGTCACCGATTCCGTTGATATCTCAGTTACTATCCGTGAGGGAATAGATGTTGGTATAAAAAACTACTTTATTGAAGGTATTGGCTCTTTTGACCCGGTAGTGGTAGATCGCGAGGTTGCATTTAAGTCGGGAGAACTGTACCAGAAGGCATTGATCGATAAAACCCAAAAACATCTGAAGGAAACAGGTGTTTTCTCACTGGTTACTTTGTCTCCAGTACGCTTGGCACAAACAGATTCCTTGGTAAACATCCTCATTGAAGTACGTCAATTCAAAACCCGCGAATGGATTTCGGAGGGTGGATGGTATCCCGTCCAGTTCTTTGAAGGTGTCGATCCCATTTCCGGAGTTGGTGGCGATATTGAATGGAAAAATCGAAGTCTTTTTCAGACAACGACAAATTTTTCAACGAAATTGTCGGGACACATTCCATTTGAGCAGGATTTTTATTATCCAAAAATTGCATTTGATATGACATTCGCAAACCAGTGGCTTTTTGGCTTCTGGCGAATTCCCACCAGCGTTGGATTATATTACGAATCTTTAAAAAAACCAGATCGACGTAATGACCCTAACATTCACAGATATGGTTTTAAAATTGAAAACAATGTAAAATTTCTCAATCGTTCATTTGTATTAACCGGTATCCGCTGGGAAAAGTATATCGTGCCCAAAGAAACCACTGAAAACCAGCAGAATGCCACTGATATCGAGCAGCGATCCATTGACGTAAATATGCATTTAGATCGATCAAATGATCCTCTGTATCCAACTCGCGGCTACAAGCTGGATGTTGATTTAAGACAAACAGGTGGACCGCTGTTGGGTGGTAACCGAGAATATTTTAAATACGATGTGGGATTGAACTCCTACTTACCTATTATTGGAAAATTACATTTTGCAAACCGCATTAAATACGGAATGATGTTTGGCTGGAAGTCCGGATATGATGATATTCAATTCGATAAATTTTATTTAGGTGGCAGCACTACCCTGCGAGGATGGGATACTTTTAGGTTCCAAACTGAAGTACGAAATGGGGAAGTATTGCCTAGTGGTGAAATTATCCGATTGTTAACCAACTGGGAATTGCGGTTTCCGCTTTTCTGGAAAATTGGATGCGAAGTGTTTTATGACGGTGGTTTACTTACTGGAAATAGTTCGTCAATCTCTTTTCGAGGCATTCAGTGGAATCAAGGCGTGGGGTTGACCTTGACAACCCCGCTTGGGCCTATCCGTTTGGATGTGGCTGCACCTATTGAAAACAGGGATAATCTGCAAGTCCATTTAGGTATTCATTATATTTTTTAGGGAACTCTGTGAAACATTGCGTGTATGAGAGGGCAAAACCATTGCGATTGGGGATATCCATCGTCTAAATTCCGCCACTTTTTTAACAATATCTATGGATAGGAAAAATGCGGTCCAAAATTGTAGTAACAGGAATAGTACTAGCGCTCATTACCAGTTGTGGAAAATCACCGGAAAAATTATTAGAAATTGCGGATCAGCAAACCCAGGCCGGTGAATTTGACCTGGCAATTGAGACGTACAATAACATAATCAATAATAACGGTGATGACACCTTGACCCCGGTAGCCTATTATCAATTGGCCCGTCTGTATTTAGACAGGTTGAATGATTACGACCAAGGGCGTCATTTATTGAAGGACATTGCATCCAAATTTGAAGGAACTGGAGTTAGTAAAAGTGCTACAGCAGATCTGGAATATTTTGTGGAGTGGTTGAAAAACACCGCAGAAAATCAGCGCAATAAAAAAGAAATTCAGAAATCCATTACCACACTCAATTACTTGATAACAAATTATCATGATGATAAACTGGCTCCCAAGGCCCAATATTTGATTGGTGATATATACATGAATGATTTACGAGATTTTCAAAATGCAATCGATAGCTATATGAAAGTTGTATATGATTTCGCTGGAACCGGCCAGGATGCCCATGCGCAATTCATGGTTGGCTACATATATGCCAATGTTTTAAATGATAATGAAAAAGCAAAAGAAGCCTATTCTACTTTTTTAAAGAACTATCCCAGACATGAACTGGTACCATCCGTTAGATTTGAACTGGAATACCTAGGTATGGATATAAACGAAATTCCCGTTCTTAAACACATTGCCGGGGACCAACCGGCTTTACCCCAGTAAGGAATAATTGCCATGAGTGACTTTAGTTTATCCGAAATAAATGAACGGATAGCCAAAGAGTCCGTCTTCGTAGATGACCTAAGAAGGGCGCTCAGTACAGTAATTGTAGGTCAGCAAGAACTTATCAATAAACTATTAATATGTATCCTTGCTGATGGACATATTTTGCTGGAAGGTGTTCCAGGATTGGCAAAGACATTGACGGTTAAATCTTTGGCACATTTGATTGATACAAAATTCCAGCGCATTCAGTTTACGCCTGATATGCTTCCTGCAGATTTACTAGGTACACTTATCTATAATCAAAAAGCCGGTACATTTGAAACCAGGAAGGGCCCCATATTTTCAAATATCATTCTGGCTGATGAAATAAACCGCGCTCCATCAAAGGTCCAAAGTGCTCTACTGGAATCCATGCAAGAAAAACAGGTGACCATCGGAGACGATACTTTTGTTTTGGATAAACCGTTTTTGGTCATGGCCACACAAAATCCCATAGAACAAGAAGGAACCTACCCGCTCCCGGAGGCTCAGGTTGATAGATTTATGTTCAAATTAAAAGTGGGTTACCCCAGTAAAGACGAAGAGCGCACTATCATGCAGCGTGCCGCAAAAACTGGTGATGTATTTGGGAAATTGTCAGCGGTGGTGCATCCTAATTCGATAATTAAAGCGCAAAACACCATTAATGATATTTACGTGGACGAAAAGGTGGAGGATTACGTTTTAAATCTGGTTTTCGCCACCCGCGAACCTGAATCCTATGGATTGGGCGATTTGAAAGATCTATTGGAGTTTGGTGCGTCTCCAAGAGCAACCATAAATCTCATATTGGCTTCAAAAGCACGTGCCTTTTTGGAGCATCGTGGGTACATCACACCGGAAGATATACGCTATATTGGTGCAGATGTGTTACGCCATCGAATTATATTAACCTATGAAGCAGAAGCGGAAGAAATATCCTCTGAAGATATAATAAAGCGCTTATTCGATTCTATCGAAGTTCCTTAAATCGGTTCTTGTCATACGATGATACCAAAAGAAATACTCAAAAAAGTTCGTCGTATTGAAATTCGCACCAATGGTTTGGTCAATGAATTATTTGGTGGTGAATATCATTCTGTATTCAAAGGAAGAGGAATGACATTTTCCGAAGTCAGAGAGTATGAACCTGGTGATGATATTCGATTAATCGATTGGAATGTAACTGCCAGATACGGTTCGCCATACATTAAAATTTTCGAAGAAGAACGTGAGCTGACAGTCTATCTGGTTGTGGATGTATCGAGTTCAGGTAATTTTGGATCCAGCAATCAATTCAAATTAGAATTAGGTACAGAAATTGCTGCAGTACTTGGATTTTCGGCAATCAAGAATAATGATAAAGTTGGTGCAATTTTATTCAGCGATGAGGTGGAGAAATACATTGCACCACAAAAGGGTCGGAGCCATGTTTTGCGGTTGGTACGCGAGTTACTTTATTATAAACCACAAGGGAAAGGCACTTCCCTTTCCAAGGCATTTGATTTTATTTTAAAAGTTGCCAAGCGGCGCAGCGTCATTTTTGTTGTATCGGATT
Organism: uncultured bacterium; assembly: GCA_964654545.1. Taxonomy (GTDB): domain Bacteria; phylum Fidelibacterota; class Marinisomatia; order Marinisomatales; family JABMOV01; genus JABMOV01. Next base: position 88,517 of record CAZZIU010000003.1, read on the forward strand.
ATATGGATGAGGAGTACTGGCAATCGTTAAAAGTGGTAAATCGAAAACATGATTTAATTGGAATTCAAATATTTGATCCGGCAGAGAAAACATTACCGGAATTGGGATTGATAAAAGTACATGATCCTGAAACCAATGAGTCATTTTGGATGGATACGGCGATGAGGAAAGATCGCGAACTGTTTGAATTCCTGCAAGAAAGTCACCAGTCTGAATTTGAAAAAAGATGTAAAAAACATCGGTTTGACCTAATACCAATTTCGACCAATGATGATTATATCGAACCTATTATGGCCTATTTTCGAAGCAGAGAGAAGCGTCGTTGATTATACGATTTTCGGTTACCCTGTTTTTGATATTTATGATTTCATGTTCAGATGAAAAAGTTGAATCAAGCAGCGTGACATTTGATGCACATCTGGATACGACGGTTGGTTATATTGGAGATGTTTTTCATTACAATATTGCTATACGCGGTCTGGATGATCAAACAGTATCATTACCAGTTTTGGTTATCCCGGAGGGAGAAGTCAAGTCAGTTAATGTTGTGGAAGAAAATGAACATATAATTGGAGCTGATTTCGAAATTGTATATTGGGATACTGGTCAACAAATCATACCTTCATTTACCCTTGATGTCATGAATCCTGACAGCAGTATCGTCATGTCATTTAAATCGGACCCAATGTTTATTTCTATTTTATCAATGGTAAATGATCCCACAGGTCAGGGAGGTTTGAAACCGGTAAAACCACCCGTTCCTGTTCAAAAACCAATTCCCTGGAAAACAATTGTTCCAATTTCTGGAATGCTGTTATCGTTGCTCTTGCTGATACTATTGTGGCAGAAACGATCAGTGAACCATATTGAGAAATTTGAAAAAATTGACTACATCGAACCTGATCAACTTGCTCTATCAAAAATTGCACAACTTAAAAAATCCGAATTATCTGATATTAAGCAGACCTACACGGAATTATCTTACATTCTACGAGAATATGTTGAAAAGAGTCTATATATACGAACATTGGAAATGACGACGGAAGAAATACGATCGCAGAAAAATATTTTCCCGATTCCAGACTCCCTATATTCACAGTGGATTGAAGTATTGTTGCGGTCTGATATGACAAAATATGCCAAACATATCCCCGATTTGGTAACAATGCAAAATGATATAGATTGGGCACCAGAATTTGTTGAAGCACTCCTACCATTTTGGAAAAGAAATTCAGTGGACAATCAATCATCAGATCATTCCATTACAAATAGATAAATCAAAAAATTTGAACTCCCAGATTGCATAAGTAAATTACCTGGCTTTTATCAGAAGGAGATTTTATGGCAACGACAGCTGATATCCGCAACGGCGCCGTTATGCTTTTTAAAGGTAAGCGAATGAAAGTTGTGGAATTTCAACATGTAAAACCCGGAAAAGGTGGGGCGTTTGTACGTACTAAGCTTAAAGATATTCAATCTGGGAAAATAATTGATCATACCTTTAATTCCGGGGCTAAAGTTGAATATATACGAGTTGAGGCTAAAACCATGCAATATTTATATGAGGATGGTGAGCAAGGTGTTTTCATGGATAATGATACCTTCGAACAACTCAATATCCCCTTGCATGAAGAAAAACAATTTTTAAAGGGTGGTATGAATGTAGATTTACTCTTCGATGGCAAAGAAGTGATTGATTTGCGATTGCCGGCTCATGTTGAAATGGAAGTTACCGAGACTGAGCCGGGAATGAAGGGGAATACGGCAACCGGTGCAACCAAACCAGCAACATTGGAAACTGGTTATTCAGTTAATGTTCCTCTCTTTATTGACCAGGGAGATATTCTAAAAATTGATACTCGAACAGGTGAATACCTGGAACGAGTTTCGAAAGCAACGGGGTAGCTCTATGAGCAAATGGCAGGACAAAGTAAAAGAAATCATTTATTTGCTTGAAAACAGCGATGTAAATGAGATTGATGTAACATTTTGGGGCCGGCGCTTTCGCGTGGTGAAATCCCCAGGCATTGTCAGTGGTACATCCGGTATGGCACCGAGCGCGCCTATTTCCCCATCAGCTGTTTCCAGTGAACCTATAACAAATGATGGTCAGGAAATGGTAAGCGGTGATAGTATTGTATCCCCTATGCCAGGTACATTTTACCGTGCCGCATCACCTGATTCAGATCCATTTGTGCAAGAAGGAGACCAGGTGGTCAAGGGTGATACATTGTGTATAATTGAAGCCATGAAAATTATGAATGAAATCGAATCTGAGACCAATGGAGTGATTCGAAAAATATTGATCGAGAATGGTAACCCGGTTGAATATGATCAACCGTTATTTATTATTGATCCAAACGGTTAATTGATGTTTAAAAAAATCCTCATAGCAAACCGTGGGGAAATTGCACTCCGGATCATACGGGCGTGTCATGAACTTGGAATTAAGACCGTCGCCGTTTATTCTACTGCAGATAATTTATCCTTACATGTCAAATTTGCCGATGAAGCAGTTTGTATCGGACCAGGCCCAAGCAGTGAAAGTTATCTGAATATTCCACGGATCATTGCAGCCGGTGAAATAACAAATGCCGATGCAATACATCCCGGTTATGGATTCTTGGCAGAGGATGCAAATTTTTCACGTATTTGTGCAGAAAACGATTTCACCTTTTTAGGTCCCACAGCAGATATAATCGATGCCATGGGGAATAAAGCACAGGCAAAAATGACCATGAAAAAGGCTGGTGTACCCGTAATTCCTGGTTCAGACGGTGTAGTAAAAGACCCTGAAGAAGCACTAAAACTGGCACAGAAAATGGGATATCCCGTAATGCTCAAGGCATCCGCTGGCGGCGGAGGTCGCGGAATGCGGCTTGTGAAAAAACCGGATGAAATGCAGTTGGCGTATCGAACTGCACATTCTGAAGCCATTACTGCCTTCAGCAATGGTGATTTATACATGGAAAAATTTGTGGAAAATCCACGACATATCGAAGTGCAGGTATTTGGCGATAGTTTTGGCAATGCTGTCGCACTGGGGGAACGGGAGTGTTCTATTCAACGTCGTCATCAAAAACTAGTGGAAGAATCCCCCTCAGCAGCAGTTGATGATCCGTTACGCAAGAAGATGTGTGCCATGGCAGTGAAAGCGGCAAAAGCAGTTAATTATTGCGGTGCCGGTACAATCGAATTTTTACTGGATAAACACAAACAATTTTATTTTATGGAAATGAATACCAGAATTCAGGTTGAGCACCCCATAACGGAAATGGTTACGGGGGTGGATCTGATTAAGCAGCAGATCAAAATGCATGCCAGGGAAAAATATCCCAAATTCTTGGAGAAAATTAAGTTGCGTGGGCATTCCATTGAGTGCAGGATTAATGCTGAAGATCCGTCCAAGAATTTTGCGCCGTCACCAGTTGAAATTACCAGTTACCATATGCCAGGTGGCAAAGGTGTGCGGGTTGATTCTCATGTCTACGCCGGGTATAAAATCCCAACCTATTACGATTCAATGATTGGTAAACTTATCGTGTACGCCAGTGATCGGCAACGTGCCATCATTCGGATGCAGAGGGCATTGGAAGAGACTATCATTGAAGGACCGAAAACAACGATACCTTTCCATCTTGCCATCATGAAAGATAAACGATTCCAGGACGGTGAATTTGATACCAGTTTCCTGGAAAATTTCACATTCAATCCAAATGAAAATTAATCTGAGGTAAACGTGAATATTCCCGAAAATTTAAAATACACCAAAGATCATGAATGGGCAAAAATTGAAGGCGATTTCATAATAGTTGGAATTACTGATTTTGCTCAAAGTGAATTAGGGGACATTATTTTTGTTGAATATCCAGAAATCGGTCAAGAGGTATCAGCTGGTGATCCATTCGGCACTATTGAAGCCGTAAAAACAGTAGCTGATTTGTTCTCACCGGTGGATGGAACCATCCTTGCAGTAAACGACGAAATCGAAGATGCTCCGGACGCGGTGAATACAGATCCCTATGGACGTGGTTGGCTGGTTAAAATATCTGTTGATTCTATGGGCGATGAATTGATGACGGCTGATCATTACAAGGAATTCGTATCTCAGTAATGTGGGATCATACACAATCGGTATTTACCTATCTGAATGAGGTAAAAAATAAACGGCGGGCCGGGTATTTTGTATTGATTGATCCGGACCGAAAAAATTCTGATTCAATTGAGGCACGAGTGGAAGCTGCGAATAACCAGGATGTAGACGCAATTCTGGTTGGTGGTAGTCTTATGATGGATGGAAAATACCATCAGCGCGTTCAGAAAATTAAAAATCTCTCAGACATCCCTGTCATTTTTTTCCCAGGAGGTGTAAATCAACTCAATGAGTATTACGATGCGATGTTTTTTATGTCCATATTATCCGGACGAAATCCGCATTATCTTATTGGCGAACAGGTTATTGCTGCCCCGCTGGTGAAAGATTGTGGAATAGAGACCATTCCCACAGCCTATTTACTGATACATGGTGGATCAACGACCACGGTTGAGTTTATGTCTGGTACGATGCCGATCCCAAACGATCGATCCGATATTGCAGTCGCTCATAGCCTGGCTGCACAATATTTAGGAATGAAAATGGTTTATTTGGAAGCGGGTAGTGGAGCCAAATATCCAGTGGGAAATGAGTTGATCAAATCCGTCAAAGACAATACGGATGTTTTATTAACTGTGGGCGGTGGAATCAAAACACCAGATCAGGCTCGTGAACGTGTAAAGGCTGGAGCAGATTTTATTGTTACTGGTACTGTATTGGAATCAGATTCAGAAAATAATATTATGCAATCTTTTGCAGATGTAATTCATTCCTAAGGGATGGCGAATAAAAACATATGAATTTAATTATCCGTAAGTCCATTGAAAACAATAGAATGATGGCAAATGCACTGTTGCATCAAAATTTAGATATTATTGAAACAATAGCACAGATCATGTTGGAATGTTTAAAAAATGAGAATACCATTTTTTGGTGCGGGAATGGTGGTAGTGCGGGACAAGCGCAGCATTTGTCTGCAGAATTGGTTGGTGGTCTTACTAGTCATGATAGAAAACCGTTTAGATCCATTTCTTTAACAACGGACACTTCTTTTATAACCGCCTGGAGTAATGACACGTCTTATGATTCAATTTTTTCTCGTCAGGTTGAAGGTTTGGGAAAAGCAGGAGATGTATTAATCGGGATAACTACCAGTGGGAATTCAGCAAATGTGATTCAGGCTTTTCAAAAAGCGAAAGAAATCGGTGTGGTAACAATAGCACTCACGGGCAAAACAGGTGGAAAAATCAAGGATACAGCTGATTATACCCTTGCCGTCCCTGATACGGATACACAACGCATACAGGAAGGGCATATTCTGGTAGGTCACATTCTCTGTGAAATTGTAGAGAAAGAATTGTCCTGATTCGCTACCTTCAAGCGTGGAAAATCATTTAAAAGACTACCTAATACAGTTACGAGTCGAAAAAAATCTCTCACCCAATTCAATCGCAGCTTATCAGCGCGATCTCAATAGGTACCTTGGTTACATCGAAAATGAATTATATCTATCTTCTGTTGACAAAATACAACACAGTCATATTCGTCAATATATTCGTGCGCTTCACAAAACCGGACTTGCTCCTGCTTCAGTAACTCGCTCATTTTCGTCTATTAAATCCTATCACCGGTTTTTGGTGGAAGAAAAAATCGCGGATAAGAATCCCATGGATGTAATGAATGCCCCAAAAATTCCTAAGAAACTCCCCAAAGTACTTACTATTGTAGAGGTCGAAAAAATTTTGAATGCAGTAGAGACTGAAAGCAAATTAGGTTTGCGTGATATGGCGGTACTTGAGATATTGTATTCCTGTGGATTACGCGTAAGTGAATGTTGCGAACTGAAACAGTCTGATTTTCTTGAGGAATTGGAATTGTTGCGGATCCTGGGAAAAGGTAACAAGGAACGATTTGTACCTATTGGACCTCGTGGAATTGATCGTTTAATTCAGTATCTTTTACATGCCCGACCGCATTTTGTAAAAATTAACTCCGCACAGCCATGTATTTTTTTAAGTCGCAACGGGAAACCGTTAACCAGGATGATGGTTTGGAATATCATACAGAAATGGGCAGGTGAAGCAGGGATTGATAGATCAATTAGCCCCCATACTTTTCGTCATTCATTTGCCACCCATCTTTTAGAGGGAGGTGCGGACCTGCGCGCCGTCCAGGAAATGTTAGGGCACACGGATATAAGTACAACACAGATTTACACACATTTAGATAGGGCCTATTTAAAAGAAGTACATAAAACATTTCATCCCCGGTGGTAAATTTTACCCCCGCTACACACGAAGAAAGATACAATGTTATTCAGGTTACCAATTGAAGTTCTGGTTTTATTAATCCCGGTTTTAACGTTTGCGCTGGTGTTTCATGAGTTTGCCCATGCATGGGTAGCCCACAAACTGGGTGATGAGACAGCAGCCTACCATGGCAGACTTACGCTCAACCCTTTAGCACATTTGGATCCCATGGGGTCAATCATGATATTGTTTGTTGGGTTTGGTTGGGCAAAGCCGGTACCGGTCAATCCGGCCTTTTTTCAGAATCCAAGGCGGGATATGATGCTGGTAGCATCAGCCGGTCCGTTATCAAATCTGTTTCTGGCATTTGTGGGGGGCGTGATATTTCGAATTTCATTGTTAGGTGGAATGGAAAATGGGACATTTGGAACCATGTTATATATTTTTATTCAAATCAATATCATGTTGGCAATGTTTAATCTTATCCCCCTTCCACCTTTGGATGGGTCACAGATTTTTAACGGGATGATGGTTCGAAGGAACCCTGGTCTTGTTATGAAACTGCAGCAATATGGCCCACAAATATTATTCGGCTTGATTCTAATCGGTTATTTCACTCGTATATCTCCCATATGGATGATCATGAGCCCCTTTGTTAATTTCTTTATGTTTCTGTTTGCTGGTGTGTAAAATTGCGAGAAATAAAGTTTCGGAAAATATTACCTGATCGCCGTAAAAAAGGACGATCAACAGTGTGGATCGCCGGGATGACCGTCATTATCCTGTGGCTAATAATGTATTTGCAACGAATTGCATCCACCCAATAAATGAGGAAGAAATGGCTTTAGTAGAATGTGTTCCCAATTTCAGTGAGGGCCGCGATAAAAATATTATTGATTCTATTACCGCAGCGATTACATCAGTAGAAGGAATTACTCTACTGGATGTGGACCCAGGGAAAGATACAAATCGAACAGTCGTAACGATGGTAGGCGATATTCCAGCAGTGGAAGAGGCAGCTTTTAGAGGAATCCAGAAAGCCGCTGAACTTATTGATATGAATAAACATAAGGGGGCTCATCCACGGATGGGGGCGACGGATGTTTGCCCATTCATACCTGTAAATGAGGTCTCGATTGATGATTGTATCGCCATGTCAAAGCGGGTTGGGGACCGTGTTGGTAAGGAGTTGAATATTCCTGTATATCTTTATGAACATTCTGCACAAAAACCGGACCGTGTGAATCTGGCAAATATTCGTGAGGGTGAATATGAGGGATTAGCAAAGAAATTGCTAGACCCCAATTGGACGCCAGATTTTGGACCAAAACAAATGCATCAGACAGCTGGCGCAGTAGTGATGGGCTGTCGTGAATTTCTAATTGCATACAATATTAACCTGAATACCCGAGACAAACGTCTTGCAACCGATATTGCATTTGAGCTTCGTGAAAAGGGTAGAACGATTCGTGAAAAATTGCCGGATTCAAACAATTATCTGGATGGAAAAATCATTAGATATAGTCACGCCAGCTATCCATGTTCATACTGTTCTGAAGCATTTGCCAAGACAGCAGATCTCACAGAACATAGTCTGAAAGCCCATTCCTTCGATATAAAGGAATACTGGAAAACGATTGGGTACGATGAAAAAAATCTAAAGGGAAAATCAGTAAAGCGACCGGGACATTTTAAAGATGTAAAAGCAATCGGATGGTATATCGATGAATTCAGGCGAGCACAAATTTCAATTAACTTTACAAACTATAAAACATCCACTATTCACGATGTTTTCAATAAAGCCTGTGAAATAGCTGAATCAAGAGGAGTCCGTGTTACGGGGAGTGAATTGGTTGGATTAATACCATTGGAAGCACTGTTAATGGCTGGTCGAGACTATTTAAACAAGCAGCAAAGAACGACTGGAATCCCGCAAAACATCATTGTCGAAACGGCAATTCAATCCCTTGGATTGGACGAATTAACACCTTTTAATCCAAAAGAAAAAATTATTGATTTTGCTGTAGAATCTGGCGATAGCGGAAACCTGATGCAATTAAAGGCCAAAGATTTTGTTGCGGAATGTTCCACAAATAGTCCAGCACCAGGGGGAGGAAGCGTTGCTGCAATGGCTGGCAGTTTAGGCGCTGCTCTTACGTCCATGGTGGCTGCATTAACACACGAAAAACCAGGCTTTAATGAAGTAAAACCGGCAATGCTTACTGTGGGAGAACAGTCGCAAAAAATCATGGATCGCCTCATCGTTCTTGTTGATGAAGATACGGAAGCGTTTAATCGTGTGATGGCGGCTAACCGATTGCCCGCTGAAAGCGAAAAAGAAAAAAATGAAAAAAAACGAGCAATTATGGCTGCGAATCATTATGCTGTTGAGATACCTCTAGAAGTTGCGAAACTTTCATGTGAAATGATGAAATTGGCCAAAGAAATGGTGTTAAATGGAAATCCTAATTCAGTGAGTGATTCAGGTGTTGCCGGCGAAGTAGGGTTTGCGGCAGTTCGGGGTGCAATTCTAAATGTATATATTAATATAGCAGGAATGAAAGACGATCCATCATTTTATGATAATATGAAGCGTGAAGCGCAAAATGTTTTGAAAGATTCAATAGTACTGCATCAGGAAATATTTGATAAAACAATGGCAATTATTCAAGGGGACTCATGAGCAGAATTGCTCCCCTATCTGAAGACCTAAGGAACAAAATTTCTGCCGGTGAAGTGGTTGAACGTCCGGCATCCGTCGTAAAAGAATTGGTGGAAAATAGTGTTGATTCCGGTGCCACCCAGATTGAAATAGTGGTGGAACGGGGTGGCCACCAATTGATCCAGGTAACGGATGATGGTAATGGCATTCCCAAAGACGATATTGCACTTTGTTTTCAACGTTATACCACGAGTAAAATATCAACCGTCGATGATTTATTTCAGATTGGAACGTTGGGTTTCAGGGGGGAAGCTCTGGCAAGTATCGCTTCCGTATCCGAAGTATCCGTAATCACCTCTACCGGGAATTCAGATGAAGCATGGACAGCATCAATAGTAGATGGTAAAATGGATGATGTTTTACCAGGGGCTGGTGAAAAGGGAACGCGCATTTCCATTTCGTCTCTGTTCTTCAATACACCTGCGCGAAAAAAATTCCTGAAATCCCCTAAGGTTGAACTGAGACATGTTGTTGATGTGGTGCAGCGCTACGCCCTATCGTATCCTGAGATTCGATTTGACCTTATCGCGGATGGTAAACAATTGCTTCAACTGATTCCAGCTCAAATAACAGATCGGATTAATGATATTTTTGATCCAACATACGCAAAAAAATTATTACCTGTTGTTATTGATAAGGGAGATTATCATTTCGATGGATATATTGGAAATCTGGATTTGGTACGTTCACGCCCCGGGAGTCAATTTTTATTTTTAAACAGAAGATTTATTAAAGATCGTTTGCTCAATTCAGCCATCTATCATGGATTTCGTTCATTGATTAAAAGGGGTGAGTATCCGTTTTTTGTCCTCAATATGTACATTCCCCATGGACAGGTAGATGTGAATGTACACCCAATGAAAACTGAGGTACGATTCCGCGATGAATGGCGTGTTTACCACTTATTAAAAAGTGGAGTGGAAGAAGCACTGAGCGATATAATTAAAACAATACCATCCTTTCATCCTGGTGCGGATCTACCATTGTCCACGAATCAATTAAGCTTTTCTCCTCCAATTCGTCCTCAGAATTCTGCACCGCACACATCGAACCTGAGTGCGGGTGTATCCATTCAACATGAAAATAGATCACCAGTACAAGAGGGTAGCCGTTACAATCAATTTGAGGAATTGGAAAGAGCAAAATCGTACGTATCCGGATTGGCTGCAAGGACTGAATCATCTGGTAGCATTTCTACTGAGAATATCTGGCAGGTACACAACAAGTATATCATAGCACAAATTGACAGTGGTCTTGTCATCATTGATCAACATGTCGCACATGAAAGAATCCTTTACGAGGAGGCTATGACTGCCCTTGAGGATAAACCTTTACCATCACAAACACTTCTATTTCCTGAAATAATCACTTTTTCTGTTGAAGACTTTTCTGTCCTGGTGGATGTCATTCCATACCTGGAGAAAATTGGATTTCGAATGAAAGAGGGCGGTAAAAACACGGTTAGAATAGAAGCAGTCCCTACTGAAATCGGCTGGGGAAGTGAAAAGCAGGTAATGCTGGATATAATTGATCATTATATTAGTCACCAGAAAGAATATTCTTCTTTTCAGGAAAATCTATCTGCATCTTATGCTTGTCATGCAGCAGTAAAGGCAGGAGATCCGCTAACAATAGAGGAAATGCAGGCGTTGGTTAATCGTCTGTTTGCAACAAAGCATCCCTATTATTGTCCTCACGGACGCCCAATTATCGTTCAAATGTCACTGGATGAATTGGATGAACGTTTCGAACGATAGCTAATACGTCACCAAATTAATTAATCACTCACTGCCTGCATGGTGGAACCTACTTTTTCATTCCGATTTTCGTATTCCTTTATAATCAGATAATACCAGGATACACCTATAACGTAGAGCATGGATGTCATCAGGAATATTTTGTAATATTCCAAATCCAATGCTCTTAGAGTTTGGAATATTTTTGCACTGAGAAACCATGATGCACTCCAGATACTTGAAGTAAGGGCACTGATCAGCTCTTGATTTTTCTCCCCAACGTATTTCATGGTTAATTCAGAGGTTAGAGGATTTGCCATGTTCATGAGTGGTTGTCGGAACAGAAAGCATCCGACAGCAAGATAAAATATTCCATTTATATGTTGAAATACCTCAGTTAGCGCTAATACCAACAGAAATACAATCGATAAAAACTGGGTACCCAGTATAACTATTTTAAATCCGAATATTCGGCGTATGTTAGGCACAAAAAATGCCCCAATCAATACAAGAAAAGCAGCAATACTACCATAAATACTAAATTCTTGAGAATCAACAAGAAACACAGAATAAAAGAACAGATTAATAAATGGAATAGTGAGTCCTGCACCTACTGAAATTATTAGTGTGGGTACAATTGCTTTAAGGATAAGATTCCAATCGTATTCATGTCTGAAAGCTTTGAAATTCCGTACAAATTTACTCGACGATGATCTAGGCGGTCCTTCTTCAATGCCTAGCATAATGAAAAATGCGGTCAGACTAAGCAAAATTAGGACATAGAGTATATTTGCTTCGTCCAGATTCCACGAATACAATCCAAAGGAAATGCTGCCAATATTCGTCAGTATTGTAATGAGAATTCCAGCCAGAATCATCGATATAAACCAGGTTGAAAAGTTCATGGACAATGACTCAGAAACAACAGAGTCGGGAGTGATCCGCATAATAAATGGAATTACACAAACTTGGAGTAACATGAGTCCCACACCCCAGGATAGAAAACTTAAATGCAATAATCCATCATTTTGAGATTTGATAGCTGTAATAACAAAAAAAGAAGCAACCGGTATTGCGATAGAAGCGACGATAAAAAATGGTTTTAATCTTTTGCCTTTTATATAGATACCGAACGGAAAAGCAAATACCAGTACACCTAAAAACCGATAGGAAGTATAGTTGGCAATTTGAGCGTCAGAATAGCCGTGTTTGCGTAACAGAATATTTAGAATCAGGATAAATGCGGAATTAACTACAAAGAGCATTAGTTCGGCTATACTTAAGAGCACAACCGATCGTGGAACCAGGTAGTATTTTTGTAATATGGATAACATATTCTTAACCATGACACAAAATTAGGATGTACGGACGTAGGAATGAATCAGAGAAATTTGGTAAGTACTACGAATTTTCCTGAGAAGGATGACAGTAATTACCGCAAAGCTTTCAAGTTACATATTTATTGTTTACAATACTTATCTCTTCTAATTTTATCTGCTGTATCCGAATTGAAAACAGATGCTTGAACAACTAACTGAACGATTTGATTCTATTTTCCGCAACTTGCGCGGATTGGGTAAAATCACAGATTCGAACATCCATCAGACTGCACGAGAAATTCGTAGGGTTCTGCTGGAAGCTGATGTGAATTTTTCTGTTGCAAAGAATTTCGTTCAACGGGTAAGTGAAAAAGCCGAAGGAACGAAGGTTGTTAAGTCGGTAAAACCCGGTGAGCAATTTATTAAGATCATTCGGGACCAGTTAGTTGAGCTCTTTGGAAAAACGAGTCATCCACTTGAAATTGATAGCAAAAAGACCGGGGTGATTTTGTTAGCCGGATTACAAGGATCAGGCAAAACCACTACTGCTGCCAAATTAGCCCATTATTTAATAAAACACGGTAAATCGGTATTGTTAGTCGCAGCGGATGTGTATCGTCCAGCTGCTATTGATCAATTGAAAGTACTTGGAGAAAGCATTCAGTGTGAAGTGTATTCCGAAGGCCTTGGCGATCCGGTTAAGTTGTGCGATCGTGGAATCAAGTATGCCGAAAGTCAGAATATCCAGACAGTGATACTTGATACGGCAGGTCGATTACACGTGGATGGCGAAATGATGGTTGAAATTCAGGCAATCTCCGAAAAGGTAAATCCGGACGAGATTTTGTTTGTAGTAGACGGTATGACCGGGCAAGATGCGGTCAACTCTGCGCTGGCATTTAATAATGCGTTAAGGCTTACTGGTACGATACTAACCAAGCTTGATGGTGATGCGCGTGGTGGAGCGGCAGTCAGCATCAGTGAAGTAACCGGTATACCGATACGGTTTATTGGAACATCCGAAAAAATGGAAGGTCTGGAATTCTTTGACCCGCACCGGATGGTGGATCGCATCCTGGGATTCGGCGATGTTATTTCACTGGTTGAAAAAGCGCAGGAATCGGTCGATTCCGATGAGATTGAACGAATTCAGAAAAGACTTAGTCAACAACAATTTGATTTAGAGGATTTTCGATCGCAATTGAAGCAAATTGGTAAAATGGGCTCCATGAGCCAGCTGTTGGGAATGCTTCCGGGAATGAACAGAAAAATGATGAAGCAGGTCAACGTTGACGACAAGCAAATGGTATGGATGGAAGCAATCATCAATTCCATGACTCCATATGAACGAAAGAAGCCATCGTTGATAAACGGTAGCCGAAGGAAGCGAATTGCATTGGGATCTGGACGAAGTTTGCAGGAAGTAAATCAATTGCTAAAGCAATTTCATCAATTGCAAAAGATGATGAAACGTTTTAATCCAGGCAAATTGCCAAAAGGATTAAAAATGAAAGACGCATTTGAACAATTTATGTAATTTCGTATTGACATCTTATGCGAAATACGGGAAATAATTGAATAGTAAACAAAGGAGAAGATAGTTTGGCGACAAAAATAAGACTGAAACGAGTAGGAAGACGGAATCGTCCTTTTTATCGTGTTGTTGTCATTGATTCGCGTGCTCGTCGTGACGGTGCCGCGATTGAGGAATTGGGATGGTATAACCCAATTACTGGCGACAAAGAGAATAATTATTTTTTAAAAGAAGATCGAGTTTTACATTGGCTTGGTACTGGTGCCCAACCAACTGAAATTGCCCACCATTTATTCAAACGGGCAGGCATTGCCCACAAATGGCACCTGATGAAACAAGGCCTTGATGAAAAAGCTTTAGAAAAAGAAATGCAAAAATGGGCATTGGGAAAAGAAGCGGCAAAGAAGAAAAAAGCAGAAAAAAAGGCCGAGAAAAAAGCCAAGGCCGCTCCAGAACCTGAACCGCAAGAAGAGACTGTTGAAGCTGTAGATGCAGAAGTAACGGATGAAGTTGCTGAAGAAAAACCAGCCGTTGAAGCGGTAGAAACGACTGAAAAATCCGCAGAATCTGAGCCAGTGGAAGAAGCTAAAACAGAGGGATCGGAATCAGTAGAAGAAGTTGAAGAAGCGGAAAATACGGAAGAAAAGAAGGCTGAAGAGTCGACAGCAGAAATGACTGAGGAATCGACTGAGGAAGACGCCGCGACGGAAAAAGAAGATCAGACAGAAAAAGCTGAAGTGATAAAAAAGGATGATAGTGCTAAAAAAAGTGCCCAGGAAGAGACTTCAGAACCGGAAGTAGCAGCAGAAGCGGAAGAAAGTGCTGAAGCAGAAGAAGTTGCTGAGGAATCCGGCGAAGATGAAACAGCTGAAAAGGCTGACGAAGACGAATCTTCTAAAAAAGAAGATAAATAATCCAAACTCAAGCAGGGTAATGCCAGACAAGGAGTACAGGATATGAAGGACTTCATCGAATATGTAGTGAAATTACTAGTTGATAAACCAGATGAAGTAGAAGTCAACAGTGTTGAAACGGAAAAACGAATCATTTATGAATTAACAGTTGGCGAAGGTGATTACGGTAAAGTCATTGGAAAGGGTGGGAAAAATATTTCATCCATCCGGTCTTTGGTCTTTGCAATTAATGCCAAGCAGGGTGGAAAACGTGCCCGTCTGGACGTAATCGACCGCTAAAATGCAAGACCTGTTTGCCATAGCAAAAGTAACCCGTGCTTCCGGACTGAATGGGGAAGTGCGTGTCCGACCATTGTCACGATATTTTGACAGCTATGTTGAGGATAAACCACTGTTTATTGGTTTATCTAAAAACATGAGCCGCGAAGTGAAATTGAAAGAAAAGATTGGTATTGGCAAAAAGGTGCGTTTTCAATTTAATGGTGTAGAATCGCGGGACGAAGCAGAGGCATTGATTGGGCAATATGTCTATGTTGCCGTAGATCATTCCGATCGCATTCATTGGATCGCCGAAGATTTGTTAGGTGCCGATGTCATATCCAATGATGGAGAGTACGTTGGGATTCTAGCAGAAATTTTATGGTTACCCAATAACGATGTCTATGTTATTAAAAATGGAGAACGGGAAGTACTTATCCCGGTAATACCGGAAATAATTAAGAATGTGGATTTGACCGGCGGTGTTGTTGTAATCAGCCCAATGGATGGTCTGTTGGATTGAAACAGATTGGTGTCATAACACCAGTCCCATCTGTCATTGAAACCTATGTTCAAAACAGCATGTTGCGGCAGGCTGTAGATAAGGGCATTGTTCATTTTCAGGTGGTAAATCTGCGGGATTTTGCTCAAGGAAATTATCGTCAGATAGATGATACTCCTTTTGGGGGCGGCCCTGGAATGGTAATGATGGCCGAACCTCTTTTGAAAGCAATCGAGCAGACCAAAAAGGATTTGAAATTTCCTACCGGTGGAAGCGTTGTGTACCCTTCTGCCCAAGGAAAACAATGGTCTCATGATTTGGCAGAAAAATTTAGCCAGGTCGAAAAGCTTATTTTCATTTGTGGTCATTACAAAGGCATAGATGAGCGAGTCCTCGAACGTGAAGTCACGCATGAGATTTCAATCGGCGATTTCATTTTGTCCTGTGGAGAAATTGCAACGTTGACGATAATTGATAGTATCGTTAGATTGATTCCGGGGGTATTGAATGCTCAAGAATCAGCCAATACCGATTCGTTCCCAACGGGGTTGCTGGATGCACCCTATTATACCAAACCAAGAAATTTGGATGGTATGGAAGTCCCGGAAGTATTGGTAAGCGGGCATCATGGAAAAATAAATGAGTGGCGACAAAAGAAACGAGAAAATAAAACCAGGATTAAGCGTCCTGATTTGTGGCATAAATATTTAAAAGAAAAGAAAGATTCGGAGAAGGAATCATGAACAAATTGCAAGAGGTTGGCAAGGCACAATTAAAGGAAAATATTCCTGACTTTAATCCTGGAGACACAGTAGCAGTTGATGTACGTGTTGTCGAAGGTGGAAAAGAACGTATTCAACGATACCAGGGTGTCGTACTTGGTCGCAAAGGTGGTGGAATTGAAGAATCCTTTACCGTGCGGAAAATTTCAGGCGGTGTTGGCGTAGAAAGGATATTTCCTTTGCATTCACCCATGGTCGCAAGTATCGAAGTTGTCCGCCGTGGTAAAGTACGAAGAGCCAAATTGAATTACCTGAAAAAATTGACTGGGAAAGCAGCTCGGATTCAGGAAAAACGATAAATTACACTTTTAACCTTAATAAAAATCCCCTGACCCAAAGGGGATTTTTTGTTTAGGTGAGATTGCAAATGGAAAAAAAAGAAAAAATAGTATTAGGCATTACGGGTCTAAGTCATTTGCTGGTGCATTCTCAAATGCTTGTATTACCAAATATATTTTTGGTATTACAATCGCAATTTTCATTGGGTTATGATACGTTGGGCTTGTTGGCTACTGCCAGTGCATTTATGTTTGGTTTGGGCGCTATTCCTGCCGGTTATTTTGAAAGAAGAATAGGCGGAAGAACACTATTGTTGACATATCAAATTGGCTCCTCTTTTTCGATTGTAATCCTGTTACTGGCAAGTAGTTTAAAAAGTATTACAATAGGTCTAATGCTTCTTGGATTGTTTAGCAGTATCTATCATCCAGCTGGATTGACCATTCTTTCACGGCGTATTTCACAATTAAGCAGAGGAATGGCAATACATGGAATTTTTGGTTCAGTGGGATTAGCTGCTGGTCCACTTTTAGCGTCATTGTTCACCGAAATGTTTTCGTGGAAATTCGCTTATGGTTCACTGTTGATTGCCCATGGTATTCTAGCTTTGATGACATTATTGTTGATTGAAAAAAGGAAACCCACTGTTCAGGAAGAAGACACAATTCGCGGACCAGAGAAATCCAGTATTAAGGCACTTTCCGTGTATTATGGTATAGCTATTTTACTCGGTTTTGCATATACCGGATTCACCACTTTTATTCCTACCCATTTTGCAGTTGAAACAAGAAACTTGTTTCCGAACGTATCCGATATTTTGAGAGGTGGCTTGTTTACTACCTTGGTGTTAGTGGCGGGAATAATCGGACAGCTTATTGGCGGTTGGGCAGGTGATAAATACAATCGTGTAACACTTATATTTTGGATTGTACTTGTGAATATTCCACTGTTTGCACTCCTGGGATTTTCCACCGGGTGGGTTTTAATTTGTGTGGGTATACTGGTTGGAATTGCTCATTTTTCCACGCAACCGGTTGGGAATTCTCTCATCGCCACACTCACAAGTTCACAAAGCCGTGGTTTGGGGTATGGGATTAGTTTTTTCTTTAGTTTTGGTGTCGGGTCACTGGCTGCCATGGTAAGTGGTTGGGTTGGTGAAAATTATTCTTTATCAGCCGTCTTTCCATTATTAGCAGTTTTGTTAATCCCCGGACTTTGGTTGGCGTTTCGATTTCGTAAATTTGACTCGACAAATACATAGAGGAAATGTCCATCAAAATACAGCTTCCATCCGTTAGTGAGGTATTAACTGCCACTCCCGATAGTATCGATGTCCATGAGCAGGTTCTCCGTTCCTGGATTCGCACTGAAATAGGTAGATTCAGAAAAATGAACCTTTCGGGAGAATCAATTCCTAACCGGGAAACAATTGTAAAAGTCATCGTTGACAGGATTGCTGAGCTTGCAGGATCTTCACTAAAAAATATCATAAATGGGACAGGAATTGTACTGCATACGGGCTTTGGAAGAGCGCCACTGGGGTCATCTGTGTTGCACTCAATTGCCGATCAAATTGCAGGGTATTCTAACCTGGAGTATGACCTGTCAAGCGGTCATCGTGGAAACCGCTTGGCACATGTGGATACCTACCTGTCGCTTATGATAGGGGCACAAAAATCCGTTGTCGTAAACAATAATGCTGCGGCTGTGTTGATCGCTCTCAACACGATGGCAGAAGGCAAGGATGTTATCATTTCGCGTGGACAAGAAGTGGAAATTGGTGGATCCTTTCGTATCCCCGATATTATCAAAAAGAGCAACTGTACATTAATTGAAGTTGGGACAACCAACCGAACCCATCTTCAAGATTATCAAAATGCGATCACCAAGAAGACCGGTTTGATTTTGTGGGTGCATACAAGTAATTATAAAATCAAAGGATTTACAAAAGATGTTCCATTAGAAGCATTGGTTTCACTTGGGAAAAAGCACCGAATTCCGGTTATGGCGGATTTGGGCAGTGGTGCTTTGGTTCCGCTAACCGATTTGGGTATCGCAGAAGAACTTCCTGTTGAAAACGTGATTAAATCAGGAGTAGATCTGGTCACATTCTCCGGTGACAAACTACTGGGTGGGCCACAAATGGGAATTTTGGCCGGAAAAAAGAAAATTATCCAGGCTATTTTGAATAACCCATTATATCGAACAATACGATGCGACAAAATTGCTTTAGCGGTATTTGAAAAGATTTTACGGAGTTACAGAAAACATTCAGTGTCTGAAGCCAATCTTGCATTGCAGTTACTACGATCGAAACGTTCCTTTCTAAGGTCCAGAGCAGACTCAATTCTTAAGAAAATAAAACAACCATTGATAAAGAATTTCCGTATTTCTGTTGTGGAAACCGTTGTTGAGGCTGGTAGTGGCTCACTCCCGGAAAACCAATTAAATAGCATTGCTCTTCAATTTCAGCCAATAGCTCTTTCCACAAATAAACTAGCAAAGGCTTTTCGAAGCCTGCCAATACCCATTGCCGGGTATATTGAGAAAAATCATTTCCGGATTGATTTAAAAGCCATCCTTCCTGAACAGGACGAAATACTTATTTCGTCCATTAATTCACTGGGATCTGATTTAACATCATAGATATGGCAATCTCAAACGAGAATCGGCAAATTGTAATTGGCACCGCCGGACATATAGATCACGGGAAAACCTCCCTCGTTTTTGCATTAACCGGAACAAATACCGACCGACTTGTCGATGAAAAAGCTCGCGGGATGACCATTGATTTAGGCTTTGCATTTTTAAACGATTACATTACCATAATTGATGTACCGGGACATGAAAAATTTATCCGAAATATGGTTGCCGGTGTTTCCACAATCGATGTGGCGCTGTTGGTTGTGGCTGCAGATGATGGTGTGATGCCGCAAACGACCGAACATCTTGAAATCATGAATCTTCTTGGGATAACATCTGGTGTTGTTGCCCTAACCAAAACGGATCTCATTGAGGATACCAATTGGTTGGAATTAATGGAAGATGATGTGAGAAATACCTTGCATGGCACCTTTTTTGAAAATGCACCAATAATTCGTACATCGATTGTTACCAAAAGTGGAATCGTAGCACTGCGCACTGCGTTGATTACTTCTGCAAAAGAGGTGAATGAACGAAAGGACAGGGGCTATTTCAGGCTCCCGGTTGATCGTGTGTTTAGCAAACCAGGTTTCGGTACTATTGTAACAGGTACTGTGATCTCTGGCGGTATAAAAGTTGGAGATGCAGTCGAGGTACAACCAGGAAATGTGGACTCTAAAATTCGAGGAATCCAATCCCACGGACAAGCCCGTGAATCAGTATCAATGGGTGATAGGGCGGCGTTAAATCTTGGAAGGGTGGAAAAGGAAATTATATCCAGAGGTACAGAAATTTCAGCATTGAACAGATGTATTGTAACTGATGAATTCATCGGGTATTTTACTGTCCTAAGGAGCTCTCGTTGGAAAATCAAAAATAATCAGCGGTTAAGACTGCATTTTGGGACAGAAGAAGTAATGGGGAGAATAAAAATATTACAATCTCCTGTTATGCCGGGAGTCTCCATAAAAGGCAAATTTTCACTGGAAAGTAATGCTGTGTTGACTATGGATGATCGATTTATTATGCGATCATTCTCACCCATGGAAACTTTAGGTGGTGGTGTTATTCTTGATCCTTCACCTGGCCGTCTACCATTACCAATGACAAAACTCCTTAAACAAATGCCTGTCGATTTGGATGAGCGATTCTATTGGTATATACGCAAATTATGGCAGCAACCAAAAAATGTGAAAGAATGGTCCCAAATTTTCCAGCAACCAGAATCGGTAATTCAACAACTAGCAGAAAATGGTGATTTTCACATACTCAAAGGATCGGGCATTTTATACCACCCAGATGACTTGGAGCATTTAATAAAACACTTGAATGATACAATCAGACAATTCCACGAAGAACATCCATACCGTCGATATATAAGTCAAAAACAATTGAGTGACTTTTGTGGGGTTGACGACACTTTTTTTTCTTTAGCCTTAGAGATCAGCATGAAAAATGGCTCGATTAAGCAAATTGAATCGGGATATGCTTTGAGCTCTCACACAATTTCACTAAATGATAATGATCAGATATTGTCGGAAAAAATTGTAAAACTGTGGCAAACAAATCCTTTTGAGGCGAAACAAACACAGGCAATCGCCGAACCGCTGTCCCTAGATTTCAACCGAACTCAAGAATTGATGCATGTTCTTAAAAATGACAACAAAGTACTGGAAGTACTCCAGGGATGGTGGTTGCCAGATGAGGGATTTTCTACCCTATTGAATCAATTAAAACAATGGTTCGATAAGCATGAGAAGTTGTCTGTTGCCGATTTTAAATCAATTACCGGATTATCAAGAAAAACTGCAATTCCATTGCTGGAATATTTAGACAAAATCCAATTATCTGAAAGATCTGGCGACAATCGAATTCCCGGCGAAAAATTCAGTGAGCTGGTAGATGAATAAGAAATCGTCAGAAAACACACCTCTGATGCGTCAGTATTTGGAGGTGAAAAACAAACATTCCGATTGTATTGTACTCTTTCGAATGGGTGATTTTTTTGAGACATTTCACGAGGATGCAAAATTAACAGCAAAAATTCTGGGAATAGTTTTAACAAAACGAGCAAATGGAGCGGCCGCAGAGGTGCCACTTGCCGGATTTCCACATCATGCACTTGATAATTACTTGCCCAAATTGGTCCAGGCAGGACATAAAGTTGCTATTTGCGAACAGGTTGAAAACCCAAAACTGGCGAAAGGAATTGTAAAGCGCGAGGTTGTGGAAGTAGTCACACCTGGAACATTGACAACATCCCTTGATATGGATAAAAAATCCAATCACTTTATTGCCAGCATTGCCATGGGAAAATCAGATATCGGTTATGCAATTCTTGATCAATCTACAGGTGATTTCTTTGTGGGGGAAACCACTTCTGAAGCGCTTGCGAATGCACTAAGAAGATTTAACCCACGTGAAATAATAGTGAGTGATGATATAACGTACTCGCTTACAACCTGGTACAAAGAACTTCGTCCATTCGTATCACAAGTAGAGGGCTGGCTGTTTGATCCGGAACAAGGCCAACGAATTCTGACCGAACATTTTCAAACAAAATCACTTAAAGGGTTTGGGTGCGAGCACATGCGCCATGGTATTGCAGCTGCCGGTGTCATTTTAACCTATATCAAAGATCAATTAAGCGGAAAGCTGGATCACGTAAAATCGCTCACGCCCATTCGCGATGATGGGCTCATGGGAATAGATGGTTTTACGGTACGCAATTTGGAAGTATTTCAAAGTTTATCAACACAGGGTACCCACGGTACCTTGATTGATGCCATAGATGAAACTCTCACAGCCGGCGGAGGTCGGTGTTTGAGACGCTGGTTATACCAACCGATTACAGATCTAAAAGAATTAAATAACCGATTGGATTGTGTACAGGGCTTTGTGAATGCAAAACCCAGGTTGGATGATACACGGTTGTTTCTAAAGGATATTCCGGATGTAGAAAGAATTTTAGGGAAAACTGCACGATTAAAGGTATCTCCCAGAGAATTGGTTGCACTGGGTAAAGTTTTACGGTCTATACCGCATTTCAAACCTACCCTAACATGCATAAATGTTCCTGCGATTCAAGCGCTGATAAAGTCTTTCCAAAATACCGAACGTATCGCAGAGCAACTACTGACCATATTACAGGAGGATGGACCGGCACAATTAAAAAATGGGAATGCCATTGCTGCCGGAATAAACAAGGAGCTTGATGATTTGCGAGCAATTGCATCCGGTGGGAAACGCTGGTTGGATGAACTTAAAAACTCGGAACGTGAACGTACAGGAATTACAACTTTAAAGATAGGTTACAATAAAGTTTTTGGCTATTACATTGAGGTAACAAAAGCGAATCAGGATCGTGTACCAGAGGATTACATTCGGAAACAGACCCTGGTGAATTCAGAGCGCTATATCACACCGGATCTCAAGGATTATGAGGAAAAAATCCTGAGTGCTGAGAGCGAAATTGAGCGAATTGAAGCTGAAATCTTCTATAAATTGTGTTCTGATGTGCTACAGCACAGTGATTCCATTCAAGTTAATTTCCGTATATTAAATCAATTGGACGTCCTGACGTGTTTTGCGGTTAGAGCTCAAAGAGAAAAGTATATCAGACCACAATTAGCAAATAATCGAGAACTAACCATTAAGGATGGTCGACATCCCGTTGTGGAAAAACTGTTACCGACGACCGAACGCTTTATTCCGAATGACATTTCAATGAATGCTGAAAAAAATCAGATTCATCTAATTACTGGCCCGAATATGGCGGGTAAATCAACATATTTAAGACAAGTCGGGTTATTGGTTTTAATGGCGCAGGTAGGTTCATTTATTCCGGCCAAAGAAGCTTCTATTGGCATCGTTGATCACCTATTTACCCG
This sequence comes from uncultured bacterium, assembly GCA_964654545.1. GTDB lineage: Bacteria > Fidelibacterota > Marinisomatia > Marinisomatales > JABMOV01 > JABMOV01. The sequence continues at coordinate 111,438 of CAZZIU010000003.1, forward strand.
TGTGGGTGCCAGCGATAATCTGGCTGGCGGCGAAAGCACATTTTTAGTGGAAATGAATGAGGCTGCAAATATATTGAATAATGCCACTCGTCATAGCTTAATTTTGTTGGATGAAATAGGTCGGGGAACAGCTACCTACGATGGGTTATCACTGGCATGGGCAATCACTGAATATTTACATCAAACAGATGAAGTCCAGGCAAGAACCTTATTCGCCACCCACTATCACGAATTGACTGACTTAGAGCATACACTCAAACGGTTGGAAAATCATCACATTGCCGTAAAAGAGTTTGGTGATAAAATAGTATTTCTTCGAAAAATTTTACCTGGTGCTGGAGACAAAAGTTATGGTATTCATGTGGCTCAGATGGCGGGACTACCTGATACTGTCATCCGGCGTGCAACCGAAATATTGGATTATCATTTAAATCAAACAACGGAAAAACCAGGAACATTCCCCGTCGAATCTGCGTCGAATCAAATTAATATCTTTGATGAACAGGCATCAAAATTGAAAGAAGAAATAAAAGGATTGGAATTGGATAATATGACACCGTTGGAAGCACTAAATAAACTTCACGCGTTGCAGAAAAAACACGGTGCGTAAAAAGAAATGCTGATTCGAAATCTATGGATTACGGTTTTTTTGTTTTCCTTATTGACAGCTGGAGAATGGGTGAAATACGGTTGGCAATTGTATGACCAGCCGGGTGATGCCAGAATACTGGCGTTGGGTGGAGCGCAAGTTACAAATGGAACCCATGTTGCATCTGTGTTGGTAAATCCTGCTAATAACGACTTTGGTGTAGGTAGCTGGTTGAGTTATGCGCATCAAAGCCGATTTGCCGGATTGGTGGAACATGATTTTTTCGCTTTTTCAATTAAACGAGGGTTTGCCCGACCGGTGCATGTGGTTATTTTACAAGAATTTGTAGGGGGAATTCCCAATACGACAAATGGCCTGTTGGATTGGGGAAATGACGGAATTCCAGGTACAGGGGATGCGGGCGAAGGGGACGGGATATTGGATGAGGGAGAGCGATTGGATGCCAGTAAAATTTCACAGTTTCACCAGCAGCAATGGGGGTTGTTTTTAAGCTCTACGTGGAAACGAAACAATTGGACATTCGGCGTTGGATTTAAAGGATTATTTCACTCAATTGGTCATCACTATGCAAATGGAATTGGTTTTAATATTGGTGCCAGGCGATCACTTTGGAAAACACTCTCTATCGGTTTCAGTGTTTCTGATGTTACAACATCTTGGCTGGTGTGGGAAAATGGAACAATAGAACGAGCTTTACCAGTAATTAGTACAGGATTATCTGGAGAATTTTCTTTGCCCATTCTACGATGGAAATCCACATTTTATTCCGATATAATTTTTGACACAAACGGTGATATGTTAGATAACAGTTTTTCCTCGGGACGTGCGAGGTTTGGATTGGAAGTTGCACCAAAATCCGCATTGCGGCTTCGTGGAGGACTTTCAGAAATCAACATGATAACCGGTGGAATTGGCGTTGTGAGTAATAACTGGACTGTTGATTATAGTTTTAAACCATCACCTTTAGGGTCATCGCTGGGGTCCTCACATTACCTGACTTTTAACGTTTCACCACAGTGGGTTTTTGGTCTACTCGGTGTCTCTTATTAAGACTGTTATTTGTAGAAATTGTACCTAATGAAACCTACGGAAGGGTAAAACAAGCAATTCTAAACACGCCAAACATGTAGTCAATAAACAACTGCATGAATGAACATTATTGATTCGCAGGGCGGTAAAAAATGCAAGGGTGATTGCTTTTTAAAATATTCCATTGAAATATTTACATTTCACATTGGTCAAGTATTTTAAAAATCAGTAAGTTCGGTACTCTTCGCAAATATGGAAATCAGATGAAAAGTATGACCGGATTCGGGCGTGGTATAGCAGGGAAAAATTCTAATCGCGTCGTTGTAACTATAAAAACCTATAATTCCAGGTTCTTGGATATCAAAATTCGTGGGTGTGAGAACGATACAGAATTGGAATCAAAAGTTCGTGATTTTCTTCAGCAAAAAGTCATACGTGGTTCGGTATTTGTGAGCATTGAAGCGGATAGAAGCGATAAAGACAGTGTGGCAATTTCCTTTAATCGTGAACGTTTTGAAGCAATTGAAAAAATATTGATATCAATACAAAAGGATTATGGTCGTCATCTGGATATTTCAGATCTGGTTTCTGCTGACGACATTATTAGTGAACGTGGAGATAATACTTTTACTGTTGAGAGTATAGACAAGGCATTGCAAGATGCTTTTCTTCAAATGAATGAAATGCGCATCAATGAGGGCAACCGACTTAAAGAAGATTTTAAAAATCGACTAAATAGTGCCCTTGAAATATCCGAAAGATTTTCGACCCTGAACGATGATACTACGAATGAACGGAATGACCGCATGAAAAAAAGGATTCAGGAATTACTTGGGAATTTGGATTTGGATGAAACCAGACTTGCTCAGGAAATTGCAATTTTGGCGGAACGATCCGACGTCACTGAGGAAATAACTCGGTTTAATAGCCATATTGAGCAATTCACCGGGCTGCTGGATTCTGATGAACCGATAGGTAAGCGATGTAATTTTATTTTGCAGGAGATGGGTAGGGAGATCAATACAATCGGTTCAAAGAGCGCCAATCCGGAACTAACAACCCTTGTGATTCATGCCAAGGATGAATTGGAAAAAATGCGCGAACAGGTTCAAAACATTTTATGAAAAACTTTATCGTCATTGCAGCACCATCTGGAACAGGTAAAACAACTCTTTGTCGAGAACTACAAAAGCAGAATCCGGAAATTCAGTTTTCGGTGTCGTGTACCACCAGACCTAAAAGGCATTATGAAAAAGACGGTTATGATTATCATTTTCTGACGCACGATGAATTTGAAAAACTGATTGCTGAGAATGCCCTGGTAGAGTATGAGGAGGTACATGGGTACTTTTATGGAACCAAAAAGTCCTATTTGGAAGATGCCATCAAAAAGAATGAAATCATAATGCTGGATTTGGATGTAAAGGGTGCACTTTCCATAAAAGAACTTTACCCTGAACGGACATCATTGATTTTTGTTGAGCCGCCAAATGAACAAATTTTAATTGATCGATTGAAGCACCGTGGATCAGATTCGGAAGAAAGAATTAAGGTGCGTCTTCAACGTTTTCAAATGGAAATGGGTTATAAACAACAGTTTGATCACATTGTATTAAATGATAAACTTGAAGATGCCGTAAAGTCATTAAAAAATATAGTTATAAGTAAGACAAAAGGAGAACTAAATGGGAATCAAACCTTTGCACATTCGTAAGATTGAGGAGCAAACTGATGATTTGTATGAAGCGACAGTAGTCATGTCATCACGGGCTCGTCAAATATTACGTGATCGGATTGTAGATCAGGCAATGCGCGACACAGACCAGGATAATTTTGGCGTCTTTGATACAGTACCTGAAATAGATCCGGCAGATTATGTTGAGCAGCCAAAACCAACTGCCATCGCTACTGAGGAATTTATGAAAGGGGATATTTCCTGGTATAAATCTGAAGAAGAATAGCGTTTAATGGATTCAAATCCAGTTAGAAACTATCTAAAGTATACACAGGAGGTATACGGGGATATGATTTATCGATCTCCCGTTGAAAATACAAAAACCCAGGATGATTGTGACAATGCGCTCAAAAGTTATGAGTCTGAAATCAGTCATTGTCTAAAATGCAATCTGGGTTCGACTCGGACCAACTTCGTTTTTGGTGTGGGTGACCCAAATGCCAATTTATTGCTGGTTGGAGAAGCACCAGGTGCCGAAGAAGATAAACAAGGATTTCCCTTTGTCGGCCGGGCAGGAAAACTTCTTGACAAAATATTGGCAGCAATAGATAGAAGCAGGGAAAAGGATGTGTACATTTGTAACGTTCTTAAATGCCGGCCTCCGGAGAACAGGGACCCACTGCCATCTGAAGTGGAATTGTGCGAACCCTATCTGATCAATCAAATTAAACTAATCAATCCTGTGTTAATCGTAGCGCTGGGCAGGGTAGCAGGAAAAACATTATTAAAGCGTGATGAACCACTAAAAAACCTTCGTGGTGAAATTCACGACTATCATGGAACACCGCTAATTGTGACTTACCACCCAGCCGCACTATTGCGCAATCAGGGATTTAAAAAACCAACATGGGAAGATTTTAAATGGATCCGAAATATTCTTGAAGGAGCGGCATAAGTGGCTAAATCGGTAAATGAATCCAATCTAAATGTGCAGCCACAAGCGATTGAAGCGGAACAGGCTGTGCTTGGTGCAATGCTTTCCAGCAAGGAAGCAGTAAGTAAAGTAATCGGAATCCTCCAGGGCGATCATTTCTATCGAGATTCCCACGCAAAAATATATATCACCATGACGACTCTTTTTCATGAGAATGTTCCCATCGACACCATTTCTCTTATTGATCAATTAAAGAAGAATAAGGAATTGGAGGAAGTGGGTGGGGCCTACTTTATCACCGGTCTAATGGAATCGGTTCCAACGGTTGCAAATGTGGAAGAATATGCCCGTATTGTTCTTGAAAAAGCATTACTACGCAAACTGATTAATATTTCCCATGAGATTGCCAAAGAAGCCTTCAGTGATGCAGAGTCAATCGAAGATATTTTAGACCGTGCCGAATCACAAATATTCAGTATTTCAGAAAATCGTCTGAAAGGTGGATTCAAGCATATTGATCCCATTTTAGCAGAAACATTCGAGCAAATGGATGCCATTAGTTCAAAAGGCGGTGGCGTCATTGGTGTACCATCTGGGTTGAAGGATTTGGATACAAAAACTGCCGGTTTTCATCCATCTGATTTGGTGATTATTGCCGGGCGACCAGGAATGGGTAAAACAGCGCTGGCATTAACTATAGCGCGAAATGCCGCTGTAGATCACAATGAAGGTATTGGCATCTTTAGTCTGGAAATGTCCAACAATCAATTGGCAATGCGAATGCTTTGTTCTGAGGCCCGTGTGGATAATCACCTGGTACGAACCGGTATGCTGCCAAAAGAACAATGGAAACAATTAAGCTTCAATGCAGGAAAATTATCGGAAGCTCCTATATACCTGGACGATTCACCGGGAATCACGGTTCTTGAATTACGGGCAAAGGCACGTCGGTTAAAAGCAGAGCATGATATTAAAATGATCGTTGTGGACTATCTTCAGCTCATGCAGGGACCGAAGGGCGTGGAGAGCAGGCAGCAGGAAATTTCTGTTATTTCACGGTCATTAAAGGCGCTGGCAAAAGATTTAAATATACCCATAATAGCGCTGTCTCAGCTTTCTCGTGCGGTAGAAAGCAGAACAGACCGTCGCCCACAGTTATCCGATTTACGTGAATCGGGTGCTATCGAGCAGGATGCGGATGTTGTTATGTTTCTGTACCGTCATTGGTTTTACAATAAAGAAGATGAAGATACGAGGGCAAAAGCAGAGATCATCCTTGCCAAACAGCGTAATGGCCCCACGGGAACCGTACCAGTTACCTTCCTGGATCGGTTTACCAGATTTGAGGATGCCAGTGATATGGAAGATTTTGGCAATATGCCTCCATTCTAATGCAGAATCCTCTTGCCAGACTGGTTCCTCAACTAAGTGGAGAATATCCAAAACAATTCATGGACTTGTTACATAAGATATCTGTTCCCGATGGGAAAGATCGCATGTTGATTCGAGATGATTTGTGGAATGCTTATCAGTTTTCTTATAGTTGCCATGAAGGTCAGAAAAGACAAAGTGGCAAGCCCTATTTTGATCATTGCTACGAAGTTGCTATGTCACTGGCAGAATGGAAAATGGATTATGGCACCGTCATGGGTGGGCTACTTCATGACGTGGTGGAAGATACAGATGTGTCGGTTGAAGAACTGACCAAGCGCTTTAATGAAGATGTTGCACGGTTGGTGGATGGAGTAACCAAACTTGGTGGAATTACTTTTTCCAGCAGAAAAGAGCAGCAAGCTGGCAATTTTATGAAATTGTTATTGTCTGTTGCCAAGGATTTACGAGTTATAATCATCAAATTTGCCGATCGTCTGCATAATATGAAAACCATTCAATATTTACCACAGATTAAGCAGCATCGAATCGCAATTGAAACTCGGGATGTGTACGCACCATTGGCTCATCGGCTTGGTATGGCACGCGTCAAATGGGAATTGGATGATTTAATCTTGAAAACCCTCCATCCAAATTCGTTCGAAGAAATTGAAACCAAACTCAAAGCAACGGACAAACAACGAACGAAATATATTAAGAGTGTCATTGACCCTGTGAAGCAAGAATTAATTAAATACGAAATTGATGCACAGGTATATGGCAGGCCTAAATCACATTCATCTATTCATGGGAAAATGGTTAGACGTGGGAAAAATTTTGAAGAAATCTACGATGTTTATGCCATCCGAATTATTGTGGATAAGATTGAGCATTGTTACTTAACGCTGGGCATTCTTCACCAAATGTATTCGCCTGTCCAGGACCGATTTAAAGATTTTATTGCCATGCCAAAATCCAATGGGTACCAATCCATTCACACCACTGTGGTTGGACCAAAAGGACAGATGGTAGAAATCCAGATTCGAACCCGTGAAATGGAAAGAACAGCAGAAATTGGTGTTGCAGCTCATTGGCGATACAAAGAAAACGGAAATAAAGCGGCTGATTTGGATTCCAATATTAAGTGGTTACGTGAACTGGTGGATATTTTACAAAGTGAACGATCTGATCCGGCTGAATTTATGCACCTATTAAAGATAGATTTGTTTAACGATGAAATTTTTGTTTTTACTCCCAATGGCGATCTGATACAATTACCTATTGATGCCACACCAATTGATTTCGCATTTCAGATCCACACTGAATTGGGTATTCATTGTATGGGCGCTAAAGTCAACCAAAAGGTAGTCCCACTTAATTCAAAACTGAAAAATGGTGATATAGTTGAAATTATTACCAGCCAGAATCAGCACCCAAGTTTGGGTTGGTTGAAATTTGCCATAACCGGTAAAGCGCGCAATCACATCAATAAGTATTTGCGCAATATCAGGCAGGAAGAAAGCATCAAGCTTGGAAACGAAATACTGGAAAAAACCCTGCGGCGACTCAAATTGTACAGTGAGCTAAAGTCCATAAAGGAATCCCACGAACAATTTGGGTACAAATCAAGTGAAGCGTTCATTGAAGCAATTGGAAATGGCACCGTTACTATCAGAGAAATCTTTAAAAAATTACGTCCAGGAGATGAGACATCACTTGAGGAATCAGCTGAAAATGCCTCTCGAAGTTTTATTGATTATGCGCGCTCAACAGCAAAGGGTATTAAACTCCAAGGCATCAGCAATGTCATGGTTCAATTTGCAAAATGTTGCAATCCAATACCAGGTGACGACATGATTGGTTTTGTAACGCGGGGCCGTGGAATTACCGTCCATCGCTCCGACTGTAGAAGCCTGCCATTATTATCAGAAGAATCAGATCGCCTAATACCGGTGGACTGGGATGTGGCACGCAGCGATGTTTTTAAAGTGAGAATCAAGGTAGTAGCAGAAGATGCCAAAGGACAATTAAAAACAATGACCGAAGCTATCTCTTCTGAAAACATCAATATTACCAGCGTGGATTTAAAAGTTAGAGACAATATAGCAACCGCTTATTTTATTATTGAAGTACGAAACGCAAAACAATTAGATCGAATTATCAAAAAATTAACAAAAATACAAGGAATTGACTACGTAGAAAGGACAGGACAATAATGGACAAAAAAACATATACAAAGAAGGAAATCGCAAAAAAAGTAGCATCCCGATTGGATGCAACCATGGATAATTCTGCAAAATATGTTGATGAAGTATTCACGGTAATGCGAGAAATGTTAACAGATGATCGTCCATCAGTGCGCATTGAAATCAGAAATTTTGGTGTATTTGAAGTCAAGCAAACCAAAGCTAAACCAAGGGCAAGGAATCCTCGTACAAACGAAGAAATATTTGTTCCTGCACACAGAAAAACCCATTTTAAACCTGGTAAACTCCTAAAATCTTATTTATCCAAGCCCATCCAACGTTAATTATAATAGAAAGTGAGGATCGTTCAAAGTGGGACGTATTCTCGGTATAGATTATGGAACCCAGCGGATCGGATTAGCTTTATCTGATCCGCTTCATATTATTGCTTCACCATTCCAAACGCTGGTCTACCGGGGTCTGGAAGAATGTATTCACTCTATTCAAGGTATTATTACAGATAAGGAAGTGGAACTAATTGTGTTGGGCCTTCCGTTGGGAATGAAAAACCAAGAGACTGAAATGACCAAACAAGTCCGTGTTTTTGCCCAGGCTCTTGAAGTATTGAAATTACCCATTCAATTTCTAGATGAGCGATTATCCTCAATAAGTGCTGAAAAGTCATTGATCCAGCAACAGGTAAAAACCGGCCACAATAAAGCATTGATTGATCAACGCGCAGCAGCAATAGTGCTTCAGCAATACTTGGACACGAAGAACAGATGAGGACGTTGCTAAATTTACGTTCCTGGCAATTGTCGGTTATTTCCGGATTGTTGATTGGACTCTCTTTCCATCCTCCTTTGCATATGGGATTTCTTATTTGGGTTGGGTTTGTGCCACTGATCCATATTATCCTTACATCTGGGCCGCGTCGGGCGGCGAAATACGCATACTATGCTTCCGTTCTGGCCAATTTTATAGCATTCCATTGGATTGGTCTAAATAATGGTGCAACAATTGGTCCTGTATTGCTTTCATTATTAGGGGCAGTGTTATATCTTGGAATTTTCTGGTACGTCATTGGTTATATTGCTGTAAGCGTCGCACCTATAATTTCGCCCTTATTTTTTCTTCCCATAGGATGGTCTGCTATGGAGTGGGTTCGAAGTCTGGGACCGTTGGGATTTCCATGGGCAAATCTGGCACTGTCGCAGACAAATTATTTGCCACTGATTCAAATAGCAGACATTACCGGTTCGTACGGGATCACATTTTGGATTTTAATGATCAATGCAGGTATATATCTAATAATTACTGAAAAACGACCCAAGCGATATATCGCGTTTACTTCTGCACTGTTTGTCTTTACTGCCTTGTATGGGTTCTTCAGAATTTCTGTACTTGAATCTGAGCCAATTTATAAAAGGGTAGAAATTGCAGTGACGCAACCAAATATAGACCCGAATGAAAAATGGGATCGAGAAAACAAAACCATGGTGTACCAATTAATGGATTCTTTGCATGTGGTTGCGAATGAACTTTCACCTGATTTGATTTTGTGGCCTGAAACCGCCCTGCCTACATATTTACGCCTCTCAAGGAGTACGCGAAATAAGATAATGAAACGGATCCAGTCCTACAATATACCTTTGCTTAGTGGAACAGTAGATCGGCGGGTGAATCAGGATGGTGAGACAGAATATTTTAATGGATCAATATATTTGAAGGAAAATGGGTCCTTTGAGATGTACAATAAAGTACTTCTTGTTCCATTTGCTGAATATATACCATTTACAAAGAAATTTCCGATTTTAAAGAAATTGAATTTTGGACAGGGGAACTTTACACAGGGTACTGACTATACTGTATTTAACCTGGATTCAATTCGCTTTTCCAATGTGATTTGTTATGAATCCAGTATCCCAGGTGTCGTGCGAAAATTTATTAATCAAGGAGCCCAGTTCATTACAATCGAAGCCAACGATGGGTATTTGGGAAACAGTGCGGGTCCCTATCAACATTTTGCATTGGCAAAACTCCGATCCGTTGAAAATCGAGTGCCTATTGTTCGAAGTGCTAATACGGGAATATCAGGAGCTTTTAATGTGGTAGGGAGGGTTCAGCATCAGGTTCCTATTGGCGAAACCGCCGTTTTTTTAGCGAGGATTGACTGCATTTATATTGATTCCATCTATACACGATTCGGGGATGTATTTGCTGTGTTATGTTTGGTGATAACTTTGATAGTACTAGGAGCTACTTTATGGCAACATTTCAGCGTTTAATTCTTTGCGTAATATTTTGTTTATCACTGGTAAGTGGTCAAAACAAAGGCGCTAGAATTTCACCCGTATTAAAATCAATTGTTATTCCCGGGACCGGTGAATTTCAGCTCAATAAAATTGAGCGAGGACGTGCCTTTTTACTGACGGAAGGTTTTTTATGGCTGTCGTACTTAACCAGCACCCATGCCTCACATTATCAGGATCACACCATGCGGAGTTTTGCTGCTGACCATGCAGGAGTTGATATCCACAGGAAAACCGATCAATTTTGGATTGATATTGGGAATTATGCATCCTTGGATGCTTTTAATGCAGAACATGCCCGCTGGCGCGAAGTGGATGTGATGTACGATGAAGGAGGTACTTGGGAATGGTCATGGGATAACTCCAGAAACCAAAAAAAATTCGAAGTATACAGAATTAATCGTGACTTATGGGCGTTATCCGGAAAATTTATTATTGGCGGAATAGTAATGAACCACATCATATCCGGAATTGATGCACTGTATCTGAATCGACAATTAGAAGGCCATTCCTTTACGCTGACTCCACAGGTTTCAGGTAGCGGAAGCAATTTCGTTTTTTCAATAACTTTGTAGGATGAATCCTCTAGCGAAACTCTGGGTATTCCTGGTAATAGTTATTTCTGCCATTAGTGTGACTACCTGGATGCCCATCCTTTTTATCACCGGTTTGTGTGTGGCAATTTTATTCATCTATAAAGCGCCGTTGTATGTAAAAGTGAAATCATTCCTTCTGCTACTACCTACTATGTTTTTTCTTTATACGATTATTTCCGCCATCATCCTTCGCAACCCGCTTGAAGTCGTGTTGCAACAAGCAGGATTTATTTCTATTAAGTTTTTTTGTATGATTATTATGATGGGATTGTATCTTGAATTCGGTGATGGTGCGAAATTGATACCTGCTTTACGAACATTATGGATGCGTTTAAATAAACCGTGGAAGTCCATGGAATATGCTTTTTTGTTTTCAGCCCTGGTTCTACGATTTTTTCCAGCATTTCAAATGGAATGGGAAACAATGAAACATTCCAACAAAGCACTAGGTATTCCTGAGGATAAATCATTAATACTCCGTGTTAAACAACTTATCCAATATTTACCGGGTATGATATTGTCCCACTATCAGCAGGCAGAATCGGTAGCCCAGCAGATGATAGGTCGTGGATTTGGTAAGTCGTTTCCACGAACAGTAGCAAATCCTATCGATTGGAAAATGTGGGATACGATGTTGGTTATAACCACACCAATATTCATCATTTGGATTTATCAAATTGCAGCGCTATAAAACCGTATTACAGTACGATGGAAGTTACTTTTTTGGCTGGCAATTGCAAGCCGAAAAAAGAACAGTTCAGGGAGAGTTAGAAGGAGCATTACATCCGCTGGGAGCGGGAGAAAGAATTAAAGTTATAGGTGCGGGTCGAACAGATACGGGAGTGCATGCATTTGGTCAGGTTGCTCATTTTGATTTAGACACAACCCATTCGCTTGTGGATATTAAAAATGCTCTTAATGCACGGACACACGAAGCAATAGATATTCTATCAGTAGAAAAGGTAAGCGAAGATTTTCACGCCCGCTTTTCTGCAAAAGTTCGCCACTATATCTACCAAATATTTACCGGAACAAGTCTTTTGTATCGAAATCAAGCCTGGCCAGTCCAGACCATTGATGTGGATTATTTACAATCCTTGACATCACCTATCCTTGGGACTCACGATTTTTTATCCTTTTCAAAATTTAATCCTGAGTTGGGAAATACCAATTGTACCATTTACGATGCGCGATGGATGATGGAGAAATCCATGGTCACTTTCCATATTAGAGCAAACAGATTTTTACATCATATGGTTCGGTATCTGGTTGGGACAATGATTGCAGTAACCCAGGAAAAGGTTGCTGAAAACGATTTCGTATCCTTAGTAAATTTACCACGGCGTGATGTTCATATTTTCAAAGCTCCGCCTAATGGACTTATATTGAACCAAGTAAGTTATGATTAAGAAATTACTCACCATCGTTCTAGCGTTGCTGGTAAACCAAATTTTGTTGGCACAAGATATTGGTGTTTCACGGCAAAATGCCATAACCAGGGCAGTAAGAAGCGTCAGTCCTGCGGTAGCAAGCATCAACGTGGTTCAATATCGTCAGGTTTCACGACAATCACCGTATGTGGATCCATTTTTTCAATACTTTTTTCCCTATTCGCTGGAACCCAAAAAAGTACTTAGTTCAGGATCAGGAGTAGTTATTAGTCCTGATGGATATGTATTGACAAATAATCACGTGGTGGAAAATGCCAGTGAAATTGTGGTGACTTTACCTGGTGGTGAAGAACACACCGCTGAGTTGGTAGGCTCAGATAAAGTTTCAGATCTGGCCTTATTAAAGCTTGGTGGACGCAATTACCCATATGCCAGACTTGGGGATTCAGATGAATTAATTATTGGTGAATGGGTCATAGCTCTGGGTAATCCATTGGGTCTTTTCGACATAAGCCAGCAACCCACCGCTACCGTTGGTATTGTGAGTGCAACCAATATGGATTTTGGTCGACAAAAAGGTGGACAAATATTCCAGGATATGATTCAAACAGATGCGTCTATTAACCGTGGAAATAGCGGAGGGCCGCTGGTAAATGCCAATGGAGAAGTCATTGGCATCAATACCTTTATTTACACAGGATCAGATTTTGATCAGGGTTCTATAGGGATTGGATTTGCAATTCCAATTAACCATGCGAAAGAAATTGCGGAAGAATTAAAAAACCGGGGACGGATTGATCGCAGTTTTTCCACAGGATTACACGTACAACCATTGACAAAAAAAATAGCTGGATATCTGGATATTCCTTTTACTACGGGAGTCATTATTGTTGAAATAGAGGATGGCAGCACGGCAGACAAATCCGGGTTACAGACAGCCGATGTAATCGTCAGCGTTAATAATGTGGAAGTATCCAGTGCGCAAGAAGTTTTTGATGTCATAGAAAAAGAAGATCTGCGTCCTGGCGATAAAATCAGTCTAGACGTGTACCGCGATGGAAAAAGGAAAAAAATCCGCATGGAACTTGGTAAAGTAGGAGATTGACAATTCAAATCGCGAAAGAAGGAAACACAATAATTATTGCTGGTTTAATTGTCACTTTAATTTTTATTGTACTGGCTCAGAATTTTGAAGCCGTCTGGCTGACAGTGGCATCAATGGTAATGGTATTATATACCGGATTTTGCATCAATTTTTTTCGAGATCCACGCCGATTAATCCCAGTTGGCGATAATCTTCTTGTATCAAGTGCAGATGGACAAGTCGTTAAAATCGCAGAAATTAATTCACCTCATCATGGTGGTAAGGCAACTGTGGTTTCTGTCTTTCTGAATGTATTTAATGTGCATGCGAACCGTATTCCAATGGATGGTATTGTGGAAACGGTTGAACATTTCCCGGGCAAATTTCTGGCAGCCTTTGATCATCGGGCGTCGGATGAGAATGAGCGCTCAGTTACGGTATATACAACAGATTCAGGGAAAATAGTATTAAAACAAATCGCCGGTCTCATTGCCAGAAGAATCCTGAATTATTCCAAGCCAGGTGTGGAAGTAAAACATGGCGAAAAGATGGGATTTATCATGTTTGGTTCACGAACAGATATTATATTCCCTACAGACTTTATTGTAAAAGTCAATGAAGGTCAAAAAGTTGTGGGAGGAGAAACAATCCTGGCGGAGTTAACATGAGACGAAGAAACCCGAATCAAGCACGCCGAAAAATAAATAAACGCGTCATACCTAATATTTTTACTGTACTAAATATGTTTCTGGGATTTATGGCTATTACCCAACTCATAAAGGGACGGTTAGAGTTGGCAGGATGGTTAATCATAAGTGCCGGTGCTATGGATGCCATAGATGGGAAACTTGCACGTTTGTTTGGTATACCTTCCAAATTTGGTACCGAATTTGATTCATTTGCTGATACCATATCATTTTGTGTGGCACCGGCACTGCTGATCTATGTTTCATGGGTAAATGGATTACCACCACTTTTGGCAGGAATTATATCATTCACACCAATTCTTTTCGGCACCATCAGGTTGGCACGCTTTAATCTACTACAGGAGGAGAGCCCTACTTCCTATTTTATCGGTATTACAACACCCTTATCCGCGCTCGGATTATTTAGTTACTCCATGTTTTCACAGGAAGTCTATGGGAATCTAGGCGATCCACGGATAGGCTTATTCCTGGCAGTAATGTTGGGCGCAATGATGATCAGTCCTATTCGATTCAGCAAATTTCCATTACTTTCATTCAAGGTAAGTTCTGCAAATACATTCAGTCTGGTCGGAGTTTTTGCAACCATGATCGCTATCATCATCTGGAAGGGTTTGGTGATCTTTCCGCTATTTCTTATTTATGTGACATGGAGCATTGTAAACTGGATGATTCACCCCCATAGATTTGAATTGGATCACACCCTATTTGATGACGATACACCGTAATGAATAAACGAAAAATCTCAATAATATTTCTGGTATTGCTGTTAGGTGCAATGCTTGGTACCGTATTAGGCCAAATTTTAGGATGGATCCTGCCAGAAAGTGTTGTTCGTGATTTTTTTCTTCTTAGTGCGGATTTTTCATTGGGTGGATTGATCGGCAGTGAAACTGGGGTTATTAACCTAAATCTTGGGTTTTTAACCGTACAGTTTGGTCTTGCGCTAACCATTAACTTTACCACCATCATAGGATTGGCTACCGCATATTATTTTTTGCGGTATTTCCGTTAACATTCCTGTTAAATTTTGATACAACACGGGAGCATATTATGAGTATCATGGACATTCATTTGGCGATATTAAATTTGGGTTATGGTGAGATTCTGCTCATATTTTTGGTCATTTTACTGTTATTCGGTGCCAAACGTTTACCTGAATTAGCAAAAGGACTTGGTCAAGGAATAAGAGAATTCAAAGGGGCAGTAGATGGTGCAAAAAAAGAAATCGATGATGCCACCAAGAAAGTCGATTTGGATTCAAACGACCCTGAATAAAACATCAAACGTATTCCTATTATGATTCTTCAACTTCGTGAAGAATCTATTTTTTCATTATAAAATCAATTTTGTTTATATCGAAACAATTTTCAAAAATAATCGTAATGTGGATTTTAGCATTGAATAAAAATTTGGAGAGGTATGATTGAGTTTTCACATCCCTGGTATCTGGCGCTTGGGATTGTGCTACCATTTGTAGCTTATTTATTATATCGCCCCAGCTCGCAGCGTGAAGGAACCATTCGAATCTCCAGCAAATCAATTATACCGGCAACCATGATTAAACGTGGTAGAAAAAAGAGGGGATTGCTTCATAGTCTTGAGATAGTGATTTTAACCTGTATAGTGGTTGGTTTGGCTGGACCCAGATCGCGGGATAAACTGCAAGAAACAAGCGTTGAAGTTGTAGATATCATACTGGCCGTTGATATAAGCAGCAGTATGTTGGCTGAAGATTTTAAACCCAATCGGCTGGAGGCAGTAAAAGAAACTGCAAAAGAATTCATTCATGCCAGAGCAACGGATAGAATTGGTATACTGGTCTTTGCTGGGGAGACATTTATTCAGTGCCCGCTGACGGTAGATAAAGATGTTTTGACAAGTCTGCTCCAGGATATTCAGGTAGCTGAAAGGGAATACGATGGAACTGCCATTGGGATGGTTATTGCCAATGCGGCAAATCGCTTGAGGCAGAGTGATGCAAAAAGTAAAATAATTGTACTTCTATCCGATGGAAGTAACAATGCCGGTGAACTGGACCCCATAACCGCTGCGGACTTAGCCCAACAATTCAATATTAAAATTTACACAATCGGTGCTGGAACCAATCAGTCAACGACCTATATCCCTAACCGTGGTTATGTCAGGAATGAGATAGATGAAGAAACCTTAAAAGCTATCGCTGATAAAACCGGCGGAAAATACTTTCGTGCTACGGATGTGCGGTCATTGGAAAACGTTTACCGGGAAATAGATTCATTGGAGCGCACGGAAATTGAAGTTAAAGAATTCAATTTATATCATGAATTATATGGGTGGTTTTTGATTCCAGCTGTGATTTTTGGCTTGGTCCATAGATCGTTGCGCAATCTATGGATGAGAAGGATTACCTCATGAGTTGGCGTTATCCACTGGTTTTGATACTCTTGATTGCCCTGTTCGCAGTTAATCTAATTATCCGGCTAATACAAAATAGACGAGGGCCCATTTTACCGTCCGCAAGTAAATCAGTACGTACCAATCTCCTAACAAGAATCGATTTTCGCCGGTTAACCTTTAGAAACAGCATTTTGTTCTGGGGCATGGGTTTTCTCATCATCGCATCCGCTGGTCCACAAATTGGAGTGCGAGTGAAACCGGTTGAACGCAAAGGGGTTGACCTGGTATTTGCAATTGATGTTTCCACTAGTATGGATGCGGAAGATGTGGTACCCAGCCGCCTTGAAAAAGCCAAATACGAGATTGGACAGGTCATACGAAATCTAGAAGGTGACCGGGTGGCGTTGATCGTTTTCGCCGGTTCCAGTCATCTTTATTTACCATTAACAAGCGATTATGAAGCAGCGCTCCTATTTCTGGACGCCATAGATACAGATATGATTCCCACGCAGGGTACATCACTGGCAGCAGCATTGCAAACGGGAATTTCTGCATTCAGCGAAGATTCGGAAAAGTATAAAGTGCTGGTGCTTGTTACCGATGGCGAAGATCACGAGGGAGAAGCTATTGAAATTGCCAGAACAGCAAAAAAGGCTGGTTTTGCAATTCATACCATAGGCGTGGGTACAACTACCGGTTCATTAATCCCCCTTAAAACGAAAGATGGAGTGCGGGAAGAATATAAGAAAGATAAACAGGGGAAATTGATCACTTCCGTACTGAATGAATCCCTATTGCGGGATATCGCACAAGCCGGTGGTGGGATGTTTATACGATTTGACAATCGGTTGGCATCACACAGGGATTTGGTAAAAGCGATCAATCAAATGGAAAAAAGAACTATTAGTACCCATGAGTATTCTGAATATGAAGATCGCTATCATTTATTTGGCTTATTAGCGTTTGTTTTACTAATTATCGGATTTTTATATCCTACCAAACGAATCATCGAGGACGAATGGAGAGGTCGGTTTGTGGAGTAAAATTCATCTCGTTATAATTGGATTATCAGTAATCATGGCGCAGAAAAAAAGTGACGAGGGTCTGGCGCATTATAGAAACAATAATTTTGCAGAAGCACGTTCCTATTATGAACATATAATAGCCGAAGACAGTGAAAATGATTACGCCTGGTTTGGCTTGGGAGTGAGTGCACTTGAGCAAGGTGATATGGAGACCTCCGCCATGGCATTCAGTAAAGTTGCCTCGGATCCAGAAAGTGCACTGCAGTCCGATGCGATATATAATTTGGGACACGTTGCATTCAACAACCAGAAAATCCAAGAAAGTATGGCTTTATTCAGAGAGGCAATTTCATTAAATCCGCAGGACCAGGATGCAAAGTATAATTTTGAATTTCTCTTGCACCAGGAGCAACAAAAACAGGATAATAAAAATAATGATGCTACTCCGGAGCCTTCCGAAGAAGCACAGCGAATTAAAAAAGAAGCCGAGAAACTGGTGGCTGAACGAAAATATCCTGAAGCCATTCAATTAATGGAGGACTTGTTGCAACGGGATCAAACTGCCGTATCCTATCAGGACTATGTGCAAAGAATACGTGATATTTATACCATCGTAGCAGGTGCACAATGAACAGGCTCTTATTACTCATTGCCATTTCAACTTCCATCGCCATTGCGAGAGGCTGGGAAGATTTCTTCCATACCGCTGCGAATTATTATACACTGGGTCAAAAACAGAAAGCGGCACAGTTTGTTCAGGATGGGTTGTACTACTATCCTGACAATCCACAATTAAATGCATTGGGTGGATTGCTAACGGATGAGGAACAGGAAAAACAACAACAGGAACAACAGCAATCCCAGGATCAAAATCAGGATCAGCAAGAAGAGCAAAAGCAGGAGAATAGTCAGAAGGGTCAGGAAAAGCAATCTGAGGAGCAACAACAAACGCAGGAAGAGCAGGAATCACAGGATCAAAAACAGAAAGAGCAACTAGAACAATCTGACCAATCTGAAAATGAGGATCAAAAACAGGAAGGAAAACAGGAACAGCAGGTTCAAAAAAATGATGAGGACAATGCTGAGCAGGTAAGCGAGGATCAACTCAATGCTGCGGCCATTCTTGATGCATTGAAGGATGACGAAAAAATTCACCAGAAGCGACAAATAGCCAAGAAATCTTCACGTAAATTGGAAAAGGACTGGTAGTAATTTTTAATGATGACTGACAGACAAAAACAACCAATTCGTCCATCGACTCTTATACTTCTGAGTATTTTTCTCGCATCATTTTTTACCGTGTTATCAGCACAAAAAGTGTCAGCCACAGTGGACGTGAGGTCTTTTACAATTAATGAGGTAGTTACTTTTACAATATCTGCTGAAGATGCCTCTGATAATCCAACTGCAGATATTTCACCTTTATTAAAAGATTTTTCGATTGTCAGCGGACCGTCCACACAAACCAATATGCAATTTGTGAATGGTCGCATGACGTCCTCTAGAAATATTTCCTGGACTCTCATTGCCAACCGGGATGGGGAAATAACAATTCCAACATTGGCTGTAAAATTGGGACGAAAAACTTTTCACACAAAACCTATCGATCTAAAAGTAAAAAAATCCGATGTGACAGGTGATCCGGATGATTTGTTTGTTGTTGCTGAAGTAGATAAACGATCTGTGGTAGTCGGTGAACAAATCACCGTTGTTTACAAATTATATACTCGAGTAAACATGACAATAAAGGAATTGCAATCACCAGAGTACGTGGGATTTTGGACAGAAGAACTTTATTCCCCCAGACAAATTGATTTTCGTGATACCCAAATCAAAGGTGAGCGATATAAGGTAGCAACGCTTTATAAGGTAGCCTTATTTCCCACCAAAACCGGTGAGATTGTTTTACCACCCATGGTTCTGAACTGTAATGTGGAAATAAGGCAGAAAAATCGACGTCGTAGTGTCTGGGATGATCCTTTTTTCAATTCGCTTGATCCCTTTTTTGGCAATCGTTCCACCAAACCAAGAATTATTCGTACGGATGAGGAAATTATTAAAGTACGATCTTTTGATGGCTTACCACCGATCGGTTATACCAACGCGGTTGGCCAATTTAAACTGAATAGCAATGTGGATGACAAAGATGTAAAAGCAAATGAAGCAATTACGTTTCAAGTTGTACTTCATGGTACTGGGAATTTGCCAATTCTCAAATTACCGGATATTGAATTTCCTGCTGACTTGGAAGTATTTCCACCGACTTCGGACACACAACGTGATCCATTTCGGGATGAAATCACAGGTACAATTACTCTGGAGTATATACTGATCCCACGCAAACCAGGAACCTACATACTTCCAAGGATAAAATTTTCATACTACAATCCAAAATTGCGAGCATGGGAGAGTTCTGAAACGCAGGCTATTCGATTAACAGTAAACCCCGGTGAACAGCCGGTAAATGCTGGTCCTGGATTTACAAAAGAAGAAATTGTTTTATTGGGGAAGGATATACGCTATATCAAACCGGATGTACCCAGATGGAACACGAATGCAGCCATGAATTTTCAATGGATTTTTCTTGTGTATTATGGAGCAGCTTTTGGTCTGTTTTTGATACCCGGAAGAATTCTGACCTATCGTAAACGGTGGGCTGGAACAGAGATTCAGAGAACTTCAAAAAAAGCATTACGATCAGCCGAAAAGAAATTGGTACAAAAACAGGAAGATGTTTTTGGACAATCGGCCGCTGTAATATATTCTTATCTTCAGGAAAAATTTCAGTTGGATTCCGATAATCTGGACCCACTTTCTGTACGAAATCATTTTGACACGATTCTGCGGGGAGAAACATTGATAAAATTGGAGGAGTTACTCCGGATTTGTGATGCGGGAAGATTTTCACCAGGTGCGATTGGTAGGGAAGAAAATATACTAAGAGAAACCAAAACAATAGTAAGAGAGATCGATGGTCAGGTATAGTATAACCCTCATTACTCTTCTTACTATTGGATTTGGTCAATCTAATGTGCCGGATAAATTATTTCTTGAAGGTAATCAGGCAATGACGGAGGAAGATTACCGAGCAGCTGCTGATAAATATGAAGAAATACTGGCACAGGGTTACACCCATAAAAATCTATTTTACAATCTGGGGAATGCATACTACCGACTCGGCTACAATGGGTTGGCCATTTGGGCATATGAGAAGGGATTACAGCTTGATCCACAGGATGGGGATTTAAAGTACAATCTGGCCATCGCAAATGCCCAGGTCAGGGACCGTATTGAAGCTCCTGACATGGTTTTTATACTTGAATGGTATCGATTGATTAAATCACTATTTTCAATTCAGCAGTGGATTTTCATCGGACTTGGATTGGCAGCCACCGGTGGGATTATCTTTAATATCAATCGTTTCACTTCAAATTCAGGATTTGGCAAAAACCTTGTATTTATTATGCTAATTTTGTCTGCAGTTTGTCACAGTATTGCTCTCAATCGATATTGGGATAACACAGAGTATTCGGAGGCGGTGATTGTTGATACGGAGGTTTTTGCTTATTCAGCACCTTTTGAACGATCTGATATCATGTTATTTAAAATCCACGAAGGAATTAAAGTCGAAATCGTTCAATCGCAGGATGATTGGACTGAAATTATTCTTTTGGATGGAAAACAGGGATGGATTAGATCTGACACTATCAGGGGGATATAATTCATAATTATTATGTTCATATGAAAAATTGCTTGGAACATTAACCTATCGCTAGGAACTTTATCTGTAATGATAAAACATATTTTTATGGTATCAATTCTAGTATGTAGCCTTTCTGCTCAAACAGATGAGAAAAAAAAGCCTCTTTTTGATCCGAACAGTCTGAATGATCCAGAACCAAGCTGGCCAAAAGTCATGCATCCGTTATTACCTTTAGAAGATATTGAAATGACAACGGACTTAGGTGAAAACAGCGATCAATTAATTAACGGATATCGGGTGCAGGTAATGGCTACAAGATATTATGAAAAAGCGGATAGCCTGCGAAATGTATTGACCGAACAATTTGGATCTGAAGTATATATCGATTTTGAGGCACCCAATTATAAGGTAAGGGTGGGGAATTGCATCGTTCGTAAAGATGCGGAAATTTTGCAGGCAAAACTTAAATCGATACGTTATGAGTCTGCCTGGATTATAAGAACCAGAGTGTATACACAGTATTAATTTCATTTTATATCGCAGCAAACTGAAATCTAACCCAATTTTGTCTTCTTAGCCGTTGGTTGAGATTGACCATTACATGTAAATTTAACGACATATTAATGAGGAACTATGTCAGGTCATAGCAAGTGGTCAACGATTAAGCGGAAGAAAGCTGCAGTTGACGCAAAACGCGGTAAAATATTTACAAAAATTATAAAGGAAATTACTGTTGCTGCACGATTAGGAGGCGGCGACGAAAATACCAATCCTCGTCTTAGACAGGCAATTCTCGCAGCCAAAGCTGCCAATATGCCTGCCGATAATATGAAAAGGGCCATCCAGAAGGGTATTGGTGAACTCCCTGGTGTTACCTATGAAGAAGTTACCTATGAGGGATATGGCCCCGGTGGAGTAGCCATCATGATGGAAGTTATTACTGACAATAAAAATCGCATAGTTGCGGAAATTCGACACCTCATGAGTAAGTATGGTGGGAACCTGGGTGAAAATGGCAGTGTGGCATGGATGTTTGATAACAAGGGTCAAATTGTGATACCAAAAAGTGCTGGCGAAGAGGACACCATTTTTGAATTAGCCCTGGAGCATGGAGCAGAAGATTTTGTTGCTGAAGATGATTTCTATACCATTACGACTGATCCAACAAACGTCATGAGTGTACGGGATGCGCTGGAAAACACAGGTTTAGAAATTGAATCAGCACAGTTGGAAATGATACCAAAAAATTTGCAATCAGTAACCGGAAAAGATGCAGAAAAATTGATGAATTTGTTGGATTGTTTGGACGATAATGATGATATCAATCAGTTATATACAAATATGGATATTGATGATTCTGATATGCAATCTGATTGAGTCGAATCCTTGCCAATGAAAGTTATTGGAATAGACCCGGGTTTGTCGACGACTGGTTTTGGAATATTAATTCAAAACCAAGCACAAATTCGATCTGTTTGTTATGGGACGATAAAACCGCCAGTCAAGGAATCATTGGCAATTAGGTTAAAATATTTGCACGATGAAATTTTGAAGATTTTTAAAACATATCAGCCTGAGACACTGGCAATAGAAGACACCTTTTATCAAAAAAATGTAAAATCCGCTCTCACGCTTGGACAGGCACGAGGGATTTTATTGTTTGCCGGTGCAAATTTTGGTATCCCCTGTGCAGAATACTCTCCCCGAAAAGTAAAAAAATCTGTTGTTGGTAATGGGGCGGCAACCAAGGAACAAGTACAATTTATGGTTCAGCGGATATTGAATTTATCGGAATTACCCACCCCACTCGATGCCAGCGACGCCTTGGCAATCGGTATTTGTCACCTTAACCAAAATAGGTTTTGAAATGATTGATTCAATTCATGGACTTTTATATAAAAAGCAGCCAACCTTCGCAATTTTAGATATAGGGGGTGTTCGGTTTAAAATTCACATAAGCTTGCCCACATTTGAAGCCATACCAGATGCCGGTTCGGCCACGTCACTTTTAACCTATTTGCATGTGAGAGAAGATATCCTCGATTTATTTGGCTTTCATTCCGACGAGCAGCGAGAATTGTTTTTAATGTTAATTGGCATCAGCGGTATCGGTCCGCGGTTAGCAATGACAATATTAGCTGGTGCAACACCAGGGGATTTCCGAAAAAGAATTATCGCAGGTGATGTGAAATCGCTAACGGTCATTCCGGGAGTGGGGCCAAAAACAGCCAAACGGATGGTTATTGAATTAAAGGAGAAATTTGTAGACACAGATGATGCAGAAATATTATCCGATATACTGGGGGGCGAAGGTGAAAACACCATGATCAATGATGCAATCCAGGCGATGGTATCCCTAGGGTACACCAGGGGCCAGGCCCATCAGGCAATCCGGAAACTGGAAAAATCAGATGGCATTCCGGATACCCTAGAAGAAATTCTGAAAAATGCATTGTCAAAAATGTAGTAGGAGAAAAGCATGAAACTTTCCAGTCAATTATCAAAATTAGGCACAGAAACCGCTTTTGCGGTTTCCGCCCAGGCAGCGAGTTGGGCTGCTAAGGGAAATAAAGTATATCCATTTCATCTGGGGGACATCAATTTACCTACGCCGGAGAATGTTGTCCGTGCTGCAAATAAAGCAATCGGAGACGGAAAAACCGGATATTGTCCGGCGGCGGGAATACCCCAATTACGAGATACTCTAGCACAAGATGTGGGTTCCAGAAGAGGCGTTACATATCAGGCAGAAAATGTATCCATGCAACCCGGTGGTAAGCCGGTAATCGGCAAATTTATCGCGACTGTAATGAATAAGGGGGATGAAGTGTTGTATCCAAATCCCGGTTACCCAATCTATGAGAGTCAAATTGAATTTCAGGGTGGCGTGGCGATTCCGTATGGCTACACAGAAACAGAGACAGGTTTTGCAATTGATCTTGAGAAATTGGAAGCATCCATTACTGATAGAACAACAGTACTAATATATAATAACTACCAAAATCCGATTAGCGCCGAGTCATCGAAAGATGAGATGGAAACCATCGCTGCCCTGGCAATTAAACATGATTTGTGGGTTCTGGCAGATGATGCATATTATGAAATCCGATATTCTGATGAACCGCGATCAATAGTAACATTTCCTGGCATGCAGGAAAGAACGGTAATCCTGTACACGTTTTCAAAAAAATATGCCATGACCGGCTGGCGGTTAGGTGCTGCAATTGGTCCAAAACCTGTCATTGATATAATCAGCAAACTGAATACCAATGCTGAATCATGTTCTAATCATTTCATTCAATGGGCTATGGTTGAAGGGCTGACCGGTGATCCCAGTGGACCTGAAAGTATTTTGGCGGAATTAAAACGAAGGAGAGATGCTGCCGTTGAAAATTTGAATTCCATTGATGGAATCAACCTCCCCATGCCGAACAGCACGTTTTATTTGTTCCCAAACGTTACCAAAATTATGCAACGAAAGGGATTTAAGGATATTCGAGAACTCCAGGATGGAGCACTCTACAATACAGGTGTATCCTTCTGTACCCGAAATCATTTTGGTCGCCCGGCAGCAAATGAGACGGAATATTTCATACGCTTCGCATATTCTGGAATTACAGTCGATGATATCACCGAAGGAATTGCCAAACTAAAATCATGGTTCGAATCAGCATAATATGGATTTAAAACGAACACCGTTATACGATAAACATGTTTCGCTGGGAGCGAAAATCGTTCCCTTTGCTGGATTTGAAATGCCGGTTTTATACACTGGAATAAAAGACGAACATTCGGCAGTTCGGAATAATGTTGGTCTATTCGATGTGAGCCATATGGGCGAGTTTATTGTTTCTGGGGATGATGCACATGATTATTTGCAGCGATTAACACTAAATGATGTGAGTTCTTTAGCTATTGGTCAGGCACAGTATTCTGCTATGTGCAACGAAAATGGTGGCATCATGGATGACTTAATTGTCTATCGATTTGAAGATCAATACATGTTGGTAGTAAACGCCAGCAATCTCGAAAAAGATTATAATTGGTTGCATAATCATCTAAGCGGTGATGTATTACTAAAAGATGGAAGTGATGAAATCGCACTGGTTGCGCTTCAGGGGCCAAATGCGCGAAAACTACTTGAGACAATAGGAATGAACTCGGCAACATCACTGAAATTTTACCATCATGAGCAGGTAGCATATTTAGGATATGAGTTGACCCTTGCCAGAACAGGGTATACCGGTGAATTAGGGTTCGAACTCTATGGAAGTCCTGAATCAATTCGGCTGGTCTGGGATCAACTATTAGAAAATGGCAAATCTCTTGGGATACAACCGGTTGGCCTTGGAGCCAGAGATACATTGAGAATGGAAATGAAATATTGCCTGTACGGTAATGATATTGATGAAACAACGGATCCATATGAAGCCGGCCTGGGTTGGATTACCAAGCTGGATAAAGGTGACTTTATCGGTAGAGATGCCATCAAAGACAGAAAGAGCATGTTATCGCGCCGACTCGTGTGTTTTGAAATGAATGAAAGAGCGGTACCAAGAAATGGATACCAAATATTTTCAGGTGAGAATATTGTTGGGATTGTAACGAGCGGAACACAGTCTCCATCCTTGCAAAAAGGAATCGGGTTAGCCTATATTAATCTACCTCATGCCAAATCAGGGAGTGAGATTGAGGTTGATATAAGAGGTCAGCGCAAATCAGCAGTGATTGTAAAACCTCCGTTTTATAAACACGGTACAGTACAGGAATAATCCACATGCCAGAAAGTACACTAATCAGTGACCGTCCCGTATTAGTGACGGGAGGAGCGGGATTCATTGGATCCCACCTGGTTGATCGCCTGCTGGCCGAACATGTCAATGTAGTTAGTATGGATAATCTAAATGATTATTATAATCCGGCTATCAAACAACATAATATGGATGGCCATCGAGACTATAAAAATTTCACTTTTTTTGAAGGTGATATCCGATCATCAGATTTGCTGAATTCCATATTTACCCGGTATAATTTTGGAACAGTAGTGCATTTAGCGGCAATGGCAGGAGTAAGGCCATCCTTAGAACAACCATTATATTATACTGACGTGAATATCAATGGAACGCAATTGTTACTGGAAACAATGGCTAAATTCGATGTGAAAAAATTTGTATTTGCCTCTTCTTCTTCCGTGTATGGGAACAATGAAAAAACGCCATTTTCTGAAGATGATAACGTTGATTTTCAGATTTCTCATTACGGAAGTACCAAGAAAATGGGGGAAATCCTGTGTTATCCCTATAGCCACTTGTATCAGATCCCAACCAGCTGCTTACGATTTTTTACGGTGTATGGCCCCCGACAAAGACCAGAGATGGCAATCCATAAATTTGTAAGGAAAATCATGAAAGGAGAACCTATACCATTTTTTGGGGATGGTTCGACTGCTAGGGATTACACATATATTGAT
The DNA here is from genome assembly GCA_964654545.1 of uncultured bacterium. GTDB lineage: Bacteria > Fidelibacterota > Marinisomatia > Marinisomatales > JABMOV01 > JABMOV01. The sequence continues at coordinate 137,907 of CAZZIU010000003.1, forward strand.
GATATCATTGGTGGGATACTTGCCGCCATGAAAACAGACAATGGGTTTATCGTGTATAATCTTGGTAATTCCGAACCCATAAAATTATCTGAATTGGTTGAAGTCATTGAAAGTAAGACTGGTAAATCGGCAATCCTGGACGAACAGGAAATCCCTGCCGGTGATGTATTGCAGACCTATGCAGATATTGGCAGAGCACGGCAGCGATTGGATTATAATCCTGAGACACATATTGATGAAGGAATTGGTAAATTTGT
>CAZZIU010000003.1:138263-146193 GCA_964654545.1 uncultured bacterium
GATCCAGATTATCTTGTTTATGTGTATGCAGGTCTAACCGGGGGACTAATCGGTAGACTCTTTATTGATTTCCTGGGTTTATGGGGAGCATTTATTCTGATTCTGGCATTATGGATTGTGCTTGCCAGAGGGTATTTCTCATGGAATTTTTCACGGCCCTTTGATTGGTTAAAGGAAAAATGGGAAGCGTGGAAAGATGAAAGAAATGCACGCAAAGAATCAGAAGCGGTTGAACAATCAAAAAGGAAACATACTGAAGAATTATTGGCAAAGATTGAAGCGCAAAGTGACAATGAAGTGGCAGTACCCGATACGACGGAAGAGGAAGACACTGCTCAAGTAGATACGGAAGCGGATACCAAGCTTAAAAACACCATTCTTAAACCTACTCCTCAACCAGCTCCATTAAAGGTCGAATCTACAATTGATCCGTCACCAGATGAACCAGATGATGACGCGGATAACACACAAGAAAATTCACAGCCTGAGGCAAACGCGGAAGGTGCGGATATAGAAGTTGGTGAGATGGTTGTTGAAGATGAGGTGCAACTCGATCAAATGAAAGATCGAAAAGCCCCTAAACGTGAATACCAATTACCAAAATCTGAGTTACTTACAACTCCAATTAAAGTCAGTGATGATTTATCCAAGGATGAACTGATCGAACGAGCCAATTTTTTAACACAATCCCTGGCAACGTTTGGTGTTGAGGGAAAAGTGGTAAATGTTCATCCGGGACCGGTAATCACCCTATTTGAAGTTGAACCGGCCGAAGGTGTTCGGGTCAATAAGTTTGTCCAGCTATCTGATGATCTAGCTCGGGTAATGGAAGCCAGCCGGGTGCGTGTCATTGCCCCTATTCCCGGAAAATCATCGGTTGGCATAGAAATACCAAACCGCAATCCTGCCACTGTGTATTTTAAATCCGTAATCAATTCTGAGAAATTTGCCAATTCAGGTACCAAACTGACTCTGGCGATTGGGAAATCCACATCGGGAGAAATTGCAACGTTAAACCTGGCCAAGATGCCTCATTTACTGATAGCCGGAACAACTGGATCTGGAAAATCAGTTTGTTTAAACACAATAATTAATAGCATTTTATACCAGGCTACACCAGAAGAAGTCAAATTTATGATCATTGATCCCAAAAAAGTCGAAATGACTTTGTACCGCGCGCTGGATGGCTATTATCTCCTTGGGACGGAAGATATTGACGAACCAATCGTCACATCAACAGATAATGCTATTCTTGCCTTAAAGGCTCTTGAAAAAGAGATGGATAACCGCTATTCGGTGCTGGCGGATGCGGTAGTACGAAACATTGACGAATACAATGAGCGAATGCGAAAAACCGGCGATGGAATAATGCCCTATATCATTCTGGTTGTTGACGAGCTGGCAGACCTCATGATGATGAGTGCCAAAGATGTGGAAGCACCTATTGCTCGCCTGGCCCAATTGGCTCGAGCCGTTGGAATTCATTTGGTAATCGCTACTCAACGACCATCGGTGGATGTGATTACCGGTGTAATTAAAGCTAATTTTCCGGCAAGAATCGCGTTTCAGGTGGCAACCAAAATAGATTCCAGGACCATTCTGGATACGATGGGTGCAGAGAAATTGATTGGCAGGGGAGATATGCTCTACCTGGGTACGGGTTCGTCAGAACCAACAAGAATGCACAATGCCTTTATCTCTCTCGAAGAAATTGAAGCCATCATGAATCACGTCCAACAGCAACCAAAACCGGAAGACATGAAACTGGCTTCTGTCAGGGAACAATCTTTATTGGATGGTGAATATGATACAGACATGGACGACGATTTATTTAAAGAAGCCATACGATTGGTGGTCACCCATCAGCAGGGGTCCATCTCGTTGATTCAAAGAAGGTTGAAAGTTGGTTATTCACGGGCTGCCCGTATGATTGATCAAATGGAACAAATTGGAGTAGTTGGGCCGTTTACGGGAAGTAAGGCTCGTGAGGTGCTGGTAGATGAATTGTATTTGCAGACACTTGAATAATTTATCATTTGCTGCCATTCTTATCTTTTTGACTTCCGGTTATGGACAATCGAAACTGGACATCATTCAAAAATCGTTGCAGGAAAAGGCAGGTTTACATATTGAATTCGACTTTTTACAGCGGTTAAACAACGAACAATCGAACCAGTCAGGGGTACTGGAAGTTTTACAATCAAATCAATTTATTTACTATACAGATGACGTTGTTATCCTCGTTTATGGTGAAAGTGTTACAACTTATTATAATCAGTACAAAAATATCATAATGGATACATTCTATCCCGATGAGTTCAACGCTCTCACTATTTTATCCGGAGATTTTAGCCAGGTGGAGATTGAAAATGTGGAGGAAAATGAATCTAATTTGCTTTGCGATTTTAAACTGCATGATACACCCTATTCCGGATATATAGAATTCGATAATAAACGCCTGACTCCAACGCAACTTTCCATTGATATGGACGACATTGGCGTTTTTGATATCCGTGTAAAAGATTTTCATGAAATTGATACATCACCATTAATGGAAAAATATCTGTCATTGCCAGATGACTGGGAAGTACTGGATCTGCATGAGTAAAAAAATATCTATATTGATCGGAATAAGTTTCAGCGTGCTTGGTTTATGGTATGCTTTTAGGGAAATAAATATTAATGAATTATGGTCATCAATGAAATCCATAAACCTAACCCTGTTATCTGGTGCAACACTATTAATGGTATACAGTGTTTGGTTAAGAGCAAAACGCTGGCGGCTGATAATAATGCCATTCAAAGATATTAAAGCTTCCGTACTATTTGGTACGGAGATGATTGGTTATTTTGGTAATGCAGTATTGCCCTTGAGAATGGGGGAGGTGCTAAGGGGAGTCAGCCTTGGCCAAATTGAACACATGAAGCGGTCGGCTGTGATAGGTACGATTATTTTGGAAAGAATATTGGATACCCTTGGGTTGGCTATCGTTATCATCCTGTTTATGCTTGTATATCCCACAACAAAAACATTTGGTGCAATTCTTTATGCCGTCATCATCGTAACCGTTTCCATAATGATTTTTGTGATTTGGCTAGGGCAAACAAAACTTCCCTGGGAAAATTGGAAATCCCGATTTGCATTTTTAAAAACTCCTACGGGAGCTCGTCTTTGGAAAATTTTTGAGAATGTTGTTGAAGGGATTGTTTCAATAAGAAGAACACATCATGCACTTGAAATCAGTTTGTATACCATTATTCTCTGGATTCTCTATTATGTATATATATATATCCTAATGGCCGCCATGAATATGTCCCTAGACTGGATTGCTGTCGGCGTATTATTAATCACAACAACATTGTCCATTTCCGTACCTTCCGCACCCGGTTATATTGGCACCTATCACGCTGTAGCGGTGGCTGTTCTGACAGAACTTTTCCTGGTAAATATACATGAGGCCCAAGCATTCGCAGTCATTCTCCATGCAGTGGGATATATTCCTTTTATCATCATTGGCTCTTATTATCTAATTCACTACAGTGTTCATTTGGCAGACATTAAAAGGAAAAATGAAAAAGTATGATACCATATTTCTGGATCGAGATGGAACATTAAATCCCGATCCTGGATATATTAACTCTTTGGAACAATTTTCATTTTTCCCATTTACAATGGATGCCCTAAAATTGATGAAGTCAATCGGAAACAATTTCTGTATCATTACCAATCAATCTGGCATCGCTCGTGGAATCATTGAGCCTGAGGAATTGGACAAAATTCACAGATATGTAAAAGAGGCATTTATTAAGCATGACCTTCCACTGCTCGATATATTTGTCTGCACTGACCACCCTGACCAGGCAACGGATAGAAGGAAACCTGGCACGGAAATGTTTCTTGAAGCAGCAGAAAAATATACTATGCAATTGGATAAATGTATCATGATTGGTGATTCATTTGGAGATATGGAAGCTGGTCGGAGATTGGGCATGGATACCCTGCTTGTATTAACTGGAAAAGGTCGTCATTTAAGTAAGGAATTCTCGCCAACCTTTACAGCAGAAAATTTGTTGACTGGCGCAAAAATTTTAGCGGGTACTGTATGAAAATTGGTGTTCTAATGGGCGGTGTTTCCACAGAAAGGGATGTGTCACTAAATACGGGGAAAGCTATGCTGGTGGCACTGGAAAACCTGGGTTATCAATCCACATCCATAATTTTAAATGATTCTGTTCGGGAAATTATTCCCCAACTAAATAGAGTTGATGGGGTATTGATTGCCTTGCATGGAGGCGATGGTGAAAACGGAGTAATCCAGGGGTTACTGGACTTATTACACATTCCCTATTCTGGTTCGGGTCCCCATGCATCCAGTATCTGTATGGATAAACATATTAGCAAAGTAATTGCCGAATACAACGGGTTAAAAACACCCCCGTGGGTCCAGATTTCAAAAAATGAAGTTCCCAAACAGTTGCCATTTGGTTTCCCGGTGGTTGTGAAGCCGGTGGATCAAGGAAGTACAGTAGGTTTATCCGTTGTTGATAGTCATGATGGGCTGAACCATGGATTGGATACTGCTTTTGCATATTCAGATCTGGTGATGATTGAAAAATTCATCGCCGGGCGGGAGCTGACCGTGACTATTCTGGGAGAAAAAGCCTTTCCGATTGTGGAAATAATACCAAGCCATGAATTATATGATTATGAATGCAAATACTCCAAAGGATTGAGCGAATATGTATCTCCAGCAAAGCTACCAGACACATTAACGCAAGAAATTCAGCTGGCCTCAGAAAAAATATTTGAGCTACTAAAATGTCGTCACTACGGTAGAGCTGATTATCGTCTTGACACAAAGGGCAATTTTTGGTTTTTAGAAATGAATACACTACCGGGAATGACTGAAACCAGTTTGGTACCGAAATCCGTACAAGCTGCTGGGATGTCATTCGAACAGTTAATTCAGTTTTTAGTGGAGAACTCCATTCAATAGCCATGCCCTGGATTGCAGTCTATACCAAACCGCGTTCTGAAAAAATCGTATCAGAGCAACTTACCTCCAAGTCGATTGAATGTTACCTTCCTTTGATTCGCCAAAAGAGACGCTGGAGTGATCGCATGAAATGGGTAGACATGCCACTGTTTAAAAGTTATATATTTGTCAATATTGAATTGAAAGATAGTTTGGACGTTCTCGAATCGCATGGTGTTCATCACATTGTTAAATTTCAGAATAAAATCGCAGTGATTCCTGAAGAACAAATTCAGGCAATAAAGACGATGTTGGATGGTGGATATGAACCGCAAAACACTGATTATTTTATCATAGGTGACAGGGTCAAAATTGTTGGTGGACCAATGAATAATGTGGATGGCATTGTGAGTCGCATTGATGGTGAAGATAAATTTGTAATTAAAATTGATGCAATTCAGCATGCAGTAGCAGTTCATGTGGATAGAAAGTATTTACAGGCAGTTTAATTAATGCAGTTATACAATACCAAAACGAGAAAAAAAGAAGATTTCATACCCCTGAGGGGGAATAAAGTCAGACTATATACGTGTGGTCCTACGGTGTATGATACCGCCCATATCGGAAATTTCAGAGCATTTGTGTTTGAAGATTTCTTTAAGCGTGTATTATCATTTATGGGTTATGAGGTCACCCATGTAATGAATATAACGGATGTGGATGATAGGACAATACGACGGTCGATAGATAAAAAAATTCCAATAAATGAATTGACTGAAACGTATACTCAGCATTTTTTTTCGGACTTGGATCGGCTAAAAGTTATTCCAGCCGATAGATATCCCCGAGCAACAGAACATGTTAAAGAAATGATAGCACTCATTGAGGAGCTGCTGAAAAAAAAGTATGCTTATCAAAGTGAAGATGGATCCATCTTTTTCTCCATACAATCATTCGACAAATATGGTCAATTGGCGCATTTGGATCTTACGGAACAACAATCTTCCGCACGTGTGGCAGACGACGATTACACCAAAGAAAATCCGCAAGATTTTGCCTTATGGAAAAGTTGGAAAACTGAAGACGGTGATGTTTATTGGGATTCTCCCTGGGGAAAGGGTAGGCCGGGATGGCATATTGAATGCTCGGCAATGTCCATGAAATATTTGGGATCCCATTTTGATATTCATTGTGGCGGTGTGGATAACATTTTTCCCCATCATGAGAACGAGATTGCACAATCTGTCTGTGCAACCGGAAAACCATTCGTGAATACATGGATTCACAATGAGCATTTACTTGTGGACGGTGGAAAGATGAGTAAATCGCATGGGAATTTCTATACCATAAATGATTTACAGGAAAAGGGTTTCACATCCGAAGCACTACGGTATATCCTGCTTTCAACTCATTATCGCAGTAAAGTGAACTTTTCATTGTCAAAAAAACACGAAGCGTTAAAGGCTGTGCAACGGGTACAATCTTTTTGGGATCGTATTCAAGAATTGGATGAGGGTGAGGCCGCGATAATGCCGAATGCTTATGATGAGTTTAAATCTGCATTATCGAATGATTTGGATGCGCCAGGGGCATTGGGAGTTATGTTTGAATATATCAGGGAAATCAACCAAAAGATTGACAATGAATTTTATCATAAATCTGAGATTGCCGGAGCTAAAGAATTTATCAAATGCTGCAATGATATTTTTGACTTTGTATCACAACAAGTAAAGGTGCCGGAAGATATTTACAATCTTGCCAATGAAAGAGAAATTGCACGTGGTAATAAGGACTGGCGAAGAGCCGATGATATCAGAAAACAATTAGCAGAGCTTGGTTGGGAAGTGCAGGATACCCCAACTGGACCCAAATGTCGACCGTTAGAATAATAAGCTTTATTTTCCTTTCACTCTGTTATTCGCAAACAAAATACGTGACACAAATCGCGTACGATGGATGGGGTTTATTCGCAAATAGAGTCCCGGTTGATAGTATTACAAACAATGCATATCGATTGGAAATGTATTACCCTGACCAGAAAGTTGGGTTTATACAATTCTTTTCAAGAAAAGGGAATTATAAAAAGGGACAGGAATACCTTTATGATCAGGAAGGATTGTTAAATCGCATTATATATTATGATCAGAGTCATCATGTAAAATGGGCGTATCATTTTGACTATGATCCTATTATAAAAGATTGGCGTGTTGAAAAAAGGTCGAGCAGGGGAGAGTATTTGGATGAAATGTATCTTCAAGAGATGCAGTATGATACGACAAATATTGATGAAGGATTTTTTCTTGGATTGCCCAGCCAAATTCAATTATATTAAAAATCTTAATAAAATGTAAAAAATATTTGATACTGTTTTCTTTATTTTTCTAATTTACGAGGCTTTGCGGCACGTAAAATACGTGTATTCATTCGTTCATTGACATTACATCGGAATTCAATATGATACCAAGGGCATTCTGAGGAATTGAATGCTTAGGAAAACTTTGCCACCGTAGCTCAGCTGGTAGAGCGACTGATTTGTAATCAGTTGGTCGGGGGTTCGACTCCTCTCGGTGGCTCTTTTGTTATCATGAAGGATTTCGGGGAGATGGCCGAGCGGTCAATGGCAGCAGACTGTAAATCTGCCGGCGAATGCCTACGGAGGTTCGAATCCTTCTCTCCCCACAATGCGGGTGTAGCTCAGTTGGTAGAGCATCAGCCTTCCAAGCTGAGGGTCGCGAGTTCGAATCTCGTCGCCCGCTCAAACGCTTTTTTTAAACAAAATGAACGAGTGCCTGCCTACGTAGCTCAGTCGGTAGAGCACTTCCTTGGTAAGGAAGAGGTCACCGGTTCAAGTCCGGTCGTAGGCTCTGGTCATTGCAAACAAAACTTGTACGGAGGATTTTATGTCAAAGGCAAAATTTGAGAGAAACAAGCCGCATGTCAACATTGGCACGATA
>CAZZIU010000004.1:0-141684 GCA_964654545.1 uncultured bacterium
CTGTTTCTCCGAAGTTGATGCTCTGGCTAAATAATTACACTCCTTCTGGCAAGACCAATACTTCTAAGAAGAAGGCAAAGAAGAATGACAAGAGAAGAAAGAAGACATCTCGATAATATTGAGAGAAATCAGGTGTATACTCTAAGAGAAAATAAAATTAGAGTATTAAAGTACCAAGAACAAGAATATATTGAGAGACGGAATCGAGTTCCTTTGCTGACATTGGCAGCATTTGTTTATTTGATTTATCTTGGGACGGCATATTTGATCCATTAATTTGATCCATAGATTATATCTACAAAAAATCCCCCGTACCCAAAAAGGTATGGGGGATTTTCGTATATTTGACTATATAGAATATATAGTATTTTTTATTTTATTTGTGGAGTTTTAGCCATGTCTGAAAATGTCGAAGAGTCTTCTGTGACTGATGTTACTTATAATCCAATTAAGCCTTTAGAAAACCATGCTGAAACATTTTGGAAGAATTTGGCCGATCCTGAACAGGATATGTCCACATTCGTTTGGCTTGTTGGTCTAACTGTAAATATTGATGAAAGCCCGCATAAAACTTTTATCACTGCTAGAACGAAAGAGGCGGCAATTGGTAAAGTTTGTCAAATTTTGGCAAGCCCTGAGTTGAATTATGATACTTCTGAGTATGCAGATGTTTTTGATTTGATGAAGGGATATTTTGACGGTAGCCCGAATCGCGATATTTTTATGATGCTTACGCCTTTGGAGTAAAGTAAAATGAGTGCTTTTGCATATGACAATGATGATCAAATATATGAAGTAGAGAGTGCAGTTTTAGAAGCCATGGATGAAGGTCTAATGGAAGATTCTGAAATTGTAGATTGGGTTATGAGTCGATTGGCATTTGAAATATCGGAAGAAAATATTATCGATATTTTGGATCGAATTGAATCAGGAATGATGGAAGATTTGGAAAGTGTTTGATGCCGATCTATGATTACATCTGCAAATCTTGCTCGCACCAGTTTGATGAACAGCACAAGATTGCTGATCGTAAGATCCCAACAGAGTCTCCTTGTTCGGAATGTGGTGGAGTGGTAGAGCAATTAATCGTTCCGCCTCGTATAGGTGACCCTGTAATGTTAGGTGTGCATAAACATAGTACACAATTTAAGGAAGTTGTGAGAAAGGTTGCAGAAGCTCACCCTAAGAGCCCTCTGAATTATAGAGGAATTGCCGATAAGTATTAGTAATGTTTCAACACGCAGAAAATATTGATGTTCCTAAACTAGAATTGAAGACGAAGAATGTCAACGGTTCTAGGTTTTATAATGTGAATGGAATGTTGTATCCTTCGGTCACTTCGGTATTGAGTATGCTGTCTCGCGATTCGATTAAGAAGTGGAGGAATAGAGTTGGTCATGCCAAAGCTGATGCCATTTCTCGAAAGGCTTCTACGAGAGGAACACATGTTCATACAATATGCGAGAAATATATAAATAATGAAGGTGATTATTTAGATAACTGTTTACCTGATCGCATTTCGATGTTTAAAAGCATTCAACCTATACTCGATAAGCATATTGATAATGTTCATGGGCAAGAGTTGGCACTGTATTCAGATTGGTTGAATGTTGCCGGTCGGGTTGATTGCATTGCTGAGTGGGATGGTGAGCTGGCCGTTATCGATTTCAAAACGTCAAATAAGATTAAGAAGAAAGAGTGGATTACAAATTATTTCATGCAATGTTCTGCATATGCCAGAATGTATTATGAGCATACTGGAATTATAATTAAAAAGGTAGTAGTCGTCATTGCAGTAGATCAAGATCATCCTCAGGTGTTTGAAGAAAAGGTTGCCAACTGGATAGTTCCTTTTAAAGAATTGACACTTGCATATAGGAAGGAAAATGGACTTTAGTACCTTTCCGAATAAAACTGATTACATGATGATAGTTATTATGACGATTTTGTTAATCGTCAATTATCTGGTTGATGGTAGATTTTAATGAATTCTATACTTAAAGTTTTTATAGGAACTCTTTTGTTTTCCCTTAGTTTTTGTTGGGGATGGATATTCTCTCAGCATTTGCATTTCTATAAGATTGTCGTTTTAGATATGCCAGATGAAGAATATTACGAACGTCGCTATACGGAAGATTCTCCTGTAGAAAAAACTCCAGCCATGCATAAGCAGGTTGAAATAGATTGCCTCGCAAAGAACATTTATTTTGAGGCAGGTAATCAGTCGATTGTGGGTAAAGAGGCAGTTGGTATTGTAGTTCTTAATCGTGTTGAGCATTCTAATTATCCCGACAGTATTTGTGATGTGATATTTCAGAAGAGTCAATTCTCTTGGTATTGGGATGGTAAATCTGATAATCCTGAGGTGCATGATCCTCAATGGGAAGTGTCAAAGAATGTTGCGAAGCAGTTGATAATGCGCTATAATCAAGACATGCTCTTTGATGATGAGTTCAATGCGACTCATTACCATGCAGATTATGTAAATCCTCATTGGGCAAAGAGTTTGCAGCAAATTGCAAAGATTGATAATCATATTTTTTATAGGTGATGAATGAAGAAAACTAGGAAGTCCTCTAACGAATTTTCGAGAAGTGTTGAGTCTCTTGTACTGAAGAATAAAGGTAATTTGAATTATATTGATGCTGTATGTGTTCGGGCTGAAGAGTTTGGTATTGAAGTTGAGGCAGCGGCTAGATTGATGAACCATAGACTACAGAAGAATTTCCATAAGGATGCGAAGAGGTATCACCTAGTTAAAAATGAACTGGCTAATTGATTTTGCTATTAACTCCCCTGGTCCGTTGCTGTTGGCTGCTGCTCTTTATGTGTTGCAAGGTATAGCATATATTCATCATGGTAACATCGGTTTGGCTATCGTATTCATTTGCTACGCGATTGCCAACTGCGGATTTGCACTAGATTGGTATCAATTTGAATGACTGCATTTGAGGCATATGAAGCCTATATCGCACTCAAGAAACATTTTGATCACAAGTCTTCCTATGATTTCTTTAAGTATCATGGAAAGATGAAGTTGAATAAATCTTCGTTCGATACGAGACGAGATAAGTTTTACTTCAAGAAGATTGCCAATTTGTTTCCTATGCGAGATGATTTGGTAAACTTTTATGTGAGTGGTTTCATTCGGAATCCAAAGATGTGGATTCGAGATTTCATTGGTATAGAAGCAGACAATTTTTATATCAAATGGAAAGCCTATCAGGAATCTCTTGGATATAATTTTCAGCAAGACGTGGCTCGCGTATATGAGTTGTGTGATGGTGATTGGGTATCGACGCTTCGGTGTAATGATGGCCAGCACCCGGAGCTTTTGAATTATTATACCAACAACGAGATTCAAATGGAAAGCATGATCGGATTGAACGTAGTGCTTTCGTTCTTCGATGATTGGAATAACACTATTGATGATCCTATCATTTGGCCTGGTCTATACAAGACCTTTACACAATATCAGCCGTTTTTGCGAATTGATCCCAATCGATATAAGAAAATTGTGAAAGGAGAATTTCTGAAAAGGAACTGAAATAATCGAATGTCTCAGCATATATATCAGTAATGTCAGAGAATACTTCTGATGAATACTGAAACATACAAAACAATACAAAGGAAATACAAATGTCATTTTCAGACCTAAAGAAGAAGAGTAGTAATCAGCTAAAGAATCTAGTTTCCGAATTGGAGAAGATGAATACCAAGTCGTTTGAGTCGAACGGAGACGATGATCGCTATTGGAAGTTGACTGTCGATAAGGCAGGCAATGGTCATGCGGTTATTCGTTTTCTGCCTGCTCCTACTGGTGAGGATATTCCGTGGGTTCGTCTCTGGGATCATGGCTTTCAGGGCCCTGGTGGTTGGTATATCGAGAACTCGCTGACTACTATTGGTAAGAAAGATCCTGTCTCTGAATATAATTCTCAGCTCTGGAATAGTGGGCTTGATTCGGATAAGGAGATTGCTCGTAAGCAGAAGCGCCGATTGAAGTATTTTTCTAATATTCTCGTTGTAGAGGATCCTGCAAATCCTGAGAATAATGGAAAGGTCTTTCTCTTTCAGTATGGTAAGAAGATTTTTGATAAGATCAATGAGGCGATGAATCCTGAGTTTGAGGATGATGAGGCGATGAATCCTTTTGATCTTTGGGATGGTGCTAACTTTAAGTTGCGCGCCCGCAAGGTTGCTGGTTATCGCAATTATGATAACTCAGCTTTCGCATCTCCTGGTCAGTTGTTTGATGATGAAGCGGAAATGGAAGCGGCATATAACAAATGTAATTCTCTGGAAGAATTGGTGACGCCAGAGAATTTCAAGAGCTATGATGATTTGAAGAATCGCTTGAATAAGGTTCTAGGAACAGAGGTGGTTGAACCTACTGGTATCGATGACATTGATCCTGAGCCTGAAATTCCTGCGAAGGAGTCAACGGGAAGTTCCTTTGTTGAATCCGTAGATGATGATGAGCTAGATTATTTCAGTAAGTTGGCGGACGAATCGTAATCTATAAGTCATAGTTCGTAATGGCCCCCACACCTAGGTGTGGGGGCTTTTATATTACCAGTCTAATGCGTTTGTGTTTACACTGACTGCTGCATATCCTGTCTGTCTACCTGAGTCTGTTCCCGCAAGCATGGTTATTTGCTCGCTTTGTAGAACTTGTTGCGAATGGTCATTGACCTGTGTTGCTACTGTTCCTGCACCGGCAGCAGTTGGTTGTAGATCAGGCATGTTTGGTTGTGCTACTTCAGTTCCCGTCGCCATTGCGTGTTTTGTTTGAAGTTCTTTTCTCTTTTCATTTAATCCCTGTAAAATGGATCTTTTATTTCTTGCTGTAATTACTTGATTTTCGTCTAGTTCTTTTTTTGCATTTGCAACTGCTTCTCGACCCATTCGGGCTTTGTGCCCTCCTGTTCCTCTAGGATTCGCACCTGTTGGGCTTGTACTTCTTAGCTTACTGGTTCCAGGATCGCGTGTTGCTGGTTTGGCTGCATCGACAGTTCCATCATCATTCCACCATGAGTCTAACCAATTAACGGGGTTCATCATTGATACTAATCTGTCCCACATATCGCTGAAGAATCCTTTAATTTTATTTTGAGCTTCTTCTGCTACTTTCTTTTCTTCGTCTGTTTCGGCAAAGCCAAGAAGTCCACCGATTGCGTCTGTGATTGTTTCAAACATTTCTGAGAATTTGGGTAGTTCCCAATTAGCAATAGTTTCTGATAAATCAGTGAATCCTAATTTATCTGTAATCCAAACTGCTACAGTTTGTACTAATCCTAGCACATCATCAACAAAGAATCTTATTAGATTTTTTAATCCTTGTTGTATACCTTCAAGCACACCACCCTCTTTGAAGCCTTCTATGAATCCGGTAATTGCTTCAAATGCCGCAAATAACACATTGATAAATGGTAATTTTGAAAATATCTTTTTAATAAATCCGGTACCTGCTAGACCTTTAATTGAACTTAATTTATTTCCGATTGCTTCAAAAAATTCCATCATCTTAGCTATTTTAGGTGCCAAGGTTGCCGCTGCCCGGCCCTTTAGATTTTTTAATGTTTCTACTAATTTATCTGGAATTAATGCTCTAAGAAAACTTTGTAGTGCAGCTATAGCATCTTTTATTCTAAGAGCAGCATTTTGAAATTTTGTACTTTTTTTAATAGTTTCCATTAATTTGACAAAGGGTGCGGCTACCATCGTAATTAATCCTAGAATTGGTTTACCTATGAGCTTTGTTAGAAATGGCATTACTTTGAATGTTCTCCACCATTCTGATAACGCTGATACAAAGTTTAGCGCAAGTCCACCTAATCCTAATAATAAAGCTGACCAAAAGGCAGTTCCCATATTTAAATCGGGTAATGCTTTTGTCATTCTTTTGCTCTCAGAAGAGGGGGGTGCGTCAGCTCCTTGCAGGTCGAGGCTGCTTGCGAGGTTGGCTTCTGCTTCGGCTCTGGCTTGATCTTGATCAAATTTCAGTTGTTCTCTTAATATATTTTTAATTTGTGTCAATGATTGGTTCTGCATGTTCAGTGAGTCTACTATCGAGTTCATGGATGCTGCAAATCCTGATATAAATTCGGCCATAGCAGATATAGGACTTTCTTTGGCGCCCCCTTCATTAGAACTTTTTCCGACAGGAGTTACGTCTATGATATTGCTTGCATTATCTCCAGCTCTATTTGCAACTCGTTTTTCTTTGCCGTTAGCGACAATTAATGCCATTGTTTCTGCCATGATAATTTCCTTGTAGAATGATATAGGTATATTTATACATAGTTGTATGGCATATAAGGGAAAATGGAAACCAAAGAATAAATCGAAGTATGCTGGTGATTATACGAAAATCACTTATCGTAGTTTGTGGGAACGTCAAACCTTTCGTTGGTGTGATGAGAATCCTGATGTTGTGTCTTGGTCGTCTGAAGAAGTCGTGGTGCCTTATCGATCGGACGTTGACGGAAAGGTTCACAGATATTTTGTTGATTTGAAAATCACATATCAATCTGGCAAAACTGTTCTGGTTGAAATTAAACCAAAGAAGCAAGTAAATCCACCAAAGAAGAAGTCGCGAGTTACGCGAAGATATATCACAGAGATGAAAAGATATGGAACTAATATGTCCAAGTGGAAATACGCAGAGGAGTATGCGAAGGATAGAGGATGGAAATTTGAAATATGGACAGAAGATACATTATCAAAGATGGGTATAAAGTTGATCAAATCGGATAAATATAAGTATGGCCGCAAGAAAAACGACATTTGAGAGACTTTACGAGAGGGGTGAGGACGCAGGATTTTTATCTGACCGAGAACGGGAGTCTATAGACTGGTATCGAAACGAAGCGCAAATGCTTCGTGTTCAGCCTCGTCAATTCATGATAGAAGATTTATATAAACTCACACCAAGACTTCGCGGATTTAGAACATTGGGAAATATGTACATGTTTCACTATAAACCTAAAGGAATAGGTACGTTAGACTACTATGATCAATTTCCTTTAGTGTTTCCTATAGAAATGTATAATGATGGTTTTCTTGGAATCAATATGCATTATTTATCTCCAATATATAGGGCTAGATTGATGGATGCTTTCGATGGTCTGTTGAATAATGAAAGATTTGATGATACAACTAGGTTATTGCCAGGCAGAGCAAATTATGAAGTTTTGTCTGGTATTGCAAAATATAAGTATTTTCGTCCATGTTTAAAGAGATATTTGAATGAGCAAGTAGTCAGTCGTTTTCTGAAAATAGATCCTTCAGATTGGCAGATTGCTTTGTTTTTACCGATAGATAGATTTAAAGGCGCTAAAAGACAAGAAGTTTGGATAGATAGTAAGAATGCTATAAGGAAGAGTTCTGTATGAGCCAATTTAATGTTCAAAATTTTAGAAGTTCGATAGGAAAAGGATTAGCCCTTCAAAGTAATTTTAGGGTTATGTTTTCTGGACCTTTGTTTCGATCTCGCAGTATCGAAGGTCTGACGATGTTGTGCAATCAAGCTACTATTCCGGGAAGATTAATTGATGCTTCTGATGTGTTTACATATGGTCCCAGAAGGAGACAGGCGCATAGGAATGTGTATGATGATCTTCAGTTGAGTTTTTATTGTCGAGATAAAGATATGTTTCCTAGGGGATTATTTGAAGATTGGCAAAATGCTATGGTAGATGTGTATACTAATCGTGTTAGTTATTATGATGATTATTCTGTTGATATGGAAATTGAACAATTTGATGCAACCGGAAAGACAATATATTCGGTTCGTGTAGTTGATGCATTTCCGACAAATGTAAATCCTCTCGCATTAGATTGGTCGGCTTCTGGTGTTATACAAAATCTTTCGGTTGTATTTTCACTTAGAACTGTGTATCAGCAAAAGATTGGTTTTAGCCCATTTAGTAAATGGTTAACTGTTAATAATTTATATCCAAATGTCGATATCGCAGGGGCACTCGATGAATTTGGAATGGCAATAATAACACAAAATGGAGCACAGGCAATTAGAAGATGGAAGCAAGGTCAAACTTTTGCTGAGAATCTATCTGATGTATTAAAAACTTAATTGGTTATGGAGTAGATATATTATGGCTTTACCGAAAATTTCCGCACCTACTTTTTATTTGAAATTTCCTACAACAGGCAGAGAAATTACTTATCGACCGTTTTTGGTTAAAGAAGAAAAAATATTATTAATGGCACAAGAGGGTGGAGATCAAAAAGAGGTGTTGCGTGCAGTTATTCAGGTTTTGAATAATTGTTGTTTAGATGCGGATCTTAATATTGAAGAGTTATCCACTTTTGATTTGGAGTATTATTTTCTACAGGTCCGGGCCCGTTCGATTGGAGAACTAGTGAATCTAATGGTTCCGTGTCAGGAGTGTGACGCAAAGATACCAGTAGAGGTCGATTTGCTTAATGATGTAGATTTTGTATTTGATAGAGATGGGCATAATAAGCGTTTTGATTTAACCGATACTGTTGGCGTGACAATGAGTTATCCAACAGTTCAATCTAGTTTAAGTCGAGAGAAGGAATTGGATTCTGATAATATTGAAGATGTCTTTGCTGTTATCATAGATTGCATTGAAAGTGTTTATGACGATAAAGGCATTTATTATATGAAAGACATTTCGAGAGAAGAGGCAGAGGATTTTCTATATGGTTTGCCTCAAGTTTGCTTTGATAAGATTCGTTTCTTTTTTGATTCGATGCCTAAGATTCAGTATGAAAAAATACATAGTTGCCAAAATCAGCATGAGCAATTGGTGAGAGTGGAGGGAATGAACAATTTTTTTGGCTAGGGCTCAGTCATATGTCTCTTGGATATTATTATAAGTTGAATTTTGATATTATGCAGTATCATAAATGGAGTTTGACTGAGCTTGAGAATATGATTCCTTGGGAACGTGATGTGTATGTTATGCTTTTGGAAAAGTATGTGAAAGAGGAAAACGAAAGAATTGAGCAACAAAATAGAGCATAAATACAATAGAACATCTAAGGAAATGTATGTATGTCATCAGATAATCCGACGCCAGATAAAACAGAAACCGAAATAGCTTATGAGACATTTTCGGATACGTTTGAGGATCTTCAGAATCAAGTAGTAAATGCTCCAACTCAGGTTGAGAAGTTTGTATCATTACGGTATCCTCTTGATGTTGAAGGTCCAGAAGAGATGCATTTTGTTCGATTTGAGCCTTTAACTATTCGTGGTGCGACATTGCAGGCTGATGCAATACCTAAAAGAAGTTCGATTGCTAGTAGTAAATTGCGACGTTCTAAGAGTGATTTATCGAGTGCTGAAAGGTTTGGTGAAGTTGTTGGAGGACTGGTTGGGGGTTTTGCGGAAAAAGCAATTGAAGGTGCGGCAATTAATTTGTCGGGTAAGATTGCTAAAAAAGTTCCTGGGCTGATTGAAGCTGCTGGTTTTATATCTGGTATTATTGATTCTGTTAATGGAAGTAGTAAAAGTACCAGTCATGGATCTATTACTTTGTATAGCCCACCGAGTATGTCAGAATCATATAGCCCACAGTGGACCGGTGCAGCACTGGGTCCAGTCGCCGGGCAGGGTCTTCAGACAGCGACTCAAGGTATTTCTCAAGGACCTAAAGCTGCTATTACTAGAATGATGAATCAGATGCAAAATAGTCGCGATGGTGCAGCTTTTGCTACAAAAGCCGCAGGTGATGCATTAGGTACTTTGATTGGTGCTCAGGATTTGGGTGGAGCAGCATTGAAGCGTTTGACTAGCCAAGCGTTAAATCCACATCTTGAAGCATTGTTTAGTAGTGTTAATTTTCGTGAATTTAATTTTTCTTTTACCTTTGCTCCTAGGTCCAGAAAAGAAGCAAATGAAGTACAGCAGATTATCAAGATGTTTAAATATTTTTCGGCACCTGCTTATGATAACGGAGGAAATGGTGTAGTCTTTTCTTATCCTGACGTATTTAATATTGCATATTTTAATGAGGATAAAGTACACAAATTCCATCCTTGTGCTTTGACGGATATTCAGATTACTAGAAATCCTTTTGAAGTAAATTCCACTTTTTATGATGGGCATCCAGTTCAGACACAAATGACGTTGCGCTTTATGGAAATTGCAATCGTTACAAAAGAACATATTTCTCAAGGGTTTTAATTATGGCACGCCAATCGTATTTTCAAATGTTTCCTACTATTGAATATGATCAAGATGGTCTTGGTGATAGTAAGGTTGTTGTGGATGTGATGAAGAGGGTTCGTGTAGTTGCCAATCAGCTTTCAGATAAGACGTTATTTTATGGATACAGCATGAAAGATTCTGAAAGACTTGAGGATATATCATATAAATTTTATGGAAGCTCCAAATTTCATTGGGTGCTATTACTGGTTAATAGTATTCAGGATCCTGTATATCAAACTGCGCTAACTACTGATCAGTTTTTAGGTTATCTTGAATCGAAATATGGAGAAGGTGAGAGAAAGGTTCAAGTGACATCTATTAAAATTTATGACGGTGTTGCTGATGTTAGAGGAAATGTTAGAAGTGTTATTGTCGGTGGAGAATTCCAAACAAAATTCACATCTGTAGAAAGTATTGAAAACAAAGTATTCGTGGGAGATGAGGTTTCATTATCTGTACCATATTCTTGGTATACAGATGTTACGGGTGTGAATGATCCTAAGTTTGTTCCTGGAATACAAAAGATTCCATATGGCGCATCTCAGACTGTGGTTTCTGTGGATAGTGATACTGAATTTACCACTGATTTAGATTGTTCTACTTTTAATACGTTTAATGCGAATACAGAGCCAGGTGTTGGAGAATCTGTGACTGCTCTTTTCAATGTTCATCATTTTGAAAGAACTAGAACGGGACCTGCTGGAGATATTATCTATTCAAAATCAACTACTGATATTCGAGATTATGATAATCCTGCAATTTCAGTTAAGGCGATTAATCGTTTTGATTACGAAAACGATTTGAATGATGAGAGGCGGTCGATATTAATATTGCGTCCAGAATTGTTGGATCCTTTTATTCAGGAGTTTAAGGGGCTAATGCAAATTTGATATGGCTACCAATCGAACAAATGAAATAATTCAGCCTGGGGATTATTCTTTAGATAAATTAAACATCTTGACTTCTGGTGGTGATGTAGTTGACGTTCGCCAGATGGTCAATAACATTGAATTGTATACTAGTATATACCAGCAAGGAATAAGTGGGCAAATAACAATTACTGATGGTCTTGGTTTAGACCAGCAGTTTGGTATTCATGGTAATGAGTATATTGAAATAGAGTTTAGTGTTCCTACTATCGAGGAACGAATAACTTTTTTTGGCGCAATTGCTGAGGTGAAAGATAGATCAAGAGGTATTGGTGATAGAGGCCAAGTTTATGTTTTGTCTTTTGTTTCGTTGGAATATTTTTTAAGCACACAAACTAAAATTAGAAAGACATATAAAAATCTAAAAATTACAGATATTATTAGGTCTATATTTGATGAATATTTATTTGTATCTATTAGGCCTAAACCTATCGGTGTGCTTGATCCATCAGTTGGTTCTCATTCATTTACTATTCCGAATCTTAGTCCATATAATGCTATTGAATGGCTAGCTGCGAAGGCGCAATCTAGCAGATATAGGTCTTCTTCAAATTATTATTTTTTTGAGAACCCAGATCAGTTTATATTGGCGTCGTTGGATGAGCTTTCAGTTTTTGAGCCGATCAAACAGTATACCTTTGGTTTTGACGTTCAATCTCCAACTGAACGAAATGTGGAAGAGAAGTTTTCTAATTTGCTTGCATATAGGGTAATTAGAGAATTGTCTATAATTGATGATTCTAAGATGGGAGCATATTCTGGAAAAAGGCTAACATACGATTCGGTTTTGAGATCAACAGGAATTGATTATTATAATTATTTTGATCTATATGATGAGACAGTGCATTTGAATGGAGAGAATGTTCGTTCTAATTTTCCTGCTTATCAGACTAATAAAACCCAAATTGGCAATAACCATGATGTATATTATACGCTTGCGTCAAAGCATTTTGGTACGTGGGACAACAGAACGTCGAGTGCTGTTTCTGATCAATTTACTCTTGGGCATAATTCATATGCAGTGCAGTATGGTCCAAATCAAGGAATTAGAATTAGTGCTCAAGCATATGGAGATCCAAGAAGAAAGTTGGGTCAAGTAGTCAATTTGCAGCTACCATCAATGACTCCTGTATCAGATGATGGTTCGGAATCACATAAATATTTATCGGGAAACTATATGATAGTTTCTTTAGCACACACACTAACTATTGGTGGAGTTGGAAAAGAATCATCATATACTATGGATATGGAATTGGCAACAGACACATTTGCAACGCCATTCGACGAACCTGTACTTTAGGAGACAAAAAATGTCTATTACATTAACCGCAGAAGAGTATGAAAATCTTTTGTTGCACGAAGAATATCTAGAAGAGAAATTGATTGTGATTGGAAAGGGAGCCAATTATGGTCAGGTTGTTTTCCTAGCTGGCGGTGCTGGATCTGGTAAAGGATTCTCTTTAGGTAATTATATGGATGCCAATAAGTTTAAGGTTCGTGACGTAGACGAATGGAAGAGTGCATTCATGAAGCTCGATGGTATTCGTAAAGATGCATCAAAGGTGCAGAAAGGTGTTAGTGGAACTGAACTACGAAAAAAGGCTGTGATGAATTATGCAAAATCTCATGCCAATGATCCAGAAGGAACTTCTCCGAATATTCCTCAAATGCCAAAAAAGGATCTTGACGAGTTGGATTTGAGAAATGCAGATGATGTATTTACGTTGCATAACTTAGTTGATAATCTTGGAATTAAAGACAAGACACTAAACTATCTTCTTGGTGGTGCGAAATCGAGAGACCGTTTGCCAAATATTGTTTTTGATGTGACGCTGAAGAATACTAGAAATATGACCGAAGCAGTTTCTCAATTATTGTCTGTTGGATATCAACCAGAGAACATACATATTGTTTGGGTACTATCTGATTATGACTTTGCAGTACAGGCAAATATGGAGAGAAATCGAAGAGTTCCTAGTAAGATTTTATTGCAGACGCATGAAGGCGCAGCACGAACGATGTCAGATATTGTTCGAGGAAATATTCCTAAGAATGTGAATGGTGGTGTGTATGTTATTTTAGGCAAGTCTACTGTTTATTGGACTGATAAGAACGGTAATGAAATTAAAGTGACTCCTAAGTTTAACAATCCAAAGAACAGATCATTCCCTGTTGTTAAGGGGTTTACTTATCTGAAGGTAAAAGAAGCAGGCAAGAGATTTATTGCTGATAAGGAAATTCAAAAGAAACTGAATGATTGGATGGGAGATAGAATTCCTCCTTCCGTGCGCCAAGAAATTAAGAGAAAAGAACTAAAGGCATAAAATTATGAAAACTGGTCTTGGTAGTGATGGATCGTTTTATTGGTTTGTCGGAATAATAGAAGATAGAATGGATCCTTTTGGTATTGGTCGAGTCCGCGTTCGTGCTTTTGGTGTGGACAATGAAGATAGGAATATTCAACCAACGGATGATTTACCTTGGGCATATCCAATGTTATCATTCAACAACGATCAGGTTGTACATCCACCAAAAGAGGGAACGTGGGTTGTAGGTTTTTGTAGAGACGGAAGATCATTTCAAGATCGTGTAGTATTAGGAACAATCAATACAGGGGCATTCAATGGCTGAGAAATCTTGCCCCATTTCATTTTCAGGTATTGATCTGAGTTTTCCGACTGATATATCATCAATCGTTAGCTCATTTGGTAGTCCTTTAAGTGTGACGGGTGTTATATCGCCTATATTACAAGAAGCGCGCAGTTTAGTTTTAGGTGCAAATCCAATTCTAATGAGATTGCAAGGATTGGATGGTCTTAGTGGCGTAGAGGATATAATAAAACAGAATGTACAGGAAGCTATTGATACTGCAAAAGATGCTGTTATCGATGCGGCAAGAGATCAATTTGATGATTTCATCGATACGGCAAATTCGTATCTTCAGAAAGCAGAAGCAGTTGCACAGGGAATAGTTAGTGCTGCTGAAGATTTTGATGGTTTCTTATCTGGTGCAGCATGTGCTGCTGCTGGTGATGCTTTAGGTGGTTTTGCTTCGTCGCTTCAGCTTCCGGCATTATTGAGTGGCGATGATAATGGTGTGTCTAAATCTGCTGATATCAGTGTTACTGATCTTTTAAGCAAGCAAGTAAAAGGCATTACGAAAAAAGATGGTCCTGTAAAAAAAGAAGAAGCTGGTAATGCTCTTAGTAGTATGAACGAAAGTGGAATGCAAACGGCCGGCGTTCTTGATCCTTTGACGGGAACATTTAAAGTTAGTTCAATTTCTGATGCATTATCGTTAGCATTGAAGTATGAATTAGATGTTGGCACAATTGGAATAGATACTCAGTCCGATCCGACTAGAGCGCAGAGAGCTTTTACTAATATTGAGTATGGTGATGATTATCCACAGTTGAGGTATCAGGCTAAAATACCAAGAGCAGCAAATAGTAACATTGCTTTTGGTGCGGGTGCTGTTTTTGATGATCGCGAGAGAACTTGGCCAGGAGATAAAAACCCAAGCGATACGGCATATTCTGGTGTGGGTGTTTCTTATGGTATTGTAGAGTTAGCTCCTCGAAAAATTGTTCCTGATTTTATGGGTGGTGGTGTTGAAGTATCTGAGAACTGGCCTCTTGTTGCGAATAACGTGGAGTCAAATGTTTCTAGGTTGGCTAGAGGTATTTCATTAAGAACTAATCCTGCACATACATTTACGATAGCATCAACTCCTGTTGTAGGTAAGCGGATTGAATTGGGTTTGACTTTTCCGGAAGATCCATATGGTGCTGTGTATCCATATAATTCTGTAAGGGAAACTGAGAGTGGTCATATTTTTGAATCCGATGACACACCAGGAAGAGAGAGGATTAAGGAGTCGCATAGAATTGGAACTTATTATGAAGTTTATCCTGATGGTACCAAGGTTACTAGAATTTTAGGCGACAACTATGAATTGACGGCAAACAATAAAGCGGTACATATTCAGGGTGCTTGTTTTGTTACTGTAGATGGAGATTGTTATCTTTATTCTAAAGGAAACTTGACGCAGCAAGTTGATGGTGATTATAATTTATGGGTTAAGGGTCGATATAATGTTAAGGTAGATGGAGATGAGGCTGCATTTGTTACTGCTGGCTCGTATGATGAAAATATTGCAGGAAAAAGAACTACAAAGATTGGTAGTGATTACCAGTTAGAAGTGAAAGGCAACGAGTCGCATATAATTGGAACTGAGACAACTTCTCGTATATTTGGTCCTACTGGAAAGACGTTGAGTGGTAACCGTTCTTTGGTGGTAATGGCATCTGAAAGTAAATCAGTTGGTATTAATAGTAATTTGGATGTTCGGGGTCAGTATAATATTAGTTCGACGTTCTTGAGCATTCGTACTACGATTACTCAATCAATACAGGCCGGCCTGGCTCAGTCGATTGCATGTGGTGCTGCTGGAGCTTTCCCTGGTGTTCTATCTTCTGCCGGTAGTGCAATTTATATTACGCCAGTTAGTATTACGCAGCAATCACCATTTCATTCTAGATCTGGATATTTTGGTTTAAATTCAGCAGTGATTCAGGATACTGCTGGAGTTATCTTGCTAAATACCTAAGAGGTGAATTAATTATGCCAATGCCTGCCGCACTAATGTCTTCTATGAGTAGTGGTCATGATTGTTTTCCTCCACAGAATGCTATAGGACCGGGATCACTGAATGTCTTTATTAATGCGCAACCTGTGCTTCGTATTAGTGATGGATTTAATGTTCACTGCTGCCCCGATAAAGGTTGCCATCCTGGTTTTTTAGCCAAGGGATCTATGAATGTTTTTGCAAATGGAATGCCTGTGTCGAGAGTTGGTGATACTATTGCGTGTGGACCTGGCAATGTTGTCATAACTGGATCCCTAAACGTATTTGTCGGAGGATAAATTTATATTATGGCGTTGTTATCATCGAACACAGTAAAAGTAGAAAAGGTTATTAGTGAGATTGAATCCGGTACGGTATTTGTGAATCCGTATGCTGCTGCAAATGTATTTTTGGCTGAGTTAAAACAAAAAGCAGCCACACAAAGACTTGAAATGGGAAATTTAAAGCCGCCAGATTCGGATGGTGTGATATTATATGATCATACTGATTGGCCCAATTCATTGAATCCTCCGATTAGCACTGCCAACTCTTACAATGCTAATCAACACAGCGAAATACTTCATCTTTTGGATCTATATATGAATACCTGCACTTCGTTTGTGTTTCATACAGATGCCAGAAGTGGAGTCAACACTAGCCCAGATTATGTGGTCACGACAAATGGCTCATCGCAGACGATGGGTGCAAATTCAACCATTGACGTTATTTCTGGTGTTGCTCTTGGTTATGGTTTGGGTAGAAGTTCTTCCGTTGGCAGCACAAATGCTGAACCTTCTCTGTTTGAGACATATAATACGTCCAACGTAGACGAGGCACTAAATGTTCGAGATAATTATAAAGAGTCAGACTCTTTTAGTTCTGATATGGGAACAGATAATATTATTTCTGCTATGTTTTCTAGTATATCAATTGATGCAAATACTCGGTCTACTTTATTGGCCGGCCCCGCAGCTAATTCAACCACTCATATACCATCAGATGCTACAAGTTATTCTGCTAGGTTATCTGTCGCACAAACTGCTGCCTTTGATGCTGGAACTAGTAACACTTGCCGAACTGTTCGGGAGATGGGAGATACGATTATTGATGAGTTGTCACGACATACAAATGAAAGGCGCGGCTCTATTGTGGCTGCAAGGTGGCCACTTGATGGCTTTGTTTTAAATCCAGATGGGCTTGATGCTAATTTGTCTAAGAATATCATTGATTTAAAAAATGCAACTCCATTCAATTTTGGTCCAGTGAAACCTGATTATGCGAATAGCTATACGCTTTTTGGTCAGACCTATTATACTAGCCCCGATGATCCTAATATTCCTGTAGGTAGTCTTGGGTCGTATCAAATTAATGCACTCGATAATGCTGATCTTCAGCCAGCAGGTGCATTCAGAAAAACTGGAAATTGTATCGCAACTTTCTTTGCAGATCCGGATGGTGATTCATTGTTTGGATCGGGTGATTTGGCGTTTCCCTCTATTCCGATCAGGCCTCCACGAGGAACTCTGAGACTTGCTAAACATGATGAAGTGAAAAATTACGAACAGCAAACATGGGCATTTTGGATTCGACCTACTGGAGCGATTGGTGACCGAACAAGAATTATTTCTCGCCCAGATTGGTGGCAATTGGCCGCAAATGTCGATTTTAGTTCAGCGAGCAGTGATGGCTACTCTCCTGGTTTTGTTGATGGTGCATATTGGGATTTGATTATTTCTGGTGTTTCTGTTAGTGATTCTAATCCGGATACTCCTGCCGATATGGGAGCGAGCGCCGCAAATAGAACACTTGTGGGAGAAAACATACTAAAACAGAATGTTTGGAATTTCATTGCAATGACGTTTGATTATCGCACGAGTGGAACTCCAGGAAAAGCAAAAATTTATGTGTATAATGTTGATGATGGGCATAAGTGTACGAACACATATACATTACCATCACAGACGACTGCAAGTGTAAACAATGCTGGGTACACGGTTAATGGTGATCGTGATAATAATGATCATATTCCATATAGCAATGGAGCAGTATGTCTCAGTGGTTTTGGGAACAGATTGGCCAACCGTAGAATAATTAAAGCCATGTATAGTGATGCTCGTTTTTATAGTACAATATTAACTGACCCCGAGGTCGATGAATTGTTTTATTTGTATGGCAGTTTTAGTCAGGAAATTGCCGCAAATACTACAATGTGGCTTGGATCGTTTAAGTCTGATTATTTGGCATATGATGTTGGTACGCAAAATGAGGTATATAGATGGAATACGATTGCGGCTCAAGCAAGAAGTTATCTTACTTTGGCCGAAAATAAATCAGTCGCGCCAATAATGAAAATAGTTGGAAGTCCATCATTTCAGGAGACAGCAAATTTGGCATAATGTTATAAATAGATATAATGTTTTTTAGGGGATATAGAGTATGCCTTCCGTCGTATTTCGAGATATAGATTTATCGTTTAGAGTACATCCTAATACGAATAAATTAGTTGTAAGTGAAGGTGATGTTGCAGTAAAAAGAGCACTACAGTATTTGTTGTTTACTATTAAAGGAGAAAGATTATTCCAACCCGAATTGGGGAGCAACATAAGAAGATTATTATTTGAAAATATCTCTCCAGCAACCGCAATGGATATTGAATCTGCTGTATCGGAAGCGATTGCAAATTATGAACCAAGAGTTGAAATGATTAAGATTTTGGTTTCTCCTGATACAGCTCAGAATGGATATACAATACAGCTAACATATCGAATATTGAATCAGAGTATACCACAAACTGTAACACTATTTCTCGAAAGGCTTAGGTAAAAGATGGCCACATCAACCACAAATAAGATTGACGTTACCGAGTTAGATTTTGATTTAATTAAAACTTCGTTGAAATCCTATATGAGAGGTCAATCGGAATTTACTGATTATGATTTCGATTCTTCTGGATTATCCATACTGCTGGATGTTCTTGCTTATAATACTCATTATAATGGATTTTATGCAAACATGATCGCAAATGAGATGTTTCTAGACAGTGCAGCATTGAGAAATTCTGTAGTGTCGAGAGCAAAAGAATTGGGTTATGTGCCAAGATCGCCGACTGGTGCAGTTGCCACTGTGGATATCACTTTTACTATTTTCGAGAGTTCGGTTGCTGATTATCCTGGAGCGATTACGATACCTGCAAATCATGTATTTTCGGCAACAATTGAAAATACGGTCTATACTTATTTGGCAACAAAGTCTTATTCGGCTATACCCACTTCCCTTATCACTGCTGCAAGCGTTACGTCTGGTGTTGAATATAAAGCGTCAAATGTAATGATTAAAGAAGGAATCAGTTCATCTATTCAGCATATAGTCGGAAATGAGGGTACTGATCAGAAGTATCAGATACCAAATGAAGAAGCAGATATGTCTACATTGGAAGTGGTTATTACTGATGCAGTTAGCGGTACTTCGTCTACTGCATGGTCCCGTGTTACAGATACAACAGCAGTTAGTTCCGACGATAATGTTTATTGGTTGCAAGAGGGGTTTGATAATAAGTTTGAAATTTATTTTGGAGATAATCAAGTAGGTAAAAAACCAGGACCTGGATCTATTGTTACGATGAACTATACTTTAACTAAAGAAGAGTTGGGCAATGGTGCTACCATATTTGAGTGTGATCCTATACCTCTGGCTAGTGGCGCCTCGACATATCCTCGCCCTTCTACTAGTGATACTGTGCTGTCAACTACCACAATTAAGGCTGCTGCGGGGGGTGCCTCTAGAGAGTCTATTTCATCTATTAAGTTTTTGGCACCTTTGAATTATGAATCACAGGGAAGGTCTGTTACGGTAAATGACTATAGAACTAAATTAACGACTTCATATCCAAACATAGATGCGATTCGAGTTTGGGGAGGAGAGGAAAACACACCTCCAGATTATGGTGCGGTGTATATGTCGATTAAACCGAAGAGCGGTTATATATTGAGCGATACCGATAAAACAAATATTATATCTGAATTTATTACTCCTAGTAATGTTGTCACTATTCGGCCTGTTTTGATTGATCCTAAATATATTTACATTCAGCCTACAATTATTGTGAAATATGACAGTAAATTAACATTACAGACTCCATCAGCTTTAGCGAAGATTGTGTCGTTGACTGTATTAGATTTTGCTCAAAATAATTTAGAAAATTTTGAGGCATATTTTAAATCTTCTCAATTAAGCAGGCAAATTGATATTTCTTCTCCTGCGATTAGCAATAATTTGATGAGTATTAAAATTAGAGTAGAGTTTGTTCCGAGCACGACGAATGCTGGTAATTACACAGTAAATTTCTCTAATCCCATATTTCATCCACATACAACACACGAAGGCGCATTAACGAGTTCGTCTTTTACATATTTCGATAATGCTTTGTGTAAATTGCGAGATTATAATGGAGTTGTGCAAGTAATTTCTTCGACTGGTCAGGTGTTAAATGCGAATGTCGGCACAGTCGATTATCGGTCGGGTGTTGTTTCTTTAGTTAGCTTTTTGCCTACTGTTAATGCTGGTGAATCGATATCATTGATCGCAACACCAGAACACGAAGATATTGTTCCTAATGTCGAGCAACTTATCACAATTCAAGAATCTGAGATTATAGTTTCGATGGTAAACGATTCTTCAATTATACAAGGAACATTGGCAGATCCAAATTATGGAAATGTTTCTGAATATTAGGAATATAGATGAGTTATAAAACAAAAACATCTCCTCTTGTTGCAAGTCAAGTTCCCGATTTTGTTCGTGGTGACTTTCCTACTTTTATTAAGTTTTTGGAAAGCTATTATGAGTTTTTAGAATTATCAGGTCCACCTATTGCGTTGGATTTGTTGGTCCAGAATCCGGGTTATTTGGTAGATAGAAATGGATTTGATATATTAACATATGGAACTCCTTTTCAAGTTGGAGAGTTATTACATCAGTATGCCGATTCGGAAACTGATATTCCTACTGGAATAGGAACAGTATATGATTATGTTATTTCTCCTGATGGTAATGTAATCACGCTGATATTGAATAAAATTTCTGGTACTGATAGCCGATTTGTGGCAACTCGTTCAACGAACGATAATGCACTATTATATGGGCAGACTAGTGGTGCTATTGCGGTTTGTTCGGAGACAGTATATAAGGCTCCTGCTGGTGCTATAAACGCGATGAAGAGTCTTTTAGATTATCAGGATATTGATCTTACTCTTGATGATTATTTATCTTTTCTTAAAAAAGAATATGCGGCAAGTTTTCCTTTAGAGCTGGCCGGAACCGCAGATAAAGTAAAGGCAATTAAAAACCTTAGAGATTTTTATCGTTCTAGAGGAACAGAAAATTCTTTTAAGTTTCTTTTTAGAATATTTTTTGATGAAGATGTAGAACTGATATATCCAGAGACGAAAATGCTTCGTGCTTCGGGTAGAAGGAGAGATCAATATCCAACGAATTATAATCACTGGAATGCTCCTTCTGTACTTAGAATTGATCCTATTGGATTAGTTGGAACAGCCGAAAGTGGTTTGAGCACACAAACGATAGATCCTGCTAAATTGCTCAGTAGAAAAGTGTTTGGTTTGGTTAGTGGTGCGACAGCAACAGTAGAATCTGCTATTTCTTCTAGTTTAGCTGGATCTGATTTTATTCAGTTGACATTAAGTGCAGATCGTGTTGGACAATTTTTATATAACGAAACGATAGAAACAGATGATGCTAATAATCCAGCAGATGGTACGAAAATTGCTGCTACGATTAGTGGTTTGGTCCATAATATTAATATTAATAATGGAGGATCTAATTTTAAAGTTGGTGATCCTGTTACAATTTCTGGTGGTAAAGGCGGTACTGCTAAAGTTTCTGTTGTTGGTTCTTCTGGAGAAATTAGAGAAGTTGAAATTACACAGCCAGGGATTGGATATACGACCACTCCAGATATTACTGCCCATGGAATACACACAAAAGATAGATTTGAAGAAGGTCCAACAGAAACTATTTTCTATGATGACTTTAGTGCATACCGTCCAGTTACTATAAGGCGAAATAATACTCCTGTTCCTGTAATTCGGGCTTCGACTCGTTTTTATTCTGTTGATGATAATCGAGGACCAGATAGTGCTTTACCTGGTGGATATTCATCAAACACTCAAATTACCAATGACACTAATCTTGTTCCTGTGCCTACGTTAGAGCTGAAGGCACATTGGAAAATGAACGGATGGGCAGGTAAAGCAGAAGAGAAAGGTCTTCCTTTGTTGCTGCGTTCGCAGTATCCTCTTGGATATTATACGGTTCCTGAAGATCTTCGAGTTATTCCTAATGGTCTTACTGGTAGTGCTCTTACTACCGTCAGCAAGGTCGCGGCCGCTTTTCTTGGAGATGGATCGTATTATCCCAATTCAACTTTTATCCAAGATTCGACTGGTCATGGTCATCATGCTGTAGCTGCTAATTTCAACATGAATCAATTGCAAAGATTGCCTGTCGATCGACGAGTGGTGGGCACATCGAATGATTTTGTGTCAGGAATGGCAAATTCAGTTACGACATCAAATATATCACTCAGCATGGTTTCCGTAAGTTCGGCTAATATTGCTAGAGGAGGAACTGGATGGCCTGTAGGTGACTCGCCGACCAGTGGTGCAAATGCTGAATTTGCATCTGGCTCGATAGGTTTAATGAGTCACGATGAGATTGAAGAAGACGATCAGCAGACTTGGGCGTTTTGGTATAAACCTACAGCAAATATTCAACACAATGCTACAATTATTTCTAGGTATGCCTATTTTGATATCAAAGTATGGAATCCTGATCGCTCTGGTTCTTTGTCAGGTGGCTTCACTTCGCCTTATCAGAGTCTTAATGCTGTTCCTGGGTATTACTGGACTAGTGCCAAATATGCTAATACGACGACGCACGGAAGAAGTATAGGTTTAGCTGATTTGAATATCACTAGCCGTATGGCTGGAGCCGCCAATGCTGAACCTCGATCGGTAACAACTTTGGAGGCTGCTTTAAGGCAAAATGTTTGGCACTTAATGGCCATTACTGAAGATTATAAGAACCATAAAGGATATTTTCGTATACATTATGGTGATGACACTGAACCTGTTTATCGTACATGGGATATTGATGTTTCTGCGAACGCTTCCTTCTCGAATGGTTATCAGAGTCAAGGCTATTCAAATCCGACTGGTGTGTATGCATATAATGTAGGCAGAACTCTTAATCCGGGTATTGATAGGTATGCCAATACTCGACCTATGACGGCGAGTGTTCATCTAGCTGGTCTCGGGCAGAGCGGCGATAAGAATGTGCAATACACTCCTTGGGCTATGACCAATTTTTATCAGAGCGGAGGTGCACCAGGGCTGTATGATGAAGTCTCATATTACAACAGGACATTGGCCAATAATGAGATTGAGGCGCTGTTTAGGAATCCTAATAGGTATCGACCTATTTCGGGTAAATGGTTTGTTTCTGGTTATTCGGATGTTTCTAATGTAACTTTCACTAGATCCGAAACCGAAGCTGGAAAACAAAAGCTAGTTGCCAATACAGTAAGGCTTTCTTTGATTCATACTGATGATATTGCTTATAGAGATGAAAATACTATCTATAAGATGTCAGTGAGAGCACGGCGCGTTGCTAATTCTCCGAACAATCCTCTTGGATATACTAACAGTGTTTCTGTAGTCGCAAACGTACACTTTGGTGTGGTCGGATTGAAATCGACAAACACTGGATCTGCCTATGTTTCCACTAAAGGTGTAGATCGTTTAACTTATGAGTATGGTGGAGATGCGTCTCATCAATTCGTACATCAATCTGCAAATTTGAGTTCAGATTGGACGATTGCAAATGCATACTTCCAGGGATCATCTGCCACAGGATCCCACAATGGTCTTCCTGATGGAACGTATTTTGATTATGGTACTCCAGCAAGTCTTCAGACAGATGTAGCTTACATGCGACCATACATGATTCTAAACGAAGGTGTGTATGGTGCTAATTCAATTCCATTGTATCCACAATCAAATGGTATTATAGGAATTGGTGCAACTGGTAATGTTAGTTTTGTTGCAGATAGGAAAATTACAACAGGAACCAGTCCTCTTGGAACGTGGTTCTATGCTTCAATTGGTGTGATTACTGGCGGTGGTGCTATCTATGATTTGAATGAAAAGTCGTGGCCAATTACAAAAGAGTATTCGTATATTCCTAATGGTTTTGATGCAGATTCAAGTAGATTTACGACTACAACAAATGCAACATTTTTGATGTATAGTAGTCAAGATCCGGCAACACGTTTCAGTCTTAGTGGAGCTTGGGCATCCGACCCCCCTGCAACTGAAAATTTCTGTATGGTTCAGTGGTGGGAAGATGAACAAACGTGGGTTGCACTTGATGATGATTCAACAGGAACATTCATGCGTTTTATTCCTGATAGAAATCTTGGTGATTTTCTTGTTGCTCAAGTAGTACGAAATGTTGATCCGGGCCCGGCCGGCGCGAGAGGTTTATGGAATCCTCCTGACGGTGCTTATATTACAACATTTTTTAATGCACATAACACCATCGATGTCGATTATGTTAAGATTGAGGCAGCATCAAATGCTGAACTATCTTCTAGTATAGCTGGCGATTTTGCATATGCAGGAAAACCAGTAGATGATACTGGTCAGCTTAGTTCTACGCAAAAACTACAGGATAGTGATTATTATCAGATATATTCCTATGCAATTGAGTCTGGTTTATCATTAGAAACATATAAACAATTGTTATATGATCTTGCCCATCCAGCTGGTACTAAGATGTTTGGTATTGTTAGTGGTATTACCGAATTGGTAGACGGCGAATCTGTTGGTGATAGTGCTGAAATGTTTTTGTCTGCGAGAAGAACTGGTGAAGTTGATCTTGGTGACATTTCAGATCCAGATGTCATTGATACTATTGTGTCGTTTTTTGTTGGCACAGATACTATAGGTTCGGCCGACCGATCAACGACGGAACTGGACCATCGTTCGTATCATGATTATGAAGCTGTTATAGGACCTGATACTCATGCATTGTTCGAGTTTGCGAATACGGATGTCACGCAACCCACTAGTTCGGATCCAATAAGTACCTTTACGTCGTTGCCGAGTGGGCGAGCAACTGTGGCAATCTACGGAACATTACCTCCAAGTGGAATATATCCTGGAATTGGTATTGATGTAAATTATCCAACTGCATTTCCTCTTGCAGACGAACCAGCAAGAACGCATAAGGCTTTGTTAGAAGTTAGGGCTGGCGCGAGCGCGGTCGGGCAAGGTCTGGTCATGACTTCAAATGGTTCTGGATTTGCTTGGGGATCTAATAGGTCTGTGTTCAGTATCCCCACTTCCCGTTCATCTGTTTTGCTGAGGTATGGTGGAGGAAACACTGACGGTTATAATAATACAGACTATCCTACATCTGTATATGATATACAAGCTCCTTTTGATGAAAATAATGAGTTTAGAACAATTTCTCCGCAAATTCCAGGAGACAGAGCAAGATATCTTCAG
This sequence comes from uncultured bacterium, assembly GCA_964654545.1. GTDB lineage: Bacteria > Fidelibacterota > Marinisomatia > Marinisomatales > JABMOV01 > JABMOV01. The sequence continues at coordinate 25,348 of CAZZIU010000004.1, forward strand.
CTTAAAATGCGTGTGTTAACCCAAAATGGATATTCTTCGGTTGGAATTACAGACAATACTGTATTTTTGCAGTTTACTGGTCATGGTCAGGAGTATAATGGAGTTTCATTTAATCAGTTAGCGTCTCTTGTTCCTGACTTTACACGAAACTTGGGAATTAATATTCCGACTAAAATATATGATTATAAGCAAACAGAATCAGAGAAGCCCGATAAAGATTCGCTTGATGGTTTTTGTGGTGATTGGAAAATTGTTGAATTCGATATGTGGTATCCTAGAGTGGTGAATCCTTCTTCTCCAAACCTGTGGATTGAATTGACTGATCTACCAGAAGATCACTTAATGGCAATGAGAAAAAGACCTCAAAGGCCTGGTCTAGACTTAAATTCAACACAATCTTTTCCGATAGTTGCATCAGATGTTTCCATTAATTCGGATATGAATAAGACGCAGAATGTAGCCAGCGCATGGAGAGGCGAAACATTCTACAATGATACAACGCAATATCGTCTAAATGGAATTGGTGAACTTAATATTAGAATATGTAAAGATCGAGATTCGATTCAGTTTGCTGATGGAGCAACACAAGGTGTTGTGGCATATGAAGTTGATTGGTTGAATGCTTCTTCGACTGAATGGGAAGAGTCTTGGACAAATTCTACATTGAATGATCAAGCTGCGACACCTGAAGCGGCCGGGTCTGATGGATTTGTTGCACCATATGTTTTGTACACTGCAAATACATTATCTCTATATCCAGCCGCCCCAGCCGGATTTAATGGTAATGGTATAATCTATACAGTTACTTCTAATACAACAGGTTCAGATCCTCAACATACTACACATATCGCTGAGTTTGCAAATTCGGAGTTTGTTTACGCTACAGATCCTCCGCCTTCGCTTAATGGTCCAATTGACATTGAAACTTCTCCTGATGGTACGATATTTGTGATGTATGCAGGTGCATTAGGCCAAATTAGTTCTTTTGTTTACGTTTATGCTTTCCCCGCATCAAACACTGCTTCTCCTTATTTGGTTCTGAAAGCAGGACGAACTACTACACCGGATGTACTTCCTTGGGCAACTAGTGCATCGGGATTAGTAGGCTATCTGGGCGTTAAAGATTTTCTGAAGATTGGAGGGTCTGATAATTCTTTGTATGTTAATGGTGGTAATTTAATTCGCATTCGACCAAACGCATCAACCGGTAGCTATAGAGCAGAGGATACGACAAAAACTAGAGTTTTAGGTAATGATGTTGGTGTTACTACTATAGCAGACCTTGAACAGGTTCAAAATTTTTACGTTGACGATGAAGATCGTATTTTTTATGTGATGCGAAATAATCCGAATACGGTTCAAGTGGTGACACAGACTCGTGCTCCTGGATCGAGCACTTGGGAAGTGAGTTCAAATACTGCTGTTCTGTTAGAAGTTGGTGATAGTGGATATCATAAGTTTACTCCTGGTGCAAATCTTGTGTTCTGTGATATGGCAATGGATGATGATAAGAATTTGTATGTGGCCAGCGCCTCGCAGTGGGAGAATAGCTATACATCAAACGGGCATGTGTTTAAAATTACACCAAATAAATCTGGAGATTATGCGGTTGGTTGTGGAACAATATCAGTAATCGCTAATAATATTCCTAGCCCAATTTCAATTGATGTTAATTCAAGGCAACAAGTATTTGTTTCTAGCCATGCTGCATATGATGGATTTGCATCGAGTGTTGGTGGAGTGTTTATTATCGATAATGGTGATTTGCAACTTATCGCAAACGGATCGTATTATATCGGTACATCTGGTGCCACAAGCACTACGGCTAATATATATGGCGGGCGTATTTTGGTTGGGCCCAGCTATGTTGGAAATTCAACATCAACCGATTATATATATGATGGATCGGTATATTGGTCCTCAATGCGTCGGTGGGATTTGCTTGCGCCAAATCATGCGGCGAATACGATTCTTAGGATTACATCAAACACCACTGGAGGATATGCATTGACCAATCCTTCAAGCGGAGCAAATGTTCATTTGATAATGTCGGCGCAATTTAGAAACGGGCCCAATGATTTGTATGTAGATTCTGGATGGAGACCAATGGGTATTCCTATAGCGTTGAAGAAACAGTGGATATAACAAACCATAATTGTATTTTTTTTTACTAAATAGTATCGTATTCCAAAACGGAGTTTAATGAAAAATGCCAGCTATTGTAAGCAATAAACTTAGATTGAGAAATGTTCGAGATTTTGTAAAATCGGTTGATGTGGCAGCATATCCTGGTTTTTCTTCTGATGCAAATTTTCCATTTCCTACTGCAACCGGTAATTCTCCTGATACGAAATACTCTAACACATCTATATACTTTTTCATAGGAAGAGTTCATCGATGGGATGTGGCGCCCGATCAAAAGGTAGGTTTTAGTGATAGTAATCCTCCTCCAGTTAAACAAACACATTCTACTATTGAATATGAGCCTTGGAGGTCGATGACATCATTACAGAAAATTTCTTCAGGCGATGTTAGTATATTGATTAAGAGAAATGATTGGACTACAAGTGCAGTATATTCGCAATATGATGATCAATCCGAATCGGTAGTAAATTTGTCGAGTGTAGATAATCCTTATTATGTCTATAATGGTGGATCGGTCTTTATGTGTTTGGATAATGTTGGAGGAAGTTTATCGATAGATGCCCCAACATATGCTTCTGCTAGTGCAGGGGGTTTGGCCAACTCTTTTGTTACGTCTGATGGCTATAGATGGAAGTTTATGTATCGAATATCTTCAGATGATTCTGTGCAAAAGTTTATATTTCCGAATTATTTGCCCATTCAATCTTTGAGCAATACTGAAGTAAATGGAACTGCACCTACTGGTTGGAGTGAACTTCAGGAAGTTATGGCATATGCGAATACCGGTAAGTTGGAAACAATTGTAGTTGAGGCAGGAAAACAAGGATCTGGATATCGAGGTAAGTCTTCTGGAGGTGGTCTTACACAAGACTCTATAACGCTTAACTCTCTTACTGCTAGTGCTAGTTTGGGTTTTAGTACAGGCGATTTTAATGGATTGATGATTCGTGTTGCGAATAGTAGTTTTAGTCATGTTGCTGAAATAACAGATGGTCCTGTGAGTGGGGTTCCAGCGAAAGTTGAATTTTCTCCTGCCATACCAGCTTCAATTGGAGTTGTGGCTGGTGCGGCTAAGTATTCATTTTCGATAGGGCCTAGAATTGGTATTATTGGGGATGGTGTTGGTGCGGTAGCGTATTCGGATGTAGACAGTCAAGGGCGAATAACGAACATAAGAATTGATGATGGGGGCACTGGATATTCTACCGCTAATGTGACGGTTAATAGTACAGCAGGAGGTAGTGCAACCGTTGGTGTTGGTGCAGTTGCTCGTGCGATTATTCCTCCTTCTGGGGGATATGGAGCCGATCCAGTAAAAGAGCTTGGTGGCTATTATGCAGGATTGACTGCTCAGTTGGTCAATAGAGGAACTCAAAACAGTTTGCCGATTGGTTCTTCGTTTAGACAAATTGGTATTGTTAGAAATCCTACAATTAATGCTGGTACATATGTTGCAAATACTGGTTCTGAGTATAGGCAGATGACAAATTTGATAATCAATACAGCTAGCCCGCCTGTGTGGATTCAGCCAGCCGCAAGAATTAAAGGAACGACCAGTGAGGCGATTGCTATCGTTGTTGATGTGAATCAAGATCGTGGGCCTGGAATTACAGCAGGAGAATCTAGAGTTCGTGTGACTAATTTGGTGTCTAATAGTACAGGAGGATTTTTTCATCCTGGTGAAAGTATTACTCAAATTGATTCTACTGGAGCGGCTATTGGAACGACACAAACATTGGCATCAAAGGATCCTGAAACTGTTGAATTATTACCAAATTCTGGAGAAATTTTATATTTGGAAAACAAAAGGCCAGTGACTCGTATCCTTGATCAGACTCAGAAATATAAGATTGTCATAGAATTTTAAAAAAGGTGTATAACAAATGGCTACAGTAAATACAGCATCCGCTCCATACTATGATAATTTTGATGCAAATAAAAATTATTATAGAATTATGTTTCGTGGCGGCCGGGCTGTTCAGGCAAGAGAGCTTACTCAGTTACAGACTGCACTTCAACAGCAGATAAAATATCATGGTGATCATATATTTAAGGATGGTTCTCCTGTATTAAATGGTGAAACTAATATTGTTTTGGATTGCAATTACGTTAGACTTTATGATAATATAGGAATTAATAATGCCACAGGGACAGCCGCAAATGTTCAAGTAGCATTCGACTCAACCAGTGCCAGTGGAATTGAGGTTCGGGTTGAGAATGGTGTCGCTTTAGACGGAAGGCAGCCACTCGCTAGAGTAATTCAAGCTGCTGATCGTGATGTTAATGATCCAAAAACATTAATTTTGGCTTATAGTAGTGGCGATCAATTTAAAGCAAATGATGTTATTACCAAAATGGATAATACTATCATTGGGCGTGTTGAGGATTTTTCGACTGATACTACTCCTGCGACAGGAAATTCTTCAATCTTTACGGTATCAGAAGGTGTGTATTATGCTAAGGGTTATTTCATACACACGACTAAACAGTCAATTATTCTCAGTAAGTATACCAACACTCCTACATATAAAGTGGGATTTTCATACAATGAAAGTATTTCTGATGCTGCTGGTGACGCAACATTATATGATAATGCACAGGGAACGTATAACCTAAATGCACCCGGTGCGGATCGGTTAAAAGTTCAATTAGACTTAGAATTGGCTCCTGGTTCTGACGGTGTTTCTATATCGGAGACGGCTGATGCGAATTTTTATGAGCTTGCTCGTATCGTAAATGGTTCAACTGAACGTGCAATATTTCAGCCAATATATTCGGAGCTGGGAGACCAATTAGCAAAGAGAACATATGAAGAAAGTGGTGATTATATTGTTGATGAGTTTATTGCTGATGTCGAAGAAAATGATCCGTCTGATCCGAATTCTCAATTGAATATTGGTGTTTCTCCTGGAATTGCTTATGTTCGTGGTCATAGAGTAGAAATACCAGATAGAACGATATTGGCTGTTAATAAGCCTAGAACATCTGCTGACTTTTCTTCGGAGTCTGTTATTAGTTTGGGTAGTTATGTTATTGTTTCTAATGTGACGAATCAGATTTTTCAGTCTGGTGATTTTCCGATAGTAGATATTCATTTCGCGAATAATTATGGAATTGAATCTGCTGGGGACCCTCTTAAGAGGGCAAATAGTGTTATTGCGAATGCAAGGGTTCGTTCTATTATTCCTATTGAATCTGATGCGAGATATCCAAATCATTATAAGGCTTATCTTTCGGATTTTCGTGCAAATGTTATATCGACAACGGTTGCGACACCTTCGGGAAGTGGAACTAAATCAACATTCAATGGTGTAAATGATACAGATATTCCTCAGGCGGGCCAGAATAGAGATGAGAGTATTTTTATTGGTAGTAGGGTAACAGTTACAGATCCCAATAGTCAAGAGTTTGGTAGATCGGCCGAAATTACGGCGAGAACTGGCAGTCCATTTAATTTCACTTTAGATCCTCCTTTAGTTGGACTTGCTACTGGAGAGTCTGTTGAAATTTCAACAGATATTAAAAAGGCTCGCTCTCTTCGTATTGGAGCTGCTGGTGCTGATGATATTATGGCAGATGTTGCAAACGTAGGAAAGGTTGGCCAAGTTTCAACTGGAGATACAATCGTATATCAGGCTTCAAACAAATGTTTAGTGTTTAGTTTGAATGATAGTGAAGGTATACGAACACTACCCACACTCACATATAGGTCTTCTGGATCAGGAACAACTAGCGGTGGTAGTGCAACTGTGACGTATTCTGCGGCTTCGGCGGGTTTGGAAAATTTTGATGCGAAAACATTGGATGAGGCTGTTTTTTCAAATAGTATATCTGGAATATTGACGCCCACAAGTAAAACGCTGACCGGAAGCGGTAATCCATATTCATTTCAAGTAGTTTTTCCTGAAGCTCCTGGGCCTCATTCCTTTAATTTAACTGGTATAGTATCACAGGGAAGTCCATCTTTAGGGCTAAAAACTAAATCATTAGTAACTGGTAATGTTGTTTCAACTGTAATTGGCGCAGCCGAGAATCTAGCAACACTCCGAACTGATGGAAGGGTTTTGTTTAATCCCCCAAATAAAACGCCAGGAAGAAAAGATAATTTAGGTGTTTCTGATGTGATTAGGATCCGTAAAGTGGTTGATACACTTCAGTCGGGAGTTGGACCAAATACTTTTCATTTATCTGATTCGACATATGATATTACGTCTCGGTATATGTTAGATACTGGCCAAAGAGATTCTTTATATGACCATGCTTCGATTACTTTGCGGCCAGGTGCTGTTCCTCCTGTTGGACAGATTGCTGTTATTTTTGACTATTATAGTCATGGTGGTTCTTCCAATGGTTATTTTTCTGTGCAGTCGTATGATACTGTCAATAATTCGTATACAGGTATAGGTAGTTATACCCGAGACGATGGTGGTGTTATGCAGCTAAGAGATAGCTTGGACTTTCGACCAAGGAGAACAGACCTTTTGGCTACTGCAAAGGTTGATTCGTCAAGTCGTACTGATACTTTCTATTTACCGATTACGGGTAAAAATTCTCCGGCTGATCAGAGCATTGCAAGCTATTCGGGTACCAAATATTTACCAAGACGGGATAATCTTGTTATTGCATACGATGGCACTCTAAGAGTTATTGAGGGTGTGGCACACGAAACACCATTGCCTCCTTCGGATGATCCGGACTCGCTAATTTTATATACAATTTCATATCCATCATATGTGTTTAGCCCACGAGATGTCGAATTGGTACCACACAATAATCGACGATTTACGATGAAAGATATCGGTGAAATGAAGTCTCGGTTGGATCGGCTTCAATATTATGTAGCATTAAATCAATTAGAAACAGAGACTAACGCAAAAACAATTCTGAATAATGATGGAACGATAGAACGATTTAAAAATGGTATATTGACTGATAATTTTGATAGTCTTCAGGTTGCAGATACTTTGAGTGGAGACTATAGAGCAGGTGTCGATACAATTGTTGGCATTTTGAGACCTGCTACTAGAAAGAAGTCCTTCAATTTAATATTCTCTGGTGCAGCTTTGTATGAGCAAAGAACTGGTATACCAGCAGAGAAATTTAGTGATCTTGTTCTTCCTGAATTTGAAGAAGTTGGTTTTATTACACAAGCAATGGCATCTGAAGCTGTTTCTGTTGTTGATGTAGATGAAACAGTTTACAGAGGATTTATAACATTAAGCCCATCTAGTGATATTTTTATTGACACACAAGTTATGGGAACCGAACCTTCTGTCACAACTACAGATGATTTATCGACATATGTGGATACTACAACTGTAGATGATGAGACACTTGCTGGACCTGATTTGTTAGATTCTGCATATATCTATAACAACTATGAGGTTCCTAGTCATTTTCAAGGACCAGGAAATGCTGATCAATTTTTTGGGCTAGAACCAACAATTATGTTAAATCTAGGTGGTACGACTAGTCGTGTAAACCAGAATGGAATAAAAAGTGGATACAGAACGTGGCGTAATGTTCCCCATGAAGTTCCTCTTTCTGAATTTTTGGGATTTCTTCGCTCTGCTCCCGCTTCTCCTCAGGCATCATCTGGGCATGTTGTTGATACCTCAGTAATTCCTTATATAAGAGAGCAAGGAATTTCTATTCTTGCTAGTGGTATGAAGTCTAATACAGTGCTTTATTCGTTCTTTGATAGCCGTAAGGTTAATTCGTTTACTGCACGAGCAAATGAAATCACATTTGATGAGTCTGTTTTATATGATGATGATGTGGCTGTATATGAGTATCTGAAAAATCAAGATACTGATGCAGAAGGTAGATTGATTGCTGCGAGAGGAAATAAGGCATATATTATATCAAGCAATGGTGCATTTAGTGCTGGAAATGAAGTAAATGCGCCATATAATGAAGGAGATCCTCCAAACCTTGTTGGTAATAATACGACAATTACTGTGCAATCATATCGACATTATTCTGGTCAAGCGCAAGGTGGTAGCCAACTTAATATTACATTAAATTCTGGTTCAAATTATGATGATCTGGCTGCGCTTCAAGCAAACACAGATGGCGGTATAATTTATATTGTTGCTGGTAAAGGTGTTGGACAAAAGAGGACGATCACTGGTTATGATAACACCACAAAAATTGCAACAGTTGGTAGTGCATGGTCCGCGAATGGTTATCCAGACACCACTTCATTATATAGTTTAGGAAACCTACGAACTACAAGTGCTGGTGAATTTATGGGAGTGTTCATGCTGCCTATGTATCGCGACTGGTCTCCAGAGGCGTCAGATGATGCCTGGTATCGCTTTACGACTGGAATGAAACCTTTAAGATTGATGGATGTATCTGACGGAAGATTGGACCGGGCAACAACAATTGCAGATTCATATTTCTTTGCTTCTGGGCAAAGAACTATAATGTCTCCGAGCCCTCAAGGTCCGGTGGACATGAACCCGCCATCTGAAACAATACCGGGTGAACCTTTACCTTTTCCCAGCGAAACTTCTGTAGGTACTCCAACCTTTTGGCCGACAGTAGAAACACCAGTTGGTGTACAAATGCCTCAATTCGGATTGGGAGGATTTGATTGGACCTTTGGTCCGATCTCATTTATCTAGAGACGATTAGTAATTGGAGATAATAAATGGCAATAATTAGGACAAATCGCCCGATAGCAGAAACTTTTTATGTTTCTAGTGAGCAGAATCCTCAAGGGGTGTATATATCCAGTGTTGATTTGTGTTTTCAGAGTATCGAAACTAGCAGGAATCTTCCTGTTGTTGTTGAGATTCGCCCAACCGAAAATGGAATACCTGTAACAAAAAAAATTATCCCTAACGCGCAGTGTATTCGATATGGTAGTTTATATTGGAATGGTAGTAGTGGCAGAAGAAAATTTGGAAGAGATATTTATGAGGTCCCCGCAGACAAATTTCCGAATTTTTCAGATTCGACTGTATTTTCTCGATTTCCTTTTTCCAATCCTGTTTACTTAACTCCAGGTGAATATGCATTAGTTGTTCGCAGTGGTAGTTCTGAATATGTGACATATATTGCTACAATCGGAGAAAATCAGATTGTAGCATCTGGAACAACCGAAACATTAATTACGCAGCAACCTTATGCAGGTAAACTTTTCCGAGCGCAACATCAGAACGGAGGAGCTTGGTTTCCTAGAGATGATCAAGATTTGATGTTTAGATTGAATCGTTGTAGTTTTAATAATGCAGCAGAAACTACTGCATATTTTCTCCTTAGTAAGAAATTTGGTAATTTTAATGTTGGTGCAGGATCGAATAGAAATCGTCTCACTAAGAATTTTTCATATGATGAATTTTATTTCAGGGCTGACGATATGACTCCAGGGCGCGGTTCGGGAATTCAATATGAATATAAGGCAAAACCTGTTGGATCGAGTATAGATGCTACATATAAACGATTTGGTAAGAATAATAAAACTCAATTAGGATCGCGTCATGAAATTGTGAGTGATGGTGATACTACAGCAGATTTTGCAGTAAAGGCTACTTTGTCGTCGATTAGCGAAAAAATTGCTCCTGTTTTTGACATTAATAGAGTTGGGATGGTTGCAATTAAGAATGTAGTAAATAATGCCGAACTCAGTAATAATGATTTTGTGATTGTAAGTGGTGGAGCAGATTATACTGAAGGTGATACGATTAATGTTATTTCTGTAAAGAGCGGAACATTTGGAGCGAATGGTGCGGTTTGGGAAAATGAGACGTTTACGGTCAACGCAACAGGCGGGGTAATTACTGGAATTTGGCAGCGGCCAGGATCTACTTCTGGCACTAAATATCTAGATTCGCCTTTAGCCAATGTTGTTAGTACCTCTGCAACTTCAAGGGCTGATATTCGTATTCACGGAGAAACAAATTCTCATGGTGGTAATGCAAAAGCTAGATATATCTCAAAAACAGTTACATTGGCCGATGGTTTTGATGCGAATGATATTCGTGTATATTTGAGTGCTCATAAGCCAACTGGTACTGATATTGGCGTATATTATAAGGTCAAAAATAAAGATGATGGTGGAAAGATTGAAGATAATGATTGGGTGTTGATGAAACAAAAAACGCCCGAATCAGAAGCATCTGTTTCTGGTGGGCAAAGTTGGATATATAATGAAATTGAATATGTTCCGTATGGTTCTGAAATTTCAGATAATCCGATATCTTATAAAGATACCTATGATCGAGTTCATTCTTCGTTTTATCAGTTTAAGATTAAAATTGTTATGATTACTAATAATACAACAATTGTTCCAAAAGTCAAAGACCTAAGAGCAATTGCTTTAGAATAATATGAGTTACGAGAAAACAGAAAATTCAAAATACATTAAAGATAAAACAAGTAATGCATTATTGGCTGTAAATCGAAATGAATTAGAAATCTATAGAAAAAAAGTAAAGCAGCTAAAAGAATCTAAAAATGCGATAAATAAAATAGAAACCATGGAAGAACAAGTTAATAGTTTGCAGAATGATGTCACTGAGATTAAAGAATTGTTAATCAAATTATTAGAGAGATAATAAGCCAATGCCAGTCGATACGGAACAAATGCCACAAATCTCTCTTTCTGATACTTTCAATGAATGGAGAGTGAAATATAATAGTCTTGTTGCTGCATTTAATAATTTACCTACCGCTGCTTCTGGTTCTGTCACTCGATTAGGTGGAACAATTGATGGTGATAACAGTGGGGCTGGTGTAGTAGCAGCTCAATTAGGAACTTTAATGATTCGTACTAGTAGTGTTCCTACGGCTGGTATTGGTGTTGGAAAATTTTTAGGAACGAATGAGCCTATTGTTCCGGGTGCTCAACTTCATGTGCGAACAGGATCGAACTCTGCGGTATGGTTAGAGACGGACACTGCCGATAAATATGCAGCACTTGTACTCAACAATTCTTCTACTTTATCCGTAACTGAAATTACACAAAATTCAATTAGCGTTTCAAATGCAACCGCACTATTCGCAGATGATACTGGTATATACCACTCTGGAGAAATCGTTGCGAATACTCTTGGTGTTTGGGCAAATGGTGCGACAGGGTTCAAGATTATTGCTGCGGGTGGTGGTGCTTCCCATGATCTTGCAAATAGTCAAGGAACTTTTTCTCCATCTACAAAAGGATTTATATTACATAATGCAAAATTTGTCGCAAACCAATCGCATCTTGTAACAGAAGGAAAGTCAGTATTTTCTAGAACAGCAGGTTTGTATTGGGATAATGATACAAAAATTGCTACTGCTGCTGATGGTATTTTGGCACCTAGTGCTCCTGGTTTTAATCTGTTAAACGCCAACACTGTTGCAAATTCTACGGGCACATATGCTCCTCGTTATGGTGGATTTCACTCACAACCGACTGAAACTGTTGATAATGTCGAAACTGCATTATTTGTTGCAAACACTAAAGGTGTTATTGCTGGTGGTGAAATTGGATTTAGCCTTGCTGACGAATCATTTGTAGCAAATTCTACAGGAATTTATGGAAGATTTTTCGGTACGACTGTAGGAACAGGTTCGGATTATAATGCTGTTAATTTCTTTAAAATTACTGGTGGTTCTTTTACTGCCAATACTACCTCAGTATATGCAAATGCAATAAACATAGGTACTGATACGACAGCATATGCTGCGGCTGATGTTACGGGAGCTAAAGCACCGATATTAATCAATCGTTTTGTTGAAGCTAGTGCCGTGAGCGGGCCAATACCTCCAGCTGGTGTGAATAAAATATCTTTTCTTACTAAAGCATCGACGATTCCAGGGGACCCAATATTTGCAAATTCTCATGGTATTGGTATTTCCTGGACTTCTGGACCTGGCGGTAAAGTTGCCATTGATCATTATACCGCAGGTGAACATCGATTTTTGGTGAATGAAAACGGAACCTCTGCCGGCTCCGGTGCAATTTTCGATGCTGCTGATATACGTTTTCGGGCTAATATCCAGGGAGTTTTTGCAAATAGTGTATACGGTTATGCTTTAGATGATACTTCGTTTGTTGCAAACAACACCGGTCTCTGGGTAGATGAGACTAATGGGCTCAGAATGCTTGGTGGAAGTCCATTCAAAGTTATTAGCACTGATGGAACATATGCATTTAGCAATCCTGGATTCAAATTGAAGCAGGGCACAACTGTTGCAAATTCGACGGGTACCTATGTTGATATTACTGCTTCAGGAATGGCCGCATTTAAAATATTGAACAATCATGCGCTTGTTCATGTTGTGGCAAATACAAAAGGAACATATGCGGATGGTGGTGCAGCTAAAGATGGATTTGCTTTAATTTCTGGAACTCCTGGAAATTATTTTAGTGCAAATAATAAAATGGTCCTTAGCCCGAGAACGACTATAGATGTTTTTGGTGATGCTACTGTTACATCTGGAAATAATGCGCCGTTAAGAATTATAGACAACAACGGTGGGCCCACTAATACGTTGGAGCCCTTTGGAACAAATAAGATCTCTTTTGGTGCTGCGCAGTATTCAAATACAATTGGAATCGGTACATCGTATCAAGCGGGTGTCATTTCTTTTGATACGTATTCTTATGATACTTTTCGTTGGTTTTCAAGGGCAGGAGAAGACACATTTACTAGATTAGATGATGCTATGCTATTTGCTAACACGTTTCATGGTTTTGTTGCAAATTCTAGTAACGGTTTTTCGATCGGAAATGCTGCTGCCCCTGGTTTAGACGCAGAAGGTGGAAGAGTCTTTGTAGCAAACACCTCAATGGTATATGCACCTATGCATATCTCGTCTCAATCTAATTATGGATTTGCAACTATCAATAATCGCCCAGGAGATCAAGGATTTTTCACTGCAAATACGATTCGTGCAGGTGTCCGAGCCGATGCCCCATCTGGCCTAGATGGGTATCCTGCGACAGGTGGAACGGATGCTAGAACTGGTAAATGGGCTCCGATATTCATAGGCACATTATCGCAGTCTACAGGCGCGCTACATGAAGCTGCTGGTGTGAATAAAATATCATTATTGCACCATTACAACGCAGCATCACAATATCAAAATACTATAGGTTTTGGTGTAACTAGCACTTCGTCGGAGAGCAACGGCAGAAACATACTTGACGTGTATTCTTCTTCGTCTGGTGTGAGAGTGTTGTCGTCTAGTGATGGCGCGAACATTGATGATGCGAAAGGTGAGGCTTTCTTTTGGAATGCAGTCAACGAAACAGTTTTTGTTGCCAATAATGCTGCTTTGTTTACTGGCAAGCATATTCAAAGCACGAATACCGCTATATTTGGATCAAATGGAGCCAATTTTCTCGGCACTACTACTAAAACACCCTCGGATTGGTTTGGACCTAAAGCACCAATTAGGGTAGGAAACTATACGCCAGTGTACGGTGGCCAAGATAAATATCCTTCGGGTGTGAATAAGATTAGTTTTTGGATTAGTGACGGCGACGACCTGACCGAAGGCACTAATAAGTCTTATGCAAATTCTCTTGGATTTGGAACTGTGGGTGGTTCCGGTGCTCACTATACCCTTGATGCATATAGTATTACCGATTTTAGAGTATTCTCCCGGTCCCCAGGTGGTGGCGCTGGAACGGGCGCATGGACTTTAAATGATAATCGGTTTACCGTCAATACATTAGGTACTTTCGTTAAACCTACATGGGGAGCTTCAACATCATCTGTTCTTCCTATTGTTGCTAACTCTGCTATTGCAAATTCCACTACAAGCGAGACAGATGGAGCTAATTACGGAAACGCAAATGGTTCGGTCACGCTTGTAGGAAATATTAAAATATGGTTCGATACAAGAAATATTTCCGGTTCCGGGCCGGCTACGCCGATTGATTTATCTTCAGAATTTATTAAAATTTGGACAGTGCAAGCTACTCAGGCGAGCCAATCGGACGATCGCTCGCCCCGGGCGAAAGTTCAACCTGATGAGCGTTCGATTGTAATCACCCACGGCGGCAGCGGATCCCCGGGCCCGGTGTTCAGTATACTAGTTATTGGCGAATCGGTATAAGGATAAGATATGCCCATTAATACGAAACAAATAGATCAGGTTCTATCGCGCGATACCTTTCAGGATTGGCGCGCGAAGTTCAATGAACTAGTATCCGAGTTTAATGGGCTTGATATATCTGCGGCCGCTGTTAATGCTGGTGATATTACTCGATTTGGTGGTACGATTGATGGATTGTCAAGTGAAGATCCGCCCATCACTGTCTCCGGAGGATCAAGTGGTCGTCTATGGTTGATCAATCAGGGTGGTGTCGGTGTTGGAGCTGGAGCTGCAATTGGTATTGGTGATTATCTTGTTGGTGGCAACCCAACTACTATTAGTGGTGTGAGTGGAGCAGATCCAAATACAGGCCTGAATGATTATTATCAATTAGGTATCCGAAAAGCGGCCGCAAACGCTGCGGCACTGTTCTATACTTCTGGAGCAGGTAAATATGCATCACTCACACTTAACAACACCAGTGATAGTACGTCATCGCAAATCACAAATAGAACTGCAATTTTGGGTAGTGGTTCATTTCATGCAAATACCACATATATAACGACAACTCGCCCAACATATTTCAGTGTCACTGATGTTATTGGCAGTGGTCAAAAAGCGCCCGTCACAGTAAATGCGACTTCAGCTACTTCTGCTGGAGTTCCACTTGTTCGTGGCACAAATATATTGGGAATTGTTTCTGGAGATTTTGCATTAGCAAATACAGTTGGTATTGGTTCTTCGCATGATAGTGGCCAGAACAATAGGGGTTCTTTGGACCTATATTCGCATCTAGGAATACGATTAATTACGAAAAATCATACATCAGGTATTACCACTTCCGATGATATTCAAGTCACATCTAATGCTAATTTCACTCAAATTAATAATGAATTTAGAACAAATGGCGCCAATCTGATTGCAAACTCTGAAGGTATTTTTGCAAATAATGTTGCTGGTAATTATACTGCAAAGGTGCTTCCTCTTCGTGTGAAGCGTTATGCAACTAATGTGGCCACTCGTACAATCGTCAATTCTGGTAGCTATGGGGCAATGACCACCGATGGTGCCGGTGGTGATAACATATATTCTGCACCTGCCGCAGCAAATACCTTATATATAGACAACGAAACCACATTATCGATCAATGCGACGCCTTTATCGAATGGAACTGTGATTGAATTTACTACAAACCTTCAAGGAATTTCAATAGTTAATCAAGTTGCTGGAAATGGAGATTGGTTATATTTACAGCCACAGTATCAAGTTGTGGATATTGCTTCGGGAATTGTTAATAGATCTTGGCGCCCGTTTCATTTTGCAGACACTAAGCCCGCGTTGATTCAAAGTAATAATTTAGATTCTACGGCCGGCGGCGGAAACCGAATTACTGCATATCCAGTTCGAGTTTATGTTCCCACTTCAAGTACATATACAACTCATCATTTTTCTGCTTCTTTGGAGAGTGTATTGCTAATTGGAAATGGAGAAACTCATTTCACATCAGGTAAGATATATATGTATAGGATACAGTCTTGGTTAGCTAGAGACACGCTACATACATCTGGCATCATACACGACGCTAGGACTATTGTGCGCGAAAGCCCATCATATGTTGGTCAGTCTGGTGTTGCGGGTCTTCCTAATCCATAAATATTAATAATCTTAGAGTTTTATAAGGATAAATCAAATGGCACTTACGGATGATAGATTTAAATATTTTGAAAATAATTTAGAAGCTCCTGCGAAGTATGCTATGGCAATTACACCTACTGATGAGGCAGAATTGTCTATTCCTGTGAGGGCTCTTTATATTGGTTGTGGTGCGGCATTATCTGATACCACTGCAAATGTTAAGGTAAGGCTTGTCGGTAATACGCTTGATCCCTCAAATACTTCTAGCATGGGAGCAAATGTACAATTCGTCAATGTTTCGGTTGGATCTGTCCTTCCTGTTCGTGTAGCAGTTGTACATGCTTCTGATACTTCGGCGACTCACGTTATTGGCTTATATTGATAGAGTAGTAATACTATTATGAAAATTAGTAATTCTATATCAGTTTCAAAGAGAATTGATTCGGACGATACTACGGGCCCGTCTCCATCTGAGCCATCAACTCATTATAAATTGACATTAACCCTAGATACTGATACGTTTGAACGCTTAAATTCTGATGGAAACTATTACAATATAGATTTTCCATATTCATTCGTTAATTGGTCGGGGGGATCGTCTTCAACGGCTGCTGCTGGATCCGACCCGGGAAATCCAACGACAGATCCGTTTTCGGCATATCGTGCAACGGGTAATGCTACACACACTTGGTCTAATTATATATATGATGACCCTGCTATAGGTAAAGTGAAAAGAGCAAGACCAATTTCGGCAAATTTGGATGTAACGATTGTTATTCCAAGTACGGTGGTTGTTGGAAGTAATACAGACTTTTTGGCTGCTATACAACCTTCATTTAGGGTTATTAGTGGAGAATTGCCAAATTCTCCTCAGGCTAATCAAGCATTCACTGAATATGCTTCTGCTAATTTATTAGTGACTATTGAAAATAGTGGAAACACAATTGGTCGAGGAGGCTTCGGCGGCAAAGGCCAAATTATGAGCGACGGAAAGAATAATCAATCTGGAGGCGGCGGCGGCGGAGGCGCAGGTAGAGTTGGAGGTACAGGTGGTGTCGGCGGGGGCACTGGTGCAACGGGTACTGCATTTGCAGGCGGCGCCGGCGGTATTGGATCCCAAGGCGGTACGCCAGTTCGAGCAGCGACGGCCGGCAGCCCAGGAGGAGATTGTTTTGCCATTTTTAATAGAAAGTATTATGATGTTTCAGTTCCAGCAAAAGGGCCGACATTAAGTATTGTTAATAAGCCTGGAGGTTTTATTTTATCCGGTGGCGGTGGTGGTGGCGGCGGCGCCGGCGACACGAACCCAACAGCAGGAGGTGTTGGCGGCGCTCGGGCATCTTCTGGTTCTGCTGGAGTTGCCAGCGGCAGTGACGGAACACCAGGAGCAGGAGGTGTGGCTGGATTAGTTAAAACTTTGCAGTCTGGATTTCTCAATCCTACGTCAGGTGGATCGATAACAGTCACTAATCAAGGTGCGGCCGGAAGCGTAAAGGGTCGAGATGGGACATATTAAATGGCAGTGGAAGTAACTATACATAGTATAAGTATCGAAAATCTTGAATGTGTGATTAGCGTGAATGATAATAATACACTAATAGTAGATCAGAACAATATAGGATTGCAGCTTGATAGTAATGGAAATGCTGATATGGATTGGATAAGGAATAAAGTGAAACGTATTGTTAGTGAATTCAGACTGAAAGATCAGCCTCCACTCGTAATTCATACAACTGGAGAATAAATTATGGCAAATATAAAAGTTTATAAAGACACTTATTCTTTTCATATTTTTAATCTATTAGATTCTAATGAAAGTCTTTCATATGATTTTTCATTTAGTAAACTATACACGGTTATTTTGGGTACAGGTGATCTTTCCATAGGAACAGATCAAACATCTTCCTCAAACTTGGAGTCTATTGGTTTGTATCGAGTTCCTATTAATGAGAAATTGAATTGTACTTCAATTAATAATGCAAAGGCTGCATTTACTGTTTCGTTTCTATTAGATGACACTGTTTTGATGAATGAACTAATACCGAATTCTTCGATACGCTCTCAGATGCTATCATCAGATTCTAAGTTGACTGAATTTCATAAAGATTTTTCAAACTTTCAAGCTACACCTAAATTGAATTATGACGAAACTCCAGGGAATTCGACAATAACGCTTTCTGATATTGAAACAAAAATTACAGAGGGTTTACTGTTATGAGACAATTGTTAGTAATAACGACGCAAGATCATGTAATGTCAGTAATTGATATAAATCAAATAGATCAGGGAATGTCGGCATGTGCAGATGATGGAAGTTTAGCCGCGCAATGGCCAACTGATGTTGTGGCATTTTTTTACACAGGAAATTCTACAATGCATTTGCCTGAAGTTGGTTCGTTCCCATCATCTGGGTCTCCTAGTGTTCGTTTTGTAGATGCTGATACTCCTTTGTCGGTTGTAACAACGGAGGCTCCCTATAGGGTTATTGCTTTGTATCCAAAAAAGAGAGAAGTATTAGAAAAATGGCATACGCCAGAACATGTTGATATGATATTAGATCCGAATACTCAAGATCAATTCATCACTGTGATTTCTAATGCTAAAGATATGAAAGTCGATTCAAATACGTTTGAGGAAATTAACTCGGATGAGATTGTATCTGACAGTGAAATTGTGTTTGTATAAAGGTCGATAGATTCAATATCTCTGCCGTATAAATAGAATAAAGATAGGGCAGAGGAAACCAACATGGCAAAAGTATATAATCTGAGTGTAGATCAAGGAGCAGATTGGTCTGCAAATCTTACCGCTTATTATGCAAACGGAACGACTGTACTTAATATGGTGGACTATAAATCGGCTGCATCTCAGATTCGACGGTCGTATTCTTCCTCTATAGTAAAAGCAACAATTACAGTTAATATTCATACCGCAAATACTGATGGTCGTTTATATCTTACGATGGCAAATACAATGACTGCGAATCTCACTGATGGTCGTTATTTGTATGATATTGAATTAACTGGTGATGATGACAAAATTACAAGAATCTATGAGGGAATGATTACTGTTAATCCCCAGATCACAAAAGTATAAGGAAGAATAAATGGCAAAGCCATCTTCTCGTGCAGAACTTAAAGAGTATTGTTTACGTCGATTGGGTAAACCAGTTATCGAAATTAACGTAGATGACGATCAGGTTGAAGATCGTATTGACGAAGCTCTAGAAATTTATCAAGAATATCATTATGACGCAACGATCAAATCATATGAAAAGTATGTTTTAAATCATTCTGTTCTCAAGTTTACGTCTAATGTTTCTGGTAACACTTGGGTTACGGGCGAGCTACAGGGATCGACAAGTGGTGCGAATGCAACATTTAAGAGTGATTATGTTTCCGACAATGGAAACTGGATTTATGCTGCGGTAAACGACGAAGCAGCAAATGGTTATTCTTTTCCTCTTTTTTCGAGCGGAGAAACTGTTGTCAACTCCCTCGGTTTACCAGTAGGCACATTAGTCACATCTTCAACTGAATCGGATTATATGGAACGAGGTGCTTTAGATTTCCATTATATCACACTACCTAATGACGTAATTGGTGTGACAAGAATTTTCAGCTTAAACGATAGCACAACCGTAGGTATGTTTGATGTTCGTTATCAAATGCATCTCAATGATGTGACTACCTTTAGGTTGGGTGGTGGATATGAACTACTTTCATATCAAATGAAAATGCAGAATTATCAATTGATAAATGAATTGCTTGGTGGTGAGCCTATTATACGATATAATCGACATGAAGACCGATTACATTTAGATATTGATTGGGATGATGATGCGCGTAAGGGTGATTACATTGTTGTCGATACTTTTAGAGTATTAGATCCTAATTCATATACAGATGTGTATAATGATTTATGGCTAAAGCAATATTGTACTGCACTCATCAAACGACAATGGGGAATGAATCTTTCAAAGTATGATGGTGTTCCGATGCCTGGTGGTGTGACACTTAACGGTAGACAAATCTTAGATGACGCAAAAGAAGAAATCGAAAGGTTGAGAGAAGAGATGCAGTTGAAGTTTGAGTTACCTGTAGATATGATGATGGGGTAACCAATGCCAACAAATGTATATATAAACAATTACGAAAATAGCACTGAGCAAAGACTTGTTGAAGACCTTATCATAGAAGCGATTAAGATGTATGGTATTGATGTGTTTTGGTTGCCCAGAACACAGGTCAACACCGATTCGCTATATGGTGAAGATCAGCTTTCTAAATTTGAAAAGGCAATTCCATTAGAGTTTTATGTAAAAGACGTAGAAGGTTTTGGTGGTGAGCAACAGTTTTTGGGTCGATTTGGTATTCAGATCAGAAATGAAATGACTTTCACTGTATCACAGAGACGATTTTTAGATACAATTCATAGTTATGAGATGGATAGGACTCGACCATACGAAGGCGATTTAGTCTGGTATCCGTTAGCTGCACAGGGAACAGGTGCATTATTCGAGATTAAGTTCGTGAATAATGAGGCGCTGTTTTATCCTTTAGGATCTTTGCCTGTTTATGATTTGGTATGTGAATCGTTTGTATATTCAAATGAAGTTATTAATACGGGCTTAGCTGATGTGGATCGAATATATACAGACGTAGCAAATAATTATTTGTCTGGCACGACATTGACTCGTCCTGGAGATGATAATGAGACGATTCAAGCTGAAGCGAATACTGTATTGATCACAACTGATAACGTCTTTGGAGATTGGTGATGTTAGGAACTACGTTTTCACACGAAACAATAAGATCATATGTAGTTGCGTTCGGTACGTTGTTCAATTCTATTCAAATTTGGAGAAAAAATTCAGCTGGCACGAAAACACAAACAATTGATGTTCCTTTATCTTATGCTCCAAAAGAAAAGTGGTTAGCACGAATTGAACAAGATCCTTCATTGACGAATGATGCTGGAATTGTATTGCCTAGAATGTCTTATGAATTGGTATCAATGGTCTATGCAGCAGATCGTAAATTGAATACGATGCAGAAGACGACCTCTGCGGCAAATTCTTCAGATGATAAGCAATCATATGCTTGGTCTCCCGTGCCGTATGATTTCTTCTTTACTTTACATGTTTATGCACGAAATAATCGTGATGCCTCGATGATTGTGGAACAAATTCTACCATTTTTTACTCCAGAATTTACAGTATCGATCAAAGAACTTACTGAATTGGATATCAATTTAGATGTTCCTATTATATTGAATACTATCAATAAAGAAGAAACTTATGAAGGAAGCTATGAGCAAATTCGATCAATTGTGTGGACGTTAGATTTTACTGTGAAAGGTGTTTTATACGGTCCAGTTCGCGATAGCAATATCATCAAAAAAGCATATATTGATATGTATATTCCAACAGCAAGTGAAACGATTACTGGAAATGCAGTGCCCATTTCGGGTGGAACTACAACTCAAATTCATTTAGCCAATACAGCATCGCTGATTGATAATTTTTATGTTGGAGGCACCTTAGATATTATTAATGGTGATGGTTCCGGAAGTCGCTCTGTTGTTCAAGATTATAGTGGAGTGGATCAGGTGGCCACACTTGGAACTGCTCTTAGTAAAGTCCCAGCAGCGAATACACAATACTCATTGACTTATATTAATCCATTGTATGATACTGAGAGAATTGCCGATGGTCAATTGGCATCTAATAATACATCAGTTCATGCGAATACTGGAGTAATGAGTCGTATATACACTCAACCTGGTCTTACCTCTGACGGTCTTCCAACTACTAATCTTGCATTGTCTGTAGCTGTTTCTGAGATTAGTTCTAATTCGGATTATGGAATAATTCAAACAATTACTTTATTTCCAAATACTGCATAATAATGGGTGATTTATGAGCGAAAAAACAGAAGTTCTTCCTGCACTAAAAGAAGAACCAGATGAAAAAGATGATTTGACTAATGATTATGAATATTCCCGAGAAAATCTAAGAGAGCTTATTGGTAAAGGATCAGATGCTTTAGATGGAATTTTAGAGCTTGCTCAAGAAAGTGAACATCCTAGAGCATATGAAGTTGTTGGGCAAATCATTAAGAATGTTGCAGACGCAAACAAGCAGCTCATCGAATTGCAAAAAGACATGAAAGATATTAAAAAGCCAGAGAAGAGCGGACCAAACTCCGTAACCAATGCATTGTTTGTCGGTAGTACACATGAACTACAGAAATTTTTAAAAGGTAAGGTAGATACTGATGGCGACGGATGATGCTGGATATTTAGGAAATCCATTATTAAAGCCTGCCGGTGCAACTACTGAGTGGACTGAAGATACAATTTCCGAATATGTGAAATGTTCCCAAGATCCATTATACTTTGTTAAGACGTATGTCAAGATTGTTCATGTCGATCATGGTTTAGTGTCATTTGATCTGTATCCGTTTCAGGAAAAAATGATTGATTCATTTCATGATAATCGATTTTCGATTGCCAAGCTGCCTAGACAGAGCGGAAAGACTACAACAGTCTGTGCATATTTCCTTTGGTATATTCTATTCAACGAAGATGTCAACATTGCGATTCTTGCGAACAAAGGATCTCTTGCGAGAGATATTCTCGGTAGGCTGCAACTAGCATATGAGAATCTTCCCAAGTGGCTACAACAAGGAATTAAAGTTTGGAATCGAGGCGATATTCATCTTGAGAATGGATCGAAAGTCGTAGCTGCATCCACATCATCGAGCGCGGTTCGTGGTGGAACATATAACATGATTCTATTAGACGAGTTTGCTTTTGTTCCAATGAACATTGCAGACGAGTTCTTCAGTTCTGTGTATCCCACAATTTCGTCTGGCGAAACAACTAAAGTAATTATCGTATCTACTCCATATGGAATGAATCACTTCTACAAGCTCTGGATGGATGCAGTAGACGGCAATAGCAATTACAATCCGATAGAAGTTCAGTGGAACGAGGTGCCTGGTCGGGACGAAGAGTGGAAGAAGATGACGATTCGGAACACTTCTGAAGATCAGTTTCGTCAAGAGTTCGAGTGTGAGTTTGTTGGTTCGATCAATACACTTATCAGCCCAACAAAGTTAAGAAGTATGCCGTTTATTGATCCGATTGAAGTTCGCAATAACTTGGATGTATACGAGCAACCGATAGAGGGGCATATATATACTATTGTCGTAGATGTGTCACACGGCGAAGATTTGGATTACTCTGCATTTTCAATATTCGATTCTTCTGGGTTGCCCTATAAGCAAGTAGCCAAATATCGAAATAGTAGTATTTCGCCGATGCTATATCCATCAATCATATATGATGTGGCCACACATTACAATAATGCATGGGTGTTAGTTGAGATTAATGATGTCGGGCAACAGGTTTCTGACATATTGTACCATGATTTGGAATATGAAAACATGCTCATGCTTTCAGTTCGTGGTCGAGCTGGTCAGCAGTTGACGGGTGGATTTGGAACCGGAAAGTCTCAGGTCGGAATTAAGACTTCAAAGAAAATCAAGAGTATTGGCTGTCTGAATTTAAAGAATATGGTCGAAGGCGATAAGTTAATTGTTCAAGATTTTGACACTATATCCGAGTTAACATCATTTGTGGCTAAAGGATATGGCTATCAAGCGGACTCTGGCTATAATGACGATTTGGTAATGACATTAGTGCTTTTTGGTTGGCTATGTCAACAAAGCTACTTTAGAGAATTGACCGATGTTGATCTGAGAAAAAAGATGCAGAGCGAACAATTAGAAATCGAAGACCAGAGAATGCTTCCTTATGGTTTTGTAGATGATGGATCAGATGATACCGAATATGTAGACGATGATGGTCAACAGTGGGAAGTAGTCGATAGATGGATAACGTGAAATCGTCTTATTTATAAATATCATAGGAAGCTGATAGGGCTTAATAAATGAGATTTTATACTCGCATAGGGGAGAGAGCAGATGGGCTTTAAATTATCACCAGGTGTTTATACGAGCGAGGTCGATGTTTCGACTATTATACCTGCTGTTGGAACTACAGAAGGAGCTACTGTTGGCTTTTTTACTTGGGGTCCAGGTAATCAGGCGACACTAGTCGATAGCCAAGAAACACTAAAAACTACTTTCGGTGCTCCCAATTCTCAGCCTTCTGGCGAGAATTGGTGGGCTGCTGCAAATTTCCTTTCATACAGTACGAGACTTCATGTTGTTCGTGCTATTGGTACTGGATCGAATAATTCAATTTGGTCGCAGGGGGTAAATTATTTCGCTAAAGTGGCAAACGATACGGAATATAGTGAAGGATATGTTGGAACTGCATTGACCAGTGTATACGGAAGTGGAGATACATTTATTGCTGCTCGATATCCTGGTGATTTTGGTAATAACCTTAGAATTGCGATTTGCGATTCTACAACTCAGTATGAAAATACTGCTACAGGTTTAACTGCTAGTGCTGGTACTAACGCTGGAAATAGCACACCAACAATTTTACATGCGTCGGAGGAACTTTCTGTTGGTGATATCATTTCGTTCGTTGACAGTAATGATGAGTCTGCTGAGGCAACAGGAACATATCAGATTACAGCGGCTAGTTCAGCAACAGGTAAGGTTACGCTTGATCGACCACTTAGCGGTAAATTAATATCTTCGGATAAAGTAAGGCGCCAGTGGGAAGGATATTCAATAGCTGATTCGGCTCCTGGCACCTCTGAATATGCTAAGGCTCGTAGCATCACAAATGACGAATTTCATATTGCAGTTATTGATGATACTGGATTGGTTAGTGGAAGAAAAGGCACGATTCTTGAATCTTTTGCCTATGTATCTAAACTATCTGATGCGACAACAATAGATGGCGCTCCAAATTACTGGAAGACCGTACTTCAGAATCAATCCAATTGGATTTTAGCATCTAGTAATCCACCATCTGGATTGGTTAGTGGAACCACAGCTTGGGGAGTGACTGGAGCGGCTGCCTCTGGGACTGATATGGAGCAATTTGACAGACTAAGCACAGTTGCGAATACATTGGTTCAGGGAGCGACCACCGGAGAAAATGATGCTGCACTTCAAAGTGCCTGGGATACACTAACTTCTGAAGATATTGAAGCTGGTATTGATTTTTCTCTTGCTTTTGTTGGTTCTGCTTCTGGAACGCTTGCCCGTTATGTGATTGATAATGTTGCAGAAGAGAGAAAAGATTGTGTAGTGTTTGTTTCGCCTGAAAAGACTGATGTTGTTAATCAAACATCAGCGGCTAAGATTACAGACAACATTATTGCTTTTAGAAACACCGACGCCGGCGGGCTACTTGCGATCAATAGTACATATGGTGTACTAGACTCTGGTTGGAAATATCAGTATGATAAGTATAACCAGATCAATCGCTGGGTTCCGCTCAATGGAGATATTGCGGGTCTTTGTTCCCAGACTGATGGTGTGAGGGATCCTTGGTTCAGCCCTGCTGGTTTTCAAAGAGGCAATATCAAGAATGTAATCAAGCTCGCTTGGAATCCATCTCAGACGTATCGGGATAGATTGTATCAGAATCAGATCAATCCAGTCGTTACCTTCCCTGGGCAGGGCACTGTTCTGTATGGCGACAAGACTTTGAGTACACGCCCAAGTGCGTTTGATCGAATTAATGTTCGACGTTTGTTTATTGCACTCGAAAAGTCGATTGCGATTGCTGCTCAGTATTCACTATTTGAGTTCAATGATGAATTCACTCGCGCACAGTTCCGAAACATGGTCGATCCTTTCCTACGAGAAATCGAAGGTAGACGAGGTATCACTGCTTTCCGAGTTGTGTGTGATGAGTCAAACAATACGTCAGAGATTATTGACCGAAATGAGTTTGTTGGCGACATTTATGTTCAGCCAGCAAGATCAATTAATTTCATTCAGTTGAATTTTGTTGCGACCCGAACTGGCGTTAATTTCGATGAAATTATACGAAGATAGAGTATAAATATAAGGTACTTATAAAGGAGAATATTAATGCCTTTTAACGTAAACGATGTCCGTCAGCAATTTTCGGCAGGTGGGGCCCGCCCTAATCTATTTGAAGTTACCTTGCCCTTTCCGTCGATAGCTGGAACTGATTTTGGATCTGCCGGTGAGAAATTCACCTTTATGGCGCACGGTGCTCAAATTCCTGGTGCCGATTTTGGTGTGATTGAAGTTCCATATTTCGGTCGAACGGTAAAGATGCCTGGAAACAGAACATTTGTAGAATGGTCACCAACAATATATAATGATGAAGACTTTGTGATTCGTAATGCACTAAACTCTTGGATGAGTGCAATGAATACGCATGTTGGAAATGTTAGACTCGACACAGCAATAACTAATGTCCAATATTGCACTAATGCAGATGTTGTACACTATTCTAAAGCAGGAGATATTATTGATCGAGTTACTTTAATCAATGTGTGGCCTTCTTCTCTCGCTCCAATTGATCTCGATTGGGGAACAAACGATCAGCTAGAAGAGTTTACATGCACATTTCAGTATGATTATTGGGTGTCTACTTCAATCACAGAGTAGAATGGATTAATATAGTATGGCAGTTCGATTATTCGGATTTAAGATTGGAAGAGACTCCGATGAGGGGTCTCTTCCTTCTTTTACACCACCAGAGCAAACCGAAGGCGCAGTAGTTGTTGAAGGTTCTGGTTGGAATGCTGGTGGTGCGTATGGCCAGCAAATTGATTTAGCTGGTGCAGCAAAAACTGAAATTGATCTAATTAATCAATATAGAAATATGTCACTCTATCCAGAGTGCGAATATGCTATTGACGATATTACAAATGAGGCAATCATTTGCGAAGAGAATAAAAGCTCGGTGGCTGTTGTGTTAGACAATTTAAGGCAACCAGTATCAATTAAGAAAAAGATACAAGAAGAGTTCGACAACGTGATGCGAATGTTGGACTTCAATAATAGAGGCTACGACATATTCCGAAGATGGTATGTTGATGGTAGGCTTTATTATCATATGGTAATTGATGTTAAGAATCCTCGCTCTGGTATTCAAGAACTACGCCCAATCGATGCAAGAAAAATTAGACTTGTCAAAGAGGTGCAGAGAAATAATCAGGCTAATGCTGAAGGGCAATCAAGCCCGTTAGTGCAAAAAACTGTTGAATACTTTTTGTACAATCCAAATGGAATGATGAATGCGGGTTCACCTTCACAGGGATTAAAAGTATCAAAAGATAGTATTTCATATACGACTTCTGGATTGCTTGATACGAATAAAACTATGGTAATTGGACATTTGCACTCTTCCATTAAACCATTAAACCAATTACGCATGATTGAAGATGCATTGGTGATTTATCGTTTGTCGCGTGCTCCTGAAAGAAGAATTTTTTATGTAGATGTTGGAAATCTTCCTAAGGTTAAAGCAGAGCAATATCTTAAAGACATTATGACACGATTTAAAAATAAGCTCATCTATGATTCCTCAACAGGAACCATCACCGATGATCGTCACCATCGAACAATGTTAGAAGACTATTGGCTACCAAGAAGAGAAGGTGGTCGAGGCACTGAGGTTACTACTCTACCTGGTGGGCAAAATCTAGGTGAAATCGAAGACATCGAATATTTTCAGAAGAAGTTGTATAAGTCTCTAAAAATTCCAATTTCGAGACTTCAGCCTGATGATGGTTTTAGTCTTGGTCGATCTACTGAAATTTCGAGAGATGAGGTTAAGTTTTCTAAATTTATCACAAGATTGCGTCAACGATTTTCGATGTTATTCGCTGAGATACTACAGACTCAATTACGTTTGA
Organism: uncultured bacterium; assembly: GCA_964654545.1. Taxonomy (GTDB): domain Bacteria; phylum Fidelibacterota; class Marinisomatia; order Marinisomatales; family JABMOV01; genus JABMOV01. Next base: position 53,000 of record CAZZIU010000004.1, read on the forward strand.
AAGGTATTATTACAGAAGATGATTGGATTGAAATGAAAGATGAAATTCATTTCGATTTTTTGAAGAATGTACATTTTGCCGAATTACAAGAAGCTGATGTCATGCGAAATAGACTCGAAATGTTGAGAGAGATTGATGAGTATAATGGTAAGTATTATTCGACGGAATGGATCCGAAAAAACATTCTCATGCAAACTGATGATGATATAGAGACTATTGATAGGCAAATTAAAGAACAAGAACCAGAAGAAACAGAAGAACAATAGAGGGTATTCTTGTTTTATAAATATTATGGAAACGATTGGAGAGATACTAATGAGTAAGGTAATCGACGCAGTTATTAATTCGGATCCTATTGATTTTAAGGATGAAATTTACAGCCAACTTGCAGGAAAAGTTGCAGCATCAATCGAAGTTCAGAAGCAAATCATTGCAAAAGATTTTATTCGCCCTTCTGCTTCTGACGAACCACAAATAGAGGAAGAATAATGCCTAAAACATATACCGAAATGAGAAAAGAGTTCTCCGAAGCCATCGATGATGACTTTGAAATCGAGTCGGAATATAATGACGAAGAGGAAGAGTCTGAAGTAGTAAATGCTATTGATCAGCTTCCTGGGGCAGGATCAAAGAAAGTCGATCTTCCCACTGATAATTATGATCAGACTGGCGATGAGCTATCTGATATGCAGTACCAGGAAGTTGATGCTGTTCGACCAATTTATGTTCGTGGCGAGAATGGTGTATACACACACGCAAACGAAGAAGTTTCTGCGGCAGATAAGCTCAAGGCGCATCAGAAGGCCGGCGAGAAGTGGGCCAGAAAAGATGATAAGCGATGGGGATCTGGTAGTGATCGCCGAAAAGGACCAGTCTATCAACCAAAGAGCGAGAAAGAGAAGCGTGAAAGAATTGCTCATGCCAAGCAAGAACTTAGGCTCCAAAAGCAGGCTGACAGAGAAAAGACGAAGGTTTCTGCGGCAGATAAGCTCAAGGCGCATCAGAAGGCCGGCGAGAAGTGGGCCAGAAAAGATGATAAGCGATGGGGATCTGGTAGTGATCGCCGAAAAGGACCAGTCTATCAACCAAAGAGCGAGAAAGAGAAGCGTGAAAGAATTGCTCATGCCAAGCAAGAACTTAGGCTCCAAAAGCAGGCTGACAGAGAAAAGACGAAGGCAAAGCAAGCAAGGCAGCGCAATGAAGACGTTGAGCAGATTGAGGAGAATGTTCTTCATTGTATGCAAAAAGTGGCTAGCACTAATCGCGACAGTAGATACCGATTCAATGATGGTAGCGTAACCAAGATTAGCGTTGATGCAGCCACCAAGATGTTACAGACTTTTGGTTCACTTAATCCTAAGAATCAGGGTCGATTCGCTCAGATGGCACAAGAGTCGAAAGATGGATTTAATCGTTTGTCCGAATTTGCACAAAATTACAAGCAGCAGGGGCAATAACAAATGAAGCTCATTACCGAAACACTAGAAGATGTTCAGTATATTTTAGAAGAGTCAGATAATGGTAATAAAAACTATTATATCAAAGGCATCTTCATGCAGGCTGAACAGAAGAATCGAAACGGTCGAGTGTATCCCATTGGCACACTAAGAAATGAAGTGCAGCGATATAGTGATTCCTATGTAAAGAATAATCGTGCTTTTGGTGAGCTTGGACACCCAGATGGTCCTCAGATTAATCTAGAGCGCGTGTCTCATATGATCACGAGTCTAGAAGAAGATGGAAACAATTTTATTGGTAAAGCGAAAGTGATGGACACTCCTTATGGAAACATTGTTAAGAACCTAATGAAAGAAGGTGCAAAGCTAGGCGTATCTTCTCGTGGTATGGGGTCGTTAAAGTCACAAGCTGGTGCGAACGTAGTTCAGCCAGATTTTTATCTTGCAACAGCAGCAGATGTTGTTGCGGATCCTTCTGCTCCGAATGCTTTTGTTGAAGGTATCATGGAAGGCAAAGAGTGGATTTGGAACAATGGTGTTTTACAGGAAAGGCTGATCGATTCCTATCAAAAAGAGATCGAAAAGACTTCCAGTAAAGATTTAGAGAGAAAGAAACTCGAATTATTTGAAGAGTTCCTTTCAAAATTATAAATAGATAAATAGTAGTTAGAAATCAATCCTATAGGAGATTTGAAAAAATGTCACAGTCACTCGAACATACAATTATAGAGATGGCTGCCACGCCAGGCAACGCATCTCTTCCCAAGGAGGGAGCAACTCCAGAAAAGAGTGGCGCTCCTAAGGGATCGGGCGGTAAAGTCGCTCCTCCTTCACAGTCTACTGATCCAGGTGGAAACTTTAAGGCTTCTGAGAAGGCTGGAGATGCCACTAAGAAGACAAAGGGCCGTCGTGGTGATAAAGAAGGAAAAGAGACTGCATCTGAGCCAACCACAATTGCTGATCCAGGCAAGAAGGTCCTCTCTCCAGAGACAGTAAAGGAAGAAGAAATGGAAGATGAAACCACTGAGGTTGTTTCCGAAGAGGAACTAGACGATCTAGTAGTCAAGGCTCTTGATGAGATGGATGAGGACGAGCTTCGCGAGCTTCTTGACTCTATTTCAGAAGTCGCCGAGGAAGAAGATGGCGAAGAGATTGAAGAGGGTGCAGAAGAGGAAGAAGATGCTCCTTTCCAGTTTGATCGCATCACCGCAGAGGATCTGAATATCACTGATGATCTTAACGTGATCGTTAGTGACGAAGAGGGTCTATCTGAAGAGTTCCAGAACAATGCGCGCATTCTCTTTGAGAGTGCTGTTGTTGCTAAAGTCAATGAGAAGATTGATGAGCTTGAGGAAGCCTATAATTTTCAGATTGATGAGGCAGTTGAGAACATTTCTGCCAATCTAACCGAAAAGGTTGACGGGTATCTCGATTATGTAGTGAGAGAATGGATGGAAGAGAATGAGCTTGCCATCGAGCGCGGTATTCGTTCAGAGATTACCGAAGAGTTCATTACTGGTCTAAAGAGCCTATTCGAGAATCACTACATCGATATGCCAGAAGAGAAGGTTGATGTCGCAGAGGCGTTAGCCGAAAAGGTAGAAAATTTAGAATCACAGCTCAACCAAGTTGTGGAATCTAACATCGAACTACAAAGAGAGCTTGGCTCGAAAGAGCGAAGTAATCTAGTCGATGAATTAACAAATGATTTGGCTGATACTGATTCAGAAAAACTTCGAGGTCTTGCAGAAGGCATTGAGTTTGAGGATACAGATCAGTACAAAGATGCTTTAGTCACTCTTCGTAATAAGTATTTTCCGAAATCAGATCCAAGTATGATTTCAGAAGAGGTTATTGAAGAGGGATTAGACGTAGATAATGGGTTGTCGGGGGCAATGGCTGCCTACACCAACACACTTGGTAGAACTGTAAGAAACTAAATTTATAAATAAAAACAATAAACTGAGATAAAATCAGTTAAGGAGTAAAAAGATATGTTGCTTTCAGAAGAGTTACAGAGGAAGTGGCAGCCAGTCCTAGAGCATGAGTCTCTTCCCCCAATTACGGATCCTTATAAGAGAGCCGTGACTGCTGCACTTCTAGAGAATCAGGAACAAGCTATCAAAGAGAGTGGCGAGTCGGGCGGCCTTCTAGCCGAGAATCAGACTGCTACATCTGCCGTTGATAACTACAATCCTGTACTTATTTCACTAGTTCGTCGTTCAATGCCTAACCTTATTGCATATGACATTTGTGGTGTTCAGCCAATGACAGGCCCCACTGGCCTGATCTTTGCGATGCGCGCTGTATATGCAAACAGTACTGTTGACACGATGAACCCACTTGTAGCTGGCCAGCAAGGTCCTGCCAATACTGACATTACGGGTCCAACACTCGCTAATCAGCAGTCTGAGGCGCTATACTGGGAAGCTAACACTGGCTTTGGTGGAGCTGGCGGCGCGCCAGTGAATACAGCCGCTTTTGCGACTGTTTCTCAGACACCAGCTGGCATGACAACCTCTGCTGCTGAAGAGGTTACACCTAGAGACATGGGCTTCAACATTGAGAAGGTCACTGTTGAGGCGACTAGTCGTGCGCTAAAGGCTGATTACTCGATCGAGATGGCACAAGACCTAAAGGCGATCCATGGTCTTGATGCTGAGACTGAGCTATCGAACATCCTTAGTGCTGAGATTCTTGCTGAGATTAACCGAGAGGTTGTCCGAAAGATTGTCGCTAGTGCGAAGCAGGGTGCTCAGACTGGTACTGCCAATGTTGGTGAGTTTGACCTTGACGTTGATGCGAACGGCCGTTGGAGCGTTGAGAAGTTCAAGGGTCTTATGTATCAGATCGAGCGCGAAGCAAATGCGATTGCTAAGGAGACTCGCCGAGGTAAGGGTAACATCGTCATCTGTTCAGCAGATGTCGCTTCTGCTCTCTCAATGGCTGGTATTCTTGACAACACACCAGCACTCGCTTCAAATAACCTACAGGTCGATGACACTGGCAACACCTTCGCGGGTGTTCTCAATGGCCGATTCAAGGTCTTCATCGATCCTTATCACTACAACGTGAATGGTTGGGAGTATGCGACAGTTGGTTATCGAGGCTCTTCAGCGTATGACGCTGGGTTCTTCTACTGCCCATATGTTCCTCTACAGATGGTGCGTGCTGTCGATAGTGCTACCTTCCAGCCAAAGATCGGGTTCAAGACTCGCTATGGCCTAACTGCAAATCCATTTGCAACAAGTGCCGCGGGTGGCTCTATCACTGATAGCAGTAACGCATACTATCGTCGAGTTCTTATCAAGAACCTCCTCTAATAGTACGCAAACCGTAAGATAGAAAACCCCACTCCTTTATGGAGTGGGGTTTTTCTTTGCCTATCTTATAAATAGCTAAAAGAGAGGCAAACAATATGAGCAAACAACCAGCTAATCAGAATTTTCTATCTCCTGTTGGGTTTAGATTTGTTATCAATAAACTACCCAATGTTCAGTGGTTCATTCAGTCGGTCAACCTGCCTGGTGTGACCTTTGGAAGCATTACGCATTCCTTGCCTTTTCGTGGAACAAATCTTCCAGGAGATAGTTACGATTACGAACCTTTGAATGTTCGATTCAAAGTAGACGAAGATTTGGCAAATTGGACAGAACTTCAAAACTGGATGGTGGGTTTAGGATTTCCCGACGACTATGACCAATATGCCGATCTTTTAGCGACTCGTCGTGGCGGGGTCGATCCTCGATTTTCGGATGCAACATTAACTCTACTAGACAGTAATATGCGCCCGAATTACGCTATTACATTTGAAGACGTGTTTCCAATCTCTTTGTCTTCTTTGGAATTCGACTCTCAGTCTTCCGATATTGATTACATAACAGCCGATGTAACATTTCATTTTCTTACATATACCTATACGAGACTTCCTAGATAAAAGTCTTGACAAAATAGAAATAAGCATTATACTTAGAGAGCTTTGTGTTTTAGGAGAATTATAATTTGAAACTTGATGAAATAGAATCTGAATGGACCACTGACTGTAAAATTGATGATACCGAATTGGATACCGAATCACTAAAAATACCGCAACTGCATAACAAATATCTCAAGATATATAATCAAGAGAATTTGACGTATAAGAAATTAAGTTACCAGTATAAGGAATTAGAAAAAGTCAAATATGAATACTATTCTGGTAAGATGTGTCAAGAAGATTTGGACGAGCAAGGATGGGAACAATTCGATCATAAGTTATTGAAGCAAGATGTTCCCCGTTATCTCGAAAGCGATTCGCAACTTATTGCTATTTTGATGAAAATGGATCTACAGAAAGAAAAAGTTGAATTTCTAAAATCGATCATCTCTAGTATCAATTCAAGAAATTGGCAGATTAATAATGCTATTAAGTGGAGGCAGTTTATCAATGGAATCGGATGAATTTGAGTACACACATATGCGAAAGATTCAATTTGCAAAAGCCTATCAGATCGAAGAAGATAAAGATAAATGGCCAAGTTGGATCACCGATAATGAAGATATATATGAAACAGTATATGCTAAGTATACTCGTTCGTTGATTAAGCCTTTTGTTTCTGTCGTTGGAGATTGGGTAGTGTTGACTTCTCATCCTACCGAGCTTCTATTCATTCCTGATGCAAGATTTACTGCCGAATATGTTGCACTCGATGAACACAAAGATGAATATTTGACAGAAGAAGAAGTTATGGCTCTTGGTTTAACCGAAGATGAGATCGAATGGATTGAATACGATTTCGACGAAGAGTTTGCAGACGAAAATTAATAATATGCCAGCAAGTTCTACGCTATTCATCACGCAAGTAAACGATGTGTATTTGGGTGTATATGCAGAAGAGTATATACTTCGCGAATTATCAGATCATTTCACGTTTTTTGTTCCTGGTTATAAGTTCATGCCTGCATATCGTAATCGTGTGTGGGATGGCAAGATACGTTTGCTCAACACAAAGAACGGTCAGATATATGTAGGGCTGTTGGAGTACATTGTTAATTGGGCAGAAGAGAGGAACTATGACATCATCTTTCAAGATGATGCATTGGTTGGTGATGAAGAGTTTTCTGTTGCAGAAGCAGAAGAATTTGTTTCGACACTGAATCTTCCTTTCGCACCAAAAGAGTGGCAGATGAAAGGATTCGTTCATGCAGTTCGTAAGCGCCGAACGCTTCTTTTGTCGCCAACCGGTTCTGGTAAATCGCTAATCATTTACTTACTGGTCAGATATTATCAGCCTAAGCGAACGCTAATTATTGTGCCAACTACATCACTGGTTGCACAGTTGTCTTCGGACTTTGCTGATTATGGATGGGATTCAAAAACAAACGTACATCAGATTATGTCAGGTAGATCCAAAGAGTCGAATGCACCAGTCGTCATTTCAACATGGCAGTCAATTTATAAAATGCCTGTTGAGTTCTTTGAGCAGTTCAGTGTAATCATTGGTGATGAGTGTCATCTATTCAAAGCAAAATCATTGACAACGCTAATGACTAAGCTGATAAATATTCCATATCGAATCGGAACAACAGGAACATTAGACGGAACACAGACACATCAGTTAGTTCTTGAAGGATTGTTTGGTCGAGTCAAATCTGTTGCGACTACACGAGAATTGATCGATAAAGATTTTCTTGCTGGATTTCAAATCAAAGCATTGGTGTTAAATTATGCCGAAGAAGTGAAAAAAGAAATGGCAAGAAAAAAGTACCAAGAAGAAATTGACTTTTTGGTTAGCAATGAAAAGCGAAATGCATTCATTGCGAATCTTGCAGTATCGCTAAAACAGAATACACTTGTACTGTTCCAATATGTGGAGAAGCATGGTGTTCCTCTATTCGAGATGATTCGCGATAAGGTGGGAGACAAAAGAAAAGTATTTTTTGTTTCTGGTAAAACAGAAACGGAACAAAGAGAATCGATTAGAAGTATTGTAGAATCTGAAAAAGATGCTATAATAGTAGCTTCAAGTGGGGTGTATTCGACTGGAGTTAATATCAAGAAATTACATAACATCATCTTTACGCATCCGGGTAAATCAAGAGTTCGCACACTTCAGTCGATTGGTAGAGGATTGAGAAAAGGAGAGCAAAAAGAAGAAGCGGTGCTGTATGATATTGTAGATGATTTGACATACAAAAATTATGAGAATTTTGCGACAAGACATTTTAAGGAAAGGTTTGAATTATATCGATCGGAAAAGTTTTCGGTAAAGATATATCAAGTTAAATTCAAATAAGGCATATATACAATATGGCAAAGACTAAAAACGAGCCTCAAGAAATTTATTTACGTTACCTTCGTTTATCGAATGGTGATGAAGTTATTGCTGGTGTAACTCATCCTGGTCATTTTTCAGACTTTCCTGAGATTATCGAAATTCATGATCCACTAAAATTTGAACAATTGGAAAATCCATATAGTCAAAATATCACATTTATGTTTTATGATTGGATTCCTTGTACCGATTTTAAATCTATTAAAATAGCATCGAGTAGTATTATTGCTATTACGACCTTAGCAAAAGATATGAAAGAACTGTATCATCAAGCAGTCAAGAAAACTGGAGAAAATCGAGAGGAATGGAGAAATTCATCACTTGACAAAAAAACACCAAGCGATGCTAAAACAGCATTACAGGATTTGTTGTCAGTAATGCCTGATGCTCCTTCAGATTGGATGGAAACTATATTTGGAGAATACGAAGATTATTATAAAGACAATGATATTATTAAGTCTATGATAGAAAAAAAGAAGTCTACTATCCATTAGGAGAATTGAGTTGGCAAAAAAGCAGCATTACATTGACAATAAGAAGTTTTTTCAGGCAATGGTTGAGTATAAGGAATCGATAGAAGAAGCTGAAGAGACAGGCGAACCCAAGCCTCAGATTCCTAATTTCATTGGTGAGTGTTTTATGCAGATTGCAGAACATTTGTCCTACAAGCCCAATTTTATCAATTATACATTTCGCGATGATATGATTTCTGATGGAATTGAAAACTGTATTCAGTACATACATAATTTCGATCCAAAGAAGTCTCAAAATCCTTTTTCGTATTTTACGCAGATCATTTACTATGCATTTCTGCGAAGGATACAAAAGGAGAAGAAGCAACTGTATGTCAAGTATAAGTCTTTAGAAAAGGCAATTACAGAAGACGAATTGTCTACTTTGCAGGAATATGAAAATTCTGAAAATCCTGCAAGTAGCCCGACATATGATATGCACCAAAACTTGTACGATTTTATCGAGCAATTCGAGGAAAAGAATTTCAAGAAAAAAGAGCCAAAGACAGCCGAGTAGTTTATGAAGATAGCTTTATTGACCGATACGCATTTCGGTGCGAGAAATGATTCCCAAGTATTCAATGAATACTTCATGCAATTTTATGATGAGCTATTCTTCCCATACCTAGAAGAACACAACATTAAAACTGTTATTCATTTGGGCGATATTGTTGATAGGCGAAAGTATATCAACTTCAAAACGCTTGAGAATTTTAGAAACAATTTTGTTTATCGTTTGGGTAAGATGGGTGTTGAGACTCATGTGATTCTTGGCAATCATGATATTTATCACAAGAACACCAATAGCATTAATGCAATGCATACGCTGTTTACGACTCTTGATGGTAAGTACGAACCGTGGATATATACTGATCCAACTGTTGTCAATTTTGATGGGTTGGACATACTATTCATTCCTTGGATCACACCAGAGAAATCTGAGAAATCGATTCAGACGATTAAGGATACGAAGGCACAAGTTGCATTTGGTCATTTAGAGGTTCAGGGTTTTCTTATGGCACCAGGTATGCAGCCCTCTTCTCATGGATTGTCTGCATCTCTGTTTGATAAGTTTGACATTGCTTGTTCTGGTCATTATCATCATCGATCAAATAATGGCACACTTTTCTATCTGGGTTCTGCATATGAAATTACATGGGCAGATTATCAAGACGATAGAGGATTTCATATTTTTGATACTGATACACGAGAGTTGACGTTTATCAAAAATCCGAATCATATGTTTTATAAGATTTTTTATGATGACAAAGATAAGCAATTGGAAGATGTGATTCCTGCGAATCTATCACAGTATAAGAATCGAATGGTAAAAGTAGTCGTAACCAATAAGACAAATCCATATTGGTTTGATATTATGTTGGACCATTTGTATAAATCCGATCCATATGATGTGACTATTGTAGAAGATCATAGTGAATATGATGTAGACGATGAAACTGTTTCCGTTGATCAGGCTGAAGATACGCTTACAATTCTTGGTAAGTTTATCGATACAATGGAAACAAATGTGCAGAAGGAAGAACTCAAGACATTATTTGGTGAGCTATATAGCGAGGCAATGACAGTTAATGATTAAGTTTGAGAAAATTCGTTATAAGAATTTTTTGTCATCGGGTAATAATTTTTCGGAAATTGATTTAGCCAAAGATGCAAGAACTCTTATTGTTGGTAAGAACGGGTCAGGCAAAAGCACATTGCTTGATGCGATTACCTTTGGTCTTTTTGGTAAACCATTCAGAAAGATTAACAAACCTCTATTGGTCAACACGGTAAATGATGGCGAGTGTTTGGTTGAAGTTGAATTTAGTATAGGCACTGCACAGTATAAAGTTCGACGAGGTATTAAGCCTGCGGTCTTTGAAGTGATTCATGATGGAAACACAATCGACCAAACCGCGAGCGCCAAAGACTTTCAGGAATACTTTGAGCATCAAATCCTACATCTCAATTTCAAATCGTTTACGCAAGCGGTGATTCTAGGTAGTGCCACATTTCTTCCATTTATGCAATTGCCGGCTGCACACAGAAGAGAAGTGATTGAAGACCTACTTGATATTCGCATCTTCTCTGGAATGAATGTGATTCTCAAAGAGAGAATAGGGCAAGTAAAGACAAACATTTCTGAGAATGAACGAAACGTCGAGGTTGCAAACGAAAAGATTCAAATTCATCGAAAACATCTCAATAAGATACAAGATGACAGAGAAGCAGTAATAACTGCAAAAGAAGCCGATATTTCAAATACCGCTATTACTATCGAAAATCATCAAGAAATAGTCAGCGAAAACAATAAGTTAATCGACACGCTATCCGCTAAAATTGAGAATTTTGGAAAATTTGAAAAAACGAAGAATAAGATAGAAGGTCTGATCGATAAGATATTGGTCAAAGAAAAGAAGCTCAATAAAGAGATTGATTTCTATCAAAAGCATGATGAGTGCCCAACTTGTCAGCAAGATATTCAATCGGATTTTAAGTCTTCTATTATAGAAGACAAGAACAAGATGATAGAAGAAGTCACTTCTGGTATTGAAACGCTGAACACCAAACTTGAAAAAGTTACCGACAGCATTACCAAAATGACCACAATTAAAGATCAAATCGTAAAGCTGGAAACGACGAGTAATAATTATTCGGGTGAAATCAAAACTCTTGAAATGTATATCGAGAAGATAAACCAAGAGATTGAGAACATGCGAGCAATCAATGAAGATTTTTCACAAGAACAGGAAGAACTAGAATGCCTCGAAAAGAGCATTCAGGAATACGAATCAGAAAAAGAAGAACTAATTACAGACAATGAATTGTATAGTGTAGCTTCAGCATTGCTTAAAGATAATGGCATCAAGACTCTCATCATTAAACAGTATATTCCAGTTATTAATAAGCTCATTAATCATTATCTTGCTTCAATGGATTTCTTTGTTAATTTTACACTTGATGAAAATTTCAATGAAACAATTAAGAGCCGACATCGTGATAGCTTTTCATACTACAATTTTTCAGAGGGCGAAAAGAAACGAATTGATCTTGCTCTACTATTCACTTGGCGAACGATTGCGAAGCTCAAGAATTCGGTTAATACCAATTTGCTGATCATGGATGAAGTATTCGATTCGAGTCTTGATAGCGAAGGTACAGAAGAGTTTTTTAAGATTCTATATTCTGTTCCAGAAGATTTGAACATCTTTATCATTTCGCACAAGGATGCATTGCAAGATAAATTCACTAATACGATTAGTGTTGAGAAGGTGAAAGGATTTAGTAAACTGACATGAAAGATTGGCAACACGGATATGAATTAGAATATTTGAAAGAGATTGAAAGTCGGTATTCGCTGTATAACCATCACTCGTGTTCTCCTTTTTCTGAAATGAAGAAGAATACAATTGCAAAGGATTTGCACGAAGGAAATCTTTTCATAGAAGAATATGGCATGTATGTAGAAAAGACTGCAAAGGTCGAATCTGCAATCAAGATGTTTGATGATGTCGTTATTGGAAAAAAAGAAAAAGGTGACCGAATCATTACGCGATTTAGCTATGAATCCGAAAGATGGTGTCGCCGTAAACTATCGCAGCTTGAAGGTCCTTGTTGGTTGGAACTTTGGGCAGAAAATTTTGAAGCAAGGAGAATTGCCCAAGAGTGTGATTTTGTAGAAGTTGGAACAAAAGTTACGTCTTTCGGCGAACTGTTGGTTTGGCTGTTCAAAGACGCAGACAATCCTTTGTTTGAAAGGCAACATCCTCATGTGATGCCAGAAGAGTTTTACACGCTGAGAAAAGCTAGATTGTCTGAGATTCCGATTCAGCCTCTTATCGATTCGTTGGATCGTATTGATTTGGATTACACAGACCACTATTCAAATTATAACAAGAAGCATTCTTGGTCTGCTCTCTCGTTTCGTGGATATACAAATAATCCTGCATTCATCACTAAACCAGAAGAGATGAATAAGAAGTGGAAAGAAGAGCATAAGGATGTCGTGTTTGCTATGCAAGACACGCCATTGCGAGAAAAGTTCCCGGAACTTGAACCGGTTATAAATACGTTACCAGGTGAGAAGCATAGAATACGATTAATGAAACTTGTTCCGGGTGGTGGCGAACTACAAAGACACACCGATCAAGTAGACAAAGATTCTGGAATACGAAATGGTAAGATTATGCGATTTCATTTTCCATTGATTACTAACCAAAACGTGTCGTTTACAAATTGGCAAACAAATGGAGTGCCTACGCACGCAAACATGCAAGTTGGCGAGTGTTGGTATATTGATACAAGAAAACCCCATAGTGCTATTAATTCTGGAAACAAAGATAGAATACATCTGGTTGTTGACGTAGAAGCAAATGATACTTTGAGGGGACTGATAGGTGATTAGATTATGTTATTTGACGAGGCAGAAACTTATTTGAATAGAATTGGTGATTGGGTTGATCCAAATCCAGAACCAATCATTATGGAACACGAAGGCTTTGTTGTTGTTCGTGATGACTTGCTTGGTGCTGGAACAAAAGTTCGTGGTCTTGACTATTTGATCGGTCATGCTCCAGAATACAAAAACATTAGAGAGTGGGTGTTTGGCTCTTGCCCTGCGACTGGTTATGCTCAGATTAGTCTGCCTACTGTATGCTCGCGTTACGATAAGCGTGCCGTTCTTTTTATGGCAAAAAGAGATCCAAAGAACTTTCATCCGTATCAAAAACTAGGCATTCGTGCAGGAACAGATTATCGGTGGGTGCCAAATGGTATGTTGAATGTGACTCAAGCCAGGGCGCGTGAATATGCAGAAGAGTCACCCGAAACGCGAAAAGTTTTACCTCTCGGTCTAGAGCATCCATATGTAACTGCATGTTTCATTAAGGTTGCACGTTCATTGCCCGAGCCAAAAGAGTTTTGGACTGTTGGTTCAAGTGGTTCATTAAATCGTGCGTTGCAATTAGCATGGCCAGATGCAGATGCTCATGTTGTTTCTGTCGGGCATAAGATGAAGGAACGCGAAATTGGTCGAGCGAAATATTATCGTTCAGATTTGAAATTTGATAAAGCAGTATTAGCAAAGGACGAACCACCCTTTCCCTCTGCACCCACTTATGATGCAAAAGCATGGAAGTTTGTGCGCGAACATGCATCACCTGGTGCGTTGTTTTGGAATGTTGGTGCTTAATATTTATTGTGATTTCTGAGACTAAAGAATTCCTATATAGTACAATAAAAGAATATGAACATATTGCATTGTCGTGTTCTTTTGGTGCGGCTGAAGGCATGGTGATCATAGACTTATTGGATAGTCTTGATATTCATATTCCTATATTTGTGCTTGATACTGGAAGACTACCTCAGGAAACACACAATTTGATCGACCGTATACGAGATCGCTATGATGTCAATATCGACATGGTGTTTCCAAATTCAGATGAATTGTTTGATCTGGTTAAGACAAGGGGACCAAACTGTTTCTTCGATTCGGTTAGTAATCGCAAGCTCTGCTGTCATGTGAGAAAAGTGGCACCACTAAAAAGGTACATGGAAAATAAAGGATATAAAGCATATATATCAGGAGTGCGAAAAGAACACAGCGAAGAAAGATCAAAAGCAGAACGCATCGAAAAACAAGCCGATGGTATGATCAAGATTAATCCACTATGCGACTGGACATACACTGACGTATGGGAATATGTAAATGCAAATAGCGTTCCAGTGAACAAATTACACACAATGGGATATGAGTCAGTTGGCTGTGCTCCATGTTCTCGACCGGGAAAAGGTCGAGACGGTCGTTGGTGGTGGGAAAATTCAAATAAAGAATGTGGCATACATGATTATGGTCACACAGATGGGTCAGGCATATGAAGCATTTTTATGAGCGAAACGACTATATACTCAATCATGAAATCAATAAGAATTTTGAAGAGATTTTGTGGATGAATGATACGGAGTTTCGGCAATGGGTGATTGACATGCGAAAGGTGATTGCTTATGCTTGGGATGAGCTAGGCATTCCTCCTCGTGTTGGATTCAATGAAGATCAAATCATCGACCAGTTCAACAAACTTGATTCTTTTCCTGTTCACGGATTTGTACAGACTGATGAAGTGACTGGTGAAAAAGATGTTATTCGTAACACATCTGTTGTAGGTAATGCTGCCAATCAGTGGTTTCCTACAATGATGGCAACCAAGATCAATTATAAAAATTCTTCTGACGGGCTCTCGATCTACGATCATTTTGTGCGTGATGATTTGCTCGAAAAAGTGACTACTTACTCTCGTAGGCACTTCAAACGAGACAGTTTCTATCATTACTCGCTTCCAGTAAAGGCTCGCGATCAAGAAAATTTTGTGTTCTATGCTGAGACTGGAGCCGAGTGGATCGATCAATTCGAGAAGAATGAGCGTCAATATGAACGAAGTGATTATTGGCTTTGCCCGAAGAAAGAAGATGCTAAGTACACAGGTTACAACGAGAAACTAAAGAATCAGACATGGCTTACTCTTACTAAAGATGAAATTGAGAGCATAAATATACCTGAAAAATGTAAAACAAATGTTGATTATGACAAAAGCGAACTTTATCAGATAAGGTACTTCTCTTATGGACAAAAACTCTTTCCCCTTGGACTCAAGGCCTTCCGAATCTCTTGGTGCCAATACGCAGTCAACTTCCCACCGCTCACCGCGAAGTATCTATATGAGACGTATACGGAGAGCTTGGTCCGAGAAAAAACAAAGTCGCACACAGAGAGTGATCGCATTGTTATTTATGATCCCAGTAGTGGTTGGGGTGGCCGTATTCTTGGCGCTATGTGCGTTCGCCCTGATCGCACTATTCATTATATCGGCACCGATCCTAATACTGACCATGTTATTGATGAGCGCAATGGGAGCAATTATACAAAGTATGAAGACCTTGCAACTTTTTATAACGAAAAAACTTATCGAACTCAAGGACTATTCCCGAAAGTAAATACATATGAGCTATTTCAAGATGGCTCTGAAGTTATTTCACAGAATGAAAAGTTTCAAGAGTACAAAGGTAAAGTGGATCTGGTGTTCACTTCACCTCCATACTTTGCGAAAGAGGCGTACTCTCAAGACGAGACACAATCTTATAAAAAGTTTGGTGAGTATGATGAATGGCGAGATGGGTTTCTCGTTCCTACATTAGAGACGTGTGTTGAATGGTTGGCACATGAACGATATCTTTTGTGGAATATTTCAGATGTTAAGTTTGGTAAAGATATGTTGCCTCTTGCAGAAGATTCGCAGAAAATTCTTGAGTCTCTAGGTATGAAATTTGTTAAGATATGGAAGATGTCGATGGCACAGATGCCTGGTGCAAACAGACTTGATCCCGACACAGGACTCCCAATGGCTAAATATTCCTGTAAGGTCAAAGACATTTGGCTGAAATACGAACCTATATTTGTATATTATAAACCATAGGGGGATTCTATTTGGGACGTAAAAATAGAAGGATGAAAATGAAGCAAGTCGAGCATCTAAAGTTAGTCGATGCTCAAATCATGGAAACAGACTTCAGAAAAGAAAGAAAGGTTGAACTCTCAGCAAGAAATCCCAAACAGCAAAGATTAATAAATCTGTTAGAAAATCACAATAAGCATATTACGTTTGCAATAGGACCAGCTGGTACAGGCAAAACGCTAATCAGCACACTCTACGCAATTCGTAGCCTAAAAAATAAAACAACTCAAAAAATTGTAATAACTCGACCGGCAGTGAGTGTTGATGAACAACACGGATTTTTGCCGGGAACATTGGTAGAGAAGATGAGCCCGTGGACAAGACCAATGTTTGACATATTCGAGGAATACTATTCCCCGAGCGAAATCGGACAACTAATTAACGAAAATATAATTGAGATTGCTCCTCTTGCGTATATGCGCGGGCGAACATTCAAAAATTCTATAATTATTGCCGATGAGATGCAAAATGCAACTGATAATCAGATGAAAATGTTATTGACAAGAATAGGAGAAAATAGTAAGATTGTAGTTACTGGTGATCTTGACCAACACGATCGCGGGTACGACAATAATGGTTTAAAAATGTTTGTGGATCGTTTACATAAACGTAATAGTAAAATGATTGGAGTAGTAGAATTCTCAAAAACCGAAATTGAACGACATCCTGTTGTTGACGAGGTATTGAATCTATACGCTATGATCTAGCATAATAATTACAGGAATTTGTTATGGTAAAAATGATTAAAAATTTGTATACCTTTATTGCGAGCAATGTAGAAACATATGGTAGTAATTATATGAACCGATTTATAGTTAGATCAGTTCCAGAATATAAAGAAAGGGAAAATAAGCACGGCCTGGCCAGCTGGCCAACTATGTGTTCGCATTGTGGTGATTTAATAAATTCTGGTGAAGTGTATGGCGCCGTCGATGATGTGTATCAACACGATTACAGAGACATGCATTTTGCTTGTTTGTTGAAAAATATAGAAAACGAAGAAATTAATTTAAATTCTGAACTAAACATATACTAAATAGAGTCTATCATCAATAAACTAAAGAGACATTGTGTTCCATTGTTGGGGCATGGTGTCTTTTTGGTATAGGAGAAAAAGCATAAAAAATGGGTAAATTTATTCGATTATTTGTAAGTGTAATTGTTATGACCTTTATGGCTACTGCCGCAACTGCGGACGTACCTGTATGGGAGAACGGAGACCGTTCATTTAGCATTGGTGGTGCTCTGCGTACTAGTGGAGTTGCCGATTTAGATGATGGTAAGGATTTTGACGTTCTTGTAGATAATGCAAGAATCAATACTTCAGCAAAACTAAACGACTCTATTGATGCCGTAGTAAGCATCGAAAAGCGAGATGGTGAAGATATAAATCTACTTGATGGTTTTGTCAATGTAAAGGTCGTTGACAAACTTCAGGTTAGAGGTGGTCGCTATAAGGTAGCCACCGATCGGAGCAATCTTGTATCACCATTTAATCAACTCGTTTGGAGTCCCGCTTCAGTCGTCAATCGCTACCCAGATACATATGACCGAAGAGCAGAGGGCATTTCTGCTTGGTCTAATCTTGGTAACCTCGGTGTATCTCCTTCTAACGATGGAGACCTAACACCTAAGTTCAAGTATTATCTTGGTGTGTTTACTGGAGTTAATAATAGTAACAACCCTATGGTAGCACTTCGAGGATCAGTTGATTTAGCTGATGTTGAGGGTGGTTATGATCTTGCTGGCACTTACTTTGGTCAGAAGGATATTTTTACACTAGGTGCCTCCTTTGCTAATCAGGAAAATGCATTTGGTGATGGAGACAATTTCACTGCATTTTCGTTTGATGTACTCTTTGAGCGAGACATCGAAGAGCTAAAGGGTACGCTTACACTTGGCGCATCTTTGAATGATTATGATCTAGATGATGCGTACTATACTGTAGGCAGCGATGTCCGCGATGGTCGCGGTTATATGATCGAAGCTGGATATATTCCATCTTCTATTGTAATTGCAAAGGGTACTCCACTTGAGGGTAGAATCCAGCCCAACTTTAGATTTCAGAATTTTAAGTTCGGTGGAGCACAAAAGGGACGAGAGCAGCAGTTTGATGGTGGCTTAAACTATATCATTTCGCCAACAATTGTGGCAAATGTGAATTATAGTCACAACAAGCTGAAAAAAGCTAAGTCTGAGGATATTACATTTGGTATTCGTTATAATTTCTAGATTCGACTATATAATATAACGCTGAACCCCCAAAGGAAGCCCCCAACCTGTAATGGGTTGGGGGTTTTTTGCGTTTATAAATAATATGCAATCTGTGTAAAATATAACACGAAAGGGGCTTTGCTATGCCAATAATTCCCGATAAAGTAGAAGTGACCATTAGCCCCATTCGGGTCATTTCTACAATTCTTACACTAATTGCCTTTGGTATGCTATTCTTCACTGCTGGAGATTGGATAGGTAGAGCAGATGCCGCACATGCTATTACTACCGAACACAAAGAAGAGTTGCCGAAGTTGCAACAAAGCTCAAAAGATCATCATGAGACGATCAGCAAACTGACGGACATTTCTACAAAATTAGCTAATCAGCAAGAGATACTGGTTCGTCAGCAAGAATTGGAAAGAAAAATGTGGGGCGAAGATTATGAAAAAAAAATCCATGAGATTCTTTCTACTGACTGATTATTCGTACTAAATATGGTTGTGCTCTCGGGCACACATCCCAACAGACACCAATTTAGTTTTCCTCAAAGTGGGGGGAACTCGTGTTGACTTTTTTTGTTTTAGGGGGAAACAATTTCGTGACGGAAATATTAATGGGTTTGATCGGGACATATTTTACAATAACAGTCATCCAAAAAGAGTATAGAAAGGAAAATGTAAGAAAACAGATCAAAAGAAGAAGATAATTATAAATATATCTTGAACAATCGAAAAGGGCTTCTTCATGAAATATTCAGATTTAACATCATTGGACATTGCAATTAAATCTGTGACTATGAATGAAAGCCCATCAGACGAGTGCCCAGAAGGACAGTATTTTTGCAATGACGAGCAAAAATGTAAGTCGATTCCTTCTGGGCACAAAGTTATGAAAGATGGAACACTAATCAAAGAGTGGACATATGATGACAATTATGATATTATTCTAGAAAGTTTAGCATCTGCTATGACGGTAAAAAAAATTTCCACTAAAGAATTAGTAAGCACATACTTGTGGCTAGTTAAAGGTTTCGGTCAACGACTATACAAAGATAAAAAAGATCCAGAATGGCAAAAAGCCGCAGACGTTTTGCGAGATGAAATGCAAAGAAGGGCAAAATCTGGAGACGAAATTGCAAAAAAAGCGATTACATCTAAGGGCCCCAACATCGTAGGAGTCCCTAATGTCACATCTTCACCGACAACTAATGTACCAGTATTAAGATCATCTATCAGAGATCAAATTCAAAAAAAGCCTAGTGCTATGAAAGCTCTCATTAAGAAGATCATAGGAAAACGAATGTAATATTATAGGGGTGTTTAGGTATGAGATTGCTATTCAAAATTTTGATATTGATGTTTGTTCTATTGTTTCCTTTGGATGCATATTCCTTTGATAATCGTGGCATTTCCAATTTTATGTATCCGGGAACTGGAGCCTCAACACAAGGAGCTTTTTTACTTGATTCTGGTACTGGTCCTACCTGCCCCCTTCCAGTATACGGTGTCGATTCTCCTCGTGTTGCAGGAACAGGTAAAGATGGTATAACTTTGCCATTTTCGTTAGAGTATCTTATGAACACTCCTTCAATGAATTATGGAGGATTCTATAGCGGATATTCAGGTAATTATATATCAGAGGGGCAAACGGTCGATGCAGAGTTTAGTTGTACTTGGGCCGATATTGCCAATACTAACACCGGTGCAACTGATGCGGCTAGGCAACCAACAGGAGGATGTAAAAATATTCCAATGGTAAGAGGTACCAATGGTTTAATTGCTCCTCGTCATGGCACATATGTTAACGTCGTTTCGGGTGTCGCACAACACCTAAAGTATCAATTTCAAACAAACGGTCATACAGGTGCGACTGTATATCCCTTTTTAACTCTTTGTGGTCCCGATACTACAGATCCTTCTACGGTTGTGTTTCAGGATACTGGAACTCACGCGAATTCTCCTGCTGCCTGTACCCCTACTAATCCTTGTGAAATAGGCTATCAAATTATTAAAGTTAAAGACCAGCGCGATGGTGGTTCGAGTCAGCCCATAGAAGGCAAATCTGGAATGATAGGAACAGGTTATGCTGGTGCTCCTATTGCAGATGCAAATAGGGCAACCTGTTGGTTTGATACTAGGTGGGACGACAACATGGATGGGCCTGATCAGAATGCAAATGTTCCAGAATGTTATGGAACTAATTGTGGTAGTATGAAAGAGGGAACATGGATTGGAAATTTACAAGAGAATACTATAACTCGCGGTGTTTGGAGATATGCTAATAGATTACCTACGATTACAACGGCTCCGGCATTACAGGGAGACGGTTCTATGTCTGCTGGTGAGGGTTATGCGACAGCAGGATATTTAATGAAAAGTGATACATCTGTTCAGACGGTTCAGTCAGTGTGGATGGATAAAGCGCAAAAATATGGAATTCGTTATGCACTTTACAATGAATCTGCTGGAGATTTTCATGGAATATCTCTTAATGTAATGGATTCTGCTGGTGCGAACACTGGTAGTGATGAGGGAGTAGTTGCATTTGCCCGAAGATTTTGGGATTATCATCCATCGCAATCTGGAAAATCAAGATCCGGAAGGTTTAAAACTGTTGTGACTGATGATCTATACCATCAATGTGCAAATGATATAAAGGTTGCGAATCCTAATGCTGCTGCTACATTAACATTAGCAAAAAATGGTTTAGATAGAATAGCACCTACGGAATGTTCAAAACTTAGAATTGCTTATGACGCTAATGTTGATTATCCTGCAAAAACGGCATATGTTCGATATGGTATAGAAAGAATGATTGTATTTGAAGATGCAGTTCCAGATATAATGTATTATCAAAGACAAAACGTAGACGGCGTAGATAAAGGGCGCACAACTCAGGCATTTAATGCATCTGGTAGTGTACATGCAAATAATCCTACATTTTTGCTTGGTCAGGATAGTGGCAATAATCAGTTTGGCACGGCTGCCAAAATATCAAAACAGAACCATAGTTTGAATCCCAGTATGGACCCGAACACCCGAAATGCCTTTAATCCATTTGATGGAATTCAATATGCATATCCAAAAGGAATATGTTGTACTGGTGGAGCATTTGGATCAGATTGCCCCACGACGGGAACCTCCTGTCCCGTACCAAATTCAGATTTCTATAGAAAGTGGGATGGTGTAGGAACACCAGATCCCGATGAGGTTATTGGTTCCATTGTACGAGAGCAAGGTGGTGTGATTTGGGAGCTTGATCCGGACACGCCATTTCCCGCTGAAATTGTCGGTTTAGAGCATTCTAGAAGACAGCCAGGTGGTCTGCTACGCACCGATTGGTGTGTGGCGTCTTTGGATGCCGGATACGGTTTTGAGTCTCGTGCAAAAACAATCGATACGGTAACTGGAGGTTGTACGACTCCCGGATCACCATGTACGAGTGTAGTAGAAATAGATCAATGCTATGAAACCAATAAAGCAAATACAGCAGATCCGACAAATGGCAAAACGTGTGAATATGATGATACAGCACTGCATTGGTTACAAATTGCAGCAATTCCAGACGAGACTCATTTTATCACAAATTGGATTTCACAAGGTCAAAATTTTGGAATACCAGTATCTTACTGGGCAGGATTTCCTCTAGCATGGCACGGAACTCTAAGTATGACCGACGGCGAAGTTCCATCGGCAGACCAAAGTAAATATCAAGGAAGTTTGCCGAAGCAAAGAGCACTAAACATGAGATCATTGAAATTTGCTCCATGCACCGTGATACGAGATGTACAGGTTCCGGATCCGATAGGACCAAGTCCAAATGAAGAATCAGTTCTTGTAGTAGATGCTTTTATCGATGAGGATAATCTATTTACCGACACGATGAAAACAGCAATGGCCTGTGAGTTAAGTAGCTGCGATAAGAAGCCTTCTGCTTTCGAGGTGGCCACTCATGGACAGAGAAGGACTGATCTGGAAAAAAATATTATATGGTCATCATTGGGGCACTATCAGAATGCTAATGGATATACTTTGTTCGTTGATGGTCACCAAACCTCCAGAGCAATTAACTATGGTTTCTTAGTCTCGGGTAGTGGCCTTCATAAGGGTGTTGGATATAAGAATAGAACTAGTAAGACTCCTTTTGTAGCCAGAGTCGGAATTGGTGCATCAGATGCTATGGTTCCGTTTTGGGTAGACCATCCAGGAAATCGTGGAACTGTATTTTATCCGTCAGGCAGTCCAGAA
This sequence comes from uncultured bacterium, assembly GCA_964654545.1. GTDB lineage: Bacteria > Fidelibacterota > Marinisomatia > Marinisomatales > JABMOV01 > JABMOV01. The sequence goes on from CAZZIU010000004.1 coordinate 75,255, forward strand.
GCCAAAGCCGCTGACTGGAATAATGCAGTGCAAATGGGTATGAGTAATCCTGGGGTATGGTCTAATGGATTTCATAATTATATGGTATTGGGGCTTCCTAATGCTGAACTTGGCCTTGATCAAAGCTATGGAATTATTATGCAATATAGAGATTCGTATATGAGAGGATTTGCATCTTCGGGTAAAAAATATATTCGTTTAGATCCTCCAGAAAGACCTCATGGTGTGTTTTTGGCGCGAGATACAACTAGCATACTTGGTCCCTCTACTTCTGAGATAAATGGTAAAGCTATAATAGGAACACCAGAATATCCTTTATATTTTATGTTGACGGCTGTTGGGCTAGATAGTAAAAGGCCTGATATATGCACAAAACCAGGATTACAAAAATATTATTCCACCGATCTTAATATCGAATATATATGCACTTCGACTCAAAGAGATGCTGAAGTTCTTCCTATGAATGCGAGCAGGACGGGCCCGTTTAATATGTATGCCGGAGCTGAAACTCCATACATTTTAGGTTGCAACAACCTGAAACCTCTTAATGGCTCGGCTGGCACACCCGAATGTGGAGCACCTGCAACATATGAATGGGCAGCCGTTGGTGGAGGAGGAACCCCGCCGCCTTCTGGAGGTCCACCAACATTTGGTGATGGATTCTTTGATTAAATAGCATACATATTATTTTATATTTTATGTGTAACTTGGGAGAGTAAATACTATGGTGAGACGATTAATGATTATCTTTTTGTTGTCATTTGTGGCAATTTCTGCTAATGCTCAAACGGCTAAAGTTCCTGGAAATCTACCAGATAAACCGTTAATTAATGGTGAGTATTTCATCGAAAGTTCGATGGTCAGTCGTCTTAATGGTGGTGGCGTGAATGTTGGTGGGGTGATGGACCAAATCTTCTCTTGTACATATCATCAATTAATAAATCGACAGGGAAATTGTTCAATTATTCCTGAAATTCCTGATAGAGGAAATCCAGTATATACCAAAGACGTGAGTAAAGGTCCTAACGGAGAGTGTCAAGAAGGAGTCGGAACAGGAATTTGTGAATACATTCCAGAATGGAATATATGGAGATATGCTTCTGAGGATGTATCAAAGTCTACATTCTCCAACAATCGTATAGATTGGTTTAAGAATACTCCAACACAGGCTGCGGCGCAGGCATTATCTGTGACTAATGCTGCTCCTGGAGATATGATGGCTCAAGTTATTTCATTGTTTGATTTAGCTGGAGCAAGATCCAAAAACGATGAAGGAGACATGCTAATACGAGGACAGTTTCGAGATTGGGGATATACACCATATGGCTTAGTTTCTGGAAAAATTGAACCTCAAAATCCTGATAATTTAACCTATTCGTCGTTCGATCCTATTGTTTTTGGAGAAAGGCAATTGCATTGGTCGTCAATTGGCCCTTCTCGCTTAATTATTTTTCTTGGGCTCGATTATATTCCCATTGAAGTCGAGAAGCAGGGAACTAATCCTTACTTGGACGAAGAAAATGGTGGAGCAATTTGGAAATTATCAGAACCGTTGCCAAAATCCTTAAGGACACGAAATCAGCCAAATGGAATGAGTAGAACAGATTATTGTTTGACTCTAAATGCAAACGAATATCAATCGATGGTTGGTCCCGAAAGGCAATTTCTTCAGGTTGCAAAAGTTTTAGACCAGAAAACAATTGTTACGAATTTTGTTCGTGATGGGAAAAATTTAGGAATTCCTTCTTGGTATGTTAATGGGTATAAAACAGTCGATGAGGCCGTTAGCTTAGGTAATCATACTAGTGGGCTTTTAATTCCTTGTTCTGTTATTAGACGTGTAGTATTTCCGGATACGTCTACCGAAAATTTTGAAATGGTACAATACACTCTATCCGATGAAAGCCTAGAAGAGTCTCAGTTAACTGGTGAAGCTCCAAAAGAAGGAACACTTATCATTGAGCCTATGACAGAGATTGAAATACCAGAATTTACACAGTATCGTATTCCTGCTTCTGGAATGTATTCCCAACAGTCAATTAAATTTATGTTAGATCAGAGATTGGGATCTGGAGGAGATAACAATGGATTTATGGTCGTTACGGAAAGTAATGAAGACTCTCGACCAGGAACTATTGGTCTTTTTGTGGGTTCTTCTGATGGTATTATTCCGCAAACGAGAAAAAATGCAGGATATCCTTATTCTTGGGAAAAAGGATTGGATCTACAAGATATCAAACATCCAATTGTTATTCACAATTCAGCCTTAGGGAAAAAGAAACCAGCATTTCTTTTTGGCGCGGCCGACTCGGACGAATCATCTGATATACTGTACTTCAATTATAATCAGCCAGAAGACTTTTCAGAAGTTGTTCTTGATCCACCTCCAGGAATGGATAATTACATAGTAACCGTGACGATTGGAGAAGGAGAGCCATCTCCTAAAACGTGCAGTCGCCCTGGGATTGAGAGGTATTACCAGACCGATACAGATTCAGAATGGATTTGTTCTTCAAATAACCAATTCAAGAATCATTCTTGTATTCTTTGTTGGTAGCATATAAGGAAAGGAAATATAATTATGTCCACTGTTATTAAATTTCTTCTTTTTTTATGGTTAATTGTAGTTCCATTTGAAGTTATTGGAACACCAACAACTCGAAATTCTCATCCAGAAGATCCTATGATTCATCCTGAGCTTTACTTTGAGAACCACAATTCAGTTCGATTTGATTCTGGTGGAACCAACTATGCAGGTGCTCCGAATCAGCAGTATGTGTGCTCGTTTGATGAATTGATGTCGCGAGAAGGAAACTGTTCGACAATTCCTGTTGATCCCGTAAGAGGAACTGCCGTCTTTACCACAAATGTCGCAAAAGGTGTCGTGGGAAACAAACCAACATGTGTTGCAGGCACGGGAACAGGGCTGTGTGAATATGTTACTGAATGGGGTGCATGGAGATTTACTCCAGGTAAGTGGGGGCTTTCAAAGGTAACAATGAGCCCCGAACGTCTGGATTGGTACAAAGCTACTCCTGCTCAGGGTGCAGCAAAAGGTATGATTGCAACCAACGCAGCACCGGGAGACATGATGGCACATGCTGTTGTTCTGCATGACCTTGCAGGAGCGCGTTCTGCCGGAGACGAAGGAGACATGTTGGTTCGTGGTGCATTTAGAGACTTCTGGGCAACTGCACCGGGATGGGTTCCGAATGATATTCATACACAAATCCCCGAAAACCGAAGCCATGTTCCATTCTCACCGATCATCAAAGGCAATCGCCAACAGCACTGGAATGCCATTGGTCCTGATCGAATGATCATCTTTCCTGAGTTAAATGTCATCCCCATTACCATTGAAAAAGATGGATATAATCCAAAGCCGGGTTATATGGAAAAGCCTCCTCTTCCTCAAGGTGGAGCCGTATGGAAACTAGAAACACCTCTTCCACGAATCCTCAAGAGTCGAAGTCTTCCCAATGGAATTTCAAGAACCGACTACTGCCTCACAATGGATGCAGCAGAGTATGATGCAATTGGTGGAAAAGAAAATCAATATCTACAGGTAGCATCCACACCCGACGAATATACGCTTGTTACTAATTTTGTGCGCCAAGGTGTGAATCGAGGAATGCCAAGGCAGTATATCAATGGATACGAACTCATTGACTCGGCTGTCAATAAAGGGATCAACACAGGAAGACTGGTTCCTTGTTCCGTATTGAGAACCGTGGAGTTTCCTGATACGGATTCTCCAGTCTCTTTAGAAAGTATTGTAAACTTTAAATTCAATAACGCCAACATTGCAGCAATACAGGAAGGCGTCTTTGAGATTGAACCTATGACCGAGGTTGAAATTCCTTATCTGACAGAGTATCGTATTCCTGCGAGCGGAATGTATTCATTGCAAGCCTATACTGTTGTAATCGACCAACGCCTTGGTTCTGGTGGAGAAGTGAGTGCATACATGGCACACACTGCACCCTTTCCAGATTCTCGCGCAGCACACATGGGAATGTATATTGGTGGAAGTGTTCCCCAGACACGAAAGGATGCCGGGTATCCATATACATTCAAAAAAGGTATCGAAATGCGAGATACAGAAACACCACTCACCCTTCACAATCCATCCATTACAGGCACAGACAAAAGACCCATTGCCGTATTGGGTGCATTGAACTCTACCTATGTGAATCATTCACAAATCAATTATATTCAACCCACAGACGGCGCATCAGAAGTTGTTTTTGACACTCCTGTAGGTAAGGATAATTATGTGGTCGTGGTTCGTGTGGGTGATGGAGAACCCAATCCAAAGACATGCACAAGACCCGGACTGGAACGATACTACCAGTTGGATACCAACACCGAATGGATCTGTAGTTCGGAAATGGAATTCTTTGCTCCTACATCATCAACCCCTCTGTCTTTCCGTAACGAACCACCGACATCATGTGAAAAAGCAGATATGAACAATGATGGTTATGTTGGAGGGCCAGATTTTATTCTCTTCACAAGAGAATTTGGAAATGCTTGTAGTTAGCTTTATGTAAAAATACTGACAATATTTCAAAAATAATAAATATCCATAAATATTCTTTTATGGAGACAATACAGATGGTACACGATAAAGAAAGCACCATCACGGATAGAGAATATGGAGCACTTGAGCAAGAACTAAAAGAAGTCCGTCATGATCATAGAAATTTAAGACAAGTTATCGAGATGAGCGGAATTTCACATATTACAAAAGAAGACATTGTTGATGTGCGAAATAGGCTATCTAAGTATGAAACTCAAAATTCTTTTAAGTATATAAAAGAATTAGAAACAAAAGTACAGGAACTTGATTCTGAATTTCATGCATTTAAGACTAAATTATACACAATGGCAAGCATTGGTGCAGTTATTGTTTCAGCATTAGTTTGGTTTATTGAAATATCTCTAAAAATTTAAAGAGCGATAGAACTGTAATAATATTTTCTCAACCAATATGGCAGAATAATGTCAATATTTGGTCCATAACGATCATATTCTCCATTTCTTCTTGCTTTGCCTTTTTCTTTTTGCCATGCAAAAAAGCTGTTGTGGCCTCCAGATTCAATATGTTTGTCAAATTCCTGATTTGCTTTGGTATGTCTGCCTGACGTGACGCCCAGTTCGGTGGCCATTTCCGTGAACACGAAAAATGGATTATCTTGATTTTTTGTAAATTTAGACAGGCGTTTCATCCATTTTTTTGCACCATCTTTTTCCTCTAAGTTATACAAAGTATATGCGATCATATAACGTAAATTAAATGCATACATGTTTCGAGTCAATCCATAATAAAACGTATGAAGTCTGATAAATTTGAAAAACAATTTCATTTTGAGCTTATACTCTTTTGGATTACGTTGACCATTTACTGAAGCATGGAGCAATAGTAATGCATAGCGAAGCTGAGTGTTTGGTTTATGTGCATTTGTTTTTCCGATATATCCAGTATGATCTTTTAGGCTCCAATTTTCACTTTTTAGGCGATTTGTCAGATCATTGACTATGTTAATGATATTAATTCTAATTTCATGGAGTTTTTCTTTTTGTGAAGCTGTAATTTGTTGCGCCCCATCATTGATGACTTTCCATGCAACTGTGAGCCCATACACAATTCCTGTTAATTGATCTCTAGTAGTTTTGGTATAGTAAAAATGAGTTTCTGATTGATAGATTGATCCTTCCAATCTTCTACGAGTCCATGTATTACCTTCATCTAGGTTGTCTTCATCATATCCGATCTTTCGATATGAATCTTTTAAGGGAAATGCCAACCGAACAAGAACTCCAGGAATAGGGGTAATATGTGTTAGTAAATGTATTCCCATAAGTGTGTCATATAACTTATTCAGATCATCAGATTGTCGAGTAATTGCATAACGATACGATGCGGCCGCGAGATACATTCCTGTAAATAGTGCATTGTCAGCACCCGTATCATATCCATAATAATGATTTGGTTTTTCAGATCGATCTGGTGCCCATTTTGCATTATGCATCCAACGGCAATATGTAATTCCATCGACCTGATGATCTTCCCAATATTGTTCATCCATGACCTTGATCAAATCAGCATTACTCATAATTGGTCTCCTTTATTTGTATGTATAAATAATATGAATAGTCTAAATAATAAAGGGTTAAAAACTATGAACTATTATCATGTATTTCGCCACCAATTACTATTTTTGTTTGTGTTGTTATTCGGTATTTCGATTTCTGGTATTGCTAATTCGGCAAACCCTTTGGCAAATTTAATCGCAACACATGGACCGTCAAATAAAGCTCCATTATTTGTGTATTTTGATGCCACTGGTAGCACTGATGCCGATAACACTCATCCATTTCATGAATTGACATATTGTTTTGATGTAGACACTTCAGCAGATCCAACCGCTACATATTCATTAGCTAATGCTGATTCAGATTTTTTGGACTATCAAAAAGACACATTTTGTGGAGGACCACAATTTGCATATGTATACGAATCTGCCGGAACGTACACTGCCAGTGTTACTGCGATAGATTCGGATGGAAATCAAAATGTAACAACAGTTTCAATTACAGTTAGTGATTATAATAGTAATGAGACTTTATGTGTAGCGGGATCAGTTTTTACGGATTGTCCAGTTGGAGCAACACAAAAAACGTATGGCAGTGCGGGTTATACTTCAGTGAACGAATCTATCGAAAGTGCTTTAAGCGGATCATCTTGTAACGGAGGAGCCACACAATGCAAAAAAGTGTTATTCCGGGCCGGAGAGTTATTTTCCTTTACGGGTAGTACCAATATTAGCGTCGATGGTGTTTATATTGGTGGATTTGGTACACATACATTTTTTAATGGTACAACTACAAATCAATTTATTGCAACCAATAATTCCACAACTGCATGTGGTAACGCGAAGCCGCAATTATTTAATATTAGCAGTGATGATGTACGCATCGCTAATATGCAGTTTACTGACACTTGTATAGGAAGTGCTAATTCTAATAAACAAGCTGCCCTTTTAACTATTCAATCAAACACGAGCGGAGATTCAGATTTTATTTTAGTTCAAAAGGTTAAAGCGCACAATATGAATCAGATATTGTCGAATGGATCTAATTCTCAGGGCACTTACAGCGATTTTGTTTTGCCTAGAAATATTGGTTTTTTTGAGAATGAATTTACAGAATGTGCTAATGATCCTTCAGGATCGGCTGCGAATTGTTTTTATATAGGTGGACTAAGATTAGCATTTGTCGGAAACTTACTTAGTGATTCGATTGGAGGCGAGCATGTATTAAGAATGTGGCATGTCGGAGAAGATGCTGGACCGGATAATGGAGGAGCATTTATTTTTGCGAATAAATTTGAACTACAATCACCGCAAAAATCGCTTTTAACGATTAGAGCTGGTGGTTTATTTTGCGCTCAAGCTAAGAATTGGGGCGGTGATTTTTGGAGCGAAGAGGCCCAAGTATCGAATAACTATTTTATCGCAAATGGATCGCCTCCCGTTGAATTTGGTGGGCAAAATGGATGTTGTACAGGAGGAGGAAATATTCGATGCGGTGCAGGCAACACCGGTCTTGATCAAAATAAATATCGAAATAATATAGCTGAAGGAAATTATGTAAGACACAGAACAGATCCAAATCCGGATCAACCGAGTGGACAAGGATTTGTAAATCTGATAAATTTGGATGGACAAAGCCCTCTTGCGACTTACCCTAGTTCGTTTACCGGAACTGGGTGCTCGACTTCGGGTCCAACTTGTAATACATCAAATTATACTCCAGGCTGTTGTGCCGAGGGCTTAGCTATTCCAGTGGATCAGAGATTTCAATTTGATTCATTTTCTGGCAGAAATAATATAGGAAGCTGGTTAGGTTTGCCCGATTCATGGACATCTGGACCTTCCGCGGGTCTTTTTGGTGGAAGCGCTCTAGAGCAAAATGGATGGCCAACACAAGGAACCATTTGGCTTCAGAATAATACAGTTTTAGCGGGAAATCGTTCAACTGTTTCAGAAAATCAATCAGTAATTAGAACAAGGTGTATTCCTACGAATACCTTTGCAGAGAATAACGTAGCATATGGACCACAAGGAGCTGGTGTATATGGACCCCAAGGACTACAATCTCCATGTCAGACAAATTCTAACAATTTTCAAAAAAATACCAGTTCGCTTAGTGGCGTATCTCAAATAACAACAGGATGCCCATATGTAAGTTGCGCTAGTTCTAATGCCATCAACTTTAGATTATCGGCAGTTTCTCCGAATAATGCATTAGTCGATGCTGGTACTACTAGCATAAAAATTGATATGGAACAACACATTCGACCACATAATACGCTTTGGGATGTTGGAGCGTTTGAGCAAAGTGCAAGCCCCTTTGATTTTGGAAGTGGACCAGCTGGACCGGTTTGTGGTAATGGTATAAGAGAAGGTTCAGAAGAATGTGATGTAGGCAATACTAATGGAACTGAAGGATGCGATCCGAACTGTAACATCGTTGAAAATAGACTTGGTGTTGATACATATAGATGTGATACGACAGTTTCTCCAAATGTTTGTACACTCACACAATGTAGTGATCGTAGTCCCAGACCTAGTTGCGGTGTTGGCTGCCGAGATTAATAAATATATAGATTCTCTTCAATAATAAGGATTTTTTATGTCAAAATTTACTCGTTATATGCTTGAAGTTGCGCCACCCGGAGAAAAAGCCGAGCGATTTATCAAAAAGAACAAAAAGGCTTTTACTGCGCGATATGGTGATAAAGGTAAAAACGTGCTTTATGCCACTGCATGGAAAATGTTTGGCAAAAAAGAATCTGTCAATGAAGCTCACTCTGCTGGCTACAAGATGCCAAAGCGATCAAATGAGACTGAAGGCAATTTTGAAGTGAAGTGGGCTACCAATAAGAAGGGCCCGATTCAAGTAGCAAAGGGATTCAAGACCCACACCGATGCAAAAGATTGGTTAGCTGCACAGCAAAAAGATGATAAGCGAATCAAAGGAATTGTTGTCAATAAAGATTTCAAGATTGATCGTAAGAGAAAGACCAGAAAAGAAGAGGTCGAGCAGGTTGATGAGATTTCTAGGAAAAAACTAACTCGGTATGTTAAGGGTGCTTCTGACGACTTGGAAAGAAAGGCTCATAATTTAGGAAAAGCCAGAGGTCGTGGTGGAGACTATCCAGATCCGCGCGGAGGGGATCATGAACTAGCCAGACAGTCGGGAATGGATCGTCTGAAGCGAAAGGTCAAAAACCGCAAGGCTGGAATCAACCGAGCAGTTGGCAAGTTAGCTAAAGAGGAACGCAAACCATACCCACCTCCTGGATGGAAATTCAAGAAAAGCCATCACAGTACAGTAGCACATGATGCGACTAAGAGCTATATTGAGAAGTCTGGTTATGCAGATGACATCAAAAGAGATAAACCAAAAAATGTAATCGCATATGTGGCAAGAAGAAAACGAGAGGAAAGAGAAAAAAAGACAAATGAGGGATATGGTGGGCTATCTCAGGCTGAGTACGAAAAGGCAAAAGCCAAGCCACAGAAAATGATTAAAAAGTCGCCACCAGTAACTCCAATGTCAACCAGTCGAGTAATTGCTCGGGCTCTCAAGCGATCCAAAAAGCCAAGTCAAAGACTAACATCAGGATTTAGTGAAGATAATAAAGAATATGCCATTGGGCGAATTGACTTCAATAACCCCAAAGCGGGGGCTGTGCCCATAAAGAAAAAAAAGACGCCTGTCAAGGTTAAGAAAAAGTCGGATAAAGAAAATGTCGAAGAAGAAGGTATGATTGGTCGCACCAAGCCATCTCGCGAGCTTAATGTTTCTCGTGACGAAAAGCCATATCTCGCTGGCAAGAGTTCACTCAAAGCCCAGAAGCGTGCTGCACATAAGGCAGAGCGCGCAAAGGCAAAGAAGAAGCTGAAGCAGCCAGTGAGTGAAGATAAGTAATGAAGTCGTTGAACGAGGTAGGAAATCGCCCCTATAAATTTAAAAAGACTGCATCCACTAAAAGAAGATGGAATGCGGTCTTCACTACTGACGGGGGTGCGAATTATATATTCGATGCTGAGTTGCATGGTCTGGCCAATTGGCGCGTGTCATTTCAACTCATGAAAGCCCATCCGCGTGGGGGTACCCTAGCCGATTTCGGCATCACTGGAACAGAAAGAACAAATGCCGTTCGAGTGCTAGGAACAGTCAAGGAAATTTTTGAAAAATTCGTCAAAGAAGTCAATCCTGACACTGTTATTTTTGTTGCCGAAAAGTTAGAAGGATCAGGAAGAGGGTCAAGATCTAAACTATATAATCGGTTTGCAAAAACCTTTGCCCGAGATTATGGATATGAATTAGATAAAGATGAGAGTGGATCGGAAACAGAATTTGCGTTCTATAAAATTAACGAAGTCTATAGAAAATCAGGTTTAGGTAAATGGTTTCATAGTCAATCTGCTGGTGGTTCGCCTGGGTGGGATCGATACGATGGTAGCGGAAAGAAAGCAGGCAAGTGTGGAGACTCAAAACCAGGCGAGCCATACGCTGCATGTCTATCAAAGCAAAAAGCATCATCACTTGGTAAAAAAGGTGTTGCGTCGTTTGTGCGTAGAAAACGAGCAGCACAGAACAAAGCGGGTAAAGGCGATAAAGATATTTCAGGCAAAGGTAATAAGCCAATTAATGTTAGTTATAGACCAAAGAAAGAGAGAAACGAAATGCTATCATTTTTAGACTATTCTCTTGCAATGATTGTAGAGAAGAATAAGCCCACAAATCCTAAGTTATGGTCTTCTGTTCTGTCTCAGGCACGATCTAAGTTTGACGTATTTCCCTCTGCATATGCCAGTGCATGGGCAGCGAAGAAGTATAAGTCAAAGGGTGGCGGCTGGCGAGTTGCAAAAGAGGAGTTTGAGCAGGTTGACGAGAAGTCTGCTGCATGGTCCCGTAAAGAGGGTAAGAATCCAGAAGGTGGATTGAATGCCAAGGGTCGTGCGTCATACGAAAGAGAGAATCCTGGTAGCGATCTAAAGCCACCAGTATCAGCATCACAAGCAAAGAAAAGTCCAAAGTCTGCGGCTCGACGTAAATCATTCTGTGCCCGAATGGGTGGAATGAAAGGACCAATGAAAGACGAAAAGGGTCGACCAACAAGAAAAGCACTCGCACTTAGAAAGTGGGATTGTTAGTTATAAGGTAAAAGGAGATAAAAATGACTATCAGCATCAGAATCAGAGTATGATCTATAATTAATAAAGAAGGATTATTAAATGAAGAGTTTTACCCAACACATCACAGAATTAAACCCCGGCGAAAAAGAATTCTCACGAGCCCGAAGTCGTGAAACCTCTTCTCGTCATAAAACCCCCGAGACACGCGAAAAGGCATTCGTTGGATTATTCCGAAGAGTCACCGGAAAATCTCCGACACCCTCTCAGATTCGCAACTCTGGTGCAAAAGAGGGTGGGGCAAAGTACGACGAAACAAATCGAGAATTGCGGAGAAAGTTGATTCTCACCAAGAAGATCAACAAGGGATACGAGAACGTGCGAAAAGGAAAGAAGAATCCTAATCCATATCCTTATGCAAAGTTAGCAGATGGAGGGACATAGCAATGCCGTCTTTTCGTGAATTTCGTCGATATTTGAGTGAACAGGATATTGCTTGGCTGGCTAGTGCGAGTGAGCATATATTCAGCGGCCAACCACAAATAGCACTCACTTCGAGGCAGTCTGCTTCCATTCTAGGGGGCAAACTGCCTCGAAAGCGTGTGTATCATGCTGCCGATTTGGAAAATCTCAAGTACATAAAAGCACTTCAAGGAAAGAAAAAGTCTCTTTCAGCTTTCACTGACACAACTGATGCCGATTTAATTTCTGCTGGTATATGGGGAGGCGGTGGTGCAGTATTTCAATTAGATGCTGATATATTAGTTTCTGGTCCAAGAGACATCATGTCACGACCAGATAAGTCAGGCAGACGATGGGTCGAACTTCAAATGCTTGGTAAATATACAGACGAAAATGATCGTATTGCCAGAGCCCATTTGGATGATATTGAGATTGATGGTAAAAAAGTTCTTTTGCGATTGTATAAGAGATACACAGGCAAGAACGCATCTGGTTCTAATATTCAGGATCAATGGATGTTTACTGATCCGAGAAGAATACAGAATCCAGACAAATACTATGCACAGCCCGCTGATCTAAAAATAACATTCAAGAAAAGAACATACGGTGAGGGTATGTCGAACAAAGACCGTAATATGATATTGGCACATATGGTAAAAGACTATCTCGACATGATGGCAGGTTTAGTCAAAAAGCATCGGGTTAAACTCAAAGAGATTTTCTTTCGATCAGCTCTGAGTAATGTTGACAGTAGACGATTGAACCCTAATGAATACTACAATGAGTTGGTCGTGAATAACATTCAAATTGAAAAATTGCTAATTGTGCAGGAATCTGCATATCTTTGGGCACAACATAAGCTCGATGACGATTATGCCTTTTCGGGTGATGAAACTGATGTTGAAAGAGAGGAAATGATTAAAGAATATTTGAAAGATTTTCTTTCTCAGCACAATGTGAGTTATCAGTTGTTCAATAGTCCAGAAGCAGTGGTGTCTTATATCGGGAATCAATCGGATAATCTAAGGATTCAATGATGAATTTTGATATTTCAGATAGCGCAATTGATAAAATTGCTGAACACACAGAAACGCCCGATCAAAAACTTAGAATCAAAGTTGTTGGTGGGGGTTGTTCTGGTTTGAGATATGAACTCATGTTAGACGAGAATATCAGAGATACCGATATGGTCATAAGGAATACCATCATCATTGACGAGAAAAGTGCCCTTTACTTAAACGGGTCTAGTTTGGAATATATGGATACAATCATGGAGTCTGGATTTCAAATACTGAACCCAAACGCAAGAAGCACATGTGGATGTGGCGATTCATTTGCATATTGAATGGAAAAACATGAGGATGGATCAGAAACGGAATTTGCGTTCTACAAAGAAGATAGATAAATAGTAGTGAGGAAAAGAGGGTAAATTATGTTTAAGATTATGTTTCTGGTATTGCTGTTGACACTAACAACATCTTCAAAGGTTCAAGCAGACCCAGCCGATTGGCTGGCCACACAGACGCTCAATGTTTGTCAAGAGGGTCTGGATCTTGGTCCCGTTGGAAGAGGTTCCATGAATGATCCAATCAACCCATTCTGGGGAAGACCTTGGGCAGAGGGAACGATTGGTGCGGAAACGCATGGAATGATTGTTCCACCAGAAAACCTTGAGACACTCGCACGACTGGACAGAACGGTCGGACCATTCAATAGTTTTCCTAACATTGTTCCCGTTTCGAGTGGGTATTATTTCTATGCTGATCTTACAGGAAGCCGCATTCTTGCATTAGGAACCGGAGAACCTGATCCAATATATTCTGCCACATGCACCGAAACAGAAGCATGGAAGAATCCAGTTAATCACCTTGCCGATGGTGCAGCAGATGGAACACCTTTTCCATTCAGTCATATTGGATTTCGTACAACAGGCTATGGTGGGTATCCAGAAATCTATGTTATTCTTTTGGACACCACAACAGGAACTCCACTTCCGGTTACTGAAATTGAATTAAATAATCTTTGTTGTAAGACTCATTCGCAACCGGCATGGGAAGACATCAAGATTACACTGGAACTTTTGATTGCTCCGGGTCTTGAATCAGAAACCACAGGAACCTATATTGCCGGGGACACTTCTTCCATATTCAATGGAACAGGAACAACCATTGATGACCTATGGGTAGAACAGGAAGGAATTGTGAGCGAAGAAACTGTTCCACTGTCATCATACTCTGTCCTTGAACGGGCTGATTTGAATATGGATGGTGCCGTTGGTGGTCCAGATTTTACGCTCTTTGCAATAAATTTCGGAAAGGCAGTAGTGGGGGAATAATATCATTTCGACATGTATCCTAGAGAATATATCGTAAAGTTTCTACAAGAACCTAATCGCAAAACAGGGCAACAACCGGACATGTGGTTGTGGTGAGTCATTTGCATACTAAAACCTTTATGACAAATAAAAGTAGATTCAGTCACAGATAGATGAACAGTACAGTTTTCGTGTTAAATACATCGTATGACACATTCAAGGAGATGTCACATGATGAAGAAAACTTTACTCGTATTATTGTTACTCGTTGTTGCGCCAATTGCACATGCAGAGGATAATGAAGACTGGACCATCAGTTGGAAGAAGGGTCTTCGGTTTGATAGAAACGACGGCGAGATGGGAATCAAGCTAGGCGGTCGTATTCAAGAGGACTTTGCTGTTCTCGCGCCATCAAGTCAATTGCAGGATGTCGTGTCTGGTGGGCAAGGGTTTGCCACAGAGTTTCGTCGCATTCGTATTACACTGTCTGGTTACTTTGCAAAGAATGTAATCTTCAAGACACAGTACGATTTTGCATCCAAAGAAGACGACACGGATACTCCGGGTTTCAAGGATGCATACATCGGGGCTAAGAACATTCCATATCTCGGCACGCTGCTAGTTGGGCACATGAAAGAACCATTGAGTCTTGAGATGATGGAGAGCAGCAATGGTTTGACCTTCATGGAACGTGGATTGCCCTATGCGTTTGTGTCGGATCGAAACACGGGCATTCGTGCAAACAACACTGCCCTTGACAAACACCTGACATGGCAGTTTGGTGTGTTTGTTCCTACGGGAGACAAAGGATTCAACTCAGTCGAGAAGGATCAGTATCACGTCACAGGTCGAGTCACTGGCACGCCTCTATTCCAGAATGATGGGGCACGCATGATTCACCTTGGTTTGGCTGCAACACATCAATTTGGCGACACCATAACAGAGAAATTTAAAGAACGCCCAGAATCCAATCTCGCAAAAGCATATCTCGACACTGGAGATTTTGAACGAGACGGAAGATCGACTGTGGGTCTTGAAGCTGCCTGGGTTCATGATTCATTTTCGTTGCAAAGTGAATATATGGGAACTGCTCTTGCAGGCACCTATCTTCAAGGAGCCTATCTTGAAGCCAGCTATTATCTTACAGGGGAACATCGTGTGTATAATAGAAAGATGGGCACATTTACAAATCGTGTGCATCCTAATGATAAGAAATGGGGAGCATGGCAGATTGCATCGAGAGTGTCATATATAGACCTTAATGGAGGTGATATTCGCGGTGGCAAAGAAACAAACTTCACTGCGGGTGTCAATTGGTATTATAGAAAGAATCTAAAGGTAGCCTTCAACTATGTACGTGGAAATGTAAATAGCGGAGATACTATCAATATTGCTCAGATGAGAACTCAGATCATCTTTTAATATAAAGAAACGGAAAAAACATGAGAATTTTAATTACAGCGTTCATTGCACTACTCTTTTTTGCTCCATTCAACGCAACCGCACAACAGACCACTCGCGACACAATTCGCATTGTGGGTTCTTCCACAGTGTTTCCTTTCTCTACAGTTGTTGCAGAGAGGTTTGGAAAAAACACTCCATACAACACACCCATCATTGAATCCACAGGAACAGGTGGAGGGATGAAGTTATTCTGCTCTGGTGTCGGTCCTTCACATCCCATTGACATCACCAACGCTTCCCGAGGAATTAAGAACTCTGAAGTTGAGCTTTGCGAATCCAATGGTGTCACAGAGATCAAAGAAGTCATGATTGGTTTTGATGGTATTGTACTGGCTAACAAGAAAAGCGAACAGAGATACTTCTTGACTCTACGCGAAATTTTCCTTGCTCTTGCAAAGCATATTCCACAAAAAGACAATGGGTTCATTCTGAATCCTTATCAGCGATGGTCAGAAATCAATCCAGAACTTCCCGACACACTCATTGAGGTACTTGGGCCTCCACCAACAAGCGGAACCCGAGATGCCTTTGTGGAACTCGCAATGGAAGGTGGATGCAAAACATTCCCTGTACTCAAGGAACTCAAGAAGAAGGACAAAAGCAAATTCAAATCAATCTGTCATGCTATTCGCGAAGATAAAAGATTCATCATGGCAGGCGAGAATGACAATCTGATCGTCCAGAAACTTGATGCCAATCCAGACGCTCTCGGCATCTTTGGATTCTCTTTCCTTGACCAGAACAGCGATCTTGTACAGGGGAGTATCATTAATGGTTCTGAACCAACCTTTGAGAATATCGCAGATGGTAGTTATCCAATCTCCCGGTCACTCTTCTTTTATGTAAAGGAACAGCACTATGATATGGTTCCGGGCATGAGGGAGTTTGTCTCAGAGTTTACCTCAGAGAGAGCCATTGGAGAAGAAGGGTATCTTACAGATCGTGGATTAATTCCTAGATGATGAGAACACAAATTATTTTCTAAAAAAGTGAAAAAAGTTCAAAACTGCACATTGCATAGTCTTTGTGCAGTTTTTTGTTGGATGCGGGCGTGACGCCTCATTTCAACCCACCACACGAATACCAATCGATGTGTGCATAACATTTATACAGGGTTTGCATATGTTCATATCAACACAATTTTGTCTAAATATTTTCATTTCATAGTATGAGGGCGAAACAATGGAATTGCTGACAATAAACAACGTATGGATGATGATCGCAACATTTTTGGTATTTGTGATGCATCTTGGATTTGCCTCACTAGAGTCTGGACTTACACAAGCCAAGAATACAACAAACATTTTATTCAAAAATCTATTTGTGATCTGCATGGGCATTCTCACATACTATGCCGTTGGGTTTGAATTGATGTATGATGGGGGCCTCGCCATCATGAATAACGAAACGGGTAACGATGCTGCTCTCGCATATGCCGATGGCGCATACACATATCACACAGATTTCCTATTTCAGGCTATGTTCGCAGCCACTACTGCAACGATCATATCTGGAGCTGTAGCAGAGCGAATCAAGCTCTCTGCGTTTATGGTCATATCTACGCTATTCGTCGCATTTGCATACCCAATTATGGGAGAATGGAAATGGGGTGGTGGCTGGCTTGATGCACTAGGATTCTACGATTTTGCAGGATCGACGATCGTCCACTCAGTTGGTGGTATGGCTGCATTAGTTGGCGCATTCATTCTAGGGCCACGTCTTGGCAAGTATACAAAAGACGGGGGCATCAGTGCAATTCCGGCGAGCAATTTATCACTCGCAATGATTGGTGGCATGTTGCTATGGCTTGGCTGGTTCGGATTCAATGGCGGCTCTGTACTCTCTGCTGATCCTGTACTCACGTCATGGGTACTTGTGACAACATGTCTCTCTGCTGCTGCGGGTGGTATCGGTGCAATGGTATCATCCATGATATTGAGTAATAATAAGCTCGATTTTACGATGATGCTCAATGGCATACTCGCAGGGCTCGTGGGCATCACTGCTGGTGCGGATGTACTGACTCCATTGCAGAGCATACTCACCGGGCTGATCGCAGGAACAATCGTCGTGGCGTCTGTAATCACGCTCGACCAGTATCTCAGAATCGACGATCCAGTGGGAGCTGTATCCGTTCACCTGACATGTGGCATCTGGGGAACACTGGCTGTTGGCATATTTTCGCCAGACCATAGTGTGTTGACCCAAAGTATAGGAATCGCAGCATATGCCCTTGGTTCTGCATTTTTCTCTATCATGCTATTTGGTGCGACCAATGCCGTTATTGGGCTGAGAGTTTCCGAAGAAGAGGAATCAATTGGGCTCGATCTAGCCGAACATGGAATGAGTGCCTATTCAAAGGAAGCTCTTGACGCTGCATGAGAGGTACGATATAATATGTAAATCATGAACATATTCTATCTACATTCAAATCCTACAATTGCAGCCAAATACCACAATGACAAGCATGTGGTCAAGATGATTCTTGAGAGTGCCCAGATGTTGTCTACCGCTCATCGTGAGCTAGATGGCTGCCATGTCATGAATGAATCGATTGTGTACAAATCCGCACACAAAAATCATCCATCGACAAAATGGGCCCGTGCCAGCTATAAGAACTACATGTGGCTGCATTGGCTATTTGAAGAGCTGTGTGACGAGTACACATACCGCTATGAAAAGGTGCATCTCACCGATACCAAGCTGCGCGAAGTGCTTCGCATACCGCCTCGCAGAATCGACTATCTTCCACAATTCATGACTCAACCACCTCAGTGTATGCCTGACGAGTACAAAGTCCCCGGCGATTCGGTCCTTGCGTATCGAAATTACTATATAGGTGAGAAGGCTCACTTCTCAAAGTGGACCAATCGAAACGTGCCTTCTTTCTTCAAAACAACAACTGGCAAAACATAACAAAACGAGTGAAATAAACAATAAATGGGCAAAAAGACATAATGAATTGGAAAAACAAATCTTGGATAACTATATACTATAAGGTTCTTTACTATTTAATGTTTGCCCTCAACATTGCATTTTTCGTAATACTGGGATATGCAATTATTGTACTATTCGTCGAAAGGATGATATCATGAATACAGAAGACATCAAGACTAATTTAACACATATCGTCGTGGGAGCACTAATGGTACTTCCTTTCTTTATGTTATTCAATTACCCCGTACTAGCAATGTTCATTACATGGTCTATGTGGGGAGTATTCCGAGAACATGCAGAAACAAATGATCAAGGAAAACCTCTCTTTGAGAATTGGGTTCCTCATATGTGGAATACCCGTAAGCTGATCGAAAGCATAACATGGGGCGTTGGTGGAGCATTAGGTGTATCAATAATCAAGTTGATTCATCGTCTATAGAGGCATGTTTCGTTTCCATATGCCGAAATAGCATTAGAATGGGCAAAAACATCAAAAAAGGTGATATACTGTGTGTGATATACGATGTCGAGACGATCGAATCAGGGGTAATGTAACCTTAGTAGGGATAATGTAACCTTAGCGCGTCCTTTGTGGGATCTTAGCGTGTTCGCGAACGGCCGCCGAGATTCCCCTCCCGCCCCCAAATTATTTTGCTCTAGGGCGAAAATCCCTGTCTTTTCGCGTACTTACGGTCGAATTATTTTCGCTCGACCTATTGACAATCTCCCAGAATTGTCTATAATTTGTACTGATTCGGGGGGCTGTATGCCTTTGATTTACGCTGCTATCGCGATCCTTGTGGTCGTCCTCAAGGAGCTTCTCTCCTAGTGTCTATCTCTACTGTATCTGTCGGCGCCAAGTCTCGGCTTGCCAAGCTGCTGGCAAGTGAGAATATCACCGTCGAGCATCGCAAGGTCGAGACGGCCTATTTCGACGTTAAGAATCGGATCCTCTGCCTTCCTATGTGGAAGGACATGTCCGAAGACGTTTACGATATGCTGCTGGTTCATGAGACTGGTCATGCTTTGCATACTCCTATGGGGGCTTGGGAAAGCGCGATCAAGGATCATGCTAACCCCTCGAAATTCAAGGGCTTTGTCAATGTGTGCGAGGATGCGCGCGTCGATAAAAAGCAGAAGCGCAAGTACCCTGGGGCTCGACGCTCCTACGCTGGTGCTTACAAGGCGCTTCGCGAAGTGGATTTCTTCGGTCTTGATGATCGTGATCCCAACTCTATGGGGCTGATCGACCGAATCAATCTGTTCCACAAAGGCTTCTCCGATGTAGTCAAGTTCAGTGACGAGGAGATGCCGTTCGTCGATGCGGTTGCTGATGCTGAATCCTTCGAGGCTGCGCTTGCGGCTGCGGAGTCTATTTATGATCTGATGGACGCCGAAGCTGAGACTGATTCCGATCATCCTTCTGAGCCTGAGCGATATGAGGATGGCGAGAGCGGTGAGTCGGAAGCTCCCTCAGGGGAGAATGATGATTCTCCCAACGCCGATACTGACGGCGAGAGCGCCTCTGGTGATAGTGATTCTGGTGATGATTCATCGGCGTCAGGGGAAAGTGATGAATCTGATGGCGATTCTGGTGATGAGGCCTCATCTGGGGGCTCTGACGAGGATTCGCCTGAATCATCTGATTCCCCTGAGCCGAATGGCGAGTCTAGGCCTTCGCGAGGTGCTGGCGTTGGTAATGATGGTCCGGTGAGCGAGACGGCTAAAGCTGAGGCGGAGAGCCTGAGCGATATGGTCGATAAGAATGCCGACAAGGTTCCTGTCTATACGTCCTTTGCTTCTGACAAGGCTTGGATCCTCGACAACCTGATCATCGACTCCGAGCACATTGCCGAGTCGATCTGGGAAGAAAATCGACCGGGGGCCCTCTCGGGAGATCGCGAAGGTATTCGGCGCATAGCTGACGATCGCCACGCTGATTTCATGAGTAAGAACAAGTCGGTGGTTTCGTATCTCGCGAAGGAATTTGAAATGCGAAAGGCTGCTAGTGCTCGTCTCGGTGCTCGTACTACTCGCTCCGGCTCTCTCGATGTGAACCGGCTGCACCGATACAAGTGGGCGGATGACGTATTCAAGCGTGCAATTGAGCTTCCTAAGGGGAAGAATCACGGCTTGGTGATGTACGTCGATTGGTCTGGTTCTATGGGGCACGTCATTAATGACACCATCGACCAGATCAAGGTGATGGCGCTGTTCTGCAAGCGTGTTGGCATTCCTTTCGAGGTGTATGCCTTCACTGACGGGGCTCATGCTGCTCCGTGTCTCGGTGCTGATCCTAATAACCAGTACGATACGCTGCCTCCGCTTTTCGACCTTTCAGAGTGCAAGCCCGGCGACTGGGTGATCAGTAATGATCGGCCGTTCTGGCTGTTGAACCTGCTGTCGAGTTCAGTTCGGCAGTCTAAGTTTAACGACCAGCTCAAGGCTCTCGGTGTTCTCCAGATGTCGTTTGGCTGGGAGAATTCTGCTCGCGCACCTGGCTGGCTGAGCCTCTCGGGCACTCCGCTCAATAGTGCGCTCATGAGCGTGTCGCCTGTGGTCAATGCATTCCGCGCTAAGTACGGTCTGGAGATCGTTCACACTATCTTCCTGACTGACGGCGAGGGTTACGCTCCTACCTATCGGTATGATCCGGCTAATGAGAGCGCTCGGGAAGATGGCACGGTCCGCGCGCATCATGGCTGGGGATATGAGGTCATCGTCCGTGATGATGTGGTGAAGCGGGAGTGGATGCTCCGAACCTGGACTGGTCGTGTGACGACCTTTGACGAGGCAACGCTCGAATCGGTGAAGGCTCGAACGGGATCCTCTGTCAGTAACATGTATATCACTGGTAATAAGCGGTCCTTCAACCAGGACATCATGCGAGCCGTGAAGTACACTGACTCTCCTATCGAGACTGGTAAGCCTGACGAAGCGAACTTCGATCCTGAGGCAGAGTCGGCTTACGGTAACATGGTTGACGCTGAGATCGGCAAGGCATGGAAGACTGCAAAGGCTGACGGCGGGGTTGCGTACTTCCCGACGCTCGGATGGAGCTCCTACTTCCTGATGCCGTCTGCGAACATGATCATCGAGGATCATACGCTTGACGATAAGCTGGTCGGCGCCAAGAAGGGCGCGATCAAAAAGGCTTTCGGTAAGGCTAGCAGCGGAAAGGTGAAAAATCGCGTGATTTTGCGGAAATTCACCGAGATGTTGGCGGTTTGAGCCGAAATTCCGAACTATTTCGGTTATTTTCGGCTGACCTATTGACATTTGCTCCAGGGCGGCTATAATTAGGGTCGATGCTCCGGGTGATTCTCTCTCTATTTCTGCTCCTCGCCTGCGACGGCGCCAAGCCGCGCCCCGCTCCTGGCGAGATCCTGCTCGATCCTATCCATATCTCAATTGAGGAGACTGTAGCTTGATTCTGAAACCGAAACAGGAAGCGTGGGTGCGCGCGGCCGAGTTGGCCGGGTTCCCCGCTGGCTCGATTGTCGGCTATCCCGATATCGATGCCATCTGTGAGTCCATGGGCGGTGTCACACGACCGTGGTGGATGATTAATGACAAGGCTCACCGCGCTGGTCGCGGCAAGTTCCGCATTCCGAGTGCGGAAGCCTCTGAGGCCGCGCCGATCGCGCCTCCCGTGCCGGTCGAGGCTGCTCCTGTAGCACCGCCTCCTGCGGCTGCGGTTGCACCGATCATCCCGATGCCTGCGCCTGAGGCGAAAAGCCCTGTGGCTCTCGCAAAGGTTGCGGCTGTCACCGAGTCTGCGATCCCTGATCTGTTCCCGAACTACGTTCCGTTCGGTCACTTCAAGGATGTGGTGACAATCGTCGAATCCCGCATGTTCTACCCGGTTTTCATTACGGGGCTTTCCGGAAACGGTAAGACTCTGATGGTCGAGCAGGCTTGCGCGAAGGCGAAGCGGGAATGCTTTCGCGTTCCTATCTCCAAGCTGACCGACGAGGAAGACCTGATCGGGGGTTTCCGCTTGGTTGACGGCGAGACGGTCTGGTTCGACGGCCCTGTGCCCGAAGCCATGCGCCGCGGCGCTTTGCTCCTCCTCGATGAGGCCGACCAGGGCACTGAGAACCTGATGTGCCTCCAGGGCGTCCTCGAAGGTAAGCCGCTTCTCCTAAAGAAGATTAATGAGATTGTCAAGCCAGCCGCTGGTTTCAATATCATTGCAACGGCGAACACCAAGGGCAAGGGCGATGAGGCTGGCCGCTTCATCGGTGCGAATATCATGAATGAAGCGTTCCTTGACCGCTTCCCCATTACTCTCGAACAGGAGTATCCTTCGGTCGCGGTGGAAACCAAGATCATGCGAAAGGAGCTTTCCTCGCGAGGCGTGGCTGATGATGAGTTCGCAGCTAAGCTGGTCAATTGGGCTGACATTATCCGGAAGACCTTCTATGAGGGGGGTGTCGATGAGCTTATCGCTACGCGGCGCCTCGTGCATATCGTGGGTGCGTATGCCATGTTCCGTGATAAGATGAAGGCTATCACGCTCGGGCTGTCTCGGTTCGATGATGAGACTAAGGCTAGCTTCCTCGACCTCTACACCAAGGTGGATGAGACGGCTGGTGTTCCTGAGGAGTCTGAGGAAGAAGGTGAGGCGAAGCCTGAGGAAAAGCCTTCCGATGAGAATGAGGAGCTGATCCCCTTCTAGAGCCTTCGCTCCACGCATAGCCTAAGCCGTCACGGTTTTCACTGGATGCTGCTATGCGTGGAGCATACGTATGGGCTTATTGTGTGACCTTCGCGACGGTATAGCGTTTCGGCTTTATAAATCGGGGGTTAACCGTGACACCCCTAACCGTTAGCCCCCTAACACTATTGGGAAGAGAGGTATATTCAAGTTGCCATCTATTTTTTTCCCGCGGATCCAAAATTTTTCCTGGAGCAAAAAGTAGCTCTTGAAGCCGCACCGATTCTTCGCTATACTCTTTCATGAAACAAAGAGGTAAACACAAAAATGAGCAGTAGACGATACCACGACCGCGCGCCTGGTGAGATTGAGGCACGCGACCATGCATACGCAGCGGCAAAGTCCTCGAAGGATGCTCGCGCAAAACTCGCAGAGCTTCGTAAGTTGGTTCGCGAATACATTCGTTGCATTGATATTCCCGATGGCATCGCCGTTGACGAATTGGAAAAGAACATTCGTCTTGATGCGCTGAAGAAAGCAGCCAATTATCGTGTTTGAAGACGAAGAGACTATAAACAACAACCGTTGCGAGCTGATCATGGGAATCCTTGCAGACCGTGGTGGTCTCGTGTGTTCGTGCTGTAACGAACCGCTGAGGACTGTTACGAAGATGCGAGAATGGTTGCGTCTCGCGTTTGCGTCTTACAGCGAGGCTAATTCAGGTATGGCTGATCCGAATCTTTTGCGAGTGAAGATCAGTTGTATGCTCTGTGGTCATAACGGAGAGCATGTGTTTCGCCCGAATCCTCTAGTGGCGATATAATAAAAAAGGAGAGAGGTCTATGAAAAGAAAAGCAGGAGTGAAATCGAATCCGTTTCGTGTCGTGGAAACGAACGCCCCTTTGAATTCATTCTACAGTAACTATCATCAGAAGGTGCTGCCGACTGAGTTCGTGGTCGATGGTATTCGCGACCTTCCTGATGTCGAAGACTTCACGATCATGCGCTTCGCCACAGCGGGTCTGTATCGCAATCCATTCATCGACGAAATGCGGCTTCGTGCGGAGCAAGGATTTCTTCTGGAATCTACTGAATGGCTCGACTATACGCAGCTCGTCGCAGAGTACGAAAAGGCTGGCGAGGAGTTCGGCGGCACGTGGTCGCAGGAAAAGCTGTGGTTCATCGAGCAGTGGATCGACAACGGTTCCGATGGTCACGTCGAGTGGGTTCATGCTTCAAATGTGCATGTTCGTGTTTTGTCTTCTGCATCTGTGGGGCGTCGTGATTCTTCTCGAGGTGTCGAGGTTTTGAAATCGGCGTCGGGCAGTCAGATTCAAGAGTGGCTCTCAGAGGCGATTCGTGTGTACGACGAAGAATGATCGTCGAAACACCGTGGGTTAAGTGCCCAAAATGCTACGAAAGAATGTGGCTTTTTGCTGATTGGCATAGATGTGGATGGAAAAGAAAAGGTAAATAAAATGGTATTAAAGAATCCATTGACTTCTGTCGATAAGTAAACTATACTTTGTTTCATACGCTGTTCTAAAAAATAAGGAGATAATTGAGTATGCGTATTCGTGATATGGCTCTGTTGGCGCTGACCGCAGGTACGGTAAGTTTGTACTGCGAGGAGGCTTACTCTGACCAGTCTGCTGGTGAGGTGATTGGTGATGTTGTCGAGCAGCAAGGGCGCGAAGTTGCGCGTGGTGTTGCTGTTGCTGCGGATGCTGGTGCAGATACGTTGGATGGTCTGACGTATAGTGGCTGCACTCTCGCAAAGTGGGCAGTTGGTGAGCGTCGTGATCGCACGCCGTCGGTTGGTAATTCGATTGTCGCATTGGTTTTTCGTCTCCCTGTGTCGCTGATTGGCGGTACGGTGTGTGCAACCTCTGCGGTACTCGCGATGCCTACGAAGGGAATCGGCTACGGCTTTGACCAGCTTGCAAGTAGCGGGGATGATCCGCAGAACCACGATTCGTATTCTCCTGCCGATCGTCGGCAGTTGAAGGGAATGACGGTCGAAGACTTGGCGAAGAACTAAACAAAAGAGGTATGATTCACATGGACCCGTTTACTCATCCGTTTCGCTTTCCTATGCTTCCCATTGGAACACAGGTAGATCAGGTTTGGCGAGAATGGGATATGCATAAGTTCATTCCAGGTGAGGTCATCGGTCATAACACAGACGAACGGGATCGCCCCGTGTACGAGGTGTTGGTTGATCTGGACGGGAGGAATCCCGAAGGTACCGTAGGCCCCGAGACTATGCTGGTTACTGAAAATCAGATGGTGCTCCATAATAAGGGAATGTATACCAGCATGTATGGTATTCAGTTCCCCAAGCGCCGAATCCCGGGAACGGCTACGGGCGTCTAACATAGGGGAGGGGGATATCCCCCTCCCCCCATTTTTTTATCGGAGTATGAATAATGAGTAGCCTATTCGTGGCGGCTTATGTTGCAAGTACGTTTGGTGCGGATTCCACGCAAGACGTTGAAGTGCGAAACATCGTATTCAAATTCGAGAACGGTCTTACCTTCAGCATGGCCGTAGGGCGAGGGTCATATTGCTCCGATCGCGAAATTGATATTAGCGAAAAGCCTAAGACTTCGGTCGAAGTAGCATTGTATGACGAGAATGGTGTGTGGTACACCAAATCATTTTGGCGTCACGCATATGATGAAGATCTTTATGATGACGTGGCTTCAGGTGTGGATGTGGATGAGATTCCGTATCTGCTTATGGTAGCCAAAACTTGGGAGATTTCGCAATAAATATGGACACTAAGATCATGACCGTAGCTAAGGTCATCAAGTTCGTTTGCTCTAGCTGCGGCGAAGATAAAAATATCGAATATCGCTATATCTCCGATGCACCCGAACGTGCGATGCAGATAGTTCGCGTATACTGCCTGTCATGTCTGCCTAAGAGGAGGCGGCTAGGTGGCAAAGATATTACGATTGCCAAACATGCGACTATTGGTAATGGTGTGCATGTGGACAATGTTGATGTTGCAAAAGTAATTGGCACACCTTAATACGAAAGGAAAGTAAAATGGAAACTTGTGATAAGCTGACTTATAATAATGCCAAGACTCTGCTAATTCGGCAGCATAAGCTGTGGCTAGAGTCGCAGGGTAAAGAGGGGCATCAGTTCGATTTCTCTAAGGAGTGTCTGACTGATGCCAACTTTGCAAGTGCATCTATGGACTATTGCAATTTCAATTCAGCTCAGATGACCGGATCGAATTTTCATGATGCCTTTATGATCGAATGCAATATGCAGAACATTACGGCTACAAGTTCAGACTTCACGGCCGCATGGCTGCGTTTTTGTGATCTAACAAATGCCGATATTACTGGCTGCAAATTTGATTTCGATCATGCACCAAAACGAGAAATTGGTGATGTCATGGAGCCCTTTGTATGGCCTCGGGAGAATTAAGTTTGGCGCAGTGTAAGGTTTGCGAAGAGGAATTTTCTGATAAACGAAAAGCTCTTGGCTACAATACCTGCTTGGATTGCGGTGGGCGTATTGCCAATAAAAAGGCTGCACTCAAGTCCAAACAGGTTGCACCGGCATTCAATAAAGGTGCATATCAGTATATCACGAGCATGAATATGGCGAAAGATATTGGGCGATGAGTAACGATAATGATCCCGATCCTGAAGATACTGGCATAATCATGATCGTATCCATGTTGGTGTATACAGTAGTATTCCTTTGGTTCTACTGTTCATCATATCTATTGTCTTCCTGATATTATAAATAGATTATTCCAACAAAGTACGAGGCATCAAATTCATGGTATCTACCATACATGTAGAAGATATGTCGGATAAATTAGAGGCTGCTCTTTCCGAAGCAGCCAAACATATAACCGAAGACTATCATACACATCATTCCTGTTCATCAGATTCTCAACATTGCACCTGTAGAAGTGATTTTGAGAAGGATATTAGAGAGATCCTGGTTGCTAGAATTTACATCCCTATGATGGAAATCTCAGAATAAGCTACGGCGTGAGCGGTCTCTCAGGGCGGTTCTGTTGAGCATTAGAGTCAATACACAGACCTATACAGAAAAAGCCCGGAGAGGGCGACCTCCGCCGCGTCATATAGGCTTTTAGCTCCGAGATTCTGAGGATTGGATATCCGATCATGCGTCGAAAAAGACTATATAATAGAGACGGATTTTGGATCGGATTGATTCTCTTCCTCTTGTGGAGGCGGAGGCGGAAGAAAAGGAAGCGGAATGGCTCCGATATACGATTACTCATGCCAGAAGTGTAACCACGAGTTCGAGGCCGATCAAAAGATTACCGAAGATCCTTTGACCGAATGCCCCAATTGCGGAAGCGATCAGGCCAAGCGATTCATCTCAAGTTCGTCCACATTCATTCTCAAAGGCGGCGGATGGTATTCTGATGGATATGCATCTTCCAATAAAAAGGATTAAATAGTGGAAGAGTTCGATCATACTTTTTGGTCCGACCGGCCATGGGATTTTAAGAAACAATTCATCGATCAGGCTGGTCATATCGTTTACTCGATTTTAGTTTTACTTCCCGTTTTACTTATACAGAATCAGGTTATAGGTTGCGCTTGTAGCGCAGTAGGTTTAGGTATAATTCGCGAATGGGAACAATGGAAAAAGAAATACAGATTACATCTATTTGATAGGGTGGTTGACATTGTATTTTTTGGGCTCGGTGGTGCTTTAATCGGTTATATAGTTTAAGGGAGCATGAAATGGCTGCAAAGAAAAAGACTACACGAAAGAAAACAACTCGCAAGAAAACTACTAGAAAAAAGGCAGCTGCCAAAAAAACTGTTGAGGCAGAAGTTCCGGAGCCGTCCAAAATTGATCTTTTGCGGATCGCGTTGGAACAGGCTAGGAATAATCCAAATCCAGATTTAGCTGAAATTGAAGCAATTGAAATGGCATTGAGAGCAGCTACAGAAATTCCAGATACATGGTTTGAGTAATTATGATTTTGAAAGATTTCGTTTATAATAATGTGAAGATTACTAAGATTGTGGACGCAGATACCATCGATCTTAGTATTGATCTCGGTTTTCGTTTATGCACAAAACAAAGATTTCGATTGATGGGTATTAATGCTCCAGAAATCCGTGGAAGCGAAAGCGCATATGGTATTATCGCAAAGGCTAGAGTTAATACCCTATTAGGTGCATATCCAATTTCGCGTATTAAGACATATAAAGCTGATAGTTTTGGGAGATGGTTAGCAGATGTTTGGCTGACGTATCCTGAATCTGAAGTTATGCTACAAGATCAATTGATATCTGAAGGTCTAGTTGCTCCTTGGGACGGAAAAGGTAGAACGCCTAAGCCTTGGTTAACTGAAGACTATCCATTGCTCGTAGAAACTGACATTCACGTTTCACATCCTGGACATTAATTAAAGACTATTATTATGTTTTATACACTGTTTGAAAAAGATTGGCTTGATTCATATCGTTCTGAATTGAAAGAATTGCTGGGAGATCCTGAAGGGGATCTGGGAAATAGCGATCTTTGGATTTTGCTTTGTGTCTTAGATGATATTAAAGCTGGAAAAATATCCGATTTGTCGTATAGCTATACCGATTAAATTAACAGTTAAGCCGGGTTGGCGGAATTGGTATACGCAGGAGACTTAAAATCTCCCGACCGTATGGTCTTGCGGGTTCGAGTCCCGCACCCGGTACCATTTAAATGCACCTGTAGCTCAGTTGGATAGAGCGGCTGCCTTCTAAGCAGCGGGTCGCAGGTTCGAGTCCTGCCAGGTGCGCCATAGGAGTTGAAAAAATGCCAAAGATTGAACTGATGCAAGGCGATTGTCTGAAGAAGATGAAGGATATTCCAAAAGATAGTATCGATATGGTTTTATGTGATTTGCCTTATGGTGTAACAGCACCAAAATGGGATTCAATTTTGCCAATGTCCTTGTTGTGGACTGAATACAAAAGAATAATGAATAAAGAGGGTGTTATGGTTTTTACGGCAACCCAACCCTTCACAACCATGCTTATTTCATCAAACTTATCCGATTTCAAATATTGTTGGTATTGGATAAAGAATCAAGGAACAAATTTCTTTCACGCTAAACGGATGCCAATTCGCAAGGTAGAAGAAGTTGTAGTTTTTGGGGGGAAAAGATATTTTCCACAGATTACAGATGGACATATTCCGACAAACTCAGCAAAAGGATGTAGCGATGGAAAGGCTTATCATGGAACAAACACAAGAAATTATGAAGGCGGTAAAACAACTCGTTACCCTGTTAATGTTTTAGAAATAAAATGTGTAGATAATTATTCTCGTGCTCATTCAAGCGAAAAGCCAGTGGAACTTATGGATTACCTTATTCGTACTTATACAAATGAAGGCGATACGGTTCTTGATAATTGTATGGGTTCTGGGACAACAGGAGTAGCTTGTGTGAACCTTAATAGAAATTTCATAGGAATAGAATTAGACCCAGAGTATTTCAAAATTGCAGAGAATAGAATAAATGAAAATCTATAAAATAACCGAAGCAAGGTGCGCCATTTTCATGTAGAGATAAACTGGTATACTTCTTTTATTTCCTCGTATTATACATATCCTTATAGTCATTGAGGGCCCTAGGCCTTAATGTTACATTATTAACCAGGTCGTTGACGCGAACGAAGTGAGCGTCAACAATCGCGAAGCGATTTATATTAAGGTGATTTGATGGAAAAGTCTATTCCTATTTCCGAACTACAAAAGCGATCTATCTTTGTTGCCTCACCTATGTACGGTGGTCAGTGTCATGGAATGTATGCAAAATCTTGTGTAGATTTGTCCATGCTCGCTCAGCAGCATGGTATTAATTGTAAATTTTATTATTTATTCAACGAATCACTGATTACAAGAGCGCGCAACTATCTGGTTGATGAGTTTTTGCGATCGGGTATGACACATTTAATGTTCATTGATTCTGATATTAGCTTCAATCCTAATGATGTGTTGGCACTATTAGCACTATCAGAACCAGGCAATGATATGCCTATTATTGGTGCACCATATCCTAAAAAGTGTATTGCATGGGAACGAATTGCACATGCAGTAAAGACGGGATACGCAGATGAAGATCCTGCAAGGTTGGAAAGACTCGTAGGTGATTTTGTATTTAATCCAGCGCAAGGGGTGAATGAGATTAAACTAGGCGAGCCTGTAGAAGTATTGGAAACTGGTACAGGGTTTATGATGATTCAACGAGAAGCGTTGATCAAGTGGAAAGAAGCATATCCAGAGTTTGAATATCGACCCGATCATAACCGTTCTGAGCATTTTGATGGTAGTCGAATGATTCATGCATATTTTGATACTGTTATTGATCCTGAGACTAAGCGTTATCTTTCAGAGGATTACATGTTTTGTCAATGGGCTCGAAAGATTGGCGTGAAGACTTGGTTGTGCCCTTGGATGGAAACAATTCACATTGGTACCTACAACTTCTCAGGTACGTTGACTGCATTGGCTGAAGTTCCTGGGGCAACTCATGGTGGAATGATGGATCAAAAGGCTGCAAAAATTGGAGATGGTAGCAATCATGTAAGTGCTCCACCAGCAGTTCCTCCTGCACTTACGCCTTCACCCACACTTACCTCTCCTGCTGAAGCTAAAAACCGAGCAGAAAGACGACGAGAAGAAATGAAGAAGCGTAGAGAAGAGCGAAAGAAGAAGAAGGCTGCATCGTCTTGAAGTATAACGAAAAGGCTATTCTCAAAGAAATTGAGAATTACATAGAGTCAACATACGGGCAACACTATGTTGGTAAGAATGAAGTCCAGATACAGGATCTACTTCATTCTATTGATATTGCTGTGCCATTTTGCCAAGCCAATGCGATTAAGTACCTTTCTCGATATGGTAAGAAAAAAGGTCATAATAGACTTGACCTGGTTAAGGCGGTACATTATATTATACTACTGTTGCATTTCAGTGATGAGGAGAAATCGTGAAGATTAGTAATGACACATTGAATATTATGAGTAGCTTTACCAACTTGAATACACAGATTCAAGTAAAGCCTGGTTCTAACATTGTAACGGTATCCAGTACCAATTCAGTTTTGGCTAATGCAAAGGTCGAAGAGACTTTCGATACTGAGTTTTGCATTTATGACCTGAGCCAGTTTCTTGGTGCAGTTAGTATGTTCGATTCGCCAGAGTTTGAGTTTAGTGATAAGTCCGTTAAAGTGTCTAACGGTAATGGATCGTATTTCAATTATGTGTATGCAGATCCACGAACCATTACAGTTCCGCCTAAGGATCGCTTGGAGCTTGATGGTGACAAGGTGACGTTTACCTTGACGAACGATAAGATGAAGTCCTTGCAAAAGGCATCGGCTGTTCTTGGTTTGCCTAATCTTGTCATTCGGAATCATGATAGTGATGGGATTGAGATTTCTGTCGAAGATGTCAAGAACCCTACGAGCAATAAGTTCGCTGGTGGTACTATCGATTCTATGCGACCAGATAATGTCGAATTTCAGTTTGTGTTTAAGGTTGATAATATCAAGATTTTGAGTTTTGATTACAATGTCGAGATTTATCCAGATAAGAAGGTTGCACATTTCCAATCGACCAATGATGTGGTAGAGTATTGGATCGCTCTTGAGCATAACGATACGTTTTACAATCAAGGATAATTGATGAAAATTCGTGATGAGTTTCTATTCGTTGAGAAGTATCGACCAACGGCAATAGACGACTGTATTCTTCCGCAGAGCATTAAGGATACATTTCAAGAATTTGTAGATCAGCAATCGATTCCTAATCTACTTTTGAGTGGTGGGCCGGGTGTCGGTAAGACGACTGTTGCGCGTGCTTTGTGTGACCAGATCAATGCTGACTACATTATGATTAATGGTAGTGACGAGTCTGGGATCGACGTTCTACGAACCAAGATCAAAGATTTTGCATCTACTGTTAGCTTTAGTGGTGGTCGAAAGATTGTTATCATTGATGAGGCTGATTATCTAAATCCTCAATCGACGCAACCTGCAATGCGTGGGTTCATCGAACAGTTCTCTGGTAACTGTGGTTTCATCTTTACTTGTAATTTCAAGAATCGAATTATCGCACCTATTCATTCGCGATGTTCGGTAATTGATTTCAAGATTGTCAATGGCGACAAGCAAAAGATGGCAGCAATGTTTATGCGTCGTATCATTGAAATTCTAGATCATGAGAATATTACATACGATAAGAAGGTAGTGGCTGAGTTAATCACTCGATACTTTCCTGATTTTCGTCGTGTTCTTAATGAGCTTCAAAGGTACTCATCGAGCGGAACAATTGACACAGGAATTCTAACGCAGATTTCCGATGTCAATATGAAAGATTTGATGGGTGCATTGAAAGAGAAGAATTTCAAAGAGATGCGTAAGTGGGTTGCATTGAATATCGATAATGATCCTCAAAAGATTTATCGAAAGATTTATGATTCGATGTATGACTACTTGGCACCTTCTTCGATTCCTCAGACGGTAATTACATTGGCAGACTATCAGTACAAGTCTGCGTTTGTTGCAGACCAAGAAGTAAATTTGGTTGCATGTTTGACTGAGCTGATGGTTGAAGGGGAGTTTAATTAATGATCGACTTGCTTTTCAATAATATGTTAATGGAGCATCAAATCAAGTCGGCCAATAATCTTCAGTTTCGATATGTCGTTGGGCTTAGAAATGATATGGATTATAAAATGTTAAGGGAGGAGATTGATCCGGCTGTATATATTATTGCTGTAACATCTTCTACAATTCCTATTAGTTGGGCAGATGTGGTCGAGCAAGCAAAGACTGGAAAGTTGATATTTCATAAGGTTGGTATATCGAATACAAATTCGGATCCAATGGTTTATGATTTTAAGGCTGGCGTGAAGAGTCGGCCTATGAAAAAAACTTCTTTGTTTTCTCGTATGCAAAAATATGTTCATCCTAGTAACGAATCTGAGTATTTGCTGTTGCAGGAGCATATAGGTTTAGGTGATACTGCTATTGCAATAATAAATTGTGTTAAGGATTACACCGAAGAAACTCGCGGGCAAATTGTTCACAAATATGAGCAAGAGGTACTAGGAATGATTGTTGATAATTTTGGTTATCATCCAGCAGGAAGTAAAAGAGAAGGATCAGCTAATAGGTATATTCAAGAAAATTCACTTTCAAATATAAGAAGGCTCGAAATACGAAAAGAGAGGGAAAATGGTCTGGGAACACTGGAACATTTTTTTAATAAGGATTAATAAGTAAAATGAATTGGATAAATGGGTTTGTGGTTTTGGTAATTGTTGTGTTGTCTCTAACATGGACGACCTGTCAATGGATCGAGTGTAGAGATAATGATTTGTCGGCTTTTTATTGTTTGCAGCATATTCAGGGAGGAGGACCGAGTGGATGATGTAATACTGTTGATTGTTGGTTTGATGTTCTATAGTATTGTTGCGTATTATGGAACTACATTTAAAATCTATTGGGATGCAAGTTCGGGAGTTAAGAGAAGCATCAAAGGATATAAGAAGTATTGGAAAGGTATTAATGGCTAATCTTGGTGATTTTCTAAAAACGATCAATTCAGAGAAAGTGAATTTGATCGATGAAGATCCGAATGCGGAGAAGGAGTATCTTCCTTTTATCGTGAATCGAACTTTGTCATATCAGCCAGATTGTATTCCGTGGGTTCAAGAAATGAACCTACGGCCGTTTGCGGAAAACAAGATGCAGTTTGATTTTCTATTGAACTCTATCCGAAAGAAGAAGCGATTCGCTAAGTGGGTGAAGCCAGAAAAAAATGCCGATCTAGAATTGGTTAAAAAGTTTTACGGATATAATAATAAAAAAGCAATGGAAGCATTGACAATTCTGTCCGAAGATCAGTTGAAGTCTATGCGTAAGTCCATGTCAACAGGAGGAATTAAAAAGAAGTGATTTATAAATATTCAATATGATAATTCATTTGAGGATACTTGTGATGGATATAGAAATAGATGATGTGAGGAAAAAGCAGCGCGTTGTAGTTGAAATTTCTATTGGTGATTTAATTGAAGTTGAATTAAATGATCCTGATGATTTTTTGAAAATTCGTGAAACGCTTACTCGCATAGGTGTTGCAAGTCGAAAAGATAAGACGCTATATCAATCGTGTCATATTCTTCATAAGAAATCGAAATATTATATAGTTCACTTCAAAGAGTTGTTTGCTCTTGATGGTAAGCCAACAAATATAGAAGAGAATGATATTGCTAGAAGAAACACTATAGCAAATTTATTGGCCGAGTGGGGTTTACTGTCTCTAGTAGATGTGAAAAAAAGTTCCGATCCTGTTGTTCCTGTGAGGCAATTTAAGATATTGAGTCACAAGAATAAGAATGAATGGAATTTGGTTGCTAAATATAATATAGGAAAAAGGTAATATGGGAAAAGTTGGTGATTTTGTTATTTCGGTAAAGATTGGTTATTATAAAGTAAACTCAGGTGTTCGTTCTCCGGAATTTTCAACACACGGATCTGCATGTTTTGATTTGTTTTCATACTTACCTGAAGGTTCAGTTGTCAAAGCATACGACTCATGGAATGATTCGAGAGATGTTGTAATTGGTGAGGATAAATGCATTACACTAGTTGCGAATGAGACTGCATTAATTCCTACTGGAATTATTTTTGATATTCCAAATAAGTGGTCAGTTCGATTACATGCTCGCTCTGGTCTTTCGTTAAAGAAGGGTTTGGTTTTGCAAAATTCTGAAGGTATAATTGATAGTGATTATGTGGACCCTGTATATGTGATGGTGCGGAATTCTAGAGATGCTCCTTTGCTTATTGCTAATAATATGAAGTTGTGTCAGGCAGAGGCAATGCAGAATGCTTCGTATGGTCTTGGTGAAATAGATATTCCACCCGGACAAAAGACAAATCGAGTTGGTGGATTTGGTTCTACAGGCTATTGATTTTTTGTTCTTGATAATGTATAATTCTATATAAATAAAAATGAGAGTGCCGAAGTTCGGGCTCTTATAGTTAAATAATTTGTCTTGCTTTTGAAAGGAGACACGGTATGGTTACCCGATCTACGTCTATTTCTCTTCCTACGGTTTTTAATGAACTCCGAAACGATCCATGGCTTGTTGGATTCGATCAGCTTTTTGATCGTCTGGTATCTTCAAGTGTCGGAACAGCACAACACGCATCTTATCCCCCCTATAATCTCGTGAAAGAGAATGATAATACTTTTTTTATCGAACTTGCTTTGGCTGGATTTAAGGAAAATGAGATTAATGTTACTGTGACTGATGATACACTCACCGTTGAGTCTATTCGTGATACTCCTTCTTGGGAGGATTCATCAACGTACCTTCATCAAGGAATTGCGCGAAGGTCTTTTAGTCGGTCTTGGACACTTAGCCCGACTGTGGAAGTTTCTGGGGCCGAATTTAAGAACGGTCTTCTGGTCATTGAGCTAAATAATGTTCTTCCTGAAGAAAATAAGCCTCGTGTGATTCCTATTAATGGAAATGAATCTGGTGATGCAGAATTGCTGAACGAGTAAAAAAACAAGAAGGAGGGTCCTAGGACCCTCCTTTTTTTATATATAAGTATATGAACAAATATACTTTCGTAAAACCGAATCGCGATGTTCGCAAAGTATTTCTGCATTGCTCTGCATCTTCTAATCCGGATCATGATGATATTTCTGTAATTCGAGAATGGCATTTAGATAGGGGATGGGATGATGTTGGATATCACTTTTTCATTAAATTTGACGGAACGGTGCAGGAAGGTAGGTCATTAGAACAAATACCTGCTGCTCAGGCTGGTTATAATACTGGTAGTATTGCGGTTTGTTTGCATGGATTGGAATCAAATACGTTTCGTGTCGCGCAAATGGCAGCACTTCAAAATCTTGCCCAGCAAATAAATAGTGCGTATAAGGGTGAGATTACTTTTCATGGTCATTGTGAAGTTTCTGATAAGAGATGTCCAGTCTTTGGTTATAAGGAAATACTCTCATTGGATAGTTTAGGATATTTAACTAAGAAGAGTTTAGTTGGTCCGAACATTTTACAGATATTTGATAGAGGTATGGATGTTGTATCAGTTCAGATTGCATTGAATCGCTATTACGTTGATAATCGTGACGAATGGAATCTAATCTACGATAGTGAAGATCCTAATAATTACCATCCAATAAAGGGCCCGCATATATTTCCATTAGAAGTTGATGGAATATTCGGAGCGTCTACGCAAAGAGCGATAATGTTTTTTCAGACAGAGAATGACTTAGAGCCAGATGGTATTATTGGTCCACTCACTCGATTGAAATTGCCTTCAAGACCTGGAATATAAAATATGTTTTATACTAATGTTGTGATGTCTGGTGACTATCTTTTGGTCCGTGGTGTAGACGACCGTGGAAAGAGATATAAGGATCGTGTACGATATAGTCCCACACATTTTGTGCCAAGTAAAAATTTTGATTCAAAATATAGAACACTAGACGGCCTTCCTGTTGAGAGTGTTCAGCCTGGATCGATTAAGGATTGTAGAAGATTTGCTGATAGATATGATGGTGTAGATAATTTTCAAATCTATGGTAACAGTAATTATAATTATTGTTATATCTCAGATGAATATCCGAATGATGTAGTATATGACAAAGACTCGCTGGTAATTGTTAATATTGATATTGAGGTAGATTCGCGAAATGGTTTTCCTGAG
The DNA here is from genome assembly GCA_964654545.1 of uncultured bacterium. Lineage (GTDB taxonomy): Bacteria > Fidelibacterota > Marinisomatia > Marinisomatales > JABMOV01 > JABMOV01. The sequence continues at coordinate 112,058 of CAZZIU010000004.1, forward strand.
CCGGAGCACGCGAGCGAGACTGTTGTCTCTATCACATCGAAAACTAATGATGGTCAGATTTGGGTAGTTGGTCTCAAGCCTTTGGAACGACCACTTGAGCCTATTGGAAAAGTGCATTATATTATGTGCGAAGATGAGGAACATCTTTTATCTACATTCATCGAATATTGGAATGATATTGAGCCTGATATTGTTACTGGTTGGAATGTACAGTTCTTTGATATTCCTTATTTGATTAATCGTATTATAAATGTTCTTGGGGAGAAAGAAGCAAAACGTCTTTCTCCTTGGAAGAGATTTACGACTCGCAATACGATCATACACGGTAAGCAGCATCAAGCTATGAATTTGCTTGGTGTGTCTATACTCGATTATCTTGAGATGTATAAGAAGTTTACTTACACCCAACAAGAGAGCTATCGATTGGATCATATTGGGCATGTTGAAGTGGGTGAACGAAAGCTAGACTATAGTGAGTTTTCCAATCTACATACGTTGTATGATAACGATTTTCAGACATTTATCGAATACAATATTCGTGACGTTGAGCTGGTCGATAAGATCGATAACAAAATGAAGTTTATCGATATGGTTCTCGCTTTGGCGTATTCGGCTAAGGTGAATTATAATGACGTGTTCGCTCAGGTTCGCATGTGGGATACGATGATATACAATCATCTAAAAACTAAGAATATTGTAATTCCGCCAAAAGATAATTCCGAAAAGAACACGCAGTATGAAGGTGCGTATGTAAAGGAACCTATTTTAGGTATGCATAAGTGGATTGTATCATTTGATTTGAATTCACTTTACCCACATTTGATCATGCAGTATAATGTTTCGCCTGAGACTTTGGTTGATAGGTCGAATGTATCGAAAGACATTACTAGTAATTTTGATTTGGGCCCGCATAAAACAGTGGCACGAATTGAAAATTGTATTGAGAGAATGTTCGATACTAAAGTGCTGAAGAGTAATGATTTAACTGTGGCACCAAACTATCAATTTTTTAGCACTAAGAAGCGTGGGTTTCTTCCTGAGATGATGGAAGAATTATATGAGCAGAGAAAGGAATATAAGAGTTTGATGATCGAAACTCAGAAAAAGCAAGAGAAAGATAAGAGCGTCGATTATTCAAATGACATTTCTAGGTATAATAATATTCAGTTGGCTAGAAAGGTTCAGCTAAATTCAGCTTATGGTGCTTTGGGTAATCAATACTTTCGATATTATGATATTCGTCAGGCAGAAGCAATTACCAAAGCCGGTCAATTGTCGATTCGATGGATTGAAGATCGGATGAATCATTATTTGAATAAGTTGCTGAAGACTGATGATGTGGATTATGTGATTGCTTCTGATACAGATTCGATTTATGTTACATTGGAAGCATTGGTTGATAAGGTATTCTCTGGTGGATATGATGATCATCCTGAGTCAGTCAATAAGGTTATCAATTTTTTGGACACGGTAGCAAGCGATAAACTTGAACCGTATATTGATCGCTGTTACCAAGAGTTGGCTGATTATATGAATGCCTATGACCAGAAGATGTTTATGAAGCGAGAGGTAATTGCAGATAAAGGATTGTGGACTGCAAAGAAGCGTTACATTCTAAACGTGCATGATAGCGAGGGCGTTCGTTATAAGAAGCCTAAGCTAAAGATGATGGGCATCGAAACAGTAAAATCGTCCACACCAGCAGTTTGTCGAGAGAAGTTGACTGAAGTTTTGAGTTTGGTGATGAATAGTACACAAGAGGCTGTGTATGAATATATTGATTCATTCAAGAAGGATTTTTACACTTTGAGCTTCGAGGATGTTTCTTTTCCTCGGGGCGTGAATGGTTTGGAGAAATATAAAGGTACGGTTACGTTGTGTATTAAGCATACTCCAATTCATGTTCGTGGTGCACTGTTGTATAATAAGATGTTGATCGATCATGGTATTGATAAGAAGTATCCTTTGATTGCGAATGGAGATAAAATCAAATTTTCGTATCTGAAGACTCCAAATTTGGCAAAGGATAAAGTAATTTCTATTGTCGATAAATTGCCTGATGAGTTTGGTCTTTCGGAATTTATTGATTATGATCTTCAGTTCCAGAAAACATTTTTGGATCCTTTGAATGTGATTTTGGAATCCATTGGATGGAGTTCAGAGCGCAAGGCTACTTTGGAACATCTATTTTCTTGAATATGAGTATAAGTAGTAATGTAAGGAGATTAGTATGACATATGATGATGTTACGCTAGAGAAAGGTGGAATACATTATCTCTGTGGAGACATTAATGAAGAGAGTACCCGTTTACCTATTGAGTGGATATTAAAGAATGAATTGCTAGACGATCCTGTTCGCGAATTGAAGTTGGTTATCAATTCGTGTGGTGGGTCTTTGACTGATGCATTTGCCTTAATTGATATTATGAAAGGCGCGACTGCAAATATATCTACTATAGGTATTGGTGAAGTGTCGAGTGCTGGCTTGGCAATTTTTATGGCTGGTGAGAAAGGTAAACGAATATTGACACCGAATACGGCTATATTGTCGCATCAGTATTCTTGGGGAACGTATGGAAAGGAACATGAATTGGTTGCAGCAAAACGTGGATTCGATTTGACTACTAATCAAATGCTGAATCATTATAAAAAATGTACTGGTTTGACTGAAAAAAAGATTCGAGAGTTTTTGTTGCCTGCATCTGATGTTTGGTTGAGTGCTAAAGATGCATTTGAGCTTGGTATTTGTGATGAAATCAAGAGGGTTTATTGATGAATTATTTTGATAAGATTACTAGTGATGTGCGATCTACGAACGAATTTGTGGACACTTATGCTGATGTGGATCGATACATTGACACTGGATCTTACATACTGAATGCGTTGCTATCCGGTTCGATTTATAAAGGCCTGCCTGGTAATAAAATTACCGCATTCGCAGGTGAGTCGTCTACAGGCAAGACATTTTTTACTTTGGGTGTTGTTGGTCAGTTTCTCAAGAATAATCCAGACGGTGGTGTGATTTATTTCGAGAGCGAGTCTGCAATTACCAAAAAGATGATCGAAGAACGGGATATCGATCCTAATCGGTTGATTATCGTTCCTGTGTCTACTGTACAGGAATTTCGACATCAAGCACTTATGGTATTGAATAAGTATCTTGAAGACAAGCCTGATGATCGTCCACCGATGATGTTGTGTCTTGATAGTTTAGGAATGCTTTCAACTACGAAAGAGATGACTGATAGTGCAGAAGGCAAAGAGACTAAGGACATGACACGGAGCCAGATTCTCAAGGCTGCATTTCGTGTACTTACGCTGAAGCTCGGGCAGGCTCGTGTTCCTATGGTGGTAACGAATCACACATACGACGTTATTGGTTCGATGTTCCCCACTAAGGAGATGGGTGGTGGATCTGGTTTGAAGTATGCGGCTGATTATATTGTATATCTTTCTCGGAAGAAGGAGAAAGATGGTAATGAAGTTGTTGGGCATGTTATACATTGTAAGAATCACAAATCACGTCTGACTAAAGAAAATAAGATTGTGGATGTTCTTCTGCGTTACGATTCTGGGCTTCATCGTTATTATGGTTTGGTTGACTTGGCTATTGAATGTGGTATCTTCAAAAAGGTTGCTGGGCGAGTTGAAGTTACTGATGGTTCTAAGCAATATGAGAAGCGCATATATGCTGACCCTTCTAAGTATTTTACTGATGATGTGTTGAAGAAAATTGATGAATATTGCGTGAAAGAATTTTCATATGGAACTGCATCTATTGAAAAGGAGTTGGAGATACATATTGGAGAGATTGTAGATGAACAATACTGATAAAGTTTACGAGATTGTTGAGAATCCTCTAAAGAAAGAAGATGATCATTGGTGTATTTTAGTAAAGGAAACGAAATTTGCTGGATTACTTTATAAGTATAATGAGGTGTCGTTTCAGGGAAACGACAAAATTGATCCTAGAATGACCTTAAAGTTTTCATATGATGTTCTAGATTTACCTTCATCTTTAATGGAATCAGAATTAACCGAAACCGAAGAAGATGAGTTTACCAATTTGCTTGGTGATATTCTGGTCGATATTATGGAAGATGAGTTTGAGTTAAACGAACAGGAAGGTGATGATGGATCGCGTAGAATTAGTTATACTGAAAAATCTGACGCAGAACGAGTCCTATACAAGAAGAGTGATTCCATTTCTGAAGTCTGATTATTTTCAAGATTCTTCAGAGAGAATCGTATTTGATTCGATTTATAATTTCATAGACACTTATAATGATCTTCCTACCAAGGAAGCACTGTCGATTGGAATAGAAAATTTAACGACCGTTAAGCAATCTGAGCTTGATATGATTCATAACTTGCTTGACGATGTGTTTAAGGAAGTTGAGTCTACAAATGAAGAGTGGCTGATTGAACATACGGAAAAGTTTTGTCAAGATCGATCAATCTATAATGCGATTATGGAATCTATTAAGATCATTGATAATGATTCTGATAAAGATAAAGGAGCCATTCCTGATATATTGAGTGATGCTTTGTCGGTTTCTTTTGATACTCATATTGGTCATGACTATCTAGAAGATTCTGATGAGAGATATGATTTTTATCATAAGCGAGAAAATCATATTTCATTTGACTTGGAGTATTTCAATAAGATTACCGATGGTGGTATTTGCGATAAGACTCTAAATGTGTTGATGGCTGGTCCTGGTGTCGGTAAGACTCTGGCAATGTGTCATTTTGCTGCATCGTATTTGAGTCAGGGTAAGAATGTATTGTATATTACATTAGAGATGGCAGAAGAAAGAATCTCTGAGAGAATTGATGCGAATCTTTTGAATGTCGGTTTGCAAGATTTAAAAGATCTGCCCAAGGAGTCGTATGACAAAAAAGTTGAGCGAGTTCGATCTGGAACAAATGGTAAGCTGATTGTTAAAGAGTATCCAACCGCACAAGCTGGTGTTTCTCATTTTAGGCATTTGCTAAATGAGTTGAATCTCAAAAAGAATTTTCAGCCAGATGTTTTGATTATTGATTATATTAATATTTGTATCTCCAATCGAGTGAAGCCTGGTGGTAACGTCAATTCGTATGCATACATCAAGAGTATTGCAGAAGAGTTGAGAGGGTTTGCAGTTGAGAGAACGATTCCGATAATTACTGCTACACAGATTAATCGAGAAGGTTTTTCTAGTTCTGATGTTGGGATGGAAAATGTTGCTGAAAGTTTCGGCTTGCCTGCTACTGCTGATTTGTTTTTGGCTCTTATTACAAGTGAGGAGCTTGAACAATTGAATCAGATTATGGTTAAGCAATTGAAGAATCGATATAGTGATTTGGCGACTAATAGGAGATTTGTTGTTGGTGTTGATCGCGCCAAGATGAGATTGTACGATTGTGATGATTCGGCACAGGAAGATATTATGAATGATTCTGCATTGTCTGGATCTAATGATAAAAGAGATTACTCGGAAATAAAAGTGTAATTGATATAAATAATATTTGTTTTATGTAAAGGAGAAATCTAAATGGAATGGTTACTCGCGAATGCCAGTTTAGTTTATGATATTGTGGTTCAGGTTGTTGGTGTGGCCGCGTTGGTCGCAACATTGACACCTAATGATAATGATAATAAAGTTATTGCTTCTATTTTGAAGTTTGTCAATCTTCTTGGTGCTAACTTCGGTAAGGCTAAGAACGAAATTCACGACGATTGATATGATCAGTCGGGTAGGCGATTAACAGTCGCCTGGGAATGTATAGGGTTTGTGGTGGGGCTTATCCTGTTTTTATATTATGCCGAATTATGTGAATTATTTAGAGACATTATCTTTGGTTGCAGAAGATATTGATATTAGTCAGATGAGTAATCGTGCTCGTCTGGCTTCTGCTGTGGTTTATCGAAATAGAATAATTGCCATAGGAACGAATCAGAAAAAAAGTCATCCATTCCAGAAGAAATATGCTAAAAATGAAAATTCGATATATCTTCATGCTGAGATATGTGCTATAGTTAATGCTCTAAAGAGAGTAGATGAGAGGGTTTTATCAAAGTCCTCTCTTTTTGTTTGCAGGGTAAAACATCCAACACATTTTGATCCTACTTTTACTTGGGGAATGGCAAAGCCTTGTGATGGGTGTCAGAGAGCGATTGCTGCTTTTGGTATTCGTAAAGTTTATTATAGTTGTGAAGGCATAGGGAACTATGATATGTTATAAATATTCTGTAGTATTTTCGGAGGTTTTATGGCCACCCTACGCGCAGAATATCCAGCTAAGTGGAATAAATATGTAGCAGATAATCCAGAGTGGAAAAAGTTGGAGCTTGAGATAGAAAAGATTCCAGCTAAGCCTAGATCTATACCTGATTTTTATGTTAATAGTAAATCTAGAAATTATCCACTTTCTACTAAAAAATTAAAATTATCCGATAAGTTGAAATTGACTAGTATCAAAACAGTTCAGGTTGATAATCAAATATATGCACAGGTTAAAGTTGGAGCCACTCAAGGTTTAGTTAATTTAAATCGCATTCGTAAACCTACCGGAAATAGAGCAAATGTCATGGCTGCTGAAGAGGCAGCTATTCGAGATTTGAATAAAATATTTAAGGATATTATCAAGAAAGAAGGACCGATTAATATTAGATTGAAGGGTGATCGGAAAATATATAAGAATGCTACTGGTGTTCGTAACGTAGACGAAAAGGTTAGAGTTCCTGGGGCTGGAGCACGAGAAGCTAAGTCGGATTTTAATATTGTGGATGATGATGGCAATGATCTTATTTTTATCTCACATAAAAAGGCTGGAGGTGCAAAAGCATTTCAGCAGTATGGTGGTGCCACTTCGATGTCTGGAGCTCCAGGTGTAGGTAACATCATAGAAGAACATCCAGAAGTTCAGAAGTTTTTAGGTCAAGTTGCTAGAATATATGATGCTGATGATGAGCTTCCTAATCCTATGTATAAGTTTATTAGGGATAAGTATTTGATTATGGCGTCTGTGTTTGGGCCTGAGTATAAGAAGAATGGTAGACAAGTGTATTCGATTGATAATGTTCAAGTGATTGGTCAGGGTAAGCCCACACTTGAGCCTACTCGTACCGAAAAATTATATGAGTTGTCGTTTAGCGATCATATGGTTTTGAATGGTGATCGTAAAAATGAGTTTAAGACCGGAGATTATAGAGCAGTTATTGGAGTTAGAAAAGAGAACAAAAAGGGATTTAACTATGGGGACAAAAGATATACTAATGCAAGAACAGGAATATTTCCCATCGTATACTTTGCTAGTCGAGGCGGAGTGGAGAGATTGACATGAGTATGATTGTATTAGACGAGGCTGCGGCCGCAGGTAAAAATCTACATCTTGAGCATGTTGAAGATGAGATTTTGAATTTTGGTGTAAAGGGAGGTAGAGCATCTATCGATTTTTTACGGGAACTCCGAAACATGTTAGCCGGAAACTCAAACAAAAAGGTAAACGTAACAGTAAAGTGGGATGGAGCTCCTGCTATATTTGCTGGAATCGATCCATCAGATGGTAAGTTTTTTGTTGGCACTAAAGGAATTTTTGCGAAGAATCCTAAGATCGTAAAGACTCCTTCTGATTTAGATACATATGGATATAGTGGTGGATTGAGAGATAAGCTGACACTCGCATTGAAGGAGATGCCTAAACTGGGAATTAGTGGTGTTCTTCAGGGTGATATGATGTTCTCTTCTGATGATTTGGAGCCCAAAACTATTGATGGTCAAGAGTATATTACATTTCAGCCAAACACGATTGTTTATGCAATTCCTACTGGTAGTGATTTAGCTAAGACGATACAAAAAGCAAAAATGGGAATTATATTTCATACGACATATGAGGGCGGCCCGACACTCGCTGATATGACTGCATCGTTTGGTGCAAATATTTCTGGTCTTAGAAGCACTCCTTCTGTTTGGTTTGATAATGCAGATTATCAGGATGTGTCTGGTAAGGTTTTATTTACCGATAAGGAGACTGTTGAATTAACTCGTCATCTTTCGCGAGCCGGAAGTGTATTTCAGAAAATTAATTCAAAGTCGCTTGATGAGTTTATTCGTACACAGTCTCAATTGGCGTCTGCTTCTGGGTCTTCTTTTAAGACATATAACAATAGTTTCATTCGAGCCGGAAAGCCGATTAAAGATCCTAGGAAACATGCAATGGATTATTTGAGATATTTTGAAGATTGGTGGCAGACTAAGATGATTGCGACAGTTAAGACTGAGAAGACAAAAGAAGTGAAAACTCAGAAGATGAAAGAACATATGAGAATCATACAGAGAAATTTGAGAACTATTCAGCAAATTACAGAATTTCAAATTCATTTGGTAAATGCCAAAAGTATGATTGTCGAAAAGCTAAATAGTGGAGCGGGTGCGATGAAAACATTTGTACAAACGCCCACAGGTTTCAAGGTAGTTGGTGACGAAGGGTATGTTGCAGTGGACCGATTAGGTAAAAATGCCGTTAAATTAGTTGACCGCCTTGAGTTTTCGTTTAATAACTTCACTGCTCAAAAAAATTGGAGCAAGTAAATGTTATCGTTCGTTGAGTGGGAAGAGTTGGACGAAGTTCTGACCGCACAGCAAAGGAAGAAGCGCGGAATTCAAATGAAAAGAAACCGTGCAAAATTGCGCCGCGGCCGAAAGCGTGCCCGCAAGCGTGTCGCCGGTCTTGGTATTTTGCAGAAGCGAGCAAAAAGACAGGCTAGAAGAGAGGTCTTTCGTAAGCTAACTAGTGGTAAAAATCCTTCGGATGTGAATCCAGCATTCAGGAGAGCAATTGAGCTAAGAGTGCAAAAGAAGCAAGGGTTGATTAAGCGAAAGACTAAGCAGTTGGTTAGAACTAAGCGAAAGGAAGATGTAGCGCGACGTAGATGAATAAATACATATATGATATATCACAGCAGTTAGGCTAAGGGAAACCTGCTATGGCAAGAAAAGATACAGTAGTTATTGCTTGGGGTCGATTTAATCCCCCAACAACAGGTCACGAGGTTGTAATTCGTCGTGTTGCTAAAGAGGCTCGTTCTCGAAATGCTGATTATCTGATCTACCCCACCAAATCTGTAGATCGAAAAAAGAATCCTCTCACCTTCAAGCAGAAGGTTCGATTTATGAAGAGGATGTTTCCCAAGTATGCTAAAAATATTTCATCCGATGCATCTGTGAACACTTTGATAAAGGCTGCACAGAAATCGGAAAGTCAAGGTTATTCTAATCTGGTGGTAGTGGTTGGTGCAGATAGAGTAAAAGAGTTTGATGATTTATTGGGTCGATATAATGGAAAAGATTATAATTTTGATTCGATTGATATTGTGAGTGCTGGGGAAAGAGATCCGGATGCTGATGATGTAACTGGTATGTCTGCGTCTAAGATGAGAAAAGCTGCATCTGAAGGTGACTATGATCTTTTTTCTACTGGTCTTCCTTCTGGATATAAAGGCGGTAAAACTTTGTATAATACAGTAAGGACTAATATGGGATTGAAAGAAGATTACGATACGCTCATAGAAGATTTACGTTCTGGAGGTATCGGAGGACCTAGGTTTAATCGTCTACTTCGTTTTGGTTTGGCGGTACAAGGTCAAGCGGATATACCATTAACGAAACGAGCATTTAATAATTTCGAGAAAGCTCAAGCTGATCCGAAGATGAGGAATAAAGTTTTTCAGACGACCGATAAGTTATTTGATTTTGTGTTAGATGATAACATATTATACCAAAGGCTTTTAATGTTGTTGCATAAAAATCAGATATATGGAGACAACAATATGACAAACGAAGAATCGAAAATTATAAAGAAGTTGCAAGAAAAGTCCGATACTTCTGGAATATCATATGATGTGCTTGTTGAGGTTTTTGTTAGGGGTTTGAAATCTTGGGAAAATGGAGATTGCTCATCTGAGATGGATGCCAATCAGTGGTCATTTTCTAGAGTTAATTCATTTATCTCTGGTGGAAGATCAAGGCAGATGGTAGATAGTGATCTTTGGGAGATTCATGAAAGTGCGAATGCTGAGTTCGATGAATTTGTCGATATTGATTTGGATTCTGCTTTTGATGAATATGTCACTGAAAGAGCAAATTACGCTGGGCGTTTGAGTCAGCAGACGTTATCTTATAAAAAGAGTAGATTGGCACAAAGACAAACAGCACTTAAAAAAAGAACAGCCGATAGGCTTAAACAGATGAGAGATAGACATCAACGCCAAGTAGATATTGCTAGGCAAAGTAGGAGTGTAGGATAATGAGCGATAATAATCGAAAGAATACTGTAGGAATGTCTGGGTCTGAAACTTTAGATAAAGGTTTACTTGATGCTGTATCGTCTGTTGTAAATTCTGATGAGAAGATTAGAATGAGTGATTCTGATCAATATGTTGATCGTGTTACTGCGAATCTTCCAGAAGATGATTCTGAGATGATCACTGAGAGTGATTATGAGCCAGCTGATTCTATGGGTAAGTACCGTGGTGCTCATAGGATGAATTTGCCTAAGAAAAAGTATACTGCCGCAGATGAGAAAAGAGATCGTGAGCAACATGCGAAATTTCAGGCAGATGCCAAAAAACATATTGAGAAGCACGGAGAGACTCCTGGTGCTGTTCGGGCCCGCCGCGAAAGAGAACGAATGGATAGATTTCATAAACAGCAAGTTGCGAAGCATAAGCAGCAAATGGCTGCAAAACTAGCTAAGAAGGAATCTTTCTCTGGATTGAGTGATGAAGATATTAATAATCTTCTTGAGAAATTTATACATGAGGGTGGTCTAGATAACGTAAATAAGAAGGCACTCAAGAAGAATTTCAAAGATCGAAATGATAGGGACATTGATAATGATGGCGACGTTGATAGTTCTGATGAGTACCTACATAATCGTAGAAAGAAAATTTCATCTAAGATGAAAGAAGGTAAGAATGGGAAGAAAGATCCTGTTGTTATTAATCCTACCGTAGGTGAGTCGGTCGATTGGGAAGAAGCTCAATATTGGGATGAAGAGACTGTGGCTGACTTCCTTAAGCGAGGCGGAAAGATTACAAAGCTCAAGCCTCGTGTTGCTCGTGGTGCTACGAAGAAGCAGACTATGAAGGTTAGGGGTGGTCGTCCAGGAGCTAAAGAGTTGGCTCGTAAAGCTGAGAAGAAAGTTCATGGCGAAGAGGTTGAGCAGTTTGACATCAAATCATTTGTGAAGGACCTTAAAGAGAAGGCTCTAGAGTGGGGATCTGATGAGAGCGCAAACAAGTATAAGAAGATGACACCAGGTCAGACGCCTAATACAAATAATGATTTGGACGAAGCTGGTGCGAGAGACCACTTTCGTAAGTTTCAGTCTAAGTTTAAGTCTATGCCAGCAATTGATTCTAAAGAGTATCCAGAGATTCGTGGTCTAGAAGGACCTTTTAGATTCAAGAATGGTGCCATACTCTATTATGATCCAAAGGAAGGAAAGTATTACGACAATAAGAGTGACATGTATGTTGATAAGTTGCCTGAGGGTTGGGAGAGAGAGTAAGTGAAGACGTATAAGCAGTTATTGATTGAGGCGAGAGACGACTCGCCCATTATTATGTTGGACATGGATGGAGTGGTAGCTGATTATGCTCGTGGAGTGAAAGAGCTATGCGGAATGTCTATTGAGGACTGGAAAGCTAGATGCAAGGCAATGACGGATGATAAAGGAAATGTGCATCCTGAAGTGTCCAATAATCGATTGCATAAAATGGTTACGGATGCTGGAGTTGAATTTTGGGAAAATCTTAATTGGATGAAAGATGGAAAACAGTTGTGGAATTTTCTAAAAAGCCATGACGTTGAAATTTTATCTGCATATAAGAAGAAGAGAAATGATCCAAATCGATACAGCCATGATGGTAAACTTCTTTGGTTAGATCGAAACATGAGGATTCCTAAAAATAAGATTAACTTGGTAATGAGAGAAGATAAACAGAAGTATGCGTTAAATGCAGCAGGCAAGCCTAATATTTTAGTTGACGACTACATCAAGAATATAAAGGAATTTGAAGCTGCTGGTGGTATAGGTGTGCATCATACTTCGGCAAATTCAACGATTGCGAAGCTCAAGAAGTTGGGTTTCGTATAAATAGATTAAAGGAATAGGTAGTAGAATACCGAAGGGAGAATGACATGGCACTCTGGGGTTTTGGAAACACTGCTGGTGGTGATAAGCAACCAACATGGCAGAAAAATAGAAATACCGGTCGTAAGGCGCGCCCTGCGATTAATGATAGAAATGAGACGTATGTGGGCAATCAAGGTTGGACTCAGCAGGTGACTAAGCAGGGCAGAACACTTGAAGAAGTGTTGTGTGCGTCAAGTACCGATTATCGAGTCGCGGCTGGTCCTGGTACTGGTGCTGCAAACGTAACTGGTGTTACATGGCACACTCGAACTACAGCATTTGGTACTAATGTGTACGCGGATGTTGCTTTCGATCAGAAGGTACATGTTGCTGGTCATGGTGCCGGTAATCGCCCATATATTGAAGCTGCTAATAACAGCGGCGGCGCCTTTCGTATAATTTGGCATTGGCACGATGCAGGTAATGGTAATGGTACTAATATTCTGACCTTTAGCGCAAATGCTCAGGGCTCCGGAGCCGCGGCGCATTGGAGCGGTAATGGAGAGATGATGATTAAGACTGGTGTGATTACGAATCATACACATATTAAGAAGGTAGTGGACCGAGCTGCTGTTGGATCTGAAGCTGCGACATTGACTGCGACAAATGTTACCACTGCGAATGTGCTTGTGACTGGAGATGTTGATTAATTGATATAATATAGAAGTGATAATTTGGTATGCTATTTGATGTTTTGACTGATCATAATGTGGATATGTATGCGCTAAAAGCCTATGATAATATTCATTGCGAAAATATAGATGAATTTTACGATGACATGAAGCGTATTAAATATATTAAGCGTTTATTTAACCGTTACACACAGACGGGTGAGTTGAAAGATCGATTGATATTGAACCATATTATCATATTGTATAATGTGTTTCCAGTTGATGCTGCTACTAGAATATTATTTTTCAAAATTGACTTTGAGGATTATGTAAAATTGAAAACTTTTTTGGTTTATTTAGGATATATGCCAGATAGGGTTGAGGGTATTAGAGGCAGAGATATATTGAGCAGTGACATACCATTAGACGTAACTATAATCTCGAAATTAAGGAATATCTAAATGAAGAAATTTTCGGAATTGATTAGAGAAGAGGGTGCGTCTGTTGGTACGTCTGTTTCCTCTGTTGCTGGATTGCAGGGCGATCCTCCTGGACCTAGAATGCGATCTAAGGTGTTAAAGAGAAAGAGATATAATGGATGTGAGGTATTTGTGGTCGACGCTGGTACTTACACTAAATGCCGATCTGCTAAAATGAAGAGTGAGCGATTTGCAAAATATATTCAAGATGAAGAAATTGGAAATGCAGTTAGAGAATACGCAAAGCTAAATCCTAGTAGTTCAATTATGATAGAAGATGAAAATACTGGTGCAATTACTTACCTTAAAGTAGGTAAAAATGATCCTATTTCCAAACTATATGGAAGATAGATATGACAACTAATTTACTGATCGTTAGTGGTTTTTTTGTAGTTATTTTTGTTCTTATATATGGATTAGTTAGAGTTACTAAAAAAGTCAGTGCTCTTGAGAGAGAAAATAAGCAGTTAGGAGAGGTTATTGATAATGCAAAAGAGGCGATTGAAGCACTCAACGAACCGCTTACTCTTGGTGAAGATTTGCTTGATGATATTCGTGATAGGAGCGGGTTGTAAACATTTTTCTCCTGATCCTATTCAAATAAGATGCCCTGGTTGGACGCCGAAAGCATATTTTGAGTTTGGCGAATTGCTGCAAATGCAGAAGAATGGTCAATTAGATATAAGAAATCTAGAACTACATATTGCAGAGACAGAGAGGATGTGTCGTGCATTAGATAAAGTCGTTTGTGGTGAGGATTGCCCTTCTCTTAGGAACTAGAATGTCGTATGTAGATCATAAGTTTATTAAACTTGTGTCCCCAAAGCTAGATCGTTTTCAGCAAAAAAATAACAATCTTTATAATTTTCGTTGCCCGTTTTGTGGTGATTCTGAAAAGAACGCATACAAGGCGAGGGGATACGTTTATGAGTTGAAAGATTCTCTAATTTTTAAGTGTCATAATTGTTCTGTGGGCTGTTCTTTGGGTAGTCTATTGAAGCATGTAGATGTGGCATTGTATAATTCATATATTATGGAAAGATTTAAAGGTAATAGAACATTTAGGGATAAAAAGGAAGAAGAGGTTGTGCCATACAATTTTGAAGCTCCTAAGTTTCATAGCGTAGATCCTTTGCTCAAGATTGGTGCCATTAAATTGTCGAAATGTGATATTAGTCATTCGGCAATAAAATTTGCGAAGAGTAGAAAAATCTCATCCGATCATTATGGGTATATGTATTATCTAGACGATGAAGAAAAGTTGGAAGAAATATCAGACAAATATAAGGATAGAATAGCGGGGCATTCTGCTAGAATACTTTTTCCATATTATAATGAGCATAGTGAGTTGATTGGTTTGACTGGTAGAGCAATTGATCCTAAAAATAATCTAAGGTATTTGACGCTGAAGCTATCTGATCATCCTATGATTTATGGATTGGATCGTGTGGATAAGAGCCAAAAGATATATGTGGTAGAAGGTCCAATTGATTCGTTGTTTTTGGGGAATGGTATTGCTGTGTCTGGTGCTGATTTTGCTAAATTAGATAGCGTTGTTCCTAAAGATAAATGTGTATTAGTGTTTGATAATGAGCCGAGAAATAAGGAAGTATTGTCTCAACAGTTGAAGATGATTGAAGCTGGATATTCAGTTTGCATATGGCCAGAAAATGTTTATGAGAAAGACATAAATGATATGGTGCTTTCTGATTGGAAATATGTTTCCGATATTATAGACAGCAATACATATAAAGGTATATCTGCTGTAGCTGCTTTTCATAATTGGAAGAGGATTTGATATGGATATGAGTGTTGAGTTGGTTGATCATATGGGAAGTGATCTGACCGTAGTAAATGCTGCTAGAGTGAGTTTCGATAAGCATGTCGATGATCTAGACCGTAAAGATGAAAAGCTAATTCGTTATTTGGCGACACATGGTCATTGGACTCCATTTGGACATCCTATGGTAACTTTGAGAGAAACTGTACCTATCTTTGTTGCGAGACAGAGATTTAAGCATATGGTAGGATTTTGTTACAATGAGGTGTCTAGGCGATATGTTAAAGATCAACCTGAATTTTATATGCCTGATGCTTGGCGTTCTAATCCGAAAAATGTGAAGCAAGGTTCTTCTCAAACCAAGACTATCGAATATATCAATCCGTTGTTGGATCCTCGTGGACGTAAATTTACTTTTCCTGAAATACTTGATGAATATCGCGTTTCGGCGCGTGTGGAATTACTATATAGAACATCACTTCGTTTATACGAAGAAATGTTAGAGGCTGGTGTTTGTGCAGAGCAGGCGCGTATGGTTTTGCCGCAAGGCATGATGACATCGTACTATGTGACAGGATCGCTTGCAGCTTGGGCTAGAGCATATCATTTGCGTAGTGAAGCCACGGCACAAAAAGAGATTCGAGATTTGGCCTCACTTTGGGATGAAAAGATAGGTCCACTTTTTCCTGTGTCTTGGTCTGAATTAACGTCAGAAAGGGATGACGATGCAAACTGAAACTGATTTGCCTACACTGTATCAGCAGTTTATACATTTATCGCGATATGCTAGATGGTTGCCTGAGAAGAGTAGAAGAGAAACATGGAATGAAACTGTTTCTAGATATTTTGATTTTTTTGAATGGCAGTTAAAGGAGAACACCAAAGGTAAACTATCTACAGCAGATAGAGAAGAATTGGAGAATGCAGTATTATCTCTTGAGGTGATGCCCTCTATGCGTTGTTTGATGACCGCAGGAGAAGCATTGGCGCGAGAGAATATTGCAGGTTATAATTGCTCTTTTGTCGCAATTGATAATCCTCGTTCTTTTGATGAAATATTGTACATTCTAATGAATGGTACTGGTGTTGGCTTTTCTGTCGAAAGACAGTTTACAAATTCTTTGCCTGTTGTAGCTGAAGAATTTCACCCAACAGAGACTACGATCATTGTTGCAGATTCTAAATTGGGTTGGGCAAAAGCCTTTAAAGAGTTGATCGCAATGCTATATACTGGTCAAATTCCTAGTTGGGATTTGAGTAAGGTTCGACCAGCTGGAGCTCCATTGAAAACTTTCGGTGGTCGAGCTTCTGGTCCGGGTCCTTTGGATGAACTTTTTCATTTTTGCGTTCGTGTTTTTTCTGGTGCTTCTGGTCGTAAGTTGACTTCAATTGAATGTCATGATCTAGTATGCAAGATTGCTGAAATTGTAGTTGTTGGTGGAGTGCGTCGTTCTGCATTACTTTCTCTGTCTAATCTGTCAGATGAACGAATGCGACACGCGAAGAGTGGTGAATGGCATATTGCAAATTCTCAGCGTGCGCTTTCAAACAATTCTGCTGCATATACAGAGAAGCCTGATATTGGAATCTTTATGGCAGAGTGGCTTTCATTGTATGAGAGTAAGAGTGGTGAGAGAGGAATCTTCTCACGCAAAGCGTCACAGAATAAAGCTATTGAAGGTGGAAGAAGAGATCCCGATCACCAGTTTGGAACTAATCCGTGTAGTGAGATAGTTCTACGGTCGAAGCAGTTTTGCAATTTGTCTGAAGTTATTGTTCGCCCAAGTGATTCTATGGAAGAGCTAGAGCGTAAGGTTCGTTTAGCGACGATACTCGGAACAATGCAATCGACACTGACATCATTTCGATATGTTGGAAGTAGTTGGAAGAAGAATTGCGAAGAAGAAAGATTGCTCGGTGTCAGTCTAACTGGAATTATGGACAGTGAGTTAACTAATGGTAAGAAAAAGAATCTAGAAGATCGACTCAGAGCACTGCGTCAAATTGCAGTTAATACCAATAAAGAATGGGCTAAAAAGTTAGGCATTAATCAATCGACAGCGATTACATGTGTTAAGCCGAGCGGTACAGTATCTCAGTTGGTTGATGCTGCAAGTGGAATTCATGCGAGACATAATCCATTTTACATTCGTACCGTTCGTGGTGATAAGAAAGATCCTCTTGCGAAGATGATGGTCGATGCTGGTTTTCCGGTTGAGGATGACATAATGCAGCCAACCCACAATTGGGTATTTTCGTTTCCGGTGAAGGCTCCCTCGAATGCTATTTTTAGAAAAGATATGAGTGCGATTGAGCAATTGGAACATTGGTTGGTGTATCAGAGGGCATGGTGTGAGCATAAACCTTCTTGCACAGTGTCGGTAAAAGAGGACGAATGGTTTGAAGTTGGTGCTTGGGTATATAAGCACTTTGATGAGATTAGTGGAATATCTTTCTTGCCTTTTTCAGATCACATTTACAAGCAAGCTCCGTATACTGATTGCTCAAAGGAAGAATATAATGAACAATCGAAGAGAATGCCCAAATCGGTCGATTGGTCCGATTTAGCAAAGTATGAAAATACGGATCAGACATTAGGATCGCAAGAGCTGGCATGTTCTGCTGGAGGATGTGAAATTGTTTAGGAGTTCTGGATATGCCGATTGATTTTGAAGAAGATGATCCAATAATGGAATTAAATTTACAATGTCAAGAGTGTGGTATTGAATATTCAGTATGCACTAGGATGGATGGGTATTTAGAGCAGGCAAGATATTGTCCATTTTGCGGAACGTATAACATAGATTACGATTTAGAAGAGGAAGAATAGATTGCCGATATATGCTGGAATAGATTACTCTCTGACTTCTCCTTCCATTTGTATATCAGATGAAAAACTCATTGACTTCTCGTCTGTGACGTGCTATTTTCTATCTAACTTAGCGCGATTCGAGAAATATAAAGAGTCAAATATAAATGGAAATATACACGAGAAATTTGATTCAGATCAAGATCGGTATGATATAATATCATCTTGGGCATTAGATGCTATAGAAAATCATGATGTGGATTATGTTTGCATTGAGGGATATTCGTTTGGATCTACTGGTAGAGTTTTTAATATTGCAGAAAATACTGGAATACTAAAAGATCGAATATGGGAATTTGGTGTTGATTTTGAAGTTGCTGCACCTTCAGCTATTAAGAAATATGCTACAGGTAAAGGCAACGCAAATAAAGAACAAATGTATGAAAAATTTTGCGAGGATAATCCTAAGGTAGATTTGAAGGGGCTGTTGACGCCTAGAGCATCTAAAGTTATTAATCCAGTTTCGGATATTGTAGATTCGTATTACATATTAAATTATATTATAGATAAGAAAAAGGAAGAGTAGATATGGCAGATCGTAATAAGGCTGTTATTGTTGGTACGATTGTTCCTAATGAGAACATCAATCTTGAGAATTGGATGGCAGATATTAAGGAGCGTTACGAAGCTCCCGATCAGTTTGGGAAGAGGAAGTCTGTGGAGTTTGATGTTCAGGATAATTTTGTAGATTTTTGGGTTTCCTAAAATGATTACGGTACTGACATCTCAAACATGTAGTTGGTGTGATGAGTTGAAAAAGGTAATGCAGGAAAAGAATATACCTTATGTTGAAGTATCTGTTCCTGAGCAAATGTCGGTTATGGAGTTTCATGCTTTGTCCGAGAAGCATGAAATGACGAAAACTGTTCCAAAGGTTTTCTCTGGAACGGAATTGATTGGTGGGTATGACGACGATCTTTTAGCTTGGTTCGATGAGTGGTTAGATTCCCATGCTGGTGGATATGGCGAAGACTTTTAGTAAATGGAAGTAAGTTTTTTCGTGTAGTTGATCTACATATTGATGTATGTATTTGAGAATGAGTCAGCGATTCTCGATATACTTTATTTGATAAGCTGATAAATAGGAAACTGTAAATTATGGCATTTCGTCCTGGTAGTAAGACTCGCAAGGTTGTTGATTATCTTGCAAACGGTGGTACTCTGACCGAGGCTGAGGCGCGCGCTCGCTTTGGTGTTAAGAACTTCCGCGCTCAGATTTCTCATATCAAGAGCACGGTTGAGGCGTATGGTAACTGGGAGGTTACTCAGGAGCCTACGGCTACGAGCACCGCGCGCTACGGTATGGTGAAGAACTAGTCATCATATAACCATATAATAGCGGACGGAAAGGGCGGCGAGGGTTATATCTCCTCGTCGCCTTTTCTCTATTTTGGGAGTAAATTATGTCGGAATTCTCATTAAATATAGTTGACGATAGTGCAGATATTAGGTTTGATTTGACGAAGAATATGATCAATCCTAATGCAAAGGGTGGCACAGAACTTCTATTGGAAGAACTGTATTCTCATCTTCCTGCCGATCTTTGGAAAGAGTTTAACATTATACAGTCTCGCGTCCGGGATGAGTTTTTTGATGATCGCCCGGCATTGTTATGGTTGCATGATCTTCCTGGTGATCCTGAATCTGAACATTTGAAAGATGTTAAATCACGAGAACGATTTGAGAAAATTGTATTTGTGTCTCATTGGCAGCAGGACAAATATGCTCGTTATTTGGGTATTCCATATGAAGAGGGTATTGTACTAAAGAATGCTATTAATGAAATTCCTGTTCATGAGAAGCCTAAAGACGGTAAGATTAAGTTAATTTATTTTTCTACACCACATCGGGGTTTGCATATTCTGGAGTCTGCGATTCGTGTTTTGTCGCAGCAACGTGATGATTTTGAAGTTGATGTGATTTCTAGTTTTAGGTTGTATGGTAATGAAGAAGCAGATTCGCAGTTTCAGGTATTGTTCGATCGACTAGATCAGTTGGAGTGTGTGAACTATTATAAGAGTCTTCCTAATAATCAGATACGGGAACGATTGAAGACTTCGCACATTCTTGCATATCCTAGCGTATACGAAGAAACGTCTTGTCGTGTGTTGCTTGAGTCTATGGCTGCTGGATGTTTGGCTGTTGTTCCTAATTATGGAGCACTAACTGAAACGGGTACCGATTATGCTTGGATGTATAATTGGGAATCTGATCCTGCTCGTCATGCTCAAAAGTTTGCAAATATCTTGAGTCATGCGATTGATGCTTTTTGGAATCCTGGTGTTCAGGATATTCTCAAGATGCAAACTTCATATTATAACAATTTTTATGGTTGGAATATGAGGAAGTATGAGTGGATGGATTTTATGGAAAGTCTTTTGAAAGATGGGAAATAATGCTGCGTTCAAATATTGAGAACATGTGCGTGATACCTTTGGTGTCTCCATCCATATCGATTGAACATCTAGAGAGGTGTGTTTGGTCGATTGAATCTCAGGAACCAGTTCCTTTCGATTTTGATATTGTGATTGTTGTTAATTCTCTTGACAGATCGTATACAAAATCTATTCAAGATAAATTTGCAAAAGATTATGATATTCATGTGACCGAATCTAACGGTAAGAGTGGAATGGGTCATAATGCTCGTTATGATACTTATCGAAAAATCTATAAGGAAAGAGAATATACTCATGTTATGGCAGTTGATGGTGATGACTATTATTACCCTATGGCATTTGAGTGTATAGATGAGCTTCAGAAAAAATCTAGATTTGATTATTTAAGCGGAACTTGTCCTTATGTTGACACGATCAGGCAGTCTCCTCCTGATAGACAAGATCCACGTTCAACAATTCCATTGGGAAATGGTACGTTTCTTTGGTCATTTTTAGATCAGAGATATGCAGCTTTTCCGAAGATCGTTTGGGATGGTGTTACTTGCCCCGGAGGGGAGCCACCCCTTTGCTTGTCGAATAACGCAATTGAGAAGAATTTTCGATATTTAGATGATCTTAATTTGGCAGATGATTATCCTCATATGTGCCAAGGAATTGCTTCATATTTAAGGGGAGAAATAATTTATGTAAACACAGATTGCAATGATATATATGTATATGATTGTTTAGTGTCTGAGGGTTCGTCGTCTAGAATGGATCAAAATCTAGATCCAGATAGAGGTTGGCCTTTTGATGTGAATGGTATTTTGCATCAAGAAATTGTTCAAGATGAATATAAGATATTGAGTGAAATTACATTGCAGCATTTGCCTTATGCGACGTTACCTCAAGTTTGGAATGAGAAGCAAAAGTCGAAGTATATTTTAGAGAATGTGATATGAGTGTTCATTTTAAAATTATTACGCCAGTGTATAATTCTGAAAGTTATATACGAAATACTCTAATAAGTGTTTTGGGTCAGGATTATGATAATTTTGAATATATCATAACTGATGATTGTTCCACAGATAATACGGTAAATGTGATTAAAGAATTTATCGAAGAATATGACTGTGGTGATTATTTTACGCTTATTGAGAACGATGAAAATATGGGAGCATTGTATAATCTTTATCATATGATTCAAAACTTGGATGCATTTGATGATGATGTAATCGTAACTTTAGATGGAGACGATTGGCTGGCGAGTGAATATGTGCTGTCGATATTGGATCATGTATATGAGCATGAAGATTGTTGGATGACTTATGGAAGTTATGTTCAACATCCTAGTGGTCGCGATTCGTCTTTTCATGTTACTGAATATCCGAAGAATATAGTGGAAGATGGGACCTTTAGAGATGATCCTGCATGGCGCGCAAGCCATCTTCGTACTTTCAATTACAATTTAGCCAAACGCCTGACTGAAGACGATATGGTCGATGATGATGGAACATTTTATGAAATGGCTTGGGATTTTGCTTTGATGTTTCCTATGATGGAGATGGCCAGAGAGCGAGTTCGTTTTATTAAAGATACATTGTATGTGTATAATGATGATAATCCTATCAATGATCATAAAAAAGATAGACAGAGACAAATTGATATGGGAGATAGGATTAGAAAAAAGAATAATCGAAGAGAAAGGTTGGTGTGATATATGACTGATAACATGTCGGCTGATTTTTTTCTAACTAATACACGAATTGATATTGTTTCTAAATTTTTATATGCCAAGTATAGAGAGAATGGTTATAATACAAATTTTGCTTTAGATTTATATGAGAGGCATTTGAGAGTTTGGAATGGTTTCAATGAAATCGATAATGAGAGTAAAAATAGTTTTGAAGATTTCTTATTAACATTTCATCAGATATTAGATTCGATTAAGAGTATTGGTTATGATGACACACTAGACACCGTACCTGTAACTGATGATGGTTTTTTGTTGAATGGTTCTCATAGAGTTGCTTCTTGTTTATTGTATGACAAGCCAGTGTCTTATCATACTACAAATGATATGTCTGAAGGTGAGTATGATTGTAGTAGTTTTTATTTCAGACGTTTGGGTTTAGATGAAAAATATTTAGATGCGATGGCTGTTGAATATGCGAAATTGAAAAAGAATACTTATGTTGTGAGTTTGTTTCCATCTGCTACTTCGATGAATCTTTTAGATAGGGCAGAAGAGATATTGACATCTGAATCTGATCTTGTTTATGTGAAGGATATTGTATGCACCAACGGTGCGCTGAATATAGTTCGACAATTGTATTTGGGGGAAGAATGGGGAGGAACTTGGAATAATAATTTTTCTGGATTCTTAGATAAGGCTCGTTTATGTTTTACTAGTAATTATCCTATGCGAGTATATTTGGTAGAATTGGATGATGTGGAACAGGCTAAGACGTTAAAAAATAAAATTAGGAATATATATGGTTTGGGAAATCATTCTTGTCACATTAATGATACTCATGCTGAGACTCTTCGTTTGTCTCGGGTCTTTTTTAATGAGAATAGTATGCATTATATTAACAATTCTAATATGGTTTATTATCCTAATTTTTATTCCATGTTGGATTATTATTCACGGTATATAGGAGATAATGGATTGGATAGCGAAGATTATTGTGTTACCGCCAGTTCAATTCTATCTTTATATGGTCTTAGGGAAGGCAATGATCTAGATTATCTGACATCAGGTAACGCTATATTGGGCCATTCAGATATACATAGTCATAATGATGAGATTCATAATTACACTGTCGCTATAGATGATGTGTTGTATAATCCGACGAATCATTTTTATTTTGATGGAATGAAATTTGCAGGTTTGAATGTGATTCGAGAATTGAAAAATAAAAGGAAAGAGCCTAAAGACATTGTTGATATGGGTTTGATAGAAAGACTATTATGAAAGTGTATATTCCTACCTGCGATTCTCATTTGTTTGTTATTGAAGCATTTTCATATTTCTTTAATAAGTATTGGGGAGATGATTTTGAGGTTAAGGTTTTGGGTTTTAGTGAACCAGATTTCTCTTTGCCTGATAATTTTGAATTTGTGTCTATGGCTAAGGAGCAGATCGGAGGGGCTCAAGGATGGTCTAACTATTTGATCGAATATTTTAATTCGATTGATGATGAGCATTTCATTTTTGGTATTGATGATTTTTGCATTGTGAGACCATTTGATCGTAGTTTGTATGAAATGTTATTAGGTGAATTGAATGAGACGGTAGGTAGAATAGATTTGCAGCCTTCTCTTCAATACAGTAGAGATCCGGCTGATGTTAGTTTATATAAAGAGTGTTCAGATTTTGATATTTTAGAATTGAATCAAAATCGTAGCATAAAAACAATAGATTCTCTTTATAGGATAACAGCACAATTTTCTATTTGGAATAGAAAATATTTTTTGAGATATTTATACTCAAATTGGTCTCCTTGGGATTGGGAAATTCGTGGGAGTGCTATGGCAGAGGGGGATGGATATAAAATATTAGGAACCAAAGATAGATGGTGTGCTTTAAAAATAGAATTATTAAGCGATGGTCAATATGCGAATAAGATTAATATACAAGGTATGTATGAAGAAGACAAATTGATAATTAAAGAGATGTATCAAGATCGCTCTGAAGAAATAGGAAACTTTAAAAATGATTATGAATTTCTTTTAGAGATCGGAGAAAATAAATGAAAATTGAAAATGGAAAATTGTATTTGGTGACAGGAGGTAGTGGGTTTCTTGGAGAAGAGTTGATTGGTAGAATTTTATCTTCTGGTGGCCGCGTTAGGGCTATGTCCAGAGATGAGGGTTCTCTTTTGGAGCTAAAACAAAAATACGATTCGATAGATATTTTTCCGGGTGATGTTTCAGATGTGTTTGAAGTTAATCAGGCATTTCTTGGAGTTGATGGTGTATTTCATCTTGCTGCATTTAAGCACGTTGGTCTTGCAGAAAAATTCTCAAGGGAGTGTATTAAATCTAATACAATAGGTAGTTTGAATGTTTTAGATTTTTCGTTGAAGTATGATGTTGATTTTGTTATTGGTATTAGTACGGATAAGGCGTGTAGAGTTTCTGGTACATATGGCGCATCAAAAATGTTAATGGAGTCTTTGTTTCGTCAATATGAATCATTAAACCCTGGGTGCGATTATAGAATTGTTCGATATGGAAATGTTTTGTATTCTACTGGATCTGTTCTATGTAAATGGAAGGACTTGATACAGAATGGTGAGCCTTGTATTGTAACTGACCCGGAAGCAACGCGATTTTATTGGACGGTTGACCAAGCGATTGATCTTATCTTTGATTGTTTGGATAATGCAACTTCGTCTGATCCGTTTTGTCCAGAAATGAAAAGTGTTAAAAATGGAGATTTATTGAAAGCAATGTATCAAAAGTATAATGATGGGGTTTATGTTGAGCCTAAAGTTATTGGAATACAACCGGGCGAAAATTTACACGAAAGAATTGTAGAGGGTATGCCGACTTCTGATGAATGTGAGAGGTTTACTATTGATGAATTGATGGAGTTGATATGATGATGGTGCGTTGGTGTCTTTGAATGAAAAAAATAATATTTTATTGTTCTTGGGGTCAGTCTTCTTCTGATCTTTTGGGAGTATATAAATCTCAGACTCCCGAAAGGTCTGGAATTTGGAAAAATATAGAGGCGGTTGATGATCCAAAATTGGCAGATTATCACATCGTTATGGATGGAACGAGTGAAGGTTTTGGTAGGCTTCCTATAGGTATACCGAATAGTGAAATTTTATTTTTTCAAAGAGAAGAACCTGAAGTTATCTATCCAAGATTAGAATTTCCCGATGATTTATTTTTTCAAGGAACATATACTGACCTTCGACATCATTTGATTTCTGTTTGGAGAGTTAAACCTTCATATGATGATCTTTTAAATTTGAAATATGATAAGACGCATAAAACGAAACTATTAAGTACAATTACAAGTGGTAAAGTTGGTTTAGACGGACACAAAAAAAGAGTTCATTTTTTAGAAAGGTTTGTGGATTCTTATAAAAATATTGATGTCTATGGTCAATACGGAATTGAAACCTTTGGGAGCATTAGTGAGTGTTGGAAGGGTTCCTTAAATTATGATGGTTATTGTAAATTTAAAGGGCTACATCCATATCATTATACATTAGCTTTTGAAAATTCCAAGAATAAGAATTGTTTAAGTGAGAAAATATTTGATTCGTTGTTATCGTGGACTATGCCTATATATTGGGGATGTCCAAATATTGACAAGTTTTTACCAGAACAGAGTTATCATGTTATTGATATTGATAATGTTGATATAGCTATTGAGCAAGTTTTAGAAATAATTGAAACTGTCCCGACGACTGAAAATATTAATGCAATGGCGGAAGCGAGAGATTTAATATTAAACCGATATAATCTATGGCCTGAAATAAAAGCAGTTATTGATGGTCGGCCGATGGAGGGAAGAAAATGAAAAGGATATATTCAAAGGTTGATGCAGATGTTTTATTACACGCAATTAATCGAATCGAAGATATTGCTTCTGGAAGAACTGATCTTGCGGCAGAAGACCAGTTTATTCAATTGTCTGCGTTAAATATGGAAAAAGGAAAGACCTTTCGCCCACATAAGCATATATGGAAATCGGGGGAGGAGAAAGTGATCGCTCAAGAGTCTTGGGTTGTGATTAAAGGGCGTGTTAAAATTATAATGTATGATTTAGATGATACAATTATTGCAACAGATGTATTAAATGTTGGAGATTGTTCTTTGACATTTAGGGGTGGACATAATTATGAGGTATTAGAAGATGAAACTTTAGTTTATGAGTATAAAACCGGTCCGTATAAGGGACAAGAGAATGATAAGGAGTTTATATGATATATTATGGCCAGGCAGGACAAGATTCGATTATTACTCAATTCTTTTCTGAGAAAAATATAAAAAATGGAACTTTTTTAGACGTTGGGGCATTGGATGGTATTAGATTTAGTAATACTTTTCTATTAGAACAAAACGGATGGAATGGGATTTGTATTGAAATGCATCCATCTTATTTTGATATGCTTAAAAATAATAGACCAAATTCTGTTTGTTATAGTTGTGCAGCAGCAGATGAGGATGGTGTATCGAAAGAAGTTTCTTTAAATTATCGGGCATCTCTAAGCACAACAGATTTTAGTTTAGAATATTATTATGAAAATTCGGATTACAAGCCATATTATGGGGACAGGAATATAAAAGAGATTGATGGATATTTAAACGGAAGACATGAAGTGCTGTTTAGAACTATTAATAGTATTTTAGACGAAAACTCTGAAAAGTTTTCTAAAATCAATTTTGTATCTGTTGATATTGATGGGTCTGAAAAAATGGCATTACCTCATTTGGATTTAGATAAATGCAATCCCGAACTTTTAAGTTTAGAGCATACTGTTCTTGGTGATGATTATATGATTAAATATGCAAATGAATATGGATATACTCCAGCATTAAGAATTGGGTCAGATATTTTCTTTGTTAAAGATGTCGATGATATTGATTTAATTAAAAGACTTTCTGTAATTGGAGAACAATATCATAATACCCATCCAGTGGAGGAGAATTAGTGTCTTTTGATATAGTTTCGGAATTTGAAAATAAGATTGCAGATTTTTATGGGTCACCATATGCCGTTGCCGTAGATTGTTGCACTCATGCAATTGAATTGTGTTTGGTATATAATAATATTAAAACGATTAAGGTTCCAGTAAAAACTTATATTTCAATTCCAGCCCTGTCAAAGAAACTTGGACTTGTTTTGGAGTGGAAAGAAGAGGATTGGGTCGATTATTATTATCTGACAGATGATGTTATTGATGCCGCTGTTTTATGGAAGCAGAATAGTTATATTCCGAACACATATATGTGTTTGAGTTTTCAGTTTCAAAAACATTTGAGTTTGGGTCGTGGTGGAATGATTTTGACAGATAATCGAGGAGCCAGAGATGAACTTAAAAAAATGTCCTATGATGGGAGAGATCCCAACATTCCTTGGAGAGAACAAAATATTACTTCGATAGGGTATCATTATTACATGACTCCAGAAACGGCACAGTTGGGTTTAGATAAGTTGCCAACTGCCATAGAAACTCCTGCTCGAAAATGGGTTATTTCTGATTGGCCTGATTTAAGGGAAATGGATATTTTTAAAAATGATTAAACTACATTTAGGTTGTGGTTGGAGAAACTTTGGAGAAGATTGGATTCATATTGATGGGGGAGATTATTCTCATTTAGATTCTAATGCTATAGCGAGTTTGCCTTATGAAGATAATTCTGTAGACTTGATATATGCTTCTCGTGTTATTGAATATTTTGATAGAGAAGAAGTTGTAGATTTGCTTTTGGAATGGATTCGTTGCCTTAGGGTTGGAGGAGTTTTGAGAATTGCTGTCCCAGATTTTTATTCAATGGCACGATTATATCTTATTAACGATATGCCATTAGAAACTTTTTTGGGGCCTTTATATGGCAAGATGTGTATGGGAGATGATACTATATATCACAAAACTGTTTATGATACTAAAAGTCTCAATACTTTGTTAAACGATATTGGTATATATGATGTTAAAATGTATGATTGGAGAGATACAGAACATTCGGATTTTGATGACCATTCACAATCATATATACCTCATATGGATAAAGATAATGGAACTTTGCTTAGTTTGAATATGGAAGGAATTAAACGATGAAAAAAAAGGCGCTTATAACTGGAATTGCTGGTCAGGACGGTAGTTATCTTTCTGAACTTTTATTATCTAAAGGATATGAAGTTTATGGGTTGATACGCAGAAATTCTGTTCCTGAAAATCAAGGTAGTCGAATTGACCATTTAGGGAATATTCAAACTTATTATGGAGACTTATTGGATGTTCATTCGTTAAATAAAATTTTATCTGAGGTGCAGCCTGATGAAGTTTATAATTTGGCGGCCCAAAGTCATGTCCGAATTAGTTTTGATGTGCCTTCTTTTACGATTCAGTCTAATGGTCTTGGTGTGTTAAATATGCTTGAGGCATGTAGACATATAGTACCTGAGGCTAAATTTTATCAAGCATCTTCATCTGAAATGTTTGGAAATTCTATTGACAATGATGGTTACCAAAGAAAAACTACTCCTATGTCGCCAACATCGCCTTATGGTTGTGCTAAGGTTTTGGGTTATAATCTTGTGCGTCATTATAGGGTAGCTTATGATATGCCCGCCAGTAATGGAATTCTTTTTAATCATGAGTCTCCTAGAAGGGGTTCAAATTTTGTGACTAATAAAATAGTTAAGGGAGCAGTTGAGATTAAAAAAGGTATGAGAGAAAAATTAGCTTTAGGGAATTTGGATGCGTCAAGAGATTGGGGTCACTCGAAAGATTATGTTCGCGCAATGCACTTAATTACAGTTAATGAATATGCAGATGATTGGATAGTAGCAACCGGAGAAAGTAGAACCATTAGGGATATGTGTAAAGTTACATTTGATCTTTTGGGGTTGAATTATAAGGATCATATTATTGTTGATCCTATCTATATGCGCCCTCAGGAATTAAATTTTCTTAGAGGAGATTCATCAGAAATTAGAAACAAATTAAAATGGGAACCAGAATATACGTTTGAATCTATGGTGGAGGAAATGGTTTCTAGTTGGATGGATATTTTATAAGAAGGAATTATCACAGAGAACTTAAATGTATTCTTGGAGAATCATAGATGATAATATCACATAGGGGTAATTTAACTGGAGCTAATCCAGATAAAGAGAATCATCCTGATTATATTAGAACTGCGATGAATCTTGGGTATTCAGTTGAGTTGGATGTTTGGTTCATCGATGGAAACTATGTTTTGGGGCACGACAAGCCACAATATGAAGTAGATTATACTTTTATAAAATATAGTAGTCATCTTTGGTGCCATGCTAAAAACGTGGAAGCATTGAAAGAATTGTTGCGCGTTTCGGTTCAATGTTTTTGGCATCAAGATGATGATTATACTGTTACCAGTAAAGGTTTTATTTGGGTATATCCGGGAAAGAAATTGGTAAAAAATTGTATTGCAGTTTTGCCCGAAACTGCACATTATTCTGATGATGGATTGAAAGCCTGTCATGGTATATGTACAGACTATCCTATAAGATATGGTCAATACTATTGACATTTGATTGCATGTGTTGTATATTTACTAGCGAACAATTCAGTAGAGGGATTCATGGCAAAGCGT